>NZ_FSRM01000001.1:1280839-1921259 GCF_900141745.1 Paraburkholderia phenazinium | reverse complement strand
TCTGATGACGGCGCTCGGTGGCGGCCTCGCCGATCCGGCTGACGGCCCGAAGACGGATGAAACGCTGCCGGCGCATGGGAAGGGCAAAACGGCGACGGCGGCGCCGCCGACCGCCAACGCAATGACTGGCGGTCAAGCCTCGGCCTACGCGCCCACTGTGCAGTAAGGGCCGCGAATCATGTCCACCTCCCCCTCCTCAGCCCCGCGCCAGCCACTCACTTTGACGGCCTTCTACGCGGCCGCCGCCGATTGGGCCCGCACCGACGGCCTGACCTGGATCTATATCTTCAAGGCGCTGGCTGCCGCGTTTCTTTCGCTATACGTAGCGATGAAACTCGACCTGCCGCAACCGCGTACCGCGATGACGACCGTCTTCATCGTGATGCAACCGCAAAGCGGCATGGTGTTCGCGAAGAGCTTCTACCGGATCTGCGGCACGGTGGTCGGGCTCGTCGTCATGCTGGCGCTGATCGGCCGGTTTGCGCAGCAGCCGGAACTCTTCATCGCGTCGACGGCGATCTGGGTCGGCATCTGTACCGCGGGTGCCGCGCGCAACCGAAATTTCCGCACGTATGGCTTCGTGCTGGCCGGCTACACCGCCGCGTTGATCGGCTTTCCGGCGGCACAACATCCAGACGGCGCGTTCATTTCCGCAACGACGCGCGTCGCGGAAATCGTGGTCGGCATTGTCTGTTCCGGCGCAGTCAGCGGTCTGGTGTTCCCGCAATTCACCGGCGAACAGATGCGCACCACCATACGCGGCCGTTTTAGTGCGTTCGTCGAATACGTTTCGGCGTCGCTGTCGGGCCAGGTCGATCGCGCGCAGATCGAGGCCACCAACGCACGCTTTGTCGCAGACATCGTGGGCTTCGAAGCGATCCGCAGCGTCGCCGTGTTCGAAACCCCGGCCTCGCGGATGAGAGGCGGCCGCCTGTCGCGCCTGAACAGCGAGTTCATGACTGCATCGACGCGCTTTCACGCCTTGCATCAGTTGATGAACCGGCTGCATGAGGCCGGCGCGTCTGCCGCTATCGAAGCCATCGAACCGTACTTCAAGGAGATCGCGCCACTCCTCGACAAATCCGGCGAACCGGTTCTGACCGCCGCCGATGCCGTGCGCGTGACCGAACAACTGGAAACCTACAAGACCGAGTTGCCCAACCGGCTGCGGGCAACGCGCGAAGCGCTGGAAGCCCGCCCCGACGTGCCGCTGCTCGATTTCGACACCGCCGCCGAACTGCTCTACCGCTTCATCGACGATCTGCACGCGTATGCGGCCACGTATGCCTCGCTGGCGAGCGATACGCACGAGCGCGAGCGCTGGATCGACCGCTATGAGCCGCGGACCAACGCATTGTTTGCAGGGGTCGCCGGCATGCGCGCGACGATCGTGATCGCGCTGCTGGGCGTGTTCTGGATCGCGAGCGCGTGGCCGAGCGGCGTCACGCTGCTGCCGGTCGGCGCGGCGACCTGTGCTCTGGCGTCCACATCGCCGAACCCTACCCGCATGGCATTTCAGATGGCGGGCGGCACGCTCCTGTCGTCGCTGATGGGGATGATTGTCGTATTCGGGCTGTATCCGCGCGTCGACGGTTTTCCGCTGCTTTGCGTTGCGCTCGCGCCGTTCCTGCTGCTCGGCGTATTCATGACGACGCGCCCAAAGCTGGCCGGCTACGGCGTGGGTTACTGCATTTTCTTTTGCTTCCTCGCGGGTCCGGACAACGTGATCCACTACGATCCGACCGGCGTGATCAACGATGGGCTGGCGCTGTTCCTGTCGATGCTCGTGTGTTCGATCGCATTCGCGCTGCTCCTGCCGCCGTCGCTGCCGTGGATGCGCAACCGTCTGTTGATCGACCTGCGCCGCCATGTCGTGACGGCCTGCAACTCACGTCTGACACGCCTGCGCTCCCGCTTCGAAAGCGGCGCACGCGACCTGATGTTCCAGATCAACGCGCTCGCCGAGACAGAACCCGAGGTCAAGCGCGACAGCCTGCGCTGGCTGTTCGCCGTGCTCGAAGTGGGCAACGCGATCATCGATATGCGGCGCGAGATCGGCGCGCTGCCGCCGGACGCCCGCTACGCGAAAACGATGCCGTGGCGCGTTGCTGAACGCAAGATGCGCGACGCAATCGCAGCGCTCTTCGACCGGCCAAGCGCACAACGGATGGACACCGCGCTCGCAGCGACGATCGACGCTACTGCGGCCGTCCAGCAAGTGCTGTCGACGTTCACACCACCGCGTGAGGAGCATCATCGACTGCAACGCATCCTGAGTCATCTGCATTTCATTCGTACCGCGCTGCTCGATCCGCAATCGCCACTAGAGACGCTGGTGGGCTCGCGGACCGGGAAACAAGAAGGAGTTCGCCATGCCACGTGAAGTTGCTGTGCTTGACGCTTACGTGCCGGCCATTGTGTTGATGTTCATTGCCGGCGCTGTGCTTACCTGGGTGTTGGATCGCGCGATTGCCTATACGGGACTGTATCGCGTGGTGTGGCATCCGAACCTGTTCCGGGCCAGCTTGCTCGTATGTGTGTGCGGCGTGCTGGGTCTCGCCGTTTATCGTTGATCAGAGTCGAATCATGACCATCCGAAATATTCTGGGTTTTGTGGCAACAGCCGTCGTATTCATTGTTGCGCTGCTGATAGGCCGCGCCTTATGGGTCCACTACATGGACGAGCCGTGGACACGCGACGGACGGGTGCGCGCGGACGTCGTGAACATTGCGCCGGACGTCTCGGGCGCGGTGGTGGCGCTGCCGGTACACGACAACGAGCTGGTAAAGAAAGGCGATTTGCTGATGCAGATCGACCCCTCGCATTACCAGATCGCGGTCGAGCAGGCACAGGCTGCCGTCGCGGCACGCAAGGCCGAGTTGCAGATGCGCCGCGACGACGCGCAACGCCGCGCGGACATGGACAGCCAGGTGGTGTCGAAGGAGAGTCAGGAAAACGCGACGCATACGGCGTCTGCTGCGGAAGCGGCATATGAGCAGGCGCTGGCCGCGCTGGATGCCGCGAAGTTGAATCTGGAGCGCACGCGCGTGGTGTCACCGGTGGATGGATATGTGACGAATCTGAGCGTGTTCCAGGGGGACTATGCCATCGCGGGCGCGGCGAAGCTCGCTATTGTGGATAGTCATTCATTCTGGGTGTATGGCTACTTTGAAGAAACGAAACTGCCGCACGTGAATGTCGGCGATAAGGCTGAGATGCGGTTGATGAGTGGTGGTGTGTTGCAGGGGCACGTGGAGAGCATTTCGCGGGGGATTTACGACCGCGATAATCCGCAGAGCCGCGAGCTGCTGGCTGATGTGAATCCGACTTTTAACTGGGTGAGGTTGGCGCAGCGGGTGCCCGTCCGGATTCAGATTGATCATGTCCCCGATGGGGTCGTTTTGTCGGCTGGGACTACTTGTACTGTTGTTGTTAAGGCTGGGTGAGGTTTTTGCCTGCGGCGCCTTGGTTTGGTGGTTGTTCTTGCGGTGTTGGCCTTTCCTTGCATTCTTAGTGGTCTATTAGCGATGCCCCTGTGCGGGGCGGCACTTACTTTCTTTGCCGCCGCAAAGAAAGTAAGCAAAGAAAGCGGGCTTGCAACCGCTAGCCTGTAGATGTCCACCACTGACATGAAGTCGGAGTGGTCCGCACACGAGAACTGCCTTCGCACCACACCCGTTAGTGACAAGGTAATCATCAGCTCCAGCGTCGCGCTACGCGCCCCGCCGTCGGGCATAACCCATCCTGCTGGTTATTTAGGTATGCTAGCGATATTGATGAGTCTTCGTTCATCAGGATGAGGCGTTTTATCCGTCCTGCTGCCCGGGGCGCTGCAATCAACCGGTTACCTCCTTTGCAAGTGGTCCGGGGCCTCTTCCCGTGACCGTTTCCCATGCGGACGCGAACAAGCGCGAAGTGGCCGTAGCCAGGGCCGCAACGTTGTCCGCAATTCGCACCTCGGACCGGCGAAGTCCGTCAGATGGGTTCCAGGGTCGCGGCATCCGAACAGAAATACGGACATTACGGATATTTTTGCGGATACCGTCTGCACGGGCGGCCAGGATTGCTCGCCCGCCGGATTGCGCCTCGACTTTCAACGATCAATTTGCAGAATTTTCCGCACGAATTGGGATGGCACGCAGGGTAAAAACCCTTAGGAGCCAAATAAGCTCCGCATCGCGGCCTCCCAATCTTTGTAGTCCTGCTGAATCAGGCCGCTCCTCTCAAACAATCGCAAGGAGGCCAGGCCAATGACAGACCTGCTGGGCGCACTTCAGGTCCTACCGGGGCGACAGGCGTACCACCTCGACGTACCCGGCACGGACAGCGCGGCGGCGCTCTCTGTGGTGTCGTTCGAGGCCACCGAGAAGATGGGTGCACCGACTGAGGTGCGTATCGTATTGACCCATCCGCAACCGCTTGCGCGCTCCGAATACCTGAGCCGTGACGCGTCGTTTGTCATCGTGCCGGACGATGGACCACCCCGGAAATTCTCCGGCTTTATCGCGCGCTTCTCAACGATCCAGAACACGAATGATTACGTCAAGTACGAAGTCGTGTTGAAGTCGCATTTCGGGCGGCTGGCAGCAGTGACCCGAAACAGGATCTTCCAGCATGGTTCAACGCCCGACATTCTGGCGGAGATGTTGCGCGGTCACGGAATGCTTGAGCACCAGTTCAGTTTCCGGCTACGCCGCCAGTATCCGAAGCATGCTTTTCGCATGCAGCACGGCATGAGCGACCAGAATTATGCGCATATGCTGCAGGAGAAATCGGGCATCTACAGCTATATCCAGGAGACAGAATACGGCGACCAGGTGGTGTTCGGGGACGACGTAGATCATTACATTTACGACGAACCGCAACGCGTCGTGCCGTACCGCGAAGCAGCGGGACTTGAGGCGGGTGGCGTCGAGGCGGTGACGGCGATAAAGACCCACACCGTGACGGTGCCGCAGTCGTTCATGGTCGCGGATTACAACCCGGAGCAAGCCTGGGAGCGTTTGCGCGATACGTCCAACGTTGCGCCCAGCGATCCCACCACTTACGGCCAGTCCTATATTTATGGCACTCACCACCTGGACCAGGCGGGAGCGAAGTGGGAAGCGCAGCTTCGCCACGAAGCGGCCATCGCCTGGCAGGTAGTCTTTGAAGGCGACAGCAACGTGCTGAACCTGCAGCCGGGGCGCGTACTGGAAACAGATCTTGTTTTACCCGATGCGCCCAAAGGCCAGTTGATTGTCGAGGTCACGCACAGCGGCGCGCGCGATACGCCCTACTCGAACAGCTACAAGGCAATCCCCGCTGACCGGCGCTTCCGTCTCAGGCTCGAGACGCAAACCTGGGCCAGAGTGACCGGCACGCTCAGCGCACGCGTCACCAGCCCGGACTCCTACAAATACGCATACATAACCGCAAACGGCCACTATACGGTGCGTTTTGATGCGGACTTCGAAACGTGGCCCAACGGCGGAGAAAGTGTTCCGCTGCGCCTCGCGAAGCCGTTCGCGGGCAAGCTGCAAACCGGCATGCACTTCCCGGCGCTGGACGATGCCGAAGCCGTGATTACCTGCCGCGACGGCGACCCGGACAAGCCCGAAATCGTTGCGTTCCACCATCACAGCCAGGCGCGCGACCTGGTGACGAATGACCGGCGCTGGCTCTCACGGAATGTGATCCGCACCCAGGCGAACAACAAGATCCGCTTTGAGGACTGGGCGGGCCAGGAAGGCGTCAAGCTCAGCACGGAGCACTCGGGCAAATCGCAACTGAATCTCGGCTACCTGGTTGACAACAAACTGGAAAAGCGCGGCGAAGGCTATGAGCTTCGCACATCCGGCTACGGAGTGAGCCGTGCAGGTAAGGGAATGATGGTCACGGCATATGACCGTCCAGGCGCGAGCGGGAAGCAGCTCGACATGCAGGAAACCATCGCACAACTGGAAAGCGCGCTGGCGACTGCGAAGGCGCTGGCAGCATCGGCACAAAGCGCCAAGGCAGAGCCTGCCGACACTGATGCGCAGCAGCAGACGAAGGAATATCTCGACGGGCTGAAGAAGCCGGGTCTGCTGATGAGCACCCCGGCATCGGCGGCTGTTGTCGCGGCCGGCGGCGTGCAGTTCGCGGCGCAGGACAGCATCAACGCTGTAGCCGGGAAGAACGCCGACTGGAGCGTGCTGAAACGCTTCACGGTCGCAGCGGGTGAAAAGATTTCGCTGTTCGCGCAGAAGTTCGGTGCCAGGATTTTTGCGGCAAAGGGTCCGGTCGAAGTGCAGGCACAGAATGATGCCATGTCGCTGCTGGCCTCCCAGGATCTGACGATGGAGAGCGTCAACGGCACGGTACGCATCAGCGCGAAGAAGGAACTCACCCTCGAATCAGGCGGTGCCTTTATCCACATGAAGGACGGCAGCATTACGTTAGGCGGCCCGTTCGACCTCTTTCTGAAGGTCATTACGATTCAGAAGAAAGGCGCGCAGAGACTGTCAACCGCGGTTCCGCCATTGCCGGAATCGACGGGGGCGTTTGATGAGGCTTTCGTCGCGCATTGGGCCGGGTCCGAAGTTCCTGTCGCCAATACGCGTTATCAGATGTTCTCTGAGGGCAAGCTGATTGCCGAAGGTACAACCAATGAACATGGCGAAACGTCGCTGGCGCAGAGCCATGTCCCCCAAGGCGTTTCGATTCGCTTGAAGGGCAATTAAAAATGGCAGATGAAGACAAGGATGTGGGTTACGCGGAATCGTACATGACGCTGAAGTCATACACGAAGCGTGCCCGCGTGGAGCGTACCGCCTGTGACGATCATGTCCCACCTGCTGCGGATTCGATAATCGGACATTGCGAGTACTACTACAGGCCGTTGCAGTGCGAATACACGGAAACAGTCGAGAAGGTCACGGCGGGCAGCGCATGGGCCAGCGTAAAAGCCTTCGCCACGTCCTGGGACCCGTGGACCGACAAGGAAGTCTCTGCCCGTCTGCTGCACCAGCGGCAGACGCTAATCCAGCCCGAATGTACCTCTTCCGACTGGTCCCGGCATAGCAACTTCATGATGCGGCACATCGGCTGCGGGCATAAGCCGCCCAGCTATTACGTCAGCTACGGTTACTTCTACTGTTCGAACTATGGTGCGAAATTGTTTCCGACGCTTAGCCCTGCTGGGCAAGCATGGCTTGTTCTTGCGAGGCGATATCTTCAGTTGGATATGGAAGATGGGCTCAACCAAAATATGCAGGGAAACAGAATCCAGATGAGCAGCGCCAAGCCAGGAAACGGCAGCTTCAAAATGGTGGTTCCTCAATACAAGCTTGAACTGGACAGCGACACGTTCAAGAGCTTTGCGTTCAAGACACACCCACTCGCCTACCTCGATGGCGGGCTGGCCGGTTTGCAGCTTCCGGACATGATGAAGATCATGGGTGGTCCGGCGATGGAGGAATGGGGCGACTGGCGAACCTACCAGCAGGTATGGGACAGCGGCAAGGTGGTTGCAGGCGACACCGTCGGCGATGCGTGGGATGCCACGAAGGCCGATATTGACGACCCGGTAAGCAAGGCGCTAGGGCGGCTGATGGGCGCGAAGTGACATGCGGACGCTCAAGCGCAGGACATTCATTTTCGGCGGCCTCCTCCTCGCCGCTATCGCAACTTACGGACATCACAGCATGACGACTCCAAGCTGGCAGACCATTTCAAGAGCGTTCATGAAGAACGACAAGCCGTATGGCGGCGGAAATAGCCATTTTAGTGGCAAGGACGTCATATCACTAAAGGTCGCTAGCCCCGAACTACGATATCGCGTTGTAGATTTGGACAAAGGATACAACGCGGCGCAAGCCGTTCCCGAAGAGTCATGGATGGACAATTCCAACGAACGGCTCAATCGCTCAACAGTTAGCTTTCTACGCGGAACGATTGACGGAGGCTTGACACGCTACTTCCAGCAGCCGGGACAGGATGCGGCCTGGTGGTATTCGAAGGACTGGACCACGCAGTATGTCAGCACGGACTGGATGGACTACAAGATTCCTGAGCCAAAGAATGGCTTGACACCGCATATCACGAAGCTCTGGCGCTCGCGCGATGGCGGCAAGAACTGGACGCAACTCGACTGGCTGGAAAACCGGAATATCAGCCAGCTACTTTTCCTTGATCCTGACCGGGGATACGCGGTTGGCTGGGGACCGTGCGTCTGGCGCACGGCGGATGGCGGCCGCACGTGGAAAGAGATCACGGTTCCGCTCCAAGCAACTGAGGACGACGAACCGCGAAAGACCTTCGACGGCGTAGACCTTGGTCCGGACGGCACGCTGCGTGTGGCCTACTACGTGCCGGAAGAAATAGCGGACATGCAACCTGAAAGCATCGTGGAGCGGCTGAAATGGGATAGCGACGCGTTCGAGCCTGACGTGAAGCTTCCTGATCAGGTAGTCGTTTCGCTCCAGTCCGAGCAGGTACCGCCCGATTACGCCTATTCGGTTTATGCGCTATCCCGGCTCGGCCCGCCGCGCAACTGGAAGGACTTGAGTGACAACGGGCACCGGACCGGTGCGCTATCGACATGGGGAAACCGTGGCAATCAGACGGTCGAGCAACCCCATACCTTCGATGCACGTCTGATGCTGGACGGACTCAGCGTGGGCAAGCGTGGCGTACTACTCGTGTATGCAACGGATGCCTCCGGGGAAGGTGCGCCACGCGACATGACGTTTGCCAGCAAGGACTATGGCAAATCGTGGACCGAGACCGATGACGGTATCACGCAAGGTGTTTATTTCGACCCCGCCACCAATACACAGTACGGCCTGTACGGCTATACGCTGAAAAAGCGACTCTGGTAGGCGTTCGCCTGGCTCCCGTGCTGGTGATTGCTGCCCCGCGCCGACGGGGCTCTCGCTAGTCCCCCAGAAGGAGCGACGATTGCGACCTTACATGCGCGGTCCATACCTCCATCGTCGGATCGCGCTGTTCCATCAGATCGATTCGGTGATACCAATGTCTCATGCTGCTTCTACTCTTTCAGCGTCTTGACGAGTGCGAGCGCGGAGCCGATAGCGGCACGCGGTGCGGCTCCTTCGCTTTCATCCGTTCACCGGAAATGGTCCAGATACCGCTTTCAGCCTGTTCTTGCGAGGCGATATCTTCAGTTGGATATGAAAGATGGGCTCAACCAAAATATGCAAGGAAACATAATCCAGATGAGCAACGCCACGCCGGGAAACGGCCGCTTCAAAATGACGGTTTCTCAATACAAGCTGGAACTAGAAAGCGATACTTTCAAGAGCTTTGCATTCAAGACACCCCCGCTCGCCTATCTTGATGACGGACTGGCCCGTTTGCAGCTTCCGGACATGATGAAAATCATGGGTGGCCCCGCGCTCGAAGAATGGGGCGACTGGCGAACCTACGAGCAGGTATGGGACAGCGGCAAGGTGGTTGCAGGCGACACCATCGGGGACGCACGGAACATAGCGAAAGCCGATATCGATGACCGGGTGAGCAAAGTGCTCGGGCGGCTAATGGATGCGAAGTGACATGCGGATGCCTAGGCGCAGGACACTCATTTTAGGCAGCCTTCTGGCCGCCATCGCAATTTACGGATATCACAGCATGACGACCCCAGGCTGGCAGACCATTTCAGCAACATTCATGAAAAATGACAAACCGTATGGGGGCGGCGACTCCCGGATCAATGGGAACGAGGTTATCAGTCTCAAGATTGCTGACCCGGTAATCACGTTCAAGCCCGTTAGTCAGCGGAACGACCCGGACTACGCGGAGCCTAGCGAAGCATGGATGAATAATTCCAGCGAGCGGCTGAATCGGCGCACCGTTAGCTTTTTTCGCGGCACCATCGACGGAGGGTTGACACGCCACTTCCAGCAGCCGGGACAGGATGCGGCCTGGTGGTATTCGAAGGACTGGACCACGCAGTATGTCAGCACGGACTGGATGGACTACAAGATTCCTGAGCCAAAGAATGGCTTGACACCGCATATCACGAAGCTCTGGCGCTCGCGCGATGGCGGCAAGAACTGGACGCAACTCGACTGGCTGGAAAGCCGGAATATCAGCCAGCTACTTTTCCTTGATCCTGACCGGGGATACGCGGTTGGCTGGGGACCGTGCGTCTGGCGCACGGCGGATGGCGGGCGTACATGGAAAGAAATCACAGTTCCGCTCTACGCAACCGAGGACGACGTGCCCCGAAAGACCTTTGACGCCGTGGACCTTGGTCCGGACGGCACGCTGCGTGTTGCCTACTACGTGCCGGAAGAAATAGCGGACATGCAACCTGAAAGCATTGTGGAGCGGCTGAAATGGGATAGCGACGCGTTCGAGCCTGACGTGAAGCTTCCTGATCAGGTAGTCGTTTCGCTACAGTCCGAGCAGGTACCGCCCGATTACGCCTATGCGATATATGCGCTATCCCGGCTCGGGGCGCCGCGCAACTGGAAGGACTTGAGTGACAACGGGCACCGGACCGGTGCGCTATCGACATGGGGAAACCGTCGCAATCAGACGGTCGAGCAACCCCATACCTTCGATGCACGTCTGATGCTGGACGGACTCAGCGTGGGCAAGCGTGGCGTACTGCTTGTGTATGCAACGGATGCCTCCGGCGAAGGTGCGCCACGCGACATGACGTTTGCCAGCAAGGACTACGGCAAATCGTGGACCGAAACCGATGACGGTATCACGCAAGGTGTTTATTTCGACCCCGCCACCAATACACAGTACGGCCTGTATGGCTATACGCTGAAAAAGCGAACCTGGTAGGCGTTCGCGTATAACGTCGGCGTTCGTAGATCCTGCCCCGTCTTTCAGGCCGACGTTGCCTTTACGGCGGTGGCAAGGAAAGGCAAACGCCGCCAGAAAAACAACCAAGGCGCCGCAGGCACCCCAACCTCACCCATTCAACCTAAACCTCCCCACCATCCCCTTCAAAGCCTTAGCCTGATCATCCAGAGCCCGAGCAGCAGCAGTAGCCTGCTCAACCAGAGCGGCATTCTGCTGGGTCCCGGCATCCATCTGCGTAACCGCGAGATTAATCTCCTCGATACCAGAACTCTGCTCGGCAGAAGCAGCCGAGATCTCCCCCATGATATCGGTCACCCGCTTGACCGCCTTCACCACCTCATCCATCGTATTCCCAGCATCCTGCGCGAGCGCCGACCCATTCCCCACCCGCTCCACCGACGTGCTGATCAACCCCTTGATCTCTTTGGCCGCGCCAGCACTGCGCTGCGCCAGATTCCGCACCTCAGCCGCCACCACCGAAAATCCGCGCCCCTCTTCCCCCGCGCGCGCGGCCTCGACAGCCGCGTTCAAAGCGAGAATGTTCGTCTGGAATGCGATGCCCTCAATCACCCCAATGATGTCGCCAATGCTCTTCGCGCTGTCGTTGATCTCGATCATCGTCGACACCACGCGGCTCACTACCTCGCCGCCCTTCTCCGCAATCTCCGAAGCATTATTCGCCAGCGTGCTCGCCTGCCTGGCGTTGTCGGCGTTCTGCCGTACCGTCGAGGTCAACTGCTCCATGCTGCTCGCCGTGCGCTCCAGCGCCATCGCCTGCTGCTCGGTGCGCTGCGACAGGTCCAGATTACCCATCGAAATCTCGCCCGATGCCGTCGCAATCGCGTCAGCACTCGCCGCGATATCCGACACCGTCGTCGAGAGCCCGCTCTGCATGTCATGCAGCGCCGATAGCATGCTCGAATGATCGTTGCGTGCCAGCGCAATCTGGTTCGACAGATCCCCCGCCGCAATCCGGCTCGCAATCTCCTTCGCGTACACCGGCTCGCCACCCAGTTGACGCGCCAGCCGTCGCACCACCCATTCGCTGATCACAAACGCCAGCACGATCAGGCCGATTGTCATCGCCGCCATCGTCACGTACGACGAGTGGTAGATGAACGCCGAGGCGTCGATGGTCGCCTTCGCGGCCACGCCGCGCTGCTCGACCAGCGCGTCCACCATCTTCTCGAGCTTTTCGGTCTCCACCAGCAAGGACACATCCTGCATGCCCACCTGCCAGTTCATCTGCGACAGATCGAGCGGCTGTGCCTTCACCAGCTTCACGAAATCGCGCAGGTGGCCGCTCCACGTCCCGACCGCCGCGGCGAATTTCTTCTGCTGCGACACCTGATCCGCATCGGCGGGATCGACATACTGCTGCAGCGTGTTGATCTGCGTCGACAGGCCGGCGAGACCCTTGTCGATGTCCGAGCCGAGTTCGTCGCGCTCCTTGGCCGTCGTCGCGGTCAGCAGCATCTTCTGCGCACGGCTCGCGCGCAGCACATAACCTCGCGCTTCTTCGGCCGCGCGGCTCGCTACGTGGCCCTGGTCGTAGATCGATTGCGCCGATCCGTTGAGCCGGCTGATCTGCGCCAGCGAAAACACCCCGATCACCAGCGTACCGATCAGCACCGCGGCGAAAGCCAGTCGGAGCGTCGCCTTCACGGACAAACCCTTGAGCCGCCCAACCGGCGCGCGCGAGCCGGACGGACCGCCCGCCGGTTCATCACTCGCCACGAAACCGACACCCGGCTGGCTGCCCAGCGAAACTGCTTTCATATTTGGTCCTCACGTATGACCAGCCGGAAAGGTCGGTTCCGGCATTCCTTGTTATCTCTTCGGGTCTACGGCACCAGCGGCAGCAATCTTTAGAGCCGCCGTCGTGCGGTGTTCCGTCCCCACTGCGCGTCCACTATATGAACAGCGCGCCAGCGACGGCTTTATACACAGCCAAAATTCCCCCTGACAGAACGCACCGAAACATTGCAAATGATCGGTCTTTGTGACCGACGCACGGCAGATCGCCCCACCGTGGTGCCAGCATTACGTCGTTTGATGTCTGATTCGCGACAAAACTTGTCCGAACATTTCATGCAAGCCACATTACACTTCATGAAACGTCAGATAGTTCCCCGTAGTGTGACGATATGGCGCAGACGGTATCGTCACCCAGCGGATCCGGCCCGCTCACTTTCTCCCCTCTCTCACGCGCATGGAAACGAGCCTCGATAAAAACGCCCTCGCCGGCGGTTCAAGCATCCCCACCGCTGCCCCTCTGGCCGTCAAGGCCCAACGCACCGTGTACTCGGTGCTCGGCGCAATCAGCTTCTCGCATCTGATCAACGACATGATCCAGTCGCTGATCCTCGCGATCTATCCGATGCTGAAGGACAACTTTTCGCTGTCGTTTGGGCAGATCGGCCTGATCACGCTGACCTACCAGATCACGGCGTCGCTGCTGCAGCCGCTGATCGGCATCTACACCGACAAACATCCGAAGCCGTATTCCCTGCCTGTCGGCATGGGCTTTACGCTGGCCGGCCTGCTGCTGATGTCGGTAGCGCCGAATTTCGGCATTCTGCTGGTGGCCGCGGCACTCGTCGGCTGCGGTTCGTCGGTGTTCCATCCGGAGTCGTCGCGAGTCGCGCGGATGGCCTCGGGCGGCCAGCACGGTCTCGCGCAGTCGCTGTTCCAGGTGGGCGGCAACGCCGGCTCGTCGCTCGGCCCGCTGCTCGCCGCGCTGATCATCATTCCGCACGGCCAGCGCAGCATCGCGTGGGTCTCGGTGGCGGCACTGGTTGCGATCGTCGTGCTTACGCAGATCGGCCGCTGGTACAAGCGTCATCCGGCCACCAAAAAGGCCAAGGGCGCGCAGGCCGGCCATGCGACGCTGTCGCGCAACAAGGTTCTGTTCGCAATGAGCGTGCTGATGCTGCTGGTGTTCTCGAAGTACTTCTATCTCGCCAGCATCAACAGCTACTTCACGTTCTATCTGATCGACAAGTTCCATCTGCCGGTCCAGGCCGCGCAGATCCACCTGTTTGTGTTCCTCGCGGCGGTCGCGGCGGGCACGATCATCGGCGGTCCGGTGGGTGACCGGATTGGCCGCAAGTACGTGATCTGGGTGTCGATCCTCGGCGTCGCGCCGTTCACGCTGCTGATGCCGTATGCCAACCTGTTCTGGACCGGCGTCCTCACGGTCGTGATCGGCGTGGTGCTGGCGTCGGCGTTCTCGGCGATCCTCGTCTACGCGCAGGAACTGATTCCAGGCAAGGTCGGGATGGTCGCGGGGCTGTTCTTCGGCTTTGCGTTCGGCATGGGCGGGATCGGTGCGGCAGTGCTCGGCCAACTGGCCGACGCGACCAGCATCGCTTATGTGTACAAGGTCTGCTCGTTCCTGCCGCTGATCGGCGTGCTGACGGTGTTCCTGCCCGATGTCGAGGGAAAACGCGCGAAGGCGTGAGTTTCGTGCGACGTGAGGATGGACGGAGAAAGGCGCTGCGGCGCCTTTTTTCGTTTTGCGGGCCGAGCCGGCAAAACACCATTGCGATCGAGGCACCGGGTTTGCTAACACCCTGCCTATGGTGAACCCGCGTTGTCCGCGCCTGCACGCCTGCTCTATGCTGTGCGGACACGCACCGTCACGCTCGCTCACAACATATCGCAGGAAGGATCGCCGCCGATGACCCGTTACCGCGAGTTCCACCGCCGTTCCATCGAAGCCCCTGAAGACTTCTGGCGCAACGAAGCGCGGCGCATCCATTGGGAAACGCCGTTCGAGATGGTGCTCGACCGCTCGAATCCGCCGTTTGCGCGCTGGTTCGTCGGCGGCCGGACCAATCTGTGCCATAACGCGGTCGACCGCCATCTCGCCGAACGCGCCCAGCAAAATGCGCTCGTCTATGTCTCGACGGAAACCGGCATCGAGCGACGCTACACGTACGCGGAGCTATACGCCGAAATCAACCGCATGGCCGCGGTGATGCGCTCGCTGGGCGTCAAGCGTGGCGACCGCGTGCTGATCTATCTGCCGATGATCCCCGAAGCGGTGTTCGCGATGCTCGCCTGTGCCCGGCTCGGCGCGATTCACTCTGTCGTGTTCGGCGGTTTTGCGGCGCCGAGTCTCGCAGCGCGCATCGACGATGCAACCCCGGCGCTGATCGTGACCGCCGACGCCGGCGCGCGCGGCGGCAAGGTGATCGACTACACGCCGCTCGTCGACGAAGCGCTCGCCCGCGCGCAGCACAAGCCGCCGCATGTGCTGCGGATCGACCGGCAGCTTGCACCGGAGCGTCTGAACGCCAGCTACCTCGTCGACTACGAGCCGCTGCGCGAGCAGTTTTTCGACGCGCATGTGCCATGCGAATGGCTGGAGTCGAACGAGCCCTCGTACGTGCTGTACACGTCGGGCACCACCGGCCGTCCGAAAGGCGTCGTGCGTGACGTGGGCGGGTATGCGGTGGCGCTGGCGGCATCCATGGAATACATCTACGAGGGGCGCGCGGGCGACACGATGTTCACCGCTTCGGACATTGGCTGGGTGGTCGGTCACAGCTACATCATTTATGCACCGTTGATCGCGGGCCTGACTACGGTCATGTACGAAGGCACGCCGATCCGCCCGGACGGTGGCATCTGGTGGCGGCTTGTCGAACAGCATCGGATCAACCTGATGTTCACCGCGCCGACCGGCTTGCGCGTGCTCAAGAAGCAGGACCCGGCACTGCTGAAGAAGTACGACCTGTCGAGCCTGCGCACGCTGTTTCTGGCCGGCGAGCCGCTCGACGAACCCACGGCCTCGTGGATCTCCGACGCGCTCGGCAAACCAGTGGTCGACAACTATTGGCAAACCGAGACCGGCTGGCCGATGCTCGCCATCCAGCGCGGCGTCGAGGCGTTACCGCCGAAGCTCGGCTCGCCGGGCGTGCCGGTGTACGGCTACAACCTGACGCTGCGCAACGAGCAGACCGGCGACGTCTGCGCAACAGGCGAGAAAGGCGTCATCACGCTCGGCTATCCGCTGCCACCAGGTTGCATGTCGACGGTGTGGGGAGACGACCGGCGTTTCGTCAGTACGTACTGGTCGAGCGTGCCGGACCAGCAGATCTATTCGACCTTCGACTGGGGCATCCAGGATGACGACGGCTACGTGACGATCCTCGGGCGCACCGACGACGTGATCAACGTCGCGGGTCACCGGCTCGGCACGCGGGAGATCGAGGAAGCGATCTCGAGCCATAAGGCCGTGGCTGAGGTTGCGGTGGTGGGTGTCGCGGATCCGCTGAAGGGCCAGGTGGCGCTGGCGTTCGTCGTGTTGCGCGATGCGGACCGTTATGCGGCGGACAAGGCGCGCCTGAAACTCGAGGCCGAGCTGGTTTCGACGGTCGACCGTCAACTCGGCGCCATTGCGCGGCCGGCGCGGGTGCATTTCGTAGCGATGCTGCCGAAGACGCGTTCAGGCAAGCTGCTGCGCCGCGCGATCTCGGCGCTGGCGGAAGGCCGCGATCCGGGCGACCTGCCGACTATCGAGGATGCGAGCGCATTGCAGCAGGTGCGCGACGCGCTGGCGGCGGGCGCGGGTGGGAAGGCCTAAACGCGCGCCTGCAAGAACCGCTTGAGAATACCGTTCGAGTAGGTCCCGGCGATCTCGGTCAAAAACGAAGCAAACGACGCGGGTGCATGGGCGTCCGCCGTATCGGACACCGTGCGCACGATCGCACACGGCACGCCGTACTCGTGACAGACCTGCGCGATCGCTGCGCCTTCCATCTCGACCGCGAGCGCATCCGGCAATGCCTCGCGCAGCGCCTCGACAGCCGCCGCGCTGGCAACGAACTGATCGCCGCTGATGATGAGGCCCCGGTGCACCTGAGGCAGTTGCGTGCCAAAGCGTGCCGCGACCGCCTCGCCCTCTTCCGCGACAAAACGTTCCGTCGCCGCCGCGAGTTGATCCGCCAGCACCTGATCCGCAGCGAACCGCGCGATGCCGAGCAACGGCACCTCGAAACGCGGAAACAACGGTGACGCATCCAGATCGTGTTGCACCAGAGTATCGGCGACAACTACATCGCCAATCCGCACTTCACGCCCCACGCCGCCAGCGACACCGGTAAACACCACTGCGTCGACATCGAACGCATGAATCAGCGCGCTGACCGTTGCCGCGGCGGCCACCTTGCCGATCCGCGCCAGTGTCACGACACAGGGCGCGCCATGCACAGTGCCGAGGTGATAGTCACGGCGCCCATGCGTGACCGTACGGACACCAGACTCCGCCCGCATCGCCTCGACCAGATCACCGAGTTCCTGCGGCAACGCCGCCATCACCCCGAGCGGACGACGACCGCCCGCCGCTCCGGTTTGCGCCGCGCTCATTCGACCGCCTGCAGTTTGGCGACGGCGAGCGCCAGCCACTTTTCGCCGTGCCGCTTGAACTTGACCTGCGCTTTCGCATCGGCGCCACCGCCTTCGAGCGCGATGATCGTGCCTTCGCCAAACTTGGTGTGAAACACCTGCTGGCCGACCCGGAAACCGCTTTCGGCCGCGCGCGTTTCATTGGCGAAAGCCGGCAGCGGCGCCGAGGTCGAAGACGACGGGCCCGTGTAACCCGGCCGCGCAAACCAGTCGCGGCCATAGCCGGCGTTATCGGAGCGGCCACCCCAGCGCGAACCCGCCTCGACCTTGGGCGTGAGCCACTTGAGCGTTTCCTGCGGCAACTCGTCGAAGAAACGCGAGCG
Organism: Paraburkholderia phenazinium; assembly: GCF_900141745.1. Taxonomy (NCBI): domain Bacteria; kingdom Pseudomonadati; phylum Pseudomonadota; class Betaproteobacteria; order Burkholderiales; family Burkholderiaceae; genus Paraburkholderia; species Paraburkholderia phenazinium. The sequence goes on along the minus strand of NZ_FSRM01000001.1, from coordinate 1,903,718 downwards.
GATGTTGTAGCGCGTCTGGCCATGCAGCATCCGGCTCTGCGCGAACGACAGGTACAACCGCTCCTTCGCACGCGTAATCGCAACGTACATCAGACGACGCTCTTCTTCAAGGCCATCGGTTTCCATCGCGCTGTTCTCGTGCGGAAACAGGCCTTCTTCAAGGCCCGTGATGAACACCGCGGTAAACTCGAGGCCCTTGGCCGCGTGGACCGTCATCAACTGCACGGCTTCCTGGCCCGCCTGCGCCTGGTTGTCGCCCGCCTCCAGCGACGCGTGCGACAGGAAGCCGGCGAGCGGCGTCATCGTGTCGGGGTTTTGCGCGGGGTCGGTGACGTCCGGCGCATCGAGGACGACGATGTTGGGGTCGTCCGTTTCCGCCACGAGCTCCGGCGCGGACGTCGCACCCGGACGCAACGGAATGGAGCGCGCCGGCGTATCGAGACCGTAGCCTTCTTCACTGACGAACGCTGCGGCCGCGTTGACCAGTTCCTGCAAGTTTTCGAGGCGGTCCTGACCTTCGCGCTCGGTCTGATAGAACTCCGACAGACCGCTCGCGCGCACGACATATTCGACCGTTTCCGGCAGGCTCATCTGCTGCGTTTCCGCGCGCATCTTGCCGACCAGATTGGCGAAGCTGGCCAGACTCGACCCTGCCTTGCCGGCGACGTACGGAACCGCCGCGGCCATCGAGCAGTTGTAGAGACGCGCGGCGTCCGCGAGCTGCTCGATCGAGCGCGCCCCGATGCCACGAGTCGGAAAGTTGACGACGCGGGAGAACGCGGTGTCGTCGTTGGGGTTGTCGATCAGACGCAGATAGGCGAGCGCATGCTTGATTTCCTGACGTTCGAAGAAGCGCAGGCCGCCATACACGCGGTAAGCGATACCCGCGTTCACCAATGTATGTTCGATGGTGCGCGACTGCGCATTGCTCCGGTACAGCACGGCGACTTCGCTGCGCGAGGTGCCGGTGCTGATAAGCGCCTTGATTTCCTCGACGATCCAGCCGGCTTCCTGGGTATCCGTGGCGGCCTCATAGACACGCACCGGTTCGCCGTGGCCCGCATCGGTACGCAGATTCTTGCCCAGACGCCGCGAGTTATTGGCGATCAACTGATTGGCCGCATCGAGGATGTGGCCGTGCGAGCGATAGTTCTGCTCGAGCTTGATCAGATGACGGACATTGAACTCCTGTTCGAAGTCGCGCATGTTGCCGACATTTGCACCGCGAAACGCGTAGATAGACTGATCGTCGTCACCGACGGCGAAGATCGAATTGGTCTGCCCGGCGAGCAGCTTGAGCCACGCATACTGCAGCTTGTTGGTGTCCTGAAACTCGTCGACGAGGATGTGCCGGAAGCGCGCCTGGTAGTGGGCGCGCAGCGGCGGATTGTGCGCGAGCAGTTCGAAGCAGCGCAGCAGCAGTTCGGGGAAATCGACGACACCTTCGCGCTGGCACTGCTGGTCGTAGGCCTCGTAGAGCTCGACGAATTTGCGGTTGAAGTTATCGGTAGCGTCGACGTCTTTGGGGCGCAGGCCCTGCTCTTTGGCGTTGTTGATGAAGTACTGGAGATTCTTCGCCGGGTACTTTTCATCGTCGATGTTCAGGCCCTTCATCAGACGCTTGATCGCGGAGAGCTGGTCGGCGGTGTCGAGAATCTGGAAGGTAGCGGGCAACGCGGCATCGCGATGGTGAGCGCGCAGCATGCGGTTGCAGAGGCCGTGGAAGGTACCGATCCACATGCCTCTGGTGTCGATGGGCAGGAGCGCTTGCAGGCGCGCCATCATTTCGCGGGCGGCCTTGTTGGTGAACGTCACCGCGAGGATGGTTGCGGGCGACGCCAGGCCTTGCTGGATGAGCCACGCGATGCGCGTGATGAGGACGCGGGTTTTGCCGCTGCCCGCGCCGGCCAGAATCAGTGCCGGTTCGTTTGGCAGCGTTACCGCTGCGTGTTGTTCGGGGTTCAGGTTACTGAGGAGTTCGGGCATTTTCCAGGGGTCGGCGGCGGTTTGTCCGTCATTATAAGGTTCGGGGGTAGGTTTGGTTTTTGCCTTCGGCTGGTTGTTGTGCCTGCGGCGCCCTGGTTTGGGTGAACCGCCAAACCGGGGCGCCGCAGGCAACCCTCCCCGGCATCCTCACCCCTTATAATCAAAGATTCCACAGCATCCCAGCAGACCACGAACAATGAGCGACAACACGCTTGCCAAGAGTTTCGAACCCCACAACATCGAAGCCCAATGGGGCCCGGAGTGGGAAAAACGCGCCTACGCCGCGCCAGCGTTCGCGGAAAACACGAAAAACTTCTCGATCCAGCTGCCGCCGCCTAACGTCACAGGCACCCTGCACATGGGCCACGCCTTCAACCAGACGATCATGGACGGCCTCACCCGCTACCATCGCATGCTCGGCGAAAACACCCTCTGGGTCCCCGGCACCGATCACGCCGGTATCGCCACCCAGATCGTCGTCGAACGCCAACTCGACGCCCAGAAGGTCTCGCGCCATGACCTCGGCCGCGAAAAGTTCGTCGAACGTGTCTGGGAATGGAAGCAGCAATCCGGTTCGACCATCACCAGCCAGGTCCGGCGCCTCGGCGCCTCCATCGACTGGTCGCGCGAATACTTCACCATGGACGACAAGATGTCCGCCGCCGTGCGCGACGTGTTTGTCCGTCTATATGAACAGGGCCTGATCTATCGCGGCAAGCGCCTCGTCAACTGGGATCCGGTCCTCATGACCGCCGTCTCCGACCTCGAAGTCGCCAGCGAAGAAGAAAATGGCCACCTCTGGCACATCCAGTACCTGCTGACCGATGGTTCGGGTCATCTGACGGTTGCCACCACCCGCCCGGAAACCATGCTCGGCGACGTCGCCGTCATGGTCCATCCGGAAGACGAACGCTACGCCAGCCTGATCGGCAAGACCGTGATGCTGCCGCTCGCCGACCGCGAAATCCCCATCATCGCCGACGATTACGTCGACCGCGAATTCGGCACCGGTGTCGTCAAGGTCACCCCCGCACACGATTTCAACGACTATCAGGTCGGCCAGCGCCACAAGCTGCCGCAGATCGAAATCCTCACGCTCGAAGCAAAGATCAACGACAACGCGCCCGAGAAGTACCGCGGTCTCGATCGTTTCGAGGCGCGCAAGCAGGTGGTCGCGGATCTGGAAGCCATCGGTCTGCTCGAGTCCGTCAAGCCGCACAAGCTGATGGTGCCGCGTGGCGACCGTACCGGCGTCGTGCTCGAACCGATGCTCACGGACCAATGGTTCGTCGCCATGAGCAAACCGGCGCCGGAAGGGACCTACAATCCCGGCAAGTCGATCGCCGAAACTGCGCTCGACGTGGTCCGCAACGGCCAGATCAGGTTCGTGCCGGAAAACTGGACCACCACGTACTATCAATGGCTCGAAAACATCCAGGACTGGTGTATCTCGCGCCAACTCTGGTGGGGCCATCAGATTCCGGCCTGGTATGGCGAAAACGGCGAAATCTTCGTCGCCAAGACTGAAGAAGACGCCCGCGCGCAAGCGGTTGCCAAGGGCTATACCGGCGCCCTTAAACGCGACGAAGACGTGCTCGACACGTGGTTTTCGTCGGCACTGGTGCCGTTCTCGTCGCTCGGCTGGCCGAACGAGACGAAGGAACTGGCAGCGTTCCTGCCGTCGTCCGTGCTCGTCACCGGCTTCGACATCATCTTCTTCTGGGTCGCGCGGATGGTCATGATGACCACCCATTTCACCGGCAAGGTGCCCTTCGACACCGTTTATGTGCACGGCCTCGTGCGCGATGCCGAAGGCCAGAAGATGTCGAAGAGCAAAGGCAACACGCTCGATCCGATCGATATCGTCGACGGCATCGATCTCGATTCGCTGGTCGCCAAACGCACCACCGGCCTGATGAATCCGAAGCAGGCAGCGTCGATCGAGAAAAAGACCCGCAAGGAATTCCCCGAAGGCATCCCCGCGTTCGGCACCGACGCGCTGCGCTTTACGATGGCGTCGATGGCCACGCTCGGCCGCAACGTCAACTTCGACCTCGCGCGCTGCGAGGGCTATCGCAACTTCTGCAACAAGCTGTGGAACGCGACCCGCTTCGTGCTGATGAACTGCGAAGGCCACGACTGCGGCTTCGGCAAGCCCGCCGATGCGTGCGGTCCGAACGGCGAGGGCAACTGCGGCCCGGGCGCCTACCTCGACTTCTCGCAGGCAGACCGCTGGATCGTCTCGCACCTGCAGCGCGTCGAGGCTGAAGTGGCCAAGGGCTTTGCCGACTACCGCTTCGACAATGTGGCAAACGCCCTATACAAGTTTGTCTGGGACGAATACTGTGACTGGTATCTCGAGCTGGCCAAGGTGCAGATCCAGAACGGCGCGCCGGAGCAGCAGCGCGCCACTCGCCGCACCTTGTTGCGTGTGCTCGAGACGGTCCTGCGCCTCGCGCATCCGGTGATTCCGTTCATCACCGAGGCGCTGTGGCAGAAGGTGGCGCCCCTTGCCGACCGTTACCCGCAGGGTATGGCCGAGGGCGAAGCTTCTATCATGGTGCAGCGTTATCCGGTGGCGGAGCCCAGCAAGCTGGACGAAGCGGCCGAACAGTGGGTGGCTGATCTGAAGGCTGTAATCGACGCCTGCCGCAACCTGCGTGGCGAGATGAACCTGTCGCCGGCCGTCAAGGTGCCTCTGCTCGCAACCGGCAACGCGGAACGCCTGCGCACGTTCGCACCGTACGCCCAGGCGCTGGCCCGATTGTCGGATGTGCAGATCATCGCCGACGAGGCTACGCTCGACGCTCAGACACATGGCGCGCCAATTGCTATCGTAGGGAATGACAAGCTGGTGCTGAAGGTGGAAATCGATGTCGCAGCCGAACGCGAACGCTTGTCAAAAGAGATTGCGAGATTGGGCGCCGAAGTGTCGAAATGCAATGCAAAGCTGCAAAATGAGAGCTTTGTTGCGAAAGCCCCGCCCGCAGTCGTTGAGCAGGAGCAGAAAAGGCTGGCAGAATACGAAACGACCATCGGCAAGCTGAACGCGCAACTTGCGCGCCTGCCAGCCTGATTGACGCTCCACGTCTGCGCCTGCGCACAGACGTAGCCACCACAGGATTCAGGGGTAATTACATGCTAAAAGTTACAAAAGCGGTATTTCCGGTAGCAGGTCTTGGCACCCGGTTCCTCCCCGCCACCAAGGCGAGCCCGAAGGAAATGCTGCCCATCGTCGACAAGCCACTGATCCAGTACGCAGTCGAAGAAGCGATGGCCGCCGGTATCACCGAAATGATCTTCGTCACGGGCCGCAGCAAGCGCGCGATCGAGGATCACTTCGACAAGTCGTACGAAATCGAAGCGGAGCTCGAAGCACGCGGCAAGGACAAGCTGCTGGAACTCGTGCGCAGCATCAAGCCGAGCCACGTCGACTGCTTCTACGTACGCCAGCCCGAGGCGCTCGGCCTCGGCCACGCGGTGATGTGCGCGGAAAAGCTGGTGGGCGACAACCCGTTCGCCGTGATCCTCGCGGACGACTTGCTGTACGGCAAGCCGCCCGTGATGGCGCAGATGATCGAGGTGTTCGACCACTATCACAGCTCGGTGATCGGCGTCGAAGAAATCCCGCACTCGGAGACGAAGTCCTACGGGATCGTCGACGGCAAGGAGTGGGAAGATTCGATCATCAAGATGTCGGGCATCGTCGAAAAGCCGGCTCCGGAAGTGGCGCCGTCGAACCTCGGCGTGGTTGGCCGGTACGTGCTGAAGCCGCGGATTTTTGAGCATCTGCGCGCCTTGAAGCCGGGCGCGGGAGGCGAGTTGCAACTGACGGATGCGATCCAGTCGCTGCTCGCCGATGAGCAGGTGCTGGCGTACAAGTATCACGGCACGCGCTTCGATTGCGGCAGCAAGCTGGGTTATCTGAAGGCGACGGTGGAATTCGCGCTGCGTCACCCGGAAGTGGCTGCGGATTTCGAAGAATATTTGCGGACTCGCTCGCCGGTGCTGGAAGGGTAAGCTGGCGGACGGATAGAAGCGCGGAAAACCGCGCGGCAGATGTTAAAAAGGCGCTGTTGCTCCGCGGATCGCGGGCACGGCGCCTTTTATTTTGAGTGCTGCGGTTCTGACGTAGGTCGATCCTCGCGTGTCTGCTCCGATCCGCTGCGCCTTACCGCCGCCGCATCAAAAACACAAACACCTTGTCCTGCGTCGACACCTCGACGATTTCATTACCCGTCTGCTTGGCGAACGCGGCGAAATCGCGTTGCGAGCCGGGATCGGTGGCGAGCACCTTGAGGATCTGGCCGCTTTCCATATCGGCAAGCGCCTTTTTGGCGCGCAAAATGGGGAGCGGACAGTTGAGCCCGCGCGCATCGACTTCCTTGTGAACCTGAATTTGCATCGACGATGACCTTCGGGATAAGGCGCCGCGAACGACGCCGGACAGAGGGTCAAATTCTACAGCAGCCGTCATATCCACGCCGGAAGCGCCGATATGACGACCATCACAGGAACACGCTGGGGCGCCTTTTCGGGCATCGCGTCGTCAAAGCCAAACCCCGGGGCCTTATTAGCCTTACAACGTCACCGCCTGCCCCGTCTGCAAAGACTGCCGCAGCGCGCTGCCAATCCGCGTCGCCTCCAACGCATCAGCTAACGTCGCACCCGCCGACGCCCCACCCTGCACCGCCGCCACAAACGCCCGCGCTTCGTACAGGAACGCGTCTTCAAAACGGTCGAAGAAGGTCGGTGTGCATTCGTTGCGAATCCCGCTCGCGTCCGAAATCTCGACGCGATTCAAACGCGGATTGTGGCCAATCGTCATCGCGCCCGCCGTGCCGATCACTTCGCTGCTGGTATCGTTGCCGTGCGCCATGGTGCGCGACGCGTAGAACATCGCGAGGCTGCCGTCGTCGAATTCGCAGATCGCCACGCCGTTGTCGACATCGCCGAATTCGCGCAGCCCTTCGTGCAACGCGATCGTCCCGCTCGCAAACACGCGTTTGGCGCGCGGTTTGCCGAGCAGCCAACGAGCCACGTCGATGTCGTGCACCGTGCAGTCGAGAAAAATCCCGCCCGAGGTCGGCGCGAAGCGCACAAAGAAGCCGTCGGGGTCGTTCTTGTCGGTGTTCTGCGAGCGCACCATGAACGGCCGGCCAATCACGCCTGCTTCGATCTTCTCGAACGCGTCGCGATAGCTCGGATCGAAGCGGCGCATGAAACCGATGGTCGCCTGCAAATGCGGATGCTGTTCCGCTTCCGCCAGCACTCGCTCGCACTCCGCCAGATCCAGCGACAGCGGCTTCTCGCAGAACACATGTTTGCCGGCCCGCAACGCGTCGATAATCTGTTGCGCGTGCAACGACGACGGCGTGACGAGCCAGACGGCATCGACCTCAGGATCCTCGAGCAACGCGGCATAGTCTTTGTACAAACGCGGCGACGACAAAGCCTCAGCGGCCCACGCCAACTCTTCTTCTACTGGACTGCAAGCAGCGACGAGCACGGCCCCCGGCACGCGATAAGCGAGATTCTCCGCGTGACGCTTGCCGAGCCGTCCAAGCCCGACTACGCCAACACGAACGGGTTTGCGATTAGCAGTGGTCGCCATCATGCACTCTCCCCGAGACGCACCGGCCGGCCTTCACGCCACGAGCGCGTCGCTGCATCCGCGAGTTCAAGCGCCTTCAGGCCATCTGCGACAGTCGTGCGAACCGGTTTGCCCTGCGTGACCGCCTCGAAGAAGTGTGCAATTTCCGCCGCGTACGCCGCGCGGTAACGCTCAAGGAAAAACGCTTCGGGCACGTCACTCGAGACTTCCGTCTTCGAATAGGCAACCACCTCGGTAGGACGCACGTTGCCGGCCTGCAGCATGCCCTCGCTGCCAAGCACTTCGAAGCGTTGATCGTAGCCATACGCTGCACGCCGCGCCGTGTTGATCTGGCAGAGCCGCCCGCTCTTCGTGCGAATCGTCACGGCTGTCGAATCGATATCGCCCGCGTCGGCAATCGCCGGGTCGCTCAGGCAACTGCCCGTGGCGTGCAGCGTCTCAGCTTCATCGTCGAGAATCCAGCGGAAGATGTCGAAGTCGTGGATCAGCATGTCCTTGAAGATCCCACCCGAATGCTTGATGTAGTCAACCGGCGGTGCGCCCGGATCGCGGCTCGTGACAATCAGCATTTCCGGCGTGCCGATTTCACCAGCGTCGATGCGCGCCTTCAACGCGGCAAAGGTCGGATCGAAACGGCGCTGAAAGCCGATCATGCACACCACGCCCGCGCGTTCCACTGCCTGCGCGCAGGCACGCGCGCGTTCGAGCGTCAGATCCACGGGCTTTTCGCAGAAGATGTGCTTCTTCTGCGCGGCCGATTGCTGGATCAGGTCTGCATGCGTATCCGTGCTCGAACAGATCACCGTCGCACCGACCGACGCGTCGCCCATCGCGCCGTCTATGTCCGCGACCTGCGCGCCGTGCAAGGCAGCCAGCGCTGCCGCCGCATCCTTGTTCACGTCCACCACGTACTTGAGCCGCACGCCCGGTTGCCGCGCGAGATTGGCCGCATGAATCCGGCCAATGCGCCCTGCACCGAACACTGCTACGTCGATTGTCTTGCCGCCTGCTAGGTCAGTCATCGTATCCTCCAGTGTCTTTCGATTCTTCTACGTTCAATTCGAGCTTGTACGCGAGCGCGATGAACAGCGCCTGGCACAGGCAGATCGTGCTGGTGAGCGAGCGAAACGCGAACGCGCTCCCCTCCTTCACATAAAGTTGCGTGGTGGCGTAGCGCGCGAGCGGCGACAACTGGCTGTCGCTGATCACCAGCGTTTTTGCCTGGTGATGATGCGCCACCCTTAAGCAGTACTGTGTTTCCTTGCCGTACGGTGCGAAGCTGATCGCGATCACTACGTCGCCCTTCCTGACGCTGCGGATCTGCTCGCGATACATGCCGCCGAAACCGGACACCAGGTGCACGCGCTTCGGCGTGTGCTGCAGCGCGTAGACGATATAGCTCGCCACCGGAAACGAACGCCGCACACCCACCACGTAGATGTTGTCGGCCTGTTGCAGCATCTTCACTGCGGCGTCGAACTGCGCGTCGTCGAGGCCTGCTTCGAGCTCATCTAGACCGCCGCGGCACGCCGCAACGAATTCGCGCGCCACGGAACCGCCGGACAACGCACCCGGCTTCTCGTCGATCAGCTTGCGAATGCGCTGCTGATAACTCGGCGACGATGTGCCCTGCCCCGTATAAGCCTGGCGAAACACCGCCTGCAGATCGGAGAAGCCGGAGAAGCCGAAGCGCTGCGCAAACCGCACGACGGCGGATGGATGCACGCCGCAGCTCGCCGCGATGTCGCTGGTGCGATCCACCATCACGCTTGAGCGATGCTGCTCGATATACGTCGCGACGTTTTTCAACTGACGCGGCAACGAGTCGTAGTTTTCCGCGATGCGCTGCATCAAATCTTCGACGCTGGGCAATTCTTCTGTGCTCTCTTCCGCCATGGCTCTTCCTTTGATGCTTTATTGCGCTGCAAAACGGCCCCCATCAAGGCTCTGCGCACCACGCTAACGTTGCCGATTATAGGCAGGCGCATCGTCAAATGGAACATATTTTCCATTTTTCTTTGTCATGAAATTTTCATTGCAAGTGGGCAAAAGATGGCCTAATCTTGGTCCTGAGCGATGGTGTAGCGAGCATGCGTGCTCACGCGAAGAGGGCTCGCAGGTATGAAGAAACACCATACGTTCCCTTCAATAACGAAGACCGAGAAAGGTGGAGACGATGAGACTTTGCAATGGCAAGGCAACGCTGAGGATTCTGGTGGCAGCACTGGCGCTGACGGCGGGATTGGCCGCCACAACCGCGGCCCGCGCGGCCGATGCGCACTTCGTGTTGATCAGCCACGCACCCGATTCCGATTCGTGGTGGAACACCATCAAGAACGCAATCAAACAGGCCGACGAGGATTTCAACGTCGAGACCGACTACCGCAACCCGCCTAATGGCGACATCGCCGACATGGCCCGCCTGATCGAACAGGCTGCCGCACGCAACTACGACGGCGTGATCGTTACCATCGCCGACTACGACGTGCTGAAGGGCTCGATCGGCAAGGTCACCGAAAAGCACATTCCGTTAGTCACGATCAATTCGGGCACCGAGCAGCAGAGCGCCGATCTGGGCGCGATCATGCACATCGGCCAGCCTGAATACGCGGCAGGTAAAGCAGCAGGCGAAAAAGCGAAGGCCGCAGGCGTCAAGTCGTTCCTGTGCGTAAACCACTACGCGACCAACCCGGCGTCGTTCGAACGTTGCCGCGGCTTTGCCGATGCGCTTGGGGTCGACTTCAAGACCTCCACGCTCGATGCAGGCACGGACCCCACTGGCATCCAGTCGAAGGTGAGTGCGTATCTGCGCAATCACCCGGACACCGGCGGCGTGCTCGCACTCGGGCCGCTCTCGGCTGCGCCGACGATCAAGGCGCTGCAGCAAATGGGGCTGGCCGGCAAGCTCTGGTTCGCAACGTTCGACTTTGACGACGACATCGCCAAGGCCATCAAGGACGGCACGATCAAGTTCGCCATCGACCAGCAACCGTACCTGCAGGGTTACATCGCCGTCGCCGTGCTGGCCATCGCCAAGCACGACCACACTACCGACCCCGTGAAGATCCGCCAGGCTCTCCAGGCTAACCCGAAGTTCCAGGCTCGTCTGTCGACCTATGGTCTCGCCCCCTCCTACGGTCCGCGCAACATTGGCTCTGGTCCGGGCTTCATTACGAAGGAAAACATCGACAAGGTAATCAAGTACGCAGGTCAGTACCGCTAAGCAAGGTTTGATTGAGTTCGGGCACGGGAAACCGTCCCAGCAGGCATGAAGAAAGCGCGTGCCGCCAGCCGCCACTGGCCCGGCCGCACGCGCTCCCCTTCGCAAGGTTTCACTTGCACTTCACTTGCATTCAGCGCCTTCAAGCGACGCGTCGCCACGACGCGATCCGCTGGCGCATCAAGGAGAGCTTCAATGGGCGTCGCCAACCCCTTCCACGCCAAACATCCCCGTCCCGAGCAGGACGCTGCCGCAGCAGCAGCCGGGACCGCTTCAGCCGATGAACGCGTGCGTCGCGAATCGTGGTTCAAACATCTGTTGAGCCGCCCTGAATTTGCCGCCCTCGCCGGCACCGTCATGGTGTTCCTGGTGTTCGGGCTTGCCGCCGGCAACTCCGGCATGTTCAACCTCGACGGTGTGATGAACTGGTCGCAGGTTGCCGCCTATCTTGGGATCATCGCAGTCGGCGCCTGTCTGCTGATGATTGCCGGCGAGTTCGATCTTTCGATCGGCTCGATGATCGGCTTCTCCGGCATGATGGTCGCGTTGCCTACGATGTATTTTCACTGGCCGATTGCGCTGTCGATCGTGTTCGCGTTCGCCGGTTCGATGCTGCTCGGCGCGCTGAACGGCTACCTCGTGATGCGCACGCGGCTGCCTTCCTTCATCGTGACGCTGGCCTTCCTGTTTATCCTGCGCGGCCTCACGCTCGCCCTCTCGGTGATGTTTGCCGACCGCACCATCATCTCCGGCGTGGGCGACGTCGCCTCGCATGACTGGATCGCGCATACGCTGTTCCAGGGCGTCGCCTTCAAGGGCGTGTTTACCTGGCTCGGACACATCGGTCTCGTGAAGATGCTCGACAACGGCCTGCCGCTCGTCCCTGGGATTCCGAAAGTCATTCTGTGGTGGTTCGCACTTGCCGCGGTTTGCGCATTCGTCCTCGCCAAGACGCAATTCGGCAACTGGATTTTCGCTGTGGGCGGCGACGCCAATGCGGCCAAGAACGTCGGTGTGCCGGTACGCCGTGTGAAGATCTCGCTGTTCGTCCTGACTGCCTTCTGCTCTTGCCTCTATTCCGTGCTGCAAGTGTGCGATATCGGTTCGGCGGCAGCCGACCGCGGCCTGCAGGCGGAATTCGAGGCCATCATCGCCGCGGTGATCGGCGGCAGCCTGCTGACCGGCGGCTACGGTTCGGTGGTGGGCGCATCGTTTGGTGCACTGATCTTCGGCGTCGTGCAGATCGGCATCACCTACACGAACATCGATTCGGACTGGTTCCGCGTGTTCCTCGGCGCAATGCTGCTGTTCGCGGTGCTGTTTAACCACTACGTGCGCAGCCGCGTCGCGGCATCCCGCTAAACGAGGAGTTCACGATGGATACCACCCAGAATACGACAGCAGCCGCCGTGCAGCCGGCCACGGGCGACTACATTCTCTCGCTCGAAAACGTCAGCCGTTATTTCGGTAACGTGATTGCATTGAAGGACATCACGATCCGGCTCAAACGAGGCGAAGTGCATTGCCTGCTCGGCGACAACGGCGCAGGCAAATCCACCCTGATCAAGACGCTGGCCGGCGTGCATCAGCCGAGCGAAGGCACCTACCTTGTCGACGGCAAGCCGGTGCGTTTCACCTCGCCCAAAGACGCGCTCGATCTCGGCATTGCGACCGTCTATCAGGATCTCGCGCTGGTGCCGTTGCTTTCCGTGGCGCGCAACTTCTTCATGGGACGCGAGCCGCAGAAAAAACTGTTCGGCTTTATCAACGTGATGGATCTCGACCATTGTGCGACAGCCTCGCGTGACAAGCTCGCCGAAATGGGCATCAACGTGCGCGACCCACATCAACCGATCGGCACGATGTCGGGCGGCGAGAAGCAGTGTCTCGCTATCGCACGGGCCATTCACTTCGGCGCGCGGGTGCTGATTCTCGACGAACCGACGGCAGCACTCGGCGTGAAGCAGAGCTTCAATGTGCTGAAGCTGATCCACACCGCGCGGGCCAAAGGCATCTCGGTCATCTTCATCACGCACAACGTACACCACGCCTATCCGATCGGCGATTCGTTCACGCTGCTCAATCGCGGCAAGTCGCTTGGGACCTTCACCAAGGACACCATCAGCAAGGACGAAGTACTCGACATGATGGCCGGCGGCGCCGAAATGCAGAAGATGATCGGTGAACTCGAAGGCGCGACGATCTGATTGCGCCACGCCTTCGACGCGGCGCTCGTTTCGTGCCAACGTCGTGTGGCCCGCGTCGTCAGTCAAGCACCAGGACATACAGGAAATTCCATGGCTCTTACCAGCACAACCACGCCGTCCGTTGCCAGCACCACCAGCCGCTTTGCGCAGGGCCGCAGCCGCGACATCATCTGTCTCGGCCGCCTCGGGATGGATCTCTACGCGCAACAGGTCGGCGCGCGGCTCGAAGACGTCACGAGCTTCGCGAAGTATCTCGGCGGCTCGTCGGCCAATATCGCTTTCGGCTGCGCCCGGCTTGGGCTCGCGTCATCGATGCTCGCGCGTGTCGGCAACGACCATCCGGGACGCTTCCTCACCGAAACGCTCACCAAGGAAGGTTGCGACGTCAGCCACGTGCGCGTCGATCATGAGCGCCTGACTGCGCTCGTGCTGCTCGGTCTCAAGGATCGCGATACCTTCCCGCTGATTTTCTACCGCGAAAACTGCGCCGATATGGCAGTGGACGAAGCGGACTTCGACGAGGCGTACATCGCCTCGTCCAAAGCACTGCTGATTACTGGCACCCACTTTTCCACCGAACAGGTGAACCGCACCAGCCGCAGGGCGCTCGATTACGCCCGCCGCAACGGCGTGCGCACGGTGCTCGATATCGACTACCGCCCCGTGCTGTGGGGACTCACGGGCAAGGCCGACGGTGAAACCCGCTTTGTTGCCAGTGAGGACGTCACTGCGCACATCCAGCGCATCCTGCCATTGATGGATCTGGTGATCGGCACCGAAGAAGAGTTTCGCATTGCCGGCGGCAAGCATGAACTGATCGAAGCGCTCGCGATGGTTCGCGCGGTGACGCCGGCCACTCTGGTCGTCAAACGCGGTCCGCTGGGTTGCCAGATCATCGACGGCGATGTGCCGGCCTCGCTCGACGACGCGCCGATTCACGGTGGTGTCGAAGTCGAAGTATTGAATGTGCTCGGCGCGGGCGATGCATTTGCCTCCGGCTTTTTGTCTGGGTGGCTACGCGATCAGCCGCTCGAGGCTTGCGCGCGTGCAGCGAACGCGAGCGGTGCGCTCGTCGTCTCTCGGCATGGGTGCGCCCCGGCCATGCCGACGCCCGCGGAGCTCGAGTACTTCCTGAGCGAGGCCAAGGCCGATCCGCAACGTATGCGCCGCCCGGATCGCGATGCGAAACTCGCGCGGCTGCACCGCGTTTCCCCTGCCCGCAAGCAATGGGACGAAGTGCTCGGTTTCGCCTTCGATCACCGCAACCAGTTCTTCGATCTGGCCCAGCAGACCGGCGCGGACGAAGCACGCATCGCGAGGTTGAAGAGCCTCTTTGTCGAGGCGGTTGCGCAAACCGAAAGCGCACTCGGCCTGCAAGGACGCATCGGTGTACTGATCGACGACCGCTATGGCCAGGATGCGTTGAACGACGCCACGGGCCGCGGCTGGTGGATCGGCCGACCGGTGGAACTGCCGGGTTCGGTACCGCTGGTGTTCGATCACGGGCGTTCCATCGGCACCACGCTGATTGCGTGGCCGCAGGAGCATGTGGTGAAGTGCCTCGTGCAATACCATCCCGACGAGCCGATCGAACAACGGCTCGAACAGGAAGCACAATTGCGCGCGCTCTACGATGCCACCCAGGCGAGCGGCCATGAACTGCTGCTCGAAGTGATTCCGCCGAAGCACGCGCATTTGCCGTGCGGATCCGACACCGTGTATCGCGCATTGAAACGCTTGTACAACATCGGCATCTATCCGGAGTGGTGGAAGCTCGAGCCCATGGAAGCTGCGCAATGGCAGGCAATCGACGCGCTGATCGCCGAACGCGATCCGTACTGCCGTGGCGTAGTATTGCTGGGACTGTCGGCGGCGGTTGAACAGTTGAACGAAGGCTTCCGTGCTGCCGCGCAATCGGCGACCTGCCGCGGCTTCACCGTTGGCCGGACCATCTTCCACGAGCCTAGCCACGCCTGGCTCGCAGGGACGATCCGCGACGACGAACTCATCGCACGTGTGCGACAGACGTTTGAAGCGCTGATCGCTTCGTGGCGCGCAACGCGCGGCAATCCGGCTACGCACGGCACTAAGCCACATCACGTTCACCAGGAGCAGGCTGCATGAACCAGCGCATCTTGCATCACGATCCGCAGGCGTCCGGGACGGCAGCGCCTGCGCCGGCCTCCGGCACGGTGCGTCTTACCACCGCGCAGGCACTGGTCCGCTATCTGGCCGCGCAGCGCGTGACGACCGAGGACGGTAGCGGTACCGAGCCGCTATTCGGCGGCGTATTCGCGATCTTCGGCCACGGCAATGTCGCGGGAATAGGCGAAGCGCTGTACCAGCATCGTCATGAATTGCCGACGCTGCGCGCGCACAACGAGCAGGCGATGGCCCACAGCGCGATCGCCTACGCGAAGGCCCATTTCCGGCGCCGGATGATGGCGGTCACGACTTCGATCGGACCCGGCGCGACGAATCTGCTGACCGCTGCGGCGCTCGCGCACGTGAACCGTTTGCCGGTCCTCCTGTTGCCCGGCGACGTGTTCATCTCGCGCGAGCCCGATCCGGTCTTGCAACAGGTCGAGGACTTCCAGGACGGCGGCATCTCGGCCAACGACGCGTTCAAACCCGTGTCGCGCTACTTCGACCGGATCGTGCATCCGGCGCAGTTGCTGACGGCTCTGCCCCGTGCGCTGCGCGTGTTGACCGATGCCGCGTTGTGCGGCCCTGTCACGCTCGCGCTGCCACAGGACGTGCAGGCCACCGCCTGGGATTTTCCGGCCAACTTCTTCGAACCACGCGTGGTCAACTTCCATACACCTGCGCCGATCGCAGAAGAAATCAGCGCTGCAATCGAGCGCCTGCGGCGCGCGGAGCGGCCGATGATCGTCGCCGGTGGCGGCGTGCTGTATGGCCACGCGGCTGATGCATTGCATGCGTTCGCCAGTGCACACGGCATCCCCGTTGCAGAAACGCAGGCCGGCAAAGGTTCGCTGGCATGGAACGATCCGCTCAACACGGGGGCGCTCGGCGTAACCGGTTCGCCCGCAGCGAATGCACTCGCACACGACGCCGACTGCGTGCTGGCGATTGGCACGCGTCTGCAGGATTTCACAACCGGCTCGAACACGCTATTCACCCAGGCCGACGTGATCGGCATCAACGCAAACGCGTTCGATGGCCTTAAACATGGTGGATTCGTAGTGCAGGCAGATGCGCGCCGCGCGCTAGAGGCACTCTCCGCAGAACTCGGCAACTGGCATGCCGACCGTGCATGGACCGCGCGGGCACAAAAACTCGCAGCGGGCTGGCGCGACGCGGTCGGTATGCTGACGCATGCGCCGCAGCACGAAACCGTGTTGCCGTATGACGCGGATGTGATCGGCGCCGTGCAGCGCTCGAGCGCCAGGTCCGCCGTAGACGATATCGTCGTGTGTGCAGCAGGCACGTTGCCGGCCGAGTTGCACAAGCTCTGGCGCGCGGGCCGTCCCGGCGCGTATCACGTCGAATATGGCTATTCGTGCATGGGCTACGAGATTGCCGGCGGCCTCGGTGCGAAACTCGCCCGGCCCGAGCGTGACGTCATCGTGATGGTGGGTGACGGCAGCTACCTGATGATGAACAGCGAGATCGCGACCTCGGTCATGCTCGGCGCGAAGCTGATCATCGTCGTGCTCGACAATCGCGGCTACGGGTGTATCAATCGGCTGCAGCAGGCCTGCGGCGGCGCACCGTTTAACAATATGTTCGACGATTGCGAACAGGGTCCGCTGGGCGCACCGCCGGTCGATTTCGCCGCACATGCACGCGCGCTCGGTGCGCAAGCCGAACACGTCGCGAACATCGCCGAGCTTGAAGCGGCGCTGCAACGTGCGCGAGCTGCCGACCGCACGTACCTGATCAGCATCGACACCGACGCGGCGCGCACCACCGACGACGGCGGCTGGTGGTGGGAGGTGGCCGTGCCGGAAGTGTCCGAACGCGAAGGCGTGCGCGCAGCGCGTGCGCAATATGAAGCCCAGATTGCCGAGCGCGCCAAGTCCGCCGGCGACACCAAAAACGATTGAGGACACTGGCATGACTCAGTTCGAAGTACGAATCGGCATCAACCCGCTGTCGTGGATGAACGACGACCTGCCGTCGCTGGGCGGCGAAACACCGCTCGAGGTTGCGCTAACCGAAGGACGCGCGATCGGCTATGACGGATTCGAGCTTGGTAACAAGTTCCCGCGCGAACCAGAGGCCTTGAAAGCGCTGCTCGCGCAATACGACCTGGCATTGGTATCCGGCTGGTACTCGGGACGACTCGCACGACGCAGCGTCGAAGAAGAAATCGCTTCTGTGGACGCGCATCTGGAACTGCTGGCGCGCAACGGTTCCACAGTGATGGTGTATGGCGAGGTGGCCGATTCGATCCAGGGCGCACCCCAACCGCTCTATCAGCGACCGCGCTTCTTTAGCGACGCGCAGTGGGACGCCTACGCCGCGCGCCTGGACGAATTCGCGCGCTATACGCTAAGCCGCGGCGTGCGGCTTGCTTACCACCATCACATGGGTGCGTACGTAGAGACGCCTGCCGATGTCGACAACCTGATGTCGCGCACGAGCGACGCCGTCGGGCTGCTGTTTGACGCGGGACATATTACATTTGCCGGCGGCGACCCGGTCACGGTGCTGGACAAGCATATTGGGCGGGTGTGTCACGTCCATTGCAAGGACGTGCGGCCGGCGGTGATGAAACTGGCGCGCAATCGCAACTGGAGTTTTCTGGACGCCGTGATCGCAGGAGCGTTCACGGTCCCGGGAGACGGCACGGTTGATTTCCCCGCGATCATCGAACGCCTGAAGCGGCATGGTTATCGCGGCTGGCTGGTGGTCGAAGCCGAACAGGATCCGGTGATTGCACCGTCGTATGCGTATGCGGAGAAGGGGTACCTGACATTGCGGTCGCTGGTGGATGCACCGCTCGAAGCCGGTACTTCTGCCACGAAGGAGGCAGCATGAGTTTGCTCGTAAAGGCACAGCGCGAGGGCCAGACAATCGCGCGGGTGACACCGGAGACGGCGGCATGGCGTTACGTGGGTTTTGCGGCGTACCGGATGAACGCGAACGAGGTCGTGCACGTGTTCGAACCGGGCCGCGAGGTGTGTATTGTCGTGTTGGCAGGCTCGGTGGATGTGGAGACCGGAGATCAGAAGTGGAGCGCTCTTGGCTCGCGCGACAGCGTGTTTGAGGACGCAGCGCCGTATGCGGTGTACTTGCCGCCGGGTGCGCGCGCCACGGTGAGAGCGGTACGCGATGCGGAGGTGGGCGTGGCTAGCGCGCCTGCCAAGGGAGAGTTGCCGGCACGGTTGATCGAGCCTTCGCAGATGAAGCGTTCAACGCGCGGCAAGGGACTCAATACGCGGTATGTATGCGATATCCTGCCGCAGACTGAGGCCGCGGAGTCTTTGCTGGTGGTGGAGGTCAGGACGCCTGGCGGACATGCTTCGAGTTATCCGCCGCACAAGCATGACACCGATAATGTGCCGCTCGAGAGCTCGCTCGAAGAGACTTATTATCATCGGCTGGAGCCTAAGCAGGGGTTTGCTTTTCAGCGCGTGTATACCGATTCAAGGGATATCGACGAGTCGATGGCTGTTGAGGATCATGATGTTGTTATGGTTCCACGTGGCTATCATCCTGTTGTTGTTCCCTATGGGTATGATTCGTACTACTTGAATGTTATGGCTGGGGAGAAGCGGACCTGGCATTTCAAGAATGATCCGGCGCATGAGTGGATTATCAATAAGGACTAGGGTTTGGTTTGCCTGTGCGGAGCGGCACTTACTTTCTTTGTCCCACAGGGACCACCTTCGGGTCGCCGCGCACTACGTGCGCGGCGGATGGGTTTGCCAAGGAAGACGTTATTTTCTCCGTGCCAGATCAACGACTAATCCCCCGTCCTCACCCATCCGCACAACGCCATTGGCAACACCCCGCCGATACCCATAAAGATCAAACCGCATAGCGCCAGGCACCGAACTATCCCGTATCAAGGTCCGGCCATTCGTGACCAACGAATCAAACATCTTGATGTCGCCAGACTGAATCCACACAAAACTCCCGCCAGCCCCAGCAGGCGGCCTCGCCACCACCGCCCCGCTCTCGCGCTGAAACTTCAACACTAAACCCTCATCCGTCACAGTCGCGCTCGCCAGATGACCCTGCAACACCGGTGGCGGAAACACCGTGTACTGATCGAATACCAGTTCGTTGCCCTGTAACGCCACTCCCTTGCGCACAAACGGTGTCAACGAGGCTAACGGAATATCCAGCGCCCGCAACAACCCCGCCTGCGGCACTCCTAGCACCTTGACGGACGTCGGTGCGTACACCAGATGCCGTTCATCCCGCGCGACAATCGTCCCGCTCATCGTCGTAGGCAACCATGCGCCCGGGAAGTGATTCCATAACTTGATGCCGCCTGTAACCTGCAGCGCCCCGTTCTCCGGTGTCAACTGCAGATCGTTCAGCGAACGTGGTTCGTAATCCAGCAGGTAATCGTTGAACAGTGCCGCCATGGCAGGCCACGGCTCCACCACCTCGCCACCTATGATGTGAATGTCATACTGCTCCGGGTCGTCCAGATCAACTGGCTGTCCTGGCTTCTTCGGCACCATCTGCGCGTCGAGAGAACGCACGTGAAAACCGATTCGTCCCGAGACGAAGAAATCTACGTTTTCCATATGAATCAGTGGTGCCGGTCCCGATGAGTGCCGCTCGTCCGTGATCGCCGAGCCCGGCGTGAGCGCGTTCGCGCCGGAAAACGCGGCACGGGTTCCGACCGGGATCGCTCGCGCCTGCGCAGCAGTGCGCAAATCGGGTGGCACACTCTGCCATTGCAGTCGCGCGGCCGCAAGCGATGCCTGTTGGGCGCGGATAAAGCTGTCGTTAAAGCGTGCGCTTGCGCTACCGGTCTCTTGTGGGACGTCGTGCGAGGCGCCCGCCAGTGTGTCGAATGAGGGCAGATGCACATCCAGCGCGCCGGCCTCGTCGAAAGTGAAGTAGCCCGCCGCCATCTGCTCGCGGTAGTGGTACAGGTCGAGTACAAACGGCGCCTTGGCATCGACCGGTGTCAGCGCCATGTCGATGTTCATTGGCATCGAACGCATGAACTTGACGTCGCCCCCCTCCACCAGCATGCCGCGTGGCGGCATCGTCGCGGGCCATGCAATATCGTGCAACGTGTGATCGTCAAGCGTGAAGTGCACGCCCGCCGACGACGTGTCGATCTGCGTGATCGTCATGTGCAGTGCTGGTGGCGGCGTGAGTTTTTCCACCTGCATGACCACGTCGTCCCCTTCCAGACGCGCAATCGGTGTATCCACTTTCAGCAGGTCGGCCATCTTCACATGTGCTGCCTGCATCAGCCTGTCCGCGCCCACGCCGGCGACTTCGACGTGGTCTGCACGGAACACGAGCTCGTCGGCGTTGCGCATAGAGAGTGTGCCGCTGAGGACGATCGGCACCCAGCTGTCGCGATGCATTTCGCCCGTGATGCGCAATGAGCCGCCGTCCTGCGGCACGACGTGCATATTGCGCAGAGGCGAGCCCTGGTACTGGAACAGATAGCGGTTGAAGATCGCCGTGAGCTTGTTGCTGTCGAGTGTGACGTCGCCACGGTGGACGTCGATCGTCACGCTGGTCGGATCGTCGAACACAATCGGCGCACCGGCATGCGTCGGCGTAAGTGTGGCCGCCATGCTGTGGATCATGAAACCGATATCGCCGGTCACGCGAAAATCCACGTCGCGAGCGAACATCATCGAACCGTCGATGCCGGAGTCACGTAGCGTCAATGGACGAACACGCCGTTCGGTCATGCCACTG
Organism: Paraburkholderia phenazinium; assembly: GCF_900141745.1. NCBI lineage: Bacteria > Pseudomonadati > Pseudomonadota > Betaproteobacteria > Burkholderiales > Burkholderiaceae > Paraburkholderia > Paraburkholderia phenazinium. The sequence continues at coordinate 1,882,816 of NZ_FSRM01000001.1, read as the reverse complement.
GCCGTTGGCAGGCGGTCGGCAATACGCTGCTCGTCGGCGAGCTGGCGTTGCTTGGCGATTTCCAGCGCGGGACGCGTGGAAGATGCGCCGCCGGGCGCCTGCGCAGACGCAGACGCAGTGTTCTCTGAAGCGTGCGTCGCCGAGGCGTCTGTAGAACTGGCATCCGCACAGGCTGAGACAGCCAACGCCATGGTGACCAGTACGGCTCCCGGAGCCACGCGCGCGCACCAGGCTGGCTGAGCGCGTTGCCGGTACGTGGGTCGGGCCTTGATATACCGGGTCCTCCGTCGGCGAGCGTGAGTCGGGGCCGCCAAGATCCGCACGCCTCGTGCGGCCGCCGCAATCGCCATAGCGAGCCATCTAAGCGTGCGCACGACGACGCGCGTCGACATGAGTCCGTTCGGTTGCACGCCGGCCTTTGCCTCTGCATTTCTCATGATGTCCCCTCCCTCCTGCGACTGCTGCACGTGATCGCGGGCGCTGCACAGGTTTGTCTATGGCAACGGCCGGGGCGGCCTGAAAACACCAATCGCCCCGCTTGCCTCTATTACCTGATTGTCTGTATTTGTCCTCGTATTGCCGACAAGATTTCTGGAGGACGCTCACCAAACGATCAAGCGTTTGAATCGCCAACCCATCTCCGCGCCGAGCCTTATGAGCGCTGGCGCAGAGAGATTTTTGAAATCCGGATTCAAACAGGGAGGATTGCCCGTCGATAGACAAAACAGGCGTAAAGACAAGTCGCGTTGCGCAACAGAAGCGAAAAAGACTAGGCCGTCACGACCACAAGCGGCTCAAGCGCCGCACGTAGCGCTGCAGGCAGCTCGACCGGCCGCCGCGTCGCACGATCTACATAGACGTGCACAAAGTGACCTTGCGCAGCAGCCTGTGCATCACCTTCCTTGAACAGACCCACCTCGTAACGCACGCTCGTCGAGCCGAGACGGATCACCCGCAGGCCGGCTTCGACACGCTCCGGAAACACCAGCGGCGCGAAGTAGTTGCACTGCGTTTCGACCACCAGGCCAATTGTTTCGCCGTGCTCGACATCGAGCACACCAGCGCGAATCAGATACTCATTCACAACCGTGTCGAAATAGCTGTAATAGACGACATTGTTCACATGGCCGTAGACATCGTTGTCCATCCAGCGAGTCGTGATCGGCAAGAAGTGACGGAAAGCCGCACGCGCGGCGGGAACGGGTTTGTTCATCGTAAGCAGTACGTAGATGGTTGTTGGAGAAGGAAGTCTCGCGAACGCGAGCGAGCGTTTGCTGCTATTGTCCGGGCCGCTCGACGAACTCGAACGGCAGACCGCGACGGCGCATCCACTCGCCGAGCGCCTGTCCGGTGCCCGCGCGCCACGGCCGCAATCTGGCCGGTTCGACGAGCCGGTATTCGAGCAATTCGGGCGACAACGCGATCGTGCCGTAAGCCCGCACGTAATAGGCGATGATCAGTTCGTTCTTGCGCATGAATTCGTAGACGCCGACCAGTTCGACCGTCTCGGCCTGCAGCGAAGTCTCTTCGCGGACTTCGCGCGCAATGCCCTCCTCCGGCGTTTCGCCGTTTTCCAGAAAACCGGTGATCAGCGCGAACATCCCTTCAGGCCACGCAGCATTGCGCGCGAGCAGGATCTTGCCTTCGTACTCCACGATAGCGGCCACCACGGGCAGCGGATTGTTCCAGTGCACATAGCCGCATGTTTCGTCGGGGCAAACCTGACGCTCACGGCCGCCCTCGTGCTCGGCGTCAGTGCGCTCGACGAGAGGCGCAGCGCAACGGGGACAAAATCGGTAGTCGCTCATGGTGGGAAATCGTCTCTGGATAGGTCGGAATGGTATTGGGTTGTGCTGATTCAGCGCACACATCGCCGATGGTCAAGCCGCCCAACGCGCGGCGCAACCACACAGCGGTTATGTGGATTTCTCGCGGCATTCTTCGGGCGCTCACGCGGCGCAGAGTTCGCGCACCTGGGCCGCAAAGCGCTCGACGGTGTCGGGTTGGGTATCCCACGCGCACATCAGCCGGCAGCCACCCGCGCCGATGAATTCGTAGAACTTCCAGCCGTGCGAGCGCATCGCCTTCGCGACCGGCGCGGGCAACTGCGCGAACACCGCGTTCGATTCAGTCGGGAACATGATGCTCACGCCAGGAATCTCGGCGAGGCGGGTTTCCAGCAATTTCGCCATCGCGTTCGCGTGGCGCGCGTTACGCAGCCACACATCGCCGTCGAGCAGGCCCAGCCAGGGCGCGGAGATGAAGCGCATCTTCGAGGCGAGTTGTCCGGCTTGCTTGAGGCGATACGCGAAATCGTCAGCGAGCGCGCGGTCGAAGAACACCACCACCTCGCCGACCGGCAAGCCGTTCTTCGTGCCGCCGAAGCACAGCACGTCGACGCCCGCGCGCCACGTGATCTCGGATGGATGCACGTCGAGCGCGGCCACTGCGTTGGCGAAGCGCGCACCATCCATATGAACCTTCAGGTGACGACGCTTGGCAATCGCGGCAATCGCGCGCACTTCTTCGACGCTATAGACGGTGCCCACTTCGGTGGATTGCGTGAGCGTCACGACCTTCGGCTTCGGATAGTGGATATCGGCACGGCGCGTCACGACGGCTTCGATTGCATCGGGCGTCAGCTTGCCGCCAACTCCCGGCGCGGTCAGCAGTTTCGAGCCGTTCGAGAAGAATTCCGGGCCGCCGCACTCGTCGGTTTCGATATGCGCCAGTTCATGGCAGATCACCGAGTGATACGACTGGCACAGCGAAGCGAGCGCGAGCGAATTGGCCGCGGTGCCGTTGAAGACGAAGAACGCTTCGCAGTCGGTCTGGAACAGGTCACGCAAGCGGTCACAGACCCGCTGGGTCCAGGAGTCGTCGCCGTACGCGGGTTCGTGGCCGCTATTGTTGGCGGCGATCAGCGCATTGAGCGCTTCGGGACAGATACCCGCGTAGTTATCGGAGGCGAAATGTTGCATGGCTGGCGACGCGCCCGGCGACGGACGCTGGAGAGATGACCGGAAAGCGGTCATTTTAGTGCGCCAGCCAGTAAATTGTTTTTCGCCAGTCAGATTACGGGATGCTTTAGCGAGGCGGTGGCGGTGGCGGTGGCGGTGGCGGTGGCGGATGCGTCGGCTACGCCTGCTGCGACCTGTTTGGTCCGTTTGGCCTGTTTGGCCTGTTTGGCCGGTAAGCCACCCACATCAGTCCGAGCGCGCCGAGCAGCAGAGCGCCTGCCGCCAGCCACAACGCAAGGGAGAATGACCCGGTATGGACGGCGATTGGGGCCGCCACCAGCGGCCCGATGATCTGTCCGACGCCGTAGGCCGCAGTCGCGTAGCCCATCAGGCCGGCCGCGTGATCGCCACGCAGGCGGCGCGCCTCGCGCATCGCAAACAGGGTGATGGCGGTGAACGGCAGCCCGATTAACATACTACCGAGCCCGAAGCCGCCGGCCGTCGGCCAGACAATGCCGAGGGCCACGCCCGCCGCCTGCAGGACGTAACAGGCGGCCAGCAGGGTCCGATTGTCCCAGTGGTGCGGCAGACGCGCGGCGCCCAGTGCGCCCGCGATCAGCGCGAGGCCGAACATCGGCCAGAACAGATCGGGCCAGGCGGAGCCGGGCAGCGCATGATGGGCGATCACCGGCAGAAAGGTCGCCGTGATGATGTAGCCGAAGCCCGGCACGCCGTACAGCACGACTAGCCAGAAGGCGTCGGCACGATGCGGGGGATTAGTCGAGGAGGTCGTTGCAGAGGCTGTGGGCGAAGTCGAATGGGTTGGGTGACTAGCGTCGTTTCCGCCATTGCCGGCTGCAGATACCGCCGCGCCCGGCCCGGTGGGCACAGCAACAAACACCCGCCAGACCAGCGCGGACAGCACCGCTGCCGCGATCCCAAATCCCAGCCAACCCACCGTGGCCCCGAGGCGTCCCGCAGCACTCACGAACAACCCGGTCGCAATGATTCCAAACCCGGGCCCCGTGTAGATCACTCCGCCCCACCCATGTGCGCCCAGTTCGGCGAGCCGCCGCAATCCCCATTGCGACGCGAACACAAAGGTCCACGCGCTGACCGCGCCGGCAGCGAAGCGCACGATTGCCCAGACCCAGAAGTGGCTAGTCAGGCCCATCGCCAGGGTCAGCAGCACGGTCAAGGCGAGCCCCACGCGCACCATCCGCGCCGGTTCGACGCGCAGCGCCGCGCAGGCGAGCGCACCGGCAAAGTAGCCGGCGTAATTGCACGACGCAAGCCAGCCGCCGTGACGGATGTCGAGTCCGCCGCCATGCAGCATCAGCGGCAAGAGCGGCGTAAAGGCAAAGCGGCCAATACCGAGCGCCACCGCCAACACGACCATGCAGGCGATTGCGGCCTCGCGGGCCGGGTGAGATCCGGCCGACGCGACGAGTGGGCGAGTTGAGGCGAGATTGTCCATGTGGCTGACTTCGAAAGGGGTCAAACGCGGCCAGATTGCGGGGCCGGGCGCAACAAATGCGATGCACCAGCGCCTTGAACCCATCATAGCTTGACGCTTCAATCACAAAAAATGAATAATATAGATACCAATGATCTCTTGGAGAGAACCATGGATCTGGCCGCACTGACCATTTTTCGCGCCGTAGTGCGCGAGAACGGCGTCACGCGCGCTGCCGCGAAGCTCAACCGGGTGCAGTCGAACGTGACCACCCGCATCAAGCAACTCGAAGAGCAGCTCGGCACCGAACTGTTCATCCGCGACGGCCGCAGGCTGGTGCTGACGCCCGCCGGTGAAACCCTGCTGCCCTATGCCGAACGGCTGCTGGCACTCGCCGACGAAGCACGTCAGGCGCTACGCGAAGATCATCCGAGCGGCCGGCTGCGGCTGGGCACCATGGAAAGCGCGGCGGCAAGCCGTCTGCCGGAGCTGCTCGCGCAATATCACCAGCGCTGGCCGGAGGTCGGGCTTGAACTGGAAACCGGGACGAGCGGTCGTTTGATCGAGCGGGTGCGGGCTTTCGAAGTGGACGCCGCGTTGATCGCCACCCCGCTCGCCCCCGGCTGGGATGGCGAGTTATTCGAATCCGTGCCGGTGTTTCGCGAAGAACTGGTGATGCTGACGCCGCGCGGCCATCGGCCGATTCGCGAGGGACGCGACATCGCGCTGTCGACGCTGATTGCATTCGAGCGCGGCTGCGCGTATCGCAGCTATGTCGAGAAGTGGTACATGGAGCATGGCATCCGCCCGGCGCGGGTGCTGGAGCTCGGTTCCTATCATGCGATCGTCGCGTGTGTAGCGGCGGGCGCGGGCGTAGCTGTCGCGCCACGCTCGGTGCTCGACCTGCAGCACGATATGAACAACATCGCGGTTCATTCGCTCGACGACCTGGGCATCGTTGATACGCTGCTCGTCTGGCGACGCGGGCATTTCTCGTCTGCGCTCAAAGCGCTGCGCGAGACCTTGCTGGCCAGCAGCAATCTGGCGGAGCCAGTGGGTGGACAAGTCGAGGTAGGGTTGCCGACGGCGGCCTGACCGCTGGAGCGATGGTCGGGTTGCAACGCCTGGTGTCATGGCTACGACTACGTCCACTGCACCGCGCCCACTCCGTCACCGCACGGAAAACAAAAGAGCCGCGAGTTTTTACGCTCGCGGCTCTTTTGTTTCGGAGCTACAGCCACACACACGGGCGCTCCCGCTGGCTTGCTCCGGATGGCTTAAATCAGCGCTTACAACTGGGCTTCCACCCAGCCCTTCACGCCGGCCAACGCTGCCGGCAGATTCGCCGGCTCGGTGCCGCCCGCCTGCGCCATATCGGGACGGCCACCGCCTTTGCCGCCCACCTGCTGCGCCACGAAGTTGACGAGTTCGCCGGCCTTCACCTTCTTGCTCGCGTCCGCCGTCACGCCAGCGATCAGGCTGACCTTGCCGCCTTCCACCGAAGCCAGCACGATAGCCGCGCTCTTCAGCTTGTCCTTCAGCTTGTCGACCGTTTCGCGCAGCGTCTTGACGTCCGCACCGTCGAGGGTCGCGGCCAGCACGTGCACACCCGCGACTTCAATTGCCTGGCTAACCAGTTCGTCGCCCTGGCTCGAAGCCATCTTCGACTTGAGCGCGCCGAGTTCCTTCTCCAGCGCCTTCACCTGGTCCTGCACCTGAACGATCCGTTGCGTGAGCTCCGCAGGCTGCGCTTTCAGCGCAGCTGCGGCCGAATTGATGCGAGCGTCGAGTTCCTGCACGTAGCGCACCGCGTTGTCGCCGGTGATCGCTTCCACGCGACGGATACCAGCCGCAACGCCACCTTCCATCACGATCTTGAAGAAGCCGATATCTCCAGTGCGTTGCACGTGCGTCCCGCCGCACAGCTCGCGCGAGAAGCCAAGGTCCAGCACACGCACTTCGTCGCCGTACTTCTCGCCGAACAGCGCCATGGCGCCGCCCTTCACGGCTTCGTCGAACGGCATCACGCGCACGATGCCCGGCGCATTCGCCAGTAATTCGGCATTGACGATGGCTTCGACCTGACGGATCTGTTCGTCCGTCATCGGCGCGTTGTGCGCGAAGTCGAAGCGGGTCTTGTCGGCGTCGACGAGTGAACCCTTCTGTTGCACGTGCGTACCCAGTACTTCGCGCAGCGCCTTGTGCATCAGGTGGGTGGCCGAGTGGTTGCGCTCGGTGCGTGCGCGCCGCACTGCGTCGATTTCCGCCTTCACGACGTCGCCAACCTTCAGCGTGCCCTGCTCGAGCGTGCCGTGATGGCCGACCACATCGGCTTGCACCTTCAGCGTGTCCACCACCGCGAATCGCACGCTCGCGTTGGCCAGCACGCCTGCGTCGCCGACCTGGCCGCCCGATTCCGCGTAGAACGGCGTGTGGTCCAGCACGACCACCGCCTGCTGGCCCTGAGTCGCTTCCTTGACCGATGCGCCATCCACGTAAAGCGCGATCACCTTCGCGTCGTCGAAGACGATTTCTTCGTAGCCGTGGAACGTGGTTTTTGCGCCCGAATATTCGAGGCCCTGGGCCATCTTGAACTTGCCGGCCGCGCGAGCCTGGTCACGCTGGCGGGCCATGGCTTCGTCGAACGCGGCTTCATCTACCGTCACTTCGCGTTCGCGGCACACGTCTGCCGTCAGGTCGAGCGGGAAGCCGTAGGTGTCGTGCAGCTTGAATGCGAGTTCGCCGTCGAGTGTCTTGCCACCCTTTGCGTCCAGATCGGCCAGTGCGCTTTCGAGGATCGACATGCCGTGCTCGATGGTCTCGAAGAAGCGCTCTTCCTCCTGACGCAGCACGTCGGTCACGCGTTGTTCTGCGTCCTTCAGTTCCGGGTAAGCCTCGCCCATCTGTGCGACCAGATCCGGCACCAGACGATTGAAGAACGAACCCTTCTTGCCAAGCTTGTAGCCATGACGGATCGCGCGGCGCACAATACGGCGCAGCACGTAGCCGCGGCCTTCGTTGCCCGGAATCACGCCGTCGACGATCAGGAACGAACACGCGCGGATGTGATCGGCGATCACCTTCAGCGAGTTGTTCGTGAGATCGGCCACACCGGTTTCGCGGCCCGCTGCCTTGATGAGCGCCTGGAACAGGTCGATCTCGTAGTTGCTGTGCACGTGCTGCAGGACGGCTGCGATCCGCTCGAGACCCATGCCGGTGTCGACGCACTGCTTGGGCAGCGGCGTCAGCGTGCCTTGCGCGTCACGGCTGAACTGCATGAACACGAGATTCCAGATCTCGATGTAGCGGTCGCCGTCTTCCTCGGGCGATCCCGGCGGGCCGCCCCATACTTCCGGGCCGTGGTCATAGAAGATTTCCGAGCACGGGCCGCAGGGACCAACATCGGCCATCTGCCAGAAATTGTCCGACGCGTAGCGCGCGCCCTTGTTGTCGCCAATGCGGATGATCCGCTCGGTCGGCACGCCCACTTCCTTCGCCCAGATGTCATAGGCCTCGTCGTCTTCCTGATAGACGGTGACCCAGAGCTTGTCTTTGGGCAGCTGGTACACGCCTGTCAGCAGTTCCCACGCGTAGTGGATTGCGTCGCGCTTGAAGTAGTCGCCAAACGAGAAGTTGCCGAGCATCTCGAAGAACGTGTGGTGGCGGGCCGTGTAGCCGACGTTTTCGAGGTCGTTGTGCTTGCCGCCCGCGCGCACGCTGCGCTGCGCCGTCGTAGCGCGCGAGTACGGACGCGATTCCGCGCCGAGGAACACGTCTTTGAACTGCACCATCCCCGAATTGGTGAAGAGCAGCGTGGGGTCGTTGCCGGGCACAAGGCTCGACGAGCGAACGATCGTATGGCCCTTCGATTCGAAGAACTTGAGGAATTTCTCGCGGATTTCGGCGGCTTTCATAGCGTACTGGGGACGGTCCTGACTGGATCTGGCGACATCCGGGAGAGACACCTGGAATGCGCCAACCGATTGTTGCTTAAACGACTGATTATACGGGATCGGCGCCCTTGCGAGGCGGCGCAGCGCCGCCAGAGCGCAGGATTAGCCGTTCGGCCAGGTTTTGGCAGCGGGCGCCATGTTTCGGGGCGTGTCGTTCGACCTATGCCATTCGGCCGAATGGGCCTGAACGCGGGAATCGCTTAAGATTCCGGACATCGACGCTGCAATGCCATTGCATCGACACCCAAGCGCGCCACTGCGGGCGCATCGGCTTCGCAGTCTGGCCAACCGCAACAATTTTGCATGGGACCGGAGCAAGCGCTGAAGCGCCAACCCCGGCCGACACTGGAGACATCGACACAATATGGGCGCTCTCAGTCATATCCGCGTGCTGGACCTCACTCGCGTGCTCGCCGGCCCGTGGTGCGCGCAAACGCTCGCCGACTTCGGCGCGGACGTCATCAAGATCGAACGCCCGGAGGTCGGCGACGACACCCGCCACTGGGGGCCCCCATACCTCAAAACGCCAGACGGCGCCGATACTCACGAGGCCGCCTACTACCTCGCGGCGAATCGCAACAAGCGCTCGGTGACCGTGGATATCGCCACCCCCGAAGGGCAGCGCATCATTCGCGAACTGGCCGCGCAGAGCGACGTGGTGATGGAAAACTACAAGGTCGGCCAGTTGCAGAAATACGGCCTCGACTACGCGTCGCTGAAGGAAATCAAGCCGGACCTCATCTACTGCTCCGTGACCGGCTTCGGTCAAACCGGTCCGTACGCGCAACGGGCAGGCTATGACTTCATCGTGCAGGGTATCGGCGGTTTCATGAGCATCACCGGCGAGCGCGACGGCTTGCCGGGCGGCGGTCCGCAAAAGGCCGGCGTGGCGATCGCCGATCTGATGACCGGCATGTATTCGACCGTTGCCGTGCTGACCGCACTCACGCATCGCGACCGCACGGGCGAAGGCCAGTACATCGACATGGCGCTGCTCGACGTACAGGTTGCGATGCTGGCGAACATGAACTCGAATTTCCTCGCGAGCGGTCAGCCGCCGGCACGCTGGGGCAACGCGCATCCGAACATCGTGCCCTACCAGACCTTCCAGACGAGCGACGGCTGGATCATCGTCGCGGTCGGCAACGACGGGCAATTTCGCAAATTCGTCGAAGCCGGTGGCCGCGCAGAGTTGGCCGACGACGAGCGCTTCGCCACCAACCCTGCGCGCGTGCGCAATCGCGATACGCTGGTGCCGATCCTCGCGGAGATGGTCCGCACGCTCGGCAAGCAGCAATGGATTGCGGCGCTCGAGGCGGCCGGCGTTCCATGCGGTCCGATCAACGATCTGGCCGAGGTGTTCGAGAACGAGCAGGTGGTGGCGCGCGGCATGCGGGTCGATCTGCCGCATCCGTCCGGCGGCAACGTGAAGCTGGTGCGCAATCCGATCAACATGAGCGGCACGCCACCGCAGGCGCTGACACACCCGCCCACGCTCGGCGAGCATACCGAGACCGTCCTGCGCGACGTGCTGGGCTATGACGAGGACCGGATTGCAGCGTTGCGCGCGCAAGCGGTGATCTGAGAGCCGGGCGGCGCACGGGGCGCACGGCCCAGCCCCAGCCGCGAGCCCTACTGGAATACCCCGCCTACGCCTGCACCGCGCGGGTCGGCCGCCGGTTGTGGGGTCGTGCCTTCGACGCGAATCAACTGCACATCGCCGTTGAACGACTGGCCGCTGAGCGTATAGCCCTTGGCCTTCAGCTGGTCAGCCAGTTCGCCAGTAATGGGATGATACGGCTCCCAGTAGATGGTCTTTTGCGGCAGCAATTGATGATGGAAGCGCATCGCGGCCTGCGCATCGGCCGGCGACATGCCGAAGTCGTAAATATCCGTCATCACCTGGAAAATCGTCGTGAAGATCCGCGAGCCGCCCGGTGTGCCGATCACGAGCGCCACCTTGCCATCCTTCAAAAGGATGGTGGGCGTCATCGACGACAGGGGCCGACGGCCAGCCGCGATCGTGTTCGGACCGTCGGCAACCGTAGCAGGCCGCTCCGTGACCGCCGTCTCGGTCCCGCTTCCGGCCGTCGGATCGCTAGCGGATGCCGGTATGCTCGCGCTCGCCGCCGACGGAGCACTAGCGGTAACTGGCGACGCGGCGCTCGCCGACACGCCAGCGGGCCTGGTGATGAAGTCGTCCATCTGATCGTTGAGCAGGAAACCGCCGCCATCCACCACCACGCCGGAACCGAACGAGCCGTTCAGCGTATAGGTGTTCGAGACCGCGTTGCCCCATTTGTCCACCACCGAGAAGTGCGTCGTCTGCGGCTTTTCTAACGTCCCGCCAGCAAGACCCGGTTTCACGGGCGCCGCGCCCGGCACCTCATCGGCGCTCACTTCGCCAGCACGGTGCGCAAGATAAGCATCGTCAAGCAGCTTGTCGACCGGTACTGGCGTCGCATAGGGATCGTCCATGTATTGCTCGCGGTCGGCAAACACCCGGTCCTCGATCTGTGCGATCAGGTGGATATACGGCGCCGAATTCAGCGCAAGGCCGTCGAAGTTCTGCTTCAGATCGGCCTTCATCTTGAGCATCTGGATCAGCCCGACACCGCCCGAGCTGGGCGGCGGCGCGGTGACAATCTGATACCCGTTCCAGTCGGCACGGAGCGGTTCGCGCCAGACCGCCTTGTACTGCTGCAGATCCTGTTTGCCGAGGAGGCCATGGCCAAGCATCTGCTTCACCACCAGATCGGCCGTCTGACCTTCATAGAATTCGCGACCGCCGTCACTGGCAATCCGCGAAAGCGTCTGGGCCAGTTCGGGCTGCTGAAAATTGACGCCCGCCTTCAGGTTGGCGAAATAGGCGTCGAAATCGGTCTTGCCGGCAAACGCCGGCGCGGCGTCGGCGCGACTCTTCGCGAGCCGCGAGTCGACCTTGAAGCCGTCCGTTGCATAGCGGATCGCCGGTGCCAGCACCTGTTTCCACTTCAGCTTGCCGAAGCGCCGCTGCGCCTCCCACAAGCCATCAACCGTGCCCGGCACGGCCACCGCGCGAAAGCCCACCGTGCTCATGCCTGCAACCGGATGGCCCTTGTCGTCGAGGTACATATCGCGCGTCGCCCGCTGCGGCGCCCGTTCAAGATAATCGAGGAAATACGGTTTGCCGCCGACGTACAGCGTCATGAATCCACCGCCGCCAAGACCGCCGGCGTCGGGATCGGTCACGGCCAAAGTGAACGCAATCGCAACCGCAGCGTCCACGGCATTTCCACCCTGCGCAAAAATCTGCTGCGCAGTGCTGGCGCTGTACTGATCGGGAACCGCTGCAGCCGAGCCGTCCAGAACCGGCTTCGGTTCCGCACTTTTCGCCAGCGCCGGCGTGGCCGTCACCAGCGCCGCCACGCAGCCTGCGCCCAGCACCGCTGCGCCCGCGAGCCGTTTCAGCCCGACGTAAAAGGCCTTGTTCATCATGAATTCCTTTCAGACAAGTTTCATATCCCGCAAGGCGGCCAGTCCGGCGCCGCGACGGTCGCATCCTAAGGTCGCCGTTCACGCGGAAACAAAGCGATTTACCTCCTGTTACACCGTGCAACCGCGCGCAAAAAGCCCTGAAACGTTGGCTGGAAGCCGCACTCAGCCGCATGCGGTCTGTCGGAAGGGAAGCTGTCAGGTAGAATTGACAGATAAGTGAGCGCATTGCGCGCCCTCGACCGACTTTCTCCTCTTCGCATGAATACTGAACGCAACGACGCGCCGGCGGCATCCAATTTCATTCGCAACACCATTGACGAAGACAACCGCTCCGGCAAGTGGGGCCAGCGCGTGGAAACGCGTTTCCCGCCGGAACCGAATGGCTATCTGCACATCGGCCACGCTAAAAGCATCTGCCTGAACTTCGGCGTAGCGAGCAGCTACGGCGGCATTTGCCATCTGCGTTTTGACGACACCAATCCGGAAAAGGAAAGTGTCGAGTACGTCGAATCGATCATCGACGCCGTGAAATGGCTCGGTTTCGATTGGAAGAAGGACGGCAACGAACACCTCTACTACGCAAGCGACTATTACGACAAACTCTACGAGTTTGCCGAGCTGCTGATCCAGCGCGGCAAGGCCTATGTGGATAGTCAGTCGGCCGAAGAAATGCGCCTGAGCCGCGGCTCGGCCACCGAAGTGGGCACGCCCTCGCCGTTCCGCGAACGTTCGGTGGAGGAGAACCTCGATCTGTTCCGCCGCATGAAGGCCGGCGAGTTCAAGGAAGGCGAACACGTGCTGCGCGCGAAGATCGACATGGCGTCGCCGAACTTCAACATGCGCGACCCGGTCATCTACCGGATCCGTTTTGCCCATCACTACCGCACCGGCGACAAGTGGTGCGTGTATCCGATGTACGACTACACGCATTGCATCTCTGACGCGCTGGAAAACATCACGCATTCGCTGTGCACGCTGGAGTTCGAAGACCACCGGCCGCTGTACGACTGGATTCTGAACGAGCTCGCCGAAGCCGGCATCTTCAACCGCCCGCTGCCGCAACAGATCGAATTCTCGCGCCTGAACCTGACGTATGCGATCACCAGCAAGCGCAAGCTGCTGCAACTCGTCACCGAAGGTCACGTGGACGGCTGGGACGATCCGCGCATGCCCACCATAGTCGGTGTACGCCGCCGCGGCTTCACGCCGGAGGCGATCCAGTTGTTCTGCGAACGCATCGGCGTGACGAAGGTCGATTCGTGGATCGACATGAGCGTGTTCGAAGGCGCACTACGCGACGACCTCGACGACAAGGCACCGCGCACGGCCGCCGTGCTCGACCCGGTCAAACTGATCATCGACAACTACCCCGAAGATCTCACCGAAGAGTGCAATGCGCCGGTACACCCGCATCATCCGGAACACGGCACGCGCGTGTTCCCGATCTCGCGCGAACTGTGGATCGAGCGTGACGATTACAACGAAACGCCGCCAAAGGGTTACTTCCGTCTGTTCCCGGGTAACAAGGTGCGTCTGCGTTACGGCTATGTGATCGAATGCACGGGCGCGGACAAGGATGAGAACGGCAACGTGACCGCGGTCCACTGCAACTACTTCCCCGACAGCAAGTCCGGCACCGAAGGCGCGAACACCTACAAGGTCAAAGGCAACATTCACTGGGTCAGCGCCGTGGGTGCCTGCCCGGCCGAAGTGCGCATCTACGATCGTCTGTTCAAGGAACCGCAGCCGGACGCAGGCGGCCGCGATTACCTCGAAGCGCTTAATCCGGATTCGAAGCGGGTGGTCAACGCCTACCTGGAGCCGGGTGCGCGTGACGCGCTGCCCGAACAGCGGTATCAGTTCGAACGGCATGGCTACTTCGTCGCCGACCGCCTCGATTCGAAACCGGGCAAGCCAGTATTCAATCGCATCGTGAGTCTGCGAGACAGTTGGGGCAAGCCAGCGTAAGCTAGACCAATTGAGCCGGGTCAACTGGGGTGACGGTGCCCACACCGCTCCGGGAGGAACGATGATGTTTGCAGCCTGCCATCCGTCCCACATGCGCGCCGCGCTGGTCGCGCTTGCTACGGCATGGCTCGCGTGCTCCGCGCAGGCACAGGAACTCACCGGTACGCTCAGGAAAGTTCACGACGACGGGGTCGTCCTGCTCGGCGTGCGCGAAGCCTCGATCCCCTTCTCCTATTTCGACGGCCAGACCACGGTGGGCTACTCGCAGAGCATCGCGATGGCGATCGTCGAGCAGATCAAGAAAACACTCGGCCTGCCCGATCTCAAGATACGCGAAGTTGCGGTGACCTCGTCGAATCGCATCCCGATGCTGCAAAACAGCCAGATCGACCTCGAATGCGGTTCGACCACGCACACGCATGAACGCGAGAGCGAAGCGGCCTTCTCCGACAGTTTCTTCCAGTACGCGGTGCGCATGCTCGTGAAGCGCAGCAGCGGCATCACCGATTTCCCGGATCTGGCCGGCAAACCGGTGGTAACGACCGCGGGGACGTCCGACGAACGGCTCGTGCGCGAGTTGAACGTCGAGAAGCATCTCAACATGCGCATCACCAGCGCGCGAGATCATTCGGACGCGTTTGTCGCGCTCAAACAGGATCGGGCCGTGGCCTTTGTGATGGACGAACCGATTGTGTACGGCTTCAAGGCGACTGACGCGCATCCTGACGACTTCCTGGTGACAGGTACGCCGCTCGGCTATGAGGTCTACGCGTGCATGTTCCGCAAAGGCGATGCGCCGATGCGGGAACTGGTCAACGGTGTGGTCGAACGGATGCAGACGTCGGGCGAGGCGGAGCATCTCTACAACGTGTGGTTCACACAGCCGATTCCGCCTCACGGGATCAATCTCAATTTTCCGATGTCGGCGGCGATGCGTGCCTTGTTCGCGCATCCGAACGATCGCGCGCTCGACTGAGCGCTCCTCGCATCACAGCGTGTGATGCAGTTCGGCCAGCGAAAGCGTGGTCTGAAACAGCCGCGTCAGGCTGCGGCTCGCATACCGTTCCACTTCGTCCGGCGCGACCCAGCGGTATGCATCCATTTCGGGAATCAGCTTGCCGTCCGAGCGGCGCGGAAACATCGACGTGCAAACGCAGCGCGTGAGGTCAAGCTCATCGTCATGAGCGCGCGCGGCGAACAGATGCAGATCCTTGTCACGCCGGTAGACGAAGAGGCCGAGATCCTTCAACCGCCCCGCGTCGATCACAAGGGCGGTCTCCTCGACCATCTCGCGCAGCGCCGTGACGTGCGGCGCCTCGCCCTCCTCGCCATGCCCTTTCGGGATATCCCAATGGGATGTTTCGGTGGCGTGTGCGAGCAGCACACGTCCATGCGGATCGAGCAGCACGATGCCGCACGAAACAATGCGCGCACTCATCCTGTGACGCCGCGGCGCAGTTGCGGCGCTCCGCCAAAATCGAGCGGCAACGCCGTCATGGCCGCGCTCCAGCCGTCACGCATCAAGGCTTCTTCTGGAGTTGCCATGCGCCGCTGCCGGCGCGGCAGAATTGCGGGCGCAGCGTCATCGACTGCCCTTTCGCGTTCAGCACGACGGCTACGTCGCGGCAGGTGCGGTCGCCGTCCTTGGCGGTGCTCTGCGGCGTGATGGTCGCGTCGATGTGTACGGAGTTGCCCGTGCCATCGTTGACCCACGTAGCGGCTTCGCCATCCTGCTTGCCATCGAGCGCGCTAAACACGGCCGCCTTCACCGAGTCGATGTCGCGCTGCTTCATGTAGCTGATCGGCGTATTGCCAAGGAAGCCGAGATTCGCTGCGTATGCGCCGACGGATGCCGCCAGCAGCAATCCGCCCAACGTGACGTGAAACAGGGCACGGGTTCGCATCGACATTGAGTGTTCTCCTCGAAAGATCCTTCTGGCGGTCACGAAGCGGTTCGTGATCTGGACCTGAAAAGGATAGCATGACGCTCATGTCCGAGTGGGGTCAGCGCGTGTTTTCAGACTCGTCCCATGGTTGCGTTCACGGCGAATTCCTAAGATTCAAGGCTTAGCGCAAATCTTTGCGCGCATCCTACTCTGCCGCTCCCATGGAACTCTCGTTCGCTCTCAAAGCTTTCTCCGTGATCTTGGTGCTCTTCTGCATCGCACTTATGCCGTTCTTCGTTCGGCGTGACCCCGCGCCGGTGCATAGCGTTGTCAGCGCCGAGGCACTGCCCCGGGCGCAATGGCCGGGCGTTATCACTCGCATGGGTGCGGTCACCTTGTTGGCGTCGTTTGTGTTGCTGATCGGCGGCTGTTATCTGCTGCTCAACGGTTGATCAACGATTGATCAACCGTTGATCCTCCGCCCTCTCTTCAGCTTCACGGCGCCCCAGATGTGCCGCCTGCATCCTCCCAAACTGTATCTGTCCTCTCCCGCTCCGCTCCCCTAGAATGTCGCAGCCCGCCACCATCTGGAGTGCGCATGCTGCAAATACTCGGGAAAGTCACGTCGATCAACGTCCGCAAGGTGCTTTGGACCTGTGCGGAGCTGCAACTGCCTTTTGAACAGGAAGACTGGGGAGACGGCTTCAGGTCCACCGAAACGGCCGAGTTTCAGGCGCTGAACCCCAATTCAATGGTGCCGGTCATCAAGGACGACGGCTTTGTGCTGTGGGAATCGAATACGATCATTCGCTACCTGGCCTCGCGCTATGGCGGCGCGCAACTCTATCCCGCTGAACCGCAAGCGCGGGCGCGCGTCGACCAATGGATCGACTGGCAAAGTGCCGAGCTAAACCGGGCATGGAGTTATGCCTTCCTGGCGCTGGTCAGAAAGTCGCCCGCGCATCAGGACGCAGAAGCGATCGAAGCGTCGTCGCAGAATTGGACGAGACATATCGGCATCGTGAACCGGCAGTTGGAAGCGACGGGAGCGTTCATCGCCGGGCGCGATTTTTCGCTCGCGGATATCCCGATTGGTCTCTCACTGAACCGCTGGTTCAGCACCCCGCTCGATCATCCGGATTTTCCTGCCGTGACCGACTATTTCGAGCGGCTGAGCGAGCGCCCCGGTTTCCTGACCTACTGCAAAAACGGTACGCCGTAGGCACGGCGAGCGAATTAATCCACTCCATCGATCAGTCCACCGACAACTCCAGCACCTGCTCCGTCGCAGCTTCGTGCGGCGCAGTTTCCTGCGCGCTCACAAGCCACCAGCACAACACCGCTGCGCCCAGCGCAACGAGACTGGCAGCCAGCAGCACGCCTTCGTAGCCGAAGCCCAAACTATGCTGTGCAACGGATGCCGCCCCGCCCTGCGCATGAATGAGCGCCGTGGCCGACGCGAGATTGCCGTCTGCAATCGCATGCGTGATCGCGAGCCGGTCGGATACAGCGACGTCAGGCAACGCTTCGCCGACGCTTGCGCCGATCCGCGCGAATAGAATGGCGCCCAGCGCCGCGAAGCCAACCACGATGCCGCTAAAGCGCATCGTCCCGGAGACGCCTGAGGCCATCCCCGCGCGCTCAACAGGAATGACGGTCATGCCCACTTTGGCGATCTGTCCGTTCAGAATACCCGCGCCCACAGACGCGATCAGCATGCTTTCGAAGATCGCCGGATAATGAAAGAGCGTGATTCTGAGTGCCGTGAGCAGGAGACCAACACCCACGCAAGCGAGGCCGATCACGAGCAGCGTACGTCCGGACAGGCGATGGTCCAGATACAGCGCAACCAGGCGCGGGACGACAAACAACGGCACAGCAAGCGGCAGCATCAATAGCCCGGCGATCAGCGGCGCGTAGCCGAGCGCGCTCTGAAAGAAAAACGGCAGATACGTGAGCATCGTCAGAAAAGCGACGGCATAGGAGACGCCCGCAATGTTCGCTCCGAGATACGTGCGGCGCGCAAGATACTTCAGATCGACCATGGGCCTGGTTTGCACCGACTCCACCACCAGAAAGGCAATCAGCATCGCGACGGCAACACCCAGTTCGACGAGGACCGGCCTGCTTAGCCATCCTGCACGATTGCCCGAGATCAGCGCCAGCGTAAGCAGCCCCAGAAATCCGCTAAACGTCAGAACACCAGCCGTGTCGACGCGCATGGCATGCGGGTCTTTCGACTCCGTCACCGCATACAGCGTCAACGCGATCATCGCGATGCCAACCGGCAGGTTCACGTAGAAGGCCCACTGCCAGCCAAAGTATTGCGTGATCAGGCCGCCCGCCACCGGGCCGAGCATGATGGCCACGCCAATCACCGAACCCCAGAATGCAAACGCGCTGGCGCGCTCCTTGCCCTGAAAACTATGCGACAGGATCGCCAGTGCGGCGCTCAACTGGAGCGCCGCGCCAACGCCCTGCAAGGCGCGGGCGTAGTTGAGCAGCGTCGTCGAATTCGCGGCACCGCAGATGCCGGAAGCCACCGTAAAAACGGTCAGCCCGATCACCAGCATCCGCTTACGACCGAAGCGATCGGCGAGCGCCCCGGCCGGCATGACCAGCGTGGCAAAAGCAAGGGTGTAGGCGCTGATCACCCACTCGATAGCCGTGAAATCCGCATGCAATGACCGTGCTATCGAAGACAGCGAGACCGCAACGATGTTGGAGTCCAGGTTGATCATGAACGACGGCACAGACACGCACAGCAAGACCAGCAACCTGTTTTGCATTTCGACCACCTGTGGGATGCATCGCGGTTTCTGCGGCTCGCCGTCTGAAGTTCAGCATCGGCGCAAAGCGCGCAACTGTTTACGAAATTGAATGGAACACGGTTGTCATGCGCTCCGAAAAATCCGGCGACGCGATCAGATCGAGGGTTGACCGGAGTTGCGCTGCACCGTCCTTGCCGAAGGCATCATCGAAGCTGAGCTGAACTTTCTTCCAGATTGCCCGCGCCTCTTCCAGTTTGATGCGGCCGTCTTTCGTCAGATGAACGCGGCGGCTGCGGCGGTCTAGTTCGTCTACCACCAGTTCCACCAGACCATCCCGGATCAACGGTTTTAGCGTGTGGCCCAGCGCCGACAGGTCCATCACGAGATGCTCGGCCAGCACACGCATGGTGGGCGTGCCGACGCGATCGATCTGCACCAGCAGCGAGTACTGCGTTGCGCGAAGGCCGCATGCCTCGAAGGCATCGTCGTAGATTTGCCCCATGCGCCGCGCCGCCCGGCGGATCGCCGCGTTGATGCAGACGCTCGGGCTCTTGTGACGCTGTTCAGACGTATGCGGATGAGGTTTCATGGCACGCTCAAATTACAGGTATATGCCAGCATTGTAACGCAAAAGCCCGAACTGGCCACGTCAAAGCACACTTGATGCGACAACGCACAAGGTGGCCCCATCACCTGAAGCTGCCCCTCGGGCGTGTGGATTGCTATGCTCCGCAGTTGTATCCTCAAATCCCTGAGGAAGCCGTTAAGCTTCCCGTCAACCCGAATGTCGCCAAAATGAAGATTTCGTTGCCGCCCCCCGGACGGCCAAACCGCGTGTACCCGCCGGGCTCGCCCAGCCTGCACGGCCTCGCCTCGGTGATTACCGGTGTTGTGGTGGTATGCGGGCTGTATTTCGGCCGCGCAGTTCTGATTCCGATCACGCTCTCAGTGCTGCTCAGCTTTCTGCTGGCCCCGCTGGTGGCGTCGCTGCGGCGTCTGCACATGGGTCAGTTGCCGTCGATCTTCATCGCGGTGTTCTTCGCGCTGGCCATCGTGCTCGGTGCGGGTGCGCTGATCACATCGCAGATCGTCCAGTTGGCGGCTGATCTGCCGCAATATCAGGTGGCCATCGAGCAAAAGATCGAGACGGTGCAGGAGAAGACCGTCGGCCGCGCCGATGTCCTGCTCGGCCGGGCTGCGCTGACGCTGCAACGGGTCGCGCCGTCGCGTCCCGCGGCACCGCGTGGTTATGGCAAAGCCAGCCGCAACGCGCCTCAGGCACCCATGCCCGTCGAGGTTCACGAGCCCGCGCTCACGCCGATGCAACTGGCCCAACGGGCGTTTTCGCCAGCTATCGCGCCACTCGAGACCACCTTCATCGTGCTGGTGGTCACCATCTTTATCCTGCTGCAGCGCGAGGATCTGCGCGACCGTCTGATCAGCCTGTTCGGCTCGCGCGACCTGCACCGCACCACCACCGCGATCAACGACGCGGCGAGCCGCCTGAGCCGCTACTTCGTTGCGCAACTGGGCCTGAATCTCAGCGTAGGGGGCGTGCTCGCCGTCGGTCTCGCGGGCATCGGTGTGCCGGGTGCGCTGCTGTTCGGAGTCGTCGCCGCGCTGCTGCGCTTCGTGCCGTATATCGGCATCTGGATTGCCGCGTTGCTGGCGGTGTGTCTTGCTGCAGCCATTCAGCCGCAGTGGACCATGGCCGTGTGGACCCTGGTGCTGTTCGTGGTGGTCGATCTGGTGGCCGGTCAGGTGGCGGAGCCGTATCTGTATGGACGACGCTCCGGCCTCTCGCCGCTCGCAGTCGTAGTGGCCGCGATCTTCTGGAGCTGGCTGTGGGGGCCCGTGGGTCTCGTGCTATCGACGCCGCTCACGTTGTGCCTCGTCACGCTGGGGCGCTATGCGGACCGGCTCAACTTCCTGACGATCCTGCTCGGCGACCAGCCGGCCCTGACTCCGGCGCAGACTTTCTATCAACGGCTGCTGGCGGACGATCCGCACGAGGCCATTGTGCAGGCAGACCGGTTGCTCGGTGAGATGTCGGTAGTCGATTACTACGATCAGGTCGCGCTCGAAGGGCTGAGACTTGCACGCAACGATGCGCTACGCGGCGTGCTGACGGCGGAGCAACTGGTGCGCTTTAACGAAGCGGTGGTCGACATCATCGAGAACCTCGAAACGGTCGAAGGTCTGCCAGACGGGATCCCGGCGCCTGACGTCGCCGATGACGCCGCGCATGCTCACGGCCGCACCGAACCGCACTATGGCGGCGGTCCGGAAGGCGCGGACGCGCTGGGTACTGTGGACGACGCCGTGGTGCTGTGCATCTCGGGACGCGGCGCGTTCGACGAAGTGGCCGCGGCAATTGCCGTGCAACTGCTGGGACGGCAAAACATCACCACGATCGCCACGACCTATGAGCAATTCCGCGGGGCGCGCGGCGAAGTGCGAAGCCCGCAGGAAGGTGACGCTGCGACCATCATCTGCATCGTTTCGCTCGACGCGGCCGAGTCGCCGCCGTATTTGCGCAACCTGCTGCGCCGTATACGCAATCAACCCGTGCCGGCTACGGTGATTGTCGGTCTCGGCGGGTTATCGGAGAACGATCCGGATACCACTGCAGCCGCCAACGCGCGCAATGCGAACACGTTCCGCGATCTGATCGAGGAATGCCGGGCGGCGGCGCTGGCGACGGGTCGTCAGGAACACGCTCAGGGGGCCGCCTAAGGTGTGTGCTTGCGGCCATGAACAATGAACGACGACCGGCTGGCGGAAACGGAGGCCAAACCGCGCGCGAGCGGGCCATCGGTACAATACGGCCCATGCCTCCATCCGACCTGCTCGCCTCGTCATGCAGCATCTGAAATACCTGAGCGCCTACCCGGCCGCACTACAGGACAAGGTTCGCCGGTTGATCGCGGAAGAGAAACTGGCCGCCTACCTCGCCGACAAATATCCAAGCAGGCATCCGGTGCAAACCGACCGCGCGCTCTACGAGTACGTCGCGGAACTCAAGCGTGAATTCGTGCGCAACGGGCCGCCGATCGACAAGGTCCTCTACGACAGCAAGCTCGATGTTCTGCGACACGCTTTGGGACTGCACACAACCATCTCACGGGTTCAAGGCGGCAAGCTCAAAGCAAAGAAAGAGATCCGCATTGCGTCGCTCTTCAAGGATGGCGCGCCCGAGTTCCTGCAGATGATCGTCGTGCACGAACTTGCGCATCTGAAGGAAAGCGACCACAACAAGGCGTTTTACCGGCTTTGCGAGTTCATGCAGCCGGGCTATCACCAGACCGAGTTTGACCTGCGCCTTTATCTGACGCATCGCGATATCGTCCGCGAGCGATCCACCTGAGCTTCGTTCTACGAACCTTTTCGCGCAACCACGCCCGGTTCCAATGAGTCCTCGTCGACCGTGCCTTTCAGTACGCTGACGCGTGGCCAACCAGTTGAGCGTGCGACTGCTCGGTCGCCTCATCGGCGGGAAACATGCTTTCGATACGCAACTCCTGCATGGCGACGCTCTGCGGCGTCCCAACCGTGGTGATCATCGAGAAGTAATTGAGCGGCTTACCGTCCTTCAGAAAACTGAGCGGTATCACCGGCATCGCAGGATTGACGGGAACCGCGCTGAGCGCCACAGGCGATTTCCAGTCGGACTTCGTCCCTGGATAGGCCATTAGCGTAGCGAGAAGCGCCTGGGTTTGTTCATCGATCACGCGTCCTACGGACTCCCGGTAAACGCGCTGGATCAGACTCTTTGCCACGTCCTCCCATTTGTCGATAAATGGCCGCATGCCGTCCGGATCGAACATCAGATGCAGAAGGTTGCGCGGTTCCTTGCGTGCGGACATGTCGATGAAGCAGTTGAAAAAGCGCGGCGCGAAATCATTGGTCATCACCACATTCCAGTAGCGGTCCATCACGACCGCCGGATACGGTTCGTGCTGGCGCAACATGCGTTGAATCGCATTCTTCACGCTCTGCGTTTCGAGTGCGTTCAGCGGATCGTCCGGATATACCGGCGCGTAGCCTGCGGCCAGCAGCAACGTATTGCGCTCGCGCAGCGGAACGTCCAGCGCCTGTGCGATATTCATCAGCATCTGCCGGCTGGGGACGCTGCGCCCGACTTCGATGAAGCTGATGTGACGTTGCGACACGCCCGAGTCGAGCGACAGATCCAGTTGGCTTTTGTCGCGCACGGCGCGCCATCGGCGCAAGAGCGCACCCAGTTCGGTTCCGGGCGGTCCTGAATGGACGTCTGTGGAGTTCATGTGGCACACCGTCGCGTAGATGTCGAACGGTCTACTATGACAGCCGGCATCGCCGACAACAAGGCGTCGAGCGTCACGACTCCGTACGCAGTGGCAACATCAAAGCCCTTCTCTGCGCCGTCCGTCCACGCGCTGCGCCAGCGGGTGAAATGACCCCGCCGGCGCACGCCGCGCAAACCAACTAATGCAGGTTGCAGAATGCGCCGGTCTGGACGTCGATCCATAGCATCTGTCCATCCGTCTTGTGGCTGTACACCAATGCGCGAGATTCGCGCTGGCTGCGCAAAAACCCCAGCACCGCATGAAGCGTGTGCTTGCCGCGGTAACGCAAAGAGCGTGTGGTGTCCCCGCTGCCGATGACAATCACGATCGGGTTGATACGCACCTTTTGTGCGATCAGATCAGGCGTTGCTGCAGACATATGAGCCTCCGTGTGTGGGGTGACACACGGGATAACGTCGACAGCGCCGCGAGCTTGAGCCTGGGGAAGGGGCGGTAAGGCAAAGGGCTTTGAGAGGCGTGTGAAGCGCGCTGCTTTGGCGACGCTTGTTGCCTGGGTGGCCCCCCCACGAGGAATCGAACCTCGATTTCAGGTTTAGAAGACCCGTGTTCTATCCGTTGAACTATGGGGAGGCAAAACTGAAATTTTAACCGCGCGGCGAGCACCACCGGCACGCAGGGGGCGGATTATAACCGATGCTGCCGCGCAACCCACCGCTGCTGCTGCGGCAAGCATCCGTTCAGTCCCAGCATAGTCGCCAGATCGACTGCGCACTCAAACCGGCTGCGTATGCAGCATGAACCAGCCCAGACAGACGATGCCCGCAATCACGCAGTACACGCCGAAGCTCGCCAAACGCCCGCGTCCTTCGAAATAACGCATCAGGAAGCGCACGCTCAGATACGCGGCAATCGCGGTCAGCACGCCACCGAGCAGCGCATCGCCAAGCTGGCCAGGCGCACGAAACAACTTTGGCAGTTCGAGCACGCCGGCGGCAAAAATGATCGGCGTGCCAAGCAGGAACGAAAATTCCGCCGCCTTCTCCGCCGTCAGACCAGCGGCGTTGCCGGCAATCATCGTCAGACCGCTGCGCGAAAACCCCGGGATCAGCGCGCCGATCTGCGCCAGCCCAACGAAGAACGCCTGGCGGAATGTCAGCTTCTCCGGCGCCTGATGCGCGCGAGCACGTTGCAGACGGTCGCCGAACCACAACAGCCCGCCGTTGACGATCAGCGCGATCGCCACGATGCGCAAGTCGTGGAACAGCAGCTCGAGGCGCTTTTCCAGCACCAGCCCGACGATGCCCGCCGGAATCGTGCCGATGATCAGCGCCCACATCATGTGGCCGTCATCGTTGCGGCGGCCGCCGAGCGACGCGAAAAAGCCGCTGACCAGCGCGACCCAGCGCTTGCGGAAGTACCACAGCAACGCGAGCGCAGTGCCAAGGTGCAGCGCAACGAGGAACGGCAGCAACTGCGGCGCATGCTCGTCAATATGCATGCCGAACAGCGCGGGCACGAGCAGGGTGTGACCGAGGCTGCTGACGGGGAAGAGTTCTGTGACGCCCTGCAGCACGCTCAGAAAAATCAGAAACGACAAGCTCACGCGGCGGTCCTTTTAGTGAGTGAAGAATCAAGGAGCAGCACGCCGGCCTGGTGGAACCGACGCCTGGAAGCGCACCGATTATGCCTGGCCGCTATGTCAGCGCCAAGCGTTTGAGCGACGTTAGGGGAAATTTTGATGCATTGCGTCACAACTCGAAACGGTTGTTACGCCTCTGCAAGCCATCTGGCGCGCATGTGCTGCGAACCTGGGCAAGATGACCAACGGGATTGATCCGCGTCGCAGCGGGCGGCGCGGCAGCAAGCGGGACGCGAACGTTCAGCGATCGAGCTTGTAGAAGAAGTAGACTGTGCTGGCGGCAAACATGCCGAACAGGGCCACGCCCATTGCCATTGCGAGATCCATGAGGCCTCCGGAAGTCGTGCGGCCCGAAAGGTTAAATGACCGGGCAGTGGGACGGATTATCGTCAAGCTTACCGGTCGTGCGAACCCGTAATTGCCCGGGAAGGGTTTCCCCGTAGGCCAAACGGGCGCAAAATCGGCTCCGGACCGCGTGCCGCAGTTCGAGCCAGTCGATCGGCGCAGGTGATCATCGCAGCCAACCTTGCAGTCATTCGTATTAACCGCTCCTAACCAGAACCGTTCACCATGGCCCAATTCCAGCATCAGGACATCCTAGAGATCGCCGATGGCGCCTCGCTGCTTCGTATCGCCCCGCAAGCCGGCGGACGGCTGCTGTCGTGGCACATTGACGGCCAGCAGGTGATCCATTGGCCCGACGTGGCCGACTGGAGCCAGCCTGCGAAAATCCGCGGCGGCAATCCTTTGCTGTTTCCGTTTCTCGGACGCCATCGCGTCGACGGCCAGATTGGCCGCTGGCGCGACGCCGAAGGGACGGTGCGCGATCTGCCGATGCACGGCTTCGCGCGCGATCTGCCGTTCACCGTAAGCGTCGAACCGGCCTCGGCGACGCACAGCACGACGGTGCGCATGACGCTGGCCGACAGCGACGCCACCCGCGCCGGCTATCCGTTCGGCTTCCGCTTCGAGGCCGCCTACCGGCTCGCGGACGACCACACACTCGACGTCGAACTCACCACCGTCAATACCGGCGCTACACCGCTGCCCTACTACGCCGGCCATCACTTCTACTTCTCGCTGCCGCACACGCAACGCAGCGAGACGGTGCTCGAGCTGCCGCATACCCGGCGTTGCTATCAGCAGCCAGACGGCTCGATCAGCGCGCCTGAACCGGGCGAACCGAGCTACACGCTCGACGAGACGCTTATCCTCGACCGCTTCCATTGCCTCGATGGCCTGCCTCAGCGACCCGTGAGAGTTGTCGCGCCAGGCCTGAACCGCACGATCACGATCGACCTGCAACGACCCGGCTCCGTGCCCTGGTATGCCGTCACGACCTGGACGGAAGCCGCGGAGTCGGACTTCTATTGCATCGAGCCGTGGCTCGGCCTGCCCGACGCGATCCACAACGGCCTGGGCCTGCGCTGGCTCGAACCGGGCCAGACGGAAACGGCCGCGTTGCGCATCACGGTTGGCGCCCTGCGCTGAATCGCCATACATCTGCCGGCGGCTAGCGAGCAATGCAGGCCGCCGGGCGGTGCCTGGACGCCGCGCCACGCCGTGCCGCTCATGCAGCGCCATCCCAATTCGCGTGCTGCGGTGCAAAACCGTTAGAATCGGTCGTTTTTTTGCCCATCTGTCGCGCAATAGGGATCGGCGCGCGGCAGCGCTTTGCGAGGTCCAATGTTGGGAACAAGAAAAATTAAACGGCTCGCTTGCGTGTCGTTACTTGCAGTGCTCGTCGCGTGCGGGTCTGCGCCAGTCGGTCCGGGGTTCTATCGTGTCGAACGCGGCGATACTTTGCTGAAGATCGCCCGCAGTAACCGGGTATCGGTCCAGAGCATCGCGCGCTGGAACAATCTGTCGAATCCGGACAGCATCGAGGTCGGTCAGGTGCTACGCGTGGTGCCGCCCGGCAATTCGGCGCCGATCACCTCCGCGACGGCAAGCAGCGGCTCGTACAGCGGTCGTGGCAGTGCAGCGGCACCAGCAGCACCGCGCAGCGCGCCCAGCGACGTGTCGCCCGCCCCCGCGCCGGCCTCATCGATCTCGCTCGTGTGGCCGACCAACGGCACGGTGGTACGTCGCTTCGACGGCTCGAACTCGAAGGGCATCGATATCGCCGGCAGCGCAGGCACGCCAGTCGTCGCGGCGGCCGCCGGGACCGTGGTGTACGCCGGCAATGGCCTGCGCGGCTACGGCAACCTGCTGATACTCAAGCACAATGCAGATTATCTGACCGCCTACGCGCACAACCGCGTGCTGCTCGTGAAGGAAGGTCAGAGTGTGACCCAGGGCGAGAAAATCGCAGAAATGGGCGACAGCGACACGGATCGCGCCATGCTTCATTTCGAGTTGCGCTATCAGGGCCGCTCGATCGACCCCTCGCGTGCGCTTCCGGCACGTTAATTGCGTCTATAGGCGGTCCGCACGGCACTCCGGTACCGTGCGATGTCCCCTCCGACACCCGACGATGCGGCGGCAAGCCACCGCATCGGTCACCACACTCCATGAGGAGCCTCCGATGAAATCTGGATGGACCCCATCCGCAACGGCCCTCGCCGCCGTGGCTGCAAGCGTTGCTGCGCTGACGCTCGCGAGCCTTGGCGGCTGCGCCAGCTCCACCAAAATGACCTACCTCCCGAGCGGAGACACAGGCTTTGCCATCAACTGCAGCGGCAGCGACGCGAGCGAGAGCTGGGCCGAATGTTACAAACGCGCAGGCGAAGTATGCGGTTCATATGGCTACGACGTGATCTCGAAGGATGTCGACAACGGTGCCACCTCGGGTGGCTCGATCGGCGGCATCCTCGGTGCAAACGTCAAGAACCGCTCCATGGTGGTTCGCTGCAAGCAGTAAGCGCGAATGAGACCCGCAAGCGGCGCTGCACGACACGGCGCCGCCCCCGCTCCGCGACAATTCGTGCTCCGGTCATGACTTTAAGACCGGCTTAAAGCGGTGTGAGCACGCTCATATCCGTTAACCGAGAGTTCTCATTTGGCGTGAATTGAACCGCTATAAATATCATCGAATGCAATTCATCTGATCCCCTGACGAAAAAAAGCCCGGCTCGAGGCCGGGCTAACGGGGGTTCGGCGCATATCGGTAAAGGACCGGTTCACCATGCGCCAAAACCGAATCTATCAACGGCGGCAGGGGCATGCAATCGATTAATTTCGCAAAAAATGTGCTTCGCCGCACGGAATACGCATTCCGTGAACGAAAATTAATGAGATAGTTCGAATAACGCGATTCAAATGAAACGGAATGACGGGCTTATGAGGATCACTACCAAACCTGCCCGTACAACATGAAGTCCTTACTGGCATTGCGTTCTGGAGCAACGCCGCACTGCACGATTGAGCCACGTTCCGATTTAACTGTCAAATCCTGAAAGCATTTTTCCGGTGATTACTAGCGCCGATTTCCCTTGCCCGCCTTCGGTCGTCTTTGGTGCGAAGGCGCACGTTCCAGTTGTATTTAATCGCGGGTCGCGGCCATTCGCATAATGCGACTTTTCAGTTATTCTGGATTAATTCGCATCTCGCGGAGCATTTTAGCCATTTTTTATCGGTTAAATCCGACGAGATAAAGCACTCGCTAGCCGTCATCCGCTAACCCGGCGCATCACAAGACGCGCAGCCCCAGTTCAGTCACCAGCACAGCGGCCTGCTGGTGGGAAATCGTCGCGCCGCGAAACAGTCCCGCGTCCACGAGACGTACGCCGCTCAGATCGGCGAGGCGCAGGTCTGCGCCATCGAAACGAGCACCTTTGAGGTTCGCGTCCCTGAGGCTGCCGCCTTCGAACCGCGCCTCCCGGAAGTCGGCGCCAGCGAGGTCGGCATCGGAGAAATCGAGTTCTTGCAGCGTGGCTTTGCGAAATGACAGGCCACGCAGATGCGCGCCGACCAGCAGCGTCTCGACGAACGTCAGGCCTAGCGCGGTGCAGGCCTCGAAGTTCGCGCCTGTGAGTTTGCATCCGGTGTAGTTGACTGACGCGAGCTTGGCGCGGCGCCAGCTCGTATTGTTGAGATCGCTCGACTGAAACACGGCGTCGACGAGGTCCGCCGAGGCGAAATCCGCCTGCCGCCCACGGCAACGCAACCAGCGGCTTTGCGTCAGTGCGGCGCCGAAAAACGAAGCCTCGACGATGGTGCAGCGATGAAATTCGGCGCTACGCAAATCGAGCCGCGACAGATCCGCGCCCTCGAAGTCGCAGTCTTCGAACCGAATCGGACCATGAGTGGCGGCGAGCAATCGCTGCACGTCTTCACGTGCGAGCGTGGCATCGGCGACGATGTGAACGCCCGCGGCAGGCGTCGTAGAATTGAGCGACATGAAAAAGTTGTTCCGTTCGACCGGCGCGTGCTGGACCCAAAAACCTTGTGAGCCACTTA
Source organism: Paraburkholderia phenazinium (assembly GCF_900141745.1). NCBI lineage: Bacteria > Pseudomonadati > Pseudomonadota > Betaproteobacteria > Burkholderiales > Burkholderiaceae > Paraburkholderia > Paraburkholderia phenazinium. The sequence continues at coordinate 1,854,016 of NZ_FSRM01000001.1, read as the reverse complement.
AGTTAGAGCGAAAAGGCCCAACGCCGATTCGCCGAAAACGGCAAGCGTACCCGAACGCGCCTTCGCTGTGGAGGGCGCTCGCTGATGGTTTATAGTAGCGGCCGCCTGTCAACCACCGCTTTTAACACCGCCTGATCCGATGACATCGAACGACGCCGCCCACAGTCCGCTTTACCTCTCGCTGCTCGCGGAAACCGCGAAAATCGGCTGGCCTGAGCTCGAGCGCTTCTTTGCGCGCGGCATCCTGCTGCACGTCGCGCGGGACCTCGATCTGGTCAGCGTCGCCGAGGCGATTGCCAGCGACGATACGGCCCAGGTAACGCAGTGGTTGTCAGCGGGCCTCGTCGAGCGCATGCCGGGCGAAACCGCTGCCGATTTCGCCGCGCGCGATCCAGACCTTTGGGCCGTGGTGGTCTCGCCGTGGGTTTGCGTGCAGGAACGCGGTTGAATCAAGTCTGGGGATATCTACGGAGTGGTAGCGGATTCTCTGCCAGCCGCTCGCGCATTCCAGTTACCGCTTGAAACAAGCGCATACATATCAGGCGCACCCGGCACCCTAGAATGGTACGCAGCCCGCGCTCTCCGCGCGAACAGTCTGCGCGGGTCAGAAGCGCCGGCGTGCCCGCGCCGGTGCTTCGCCTTTATTGCGGCGGCTGCGCGGGTCGCGCCGTATCCGGCGTGTCCAGCATGGAAGGCGGCCGGTCGTCGGTCGGCACGCCGTGATAATCAGCCGGGTCTTTCGGCGGCGAGCCATGGTGGCCGGACGCGGGATCATTCGAGCAGCCCGCCAGGACTACTGCAGCAAATACAATCAAAAGGGCGCGATTCATAGACTCTCTAAAGGAAACATAACAGCGCAAGCGCGCCGAGAGTCTACCTGCAAAGTCTTTTTGCGGCAGTGGCCGCCATCGGCCATCACGACGCCGTGTGCCTATGCGTATGACATATGCCGTTTTTTGCCGTCTGACCTACTATGTACACATGGCTGCAATCGACGAAGGAGGCTGCCATGGACGCTGAATCGATCGCGGGTTTTGTCGGGCTCGCGGTGGGCCTGCTGGTCCTGATAGGTTTGTCGGTTTTCGAATCGCGGACCTACCGGCGTGAGCACAACGGTGAAGGCATGATGCATCACTGGCTGTCCGAGCATCACGTGCTCAACTGGACGCGCCGCAGGCACTGACCCGGCGCCGACACCGCGCTGACCTCTACCGCCCTCGCGGCCATTCAGTTTTACAGCCGCGAGATGCGCTACGCTCGGTCGGCATGATCCGATTTGCCGCGCGGTAACGAAGCCCCGCGGCACGGAAGGTTATTGCGCTGTCCGCGACGCCGCAGCGCTATACCCCAGCCTTGGCCAGCACCACAATCGATACCCCTAACGCGTCGCGCTGCGGATCCTCATTGCGATACGAATGCGGCACATGGCCAGGAAACGCGAGCACATCGCCCGTTTCGAGTCCGTGCCGTTCACCCGCCACAAAAATCGCGACCCGCCCTTCCATGCAGGTGAAGTACTCGCGCGTGCCGGGCAGATGCGGCGTGCCACGCATGTAGGCGCCCGGCGCAAACGCCATCGTCTCCAGAATGCCATCCGGCACAGGCTCCGGGACCAGTGGGCGGATCGTCAAACCGTTGCCGCGATTTTGCGCGGAGATATCGTCGACTGACCATTTGCGGACCTTGGCACGTGGCGAGGCGAGCAATTCATCGAGCGGCGCGCCAAGCGCACTGGCCACCTTCATCAGCACCGCCAGCGATGGATTGCCTTCGCCCGATTCCAGATTGGCCACCGTCGAACGCGGCACTCCCGACGACTTCGCCAACCCTTCCTGGGTCAACGCACGCGCGTGACGCAACGCTACGAGGTTGCGCGCCAGATGCTGGGCCGCGTTCGACCTGTCGGGCCCGCTCTCGGGAGCGGGTTCAAAAGCAGTCTCGTCCATCGTATCGACTTTCTGACAAGGAATTGGACATCGCACTCGGCCGTGCGCCGTGGGGTTCCTATTATCGGGCCATCGAGACGGCGCGGGTGAAGCGATCGTCTCGCCCTGAACCGGAGAACTCACATGATCCACACGCCCCACAATCTGCAAGACATTCGTGTCGCTCTGACCGGCGGGACCTCGGGGCTCGGCCTCGCTTTGATGGACGAACTGCTGACGCGCGGCGCGCGCGTCGCTTTCGTGGCTCGCGATCAACGGCGCGTGGCCGAGGTGGCTGCGGCACGTCCGAAGGTGGCGGGTATCGTCGGCGATATGTCGAACAAGGATGACATCTATCCGCTCGCGATGCAGATCAGCGGCCTGCTCGGCGGCGTCGACGTGCTGGTGAACAATGCATCCGCGCTCGGTCCAGTGCCGCTCGCGCTGCTCGCCGATACGGAGTGCGAAGATTTCGAAACGGCGCTGGCGACCAATCTGCTCGGGCCGTTCCGCCTCACGCGCGCGCTGCTTGGCTCGCTCACTGCCGCCGCACGCGAACGGGGCGGCGCCGTCGTGCTGAACGTCTCGAGTGATGCGGCAATCGAGCCGTATCCGGGCTGGGGCGCATACGGTGCGAGCAAGGCCGGCCTGCGTCATCTGAGCCGCATCTGGGACCAGGAACTGGCCACGCAGAAAGTGCGTGTGCTGTCGCTCGATCCTGGGGACATGGACACACCGCTGCATGCCCTCGCTGCGCCCGGCGACGACCCCACGACCCTGAAGCGTCCCGCCGACGCAGCTCGCGAATTCGCCGACGCAATCGAAGCGGCATTGCATGCGCTGCGCGATCCGGCCCACCTTGAAGGAGTACGAGCATGACGATGCGCGCCGCCACGCTGCCTGTTCAACGTCCTCACGATGCACGCCTGCTGGTGGTCGACCGTCACGGGCATATCGAGCATCGACCACGCCACGCATTCGTGGAACTGCTGCGCCCGGGCGATTGCGTAATCGCGAACGATGCTGCAACGCTACCCGCCAGTCTGCACGGCATCCATCGACGCAGCGGTGCCGTGATCGAAATTCGCCTCGCGGGACGCGCGTCGCTCGATCCACAAGACGTCAAACGCTTTACTGCCGTGGTGTTCGGGGGCGGCGATTTTCACACGCCGACCGAAGCACGTGCTGCCCCGCCACTGCTCGCGCCTGGTGACCGGCTGAGCTTCGGCAAGCTCGAGGCGACCATCGTGCGGATGCTCGATCATCCGCGTCTCGTGGAGCTGCAGTTTCATGCGGACGCGGCGCACATCTGGGAGACGCTGGCACAACAAGGCAAGCCGGTGCAGTACGCCCATCTGCACGAGGCGCTGGCGTTATGGGATGTGTGGACGCCGATCGCCGCACAGCCAGTGGCGTTCGAACCGCCCTCCGCCGGCTTCGTGCTCGACTGGCGCAGCATCGATGCGCTGCAGGTGCGCGGCATTCCGTTTGCGACGTTGACGCACGCAGCGGGCCTGTCATCCACCGGCGACGCGGCGCTCGATCAGCGCTTGCCGCTCGACGAACCCTATCGCATTCCGGCGGCCACTGCTGCGCTGATCGCTGCGACGCGTGCACAGAAGGGACGCGTCGTCGCTATCGGCACGACAGTTGTGCGGGCGCTTGAACACGCGGCGAGCAGCAACGGCGTCGTGCACGCGGGCGACGGCGTCGCCACGCAACGAATCGGACCACAGACGCAGTTGCATGCGGTGGATGTGATTGTCTCCGGTACGCATGAGCCGGACACCAGCCACTACGCGTTGTTGCGCGCCTTCACCGATACCCTGACGCTGCAGGGCGTGACCGATGAGCTGGAGGCGCATCGCTATCGCACGCATGAGTTTGGCGATTCCGTGTGGATCGAGCGGCGTGCCTGCGTCGTGCGAGACGCGCGGATGCGCCCGGTGGATCCGCGCGAACGGGAACGTTGCCCAGCGCCGGGCATAGGCCTTGCTGACTCGCACCGCAAGGACAGCGCGATGCCGGCGGTCCCGTCAAGCCGGCCCAACCGTGCCGGACCCACCCTACGCAACGTACGCACCGTATCAGACGAACTGGCGCCAGTCGCGCACTCGCCTGACAAGGAGACATCGCATGACACTCGGAACCATCCTGCTGATCATCCTGATCCTGCTGCTGATTGGCGCCCTGCCAAGCTGGCCGTATAGCAGCGGCTGGGGCTACCGGCCGACCGGCCTGCTCGGTATCGTACTGATCGTGGTGATCATCCTGCTGCTGATGGGACGAATCTAGTAGGTCAGGTGAAGCGCTGATCGCGCTCCTTCAGCTTCTCGTTTGCGCTTTTTCTATTTCAGGATTGACGGTCATAGGTCAGACCAGATAGAATCTCTGATTCGTCGGAGCGTAGCGCAGCCTGGTAGCGCATCTGATTTGGGATCAGAGGGTCGTAGGTTCGAATCCTATCGCTCCGACCATGGAATCAAAGGGTTACACGTTTCGGCGTGTAACCCTTTTTCTTTTCGATCGGGCATGGACGGTTCAGAATGTTTTCTGTCCGCCGCTGACGAATGCCCTGACTCTGCTCGCTGACGAATACCCTGACTCTGCTTAAAGGATCGATCCGTGCGCAAATTCGTATTGCTCATCCTGCTCGCGACGTTCGTCGCAGCGTTCGCACCTGTCACTGCCGAGGCGCGTCCACGAGTCGTCTGCAAGCACGTCTGGTATCGCGGTCATCTGGTGCGTCGTTGTCGTCAGGTGCCACCGCCGCGACATCATCGGCATCGCCGGCCGCCGCATCGCCAACCGGGCTACGTTTGACGTAGGGCATTGCGTCGGCAGCAACGATGCAGGCACCCGGCGTCCAATGCGGCCGTCGCTGTCTTGATTATTGGAGCCTGGCAGCGACGTCCTGGGATACGTCGGATGCACTAACATCGAAGCAAAGCTTGTGATGCAGGACGCCTCACAAGGACAAACGCGTTTGGCGCGGATGATCCGCGCCAAGCGTCAATGCCTGGGTCGACTGAACTCGTAAAGCCGCCGACGCTGCATCTCGCCGATCACGCGCTTGCGCACACGCTCGCGCCGGTAGTGACCAATGGCGAAAACCACCGCAATCAACAAGACCAAAAATCCAATAGCGGTGGCCAAAACAGTCGCGTCCATAGCGGCCTCATGTCAGATGCTGCGTTCAACTGCAGCGGCGTTCAATCACTGCACAGCTAACACCCACAACAATCTGTGCGCCGCACAGGCGCCCTTTCGGGTCACCCTACGTACGACTCAACGACCGCACAGCCATACAACACATGCTCAAACCGCTCGCCAAGGCAGCATTTCGCTACCGCGCCTGACGACCTTAATGACCTGCTTGCGACGAGCCGTTGCTGCCGACGCCATAGCCGCTCGCGTCGGCCTTTTCGGCGGCAACACGAGCTTCGGCGGCTTGAATGTTCTCGGGGTAGTTCATCCAGTCGCGCGGGTTATAGCCGGCCTTCTCCAGCTCCACGAGTTGGGCGCGCACTTCCGCGCGCGTCAACGGTTGGCTCGATTGCGCAAATGCTGCAAGCGGTGCAGCGATCAGGGCGGCGATAACAGCAGCTTCGATCAGCGACTTCATGACGACTACCTCCAGAAATTGTCTTATCTGTCGCGACACCGACCACGGTGTTCGACGTATGACAACATTTTATGGTTAACCATGACTAGGGTAAATACCTATGCGATGAAAACACTGTTGTCAAAAACATTCCAATACTGGGATAGCGCCTGACCATTGTTGACAGTGTCTTTCGTCACGCCGTCATAGCATTGGAACTCCGGTCCGGCGCCCGTCACTGGAAGTCGCCGCAACCGTCCATTAGCCCGTCGCGGATGGATATCGGATGCTAAAAAACACGCCACATGCCAAGCTTCAACCCAAGGGCGCGCAGAAACTGATGTTCCTGGATCAGGAGATCGCACATATTGCGTCGGTGATGCCGGCCAGCCTGGCCGAGGGCCGAGGCGGACCGATCCTGTCGTCGCGTTACTGGCGTACCCGGCTCAACAAGCTTCTGGATGCCGCCCATCTGACGCGCTCTCAGTTGTACGCATTGGATCGTCTGCTTCGCCAGCTCGATGCATTCGAGGCGAAACACCGGCGGGCCGAAGCGGCCAACGACCCGTCCGCGTTGCTCAATATCTCCACAACATGCGTGCCGCATCCGCGGACGTCCTGATCTGCCCACTGGTTTGTCCATCGTGCAAACGACGCCTCGCGAAACGCGACTTGTCTTTTGGCGAACTGTTGGCTTGATAACGGTGCTCGCTGAATCGTCTATCTAAGATGACTGCTGACCAAATTCCACGGGATCAAGCCATGCGCTATCCGTTCGATATCGCCGTTACGTATGCCCTGCTAGTGCTCGTGATGTGCTGCGTGGTGAAGCTGACCGTAGCCTGAATCGAGCCCAATCAGCCGCAGCTTTACAGCTCGAGCCGATAGCGACCCTTCACACACACGACCGCGCTCGGGCGCGCGCATGCTGTGGCTGCTGCCGTCCATTCGCGGCGACGCCTCCCAGATCCAGATCCGCCACAACAGGCGCAGAAAGCCGCTCCATGTCACACAGCGTGTGGCAACACCACCTGAACTGGCTGAACATCCCCTCCGCTGCACGCCCTTTAGCAAACCACCTTGCTGTCACGCACGCAGCCATGCGACAGTGGTACAACACTGCGTCGCTCGAAAGTCCGCACCCATCTTGCATGGGACCGGAGCAAGAGCTCTGCATGGGACCCGAAGCGCGCCAAAGCGCCGCTCCGGTCGATAAAGGAGACAGCCATGAACCTGATCCTCTGGCGCCATGCCGAGGCCGAAGAGATCGCGCCGACCGACCTCGCCCGCCAGTTGACCGTGCGCGGCCGCAAGCAGGCGCAAGCCGTGGCGAAGTGGCTGCGCGCGCGGCTCGACGAGGACGCCATGATTCTCTCGAGTCCGGCGGCGCGCACCATCCAGACGGTCGAGAGCCTCACCGACCAATACCGCGTGGTGCGCGAACTCGCGCCCGGCGCCAGCGCCGCTGACGTGCTGACCGCCGCCGGCTGGCCAGCAGGCATCGCATCGACGGTAGTGATCGTCGGCCATCAGCCCACGCTCGGTCACGTCGCTGCACAGTTGCTTGCGAACAACAGCGAATCGAGCTGGCCGCTCAAGAAAGCTGGCGTATGGTGGCTTGCAAACCGGGAGCGCGACGGCGACGAGCAGGTCGTGCTGCGCGCCGCCATCAGCCCGGATCTGCTGTAACCGACCGTAAAAGCTTGCGGTTCAAAAACGCCGTTTAGCTTACGGACCGACATCTAACGGTCACAACATTGCCATGCGAGCGTCATCGGGCGTTACTACATTGGCGAAAAAGCGAATTTCTCCTTTTTCGACCAGGAACGCCACATGCAAGATCTGCCGACGTCCTCCCTGCCATTCGCTTCGAATCTCGAGACGCGTCGCCGTCTGCCGCGTGCCGAGGAAACGGTTACCGCGCAACACCGGCTGCAAGTAGCCTGGGCGCGGACCGAAGAAGAACTGCGCGAAGCCCAGCATCTGCGTTACCGGGTTTTCGCCGACGAAATGGGCGCCCGTCTGACGGGCCCTGCAGGCCTTGATGTCGACGCATTCGATCACTACTGCGATCACCTGCTGGTGCGCGATCTCGATACGCTGAAAGTGGTCGGCACCTATCGCGCGTTGCCACCGCATCAGGCCGCGCGCATCGGCCGCCTGTATGCCGAAAGCGAGTTCGATGTTTCGCGTCTCACTCACCTACGGCCGAAGATGGTCGAAGTGGGCCGTTCATGCGTGCACCCGGACTACCGCAGCGGCGCGGTGATCATGTCGTTGTGGGGCGGTCTCGCAGCGTACATGATGCACAACGGCTACGAAACGATGCTTGGCTGCGCAAGCGTGTCGATGGCCGACGGCGGCCACTACGCGGCGAACCTGTACTGCGCGCTGCGCGACAACGCGATGACGTCGCAGGAATACCGGGCCTTTCCGCACACGCCGCTACCCGTCGAAGAGTTGCAAACCGGCGCGAACGTTGCGCCACCGCCGCTCGTCAAAGGTTATCTGCGAGTTGGCGCAAAAATTTGCGGCGCGCCGGCCTGGGATCCTGACTTCAACACGGCCGATTTTCTGACGCTGCTGCGCCTGTCTGAAATCAATGAACGCTATGCACGTCACTTCCTGGGCGATGCATTGCCGGGGTGAGCGAAGCGACGCCACACTTCTTCGCAGGTGCGAATGCAAAACAGCCCGGCAGATTGGCTCTGCCGGGCTGTTTTGTTTTAAACATTGCTGCTGCGTATAGGTGTAGCCAGCGGGGCGCGATCGACGTATCGTCAGTCGTCCGTATAAACGACGCGATACGGGATGCCCACCTTCTCCCATTCCGCGGCTTCCTGAATCATGCTGTAGTCAGTGAGCGGGTTGTTCGCCACCCATTCCTTCGGCAAACGCACTTCGTAGCCATTGTTCACGCGACTTACGGCAATACCCGGCAAACCGACATCCGCACGGCGCCGGCACAACAGCGCAGCGAGACGCAGACAGAACAGCAGCGGCCACTCCACCTCACGCGTTTGCGACAGTTTGCCGAGCTTGCCCGCATGGCCCAGCACGAGCGCCGCGAGACGCGCCTGATCAGTGCGCGAAAAGCCCGGCATGTCCGCGTTGCTGGCGATATAGGCCGAGTGCTTGTGATACGCGCTGTGCGAGATGGACAGCCCGATCTCGTGCAGCGACGCCGCCCAACTCAGGAACATGCGGTTCTCGGCGCGACGTTCGCCATCCGGCTCGTCGAACTGATCGTAGAAGCTCACCGCCAGATCGCCGATGCGCCCTGCTTGCGCGCGATCCACGCCGTAGCGGCGCATGAAGCCTTCCACGGTGACCGTGCGCATATCTTCGTGCTGCGAACGCCCCAGCAGGTCGTACAGCACGCCGAGACGCAAGGCGCCGTCGGTGGTGTCGACGTAATCGACACCCAGTTCGTCGAACACGGCCAGCATGATCGACAGGCCGCCCGCCAGCACCGGAATCCGGTCCGCTTTCAGCGCCACCAGTTTCAGCCGGTTGACGTTCTCAGCCTTGATCAACGCACGCTTCAGGCGTTCGAGGCCGCCGCGCGAAATGCCATGCGTGATGCCCGCGTCGTTAAAGCCGTTCGCTTCCACCAGTTCCGCGAGCGCCCGTGCCGTGCCCGACGAACCAATGGCTTGTTCCCAGCCGGTTTTCTTGTACTCGTGAGAAATGATCTGGATTTCGCGGCCGGCGGCAAGCTCGGCCTGACGCATCGTGTACTCGTCGACGTTGCCGGCCGGAAAGAAGGTCCGGCTATGGCTCACGCAGCCGATATACAGGCTTTCCATCTTGATCGGCGTGTAGTGCGAGCCGATGATGAATTCCGTGGAACCGCCGCCGATATCGACCACCAGCCGTTTACCGGGACTGGCGGGCACCGAGTGCGCGGCGCCGGCGTAAATCAGACGGGCCTCTTCACGCCCGGCAATCACTTCGATCGGGAAACCCAGTGCCGCGCGGGCCTCGCCGAGAAATTCACTCGCGTTCTTCGCGATGCGCAGCGTATTCGTGGCGACGGCCCGAACATGATCGGGATGGAAATCGCGCAGCCGTTCACCAAAGCGTTTGAGCGCGTCCCAGCCACGCACCTGCGAGGCGCGGTCGAGCATCTTGTCGCTCGACAGGCCCGCGGCGAGCCGCACGGGCTCGCGTAGCGCGTCGACCTGATAGATCTGGCTGCCGGCATCGGTTTCTTCGACCCGGCCCACGATCAGACGAAAGCTGTTCGAGCCAAGATCGACGGCAGCGAGAAGTTGTGGCGTGTTGACCATCGATTGAGCGGACTCCATACGCGCAAGCGCGGCTATCTTGTTGCTAGCCCCGCCGTTCAAAGACGACATTTTAAGCGTACCGGACCTCACGATGTAACCTTGGCGGTGATTGGCGTGCGGTATGGTCCCATATTCCCTGCGTCATATTTACGACACAACGACAGAAGAGCGTAAAATTTATGACAATTCGACTGTCATAAGAGCTTCATCATACTGTGAGAATTTCCGAGCGTCTTTCACCGTCTCTTCCCGAGCTTCCATTCTCGCCGCCGATGTCCACCCGCTACCCCCTACTGAATCGCGAACTGGGCATCCTGGGTTTCAATGAGCGTGTACTGGCGCAAGCCGCTGATCCCGCCGTGCCCTTGCTCGAACGCCTGCGTTTCATCTGCATCACCAGCAGCAACCTCGACGAATTCTTCGAAGTCCGTATGGCCGGACTGCAGGAGCAGATGCGCGACAACCCGGGCGCACTGTCGCCGGACGGCATGTCGCTGCAGCACGTCTATGACCTCGTGGTGGAGCGCGCGCAGAAGCTCGTGCATCGCCAGTACCGCATGCTGCACGACACCGTGCTCTCCGCGCTCGAACAGGAAGGCATCTATTTTCACGGCACCGAAGCGTGGAATGAAGCGCAGACCGAATGGGCGCGCAATTACTTCTTCGACGAACTACTGCCCGTATTGACGCCAATCGGACTCGATCCCGCGCATCCGTTCCCGCGCGTGCTCAATAAAAGTCTGAATTTTGTGGTCGAACTCGAAGGCAAGGACGCCTTTGGACGCCAGGCACTGATGGGCATCGTGCAGGCGCCGCGCGCGCTGCCGCGGCTCGTGCGCATGCCGCAGGAACTCTCGGGCTACCCGCACGGCTTCGTGCTGCTCAGCTCGTTGTTGCAGCGCTTCGTGGGCGAACTGTTCCCGAATCTGGTGGTACGCAGTTGCAACCAGTTTCGCATCACACGTAACAGCGAACTGTTCGTGGATGAAGACGAAATCACCAATCTGCGCGTCGCGCTGCAAGGCGAACTGCCGGCGCGGCACCTGGGCAACGCGGTGCGCCTCGAAGTATCGGCGGAGACGCCCGCGCATCTGGTACAGCGCCTGCTCGACGAAAGCGGCCTCTCGGATAAAGACTGCTACTTCGTGGATGGCCCCGTCAATCTGGTGCGGCTGATGCAGTTGCCGGAGATGGTGGACCGGCCGGATCTGAAATTCGTCCCGCACATTCCGTCGATCCCGACGCAGATCGCCAATAGCGCGAGCCTGTTCGACGTAATCGATAACGGCGATGTGCTGCTGCATCACCCGTACGAAAGCTTCCAGCCCGTGCTCGAACTGCTGTTGCAGGCGGCCAAAGATCCTAACGTGATGGCGATCAAGCAGACCATCTACCGCACCGGCACCGATTCGCCGTTAATGGACGCGCTGATGCAAGCCGCCCGCAACGGCAAGGAAGTCACGGTGGTGGTGGAACTGCTCGCGCGCTTCGATGAAGAAACCAATATCAACTGGGCCGCGCAGCTCGAAGCCGTGGGCGCGCACGTCGTGTATGGCGTCGTGGGCCACAAGTGTCACGCGAAGATGATGTTGATCGTGCGGCGCGTGTCGCACAACGGCAAGATGACGCTCAAGCGCTATGCCCACCTCGGCACGGGTAACTATCACCCGCGCACGGCGCGTCTGTACACCGACTTCGGGTTGATGACGGCCGACCAGAAGATCTGCGAAGACGTGCACCACGTGTTCCAGCAGCTCACGGGCATTGGCGGCGAACTGAAGCTGCACGAACTGTGGCAATCGCCGTTCACGCTGCATCCGAAGCTCATCGAGGCGATTCGCGCTGAAGCGGACCACGCACGCGCCGGCAAGAAGGCGCGCATTGTCGCCAAGATGAACGCCCTGCTCGAGCCGACCGTTATTGCGGAGCTGTACGAAGCGTCGATGGCAGGGGTGAAGATCGATCTGATCGTGCGTGGTGTGTGTTCGTTGCAGCCGGGCGTACCGGGGCTGTCCGAGAACATCACGGTGCGCTCGATTGTCGGGCGCTTCCTCGAGCACCATCGGATTTTCTACTTCTACGATGGCGGCAAGGAACAGGTTTACCTGTCGAGCGCCGACTGGATGGATCGCAATTTCTTCCGGCGCGTGGAAGTGGCGTTCCCGATCAACAACCGCCGCCTGAAACGCCGCGTGATTGCGGAGGGTCTGTCGGCGTTCCTCGGCGACAACCAGTCCGCATGGCTGATGCAAAGCGATGGACACTATCGCCGGCGCAGGCCGGGCAAGTCCTCACGTAATGCGCAGATGAGCCTGCTTGGGAAGTTCTGCATCTGACGCTAGGTCAGGCCGGCGCAGGTTGCCGCCGCGCCGTGCGGAACACCGGGAAGCGCACGGTGAACGTGCTGCCGCGCCCCTCTTCGCTCTTCACTTCGAGCTGCGCATCGTGCCGTTGCAACACGTGCTTGACGATCGCAAGGCCCAAACCTGTGCCACCCGTGTCGCGCGAGCGGCTGCGGTCGACGCGGTAAAACCGTTCGGTGAGCCTGGGAATATCGGCAGCGGGAATCCCAAGCCCGCTATCGGTCACGGAAAACACTGCGCTGCCACCGCTCGACTGCCACGTCACGTGAATCTTGCCGCCGTCCGGCGTATAGCGGATCGCATTGGTCACCAGGTTGCCAAGCGCGCTCAGAATCTCGGTCTCGACGCCCGTCACGGTGAGCCCCTCATCGGCGTCGAAGGTGATGCAATGGTGATCGCTCGAAAGGCTTTGAGCATCGTCGCGCAGGTGCCGTAGCACGGCACGCATGTCGATCATCTGATCGCTCGGCGGCTTGTTGTCGCCTTCGAGCTTGGCGAGCACCAGCAGATCGTTGACGATATGCCGCATACGTGCCGCCTGCTGCTCCATCAGTTCAAGGTAGCGGGCGCGCTCGGCTTCGCCCAGCGGCAATTCGCGCATCGTTTCGAGGAACCCGGACAACACGGTCAGCGGCGTCTTCAGTTCGTGCGACACATTGGCCACGAAATCGCGCCGCATCGCGTCGGTACGTTCGAGCTCGGTGATGTCCTGCGACAACACCAGCTTGCGGTTCTCGCCGTACGGAAACACCTGCACCGACAGCACGTTCTGGCGCTTCTCGCCCATCCCGCGCATGATCAGCATCTGCTCGTAGTGATGCGAGTTCAGATAGCGCACGAAGTCCGGCTGACGCACGAGGTGGGTGATGTGCTGCCGCAGATCGCGCTTCGCATCGAGGCCGAAATGCACTTCGGAAATGGCATTACACCACTCGATCTGATCGTGATCGTCGAGCATGGCAACGCCGTTCGGCGAAGCCTGGATGGCCTGGATGAAACGCGAATGCTGCTGCTCGACCTGACGCACCTGGGCATGCCAGCGCTTCGCGAGCTTGTGCAGCCGGTAATAGATTTCGCCCCAGATACCCGGCGCGCTCGGCACTTCGCCGTAGACCGGCGCATCGAGCAGGCGCCACAGACGCTGTTTATGGAAGGTGCTAAAAGCGCTCTGTGCGAGCAGAACGACGACCGCGAAGATCAGTGCCGCCTTGACGTTAACGAACACGCCAAGCAATGCGCACAGAACAGCAAGCAGCACGATCGAGACAATGGAACGCGCCCAGATGATGTTCATGTTCTAGCGATCGAAGAGAAGACAATGCGCGCCGCGAAGCAATTTCGCGGCGCGTTAGCGCAGGTGGCCTTAAGTGCAGCTAAACCTGCCAGGCGTAATCAGGCGCTTTTCGCAAGCCTGTAACCACTGCCCCGGACCGTCTCAATCATAGCATCGCAACCCGCCGGCTTAAGCGCGGCGCGCAGGCGCTTGATGTGGACGTCCACCGTGCGCTCTTCGACGAACACGTGATCGCCCCACACCTGATCGAGCAGTTGCGTGCGGCTATGCACGCGCTCCGGATGCGTCATGAAGAAGTGCAGCAGACGGAACTCCGTCGGCCCGAGATCGAGCTTGATCTCGCTGCCTTCTGCATGCGCCGCGACACGATGCGTGGCCGGATCGAGCTTCAGTCCGTTGATCGCCACCACGTCCTCGGTCAACTGCGGTGCACGGCGGCGCAGCACAGCCTTGATACGCGCCATCAGTTCCTTCGGCGAGAACGGCTTGGTGACATAGTCGTCCGCGCCGATCTCGAGACCGAGCACCTTGTCCTGTTCATCGCCACGTGCGGTCAGCATGATGATCGGGATGTGTTTGGTCCGCTCGTTGTTGCGCAGATCGCGCGCAAATGCGATGCCCGATTTGCCCGGCAGCATCCAGTCGAGCAGGACGAGGTCCGGCAGCACATCGCTGATCAGGTTTTGCGCCTGCTCCGCGTTATAGGCGCGGATCGGGCAATGGCCCGCGTGTTGAAGATTGACCGAAATCAGCTCGGAAATAGCGGGCTCATCTTCGATGACGAGAATGCTGCTAGGCATCGGCACCTCTTGACCTTTATGCAGGGGTTAACTAAGTGCTTCGCGTTCGAGCGCGTCGCGCGACTTGTGCCGCACGTCGGTACCCTTGACGATATAGATGATGAATTCAGCGATGTTCTTCGCGTGGTCGCCGATCCGCTCGATCGCCTTGGCGATGAAGAGGAAATCGAGGCCCACGGAAATCGAACGCGGATCTTCAGTCATGTACGAAATCAGCTTGCGCACGAAGGCGCGGAATTCTTCGTCGATCGCCTTGTCGTCGCGCACGATCTGCGCGGCGGCCACCGTATCGAGGCGCGCGAACGCGTCGAGCGCACGGCGCAGGATCGTCACTGCCATCTCACCGGACAGCTTGATCTCGGCGATATTGATGGTGCGCGAGGCGCCGTCTTCCATCAGACGCTTGGTGCGCTTGGCGATTTTTTCCGCTTCGTCGCCGGCGCGCTCGAGATTCGTGATGGTCTTCGAGATCGCGATCAGCAGGCGCAGGTCACGCGCGGCCGGCTGGCGGCGCGCGATGATGTTGCTGCACTCTTCGTCGATATCGACTTCCATCTTGTTCAGACGCTCTTCGGCGGCGATAACCTGCTCGCACATGTCCAGGTCGAAATTGTTGAGCGCGTGCATCGCATTGACGATCTGCGATTCCACAAGGCCGCCCATTTCGAGAACCTTCGACGAAACGAGATTCAGATCGGCGTCGAACTGGCTGGAGAGGTGTTTATCGGACATGTCGTACTCCCTAATGGTGCTCGTCGGGGTTAACCAAAGCGGCCGGTGATGTAGTCCTCGGTTTCCTTGCGGACCGGCTTGATGAAGATCTTTTCGGTATCACCGAACTCGATCAGCTCGCCGAGGTACATATAGGCAGTGTAGTCCGAACACCGTGCAGCCTGTTGCATGTTGTGGGTAACGATCACCACGGTGTAGTCGCTCTTCAGCTCTGCAATCAGTTCTTCGATGCGGCCCGTCGAAATCGGGTCGAGTGCCGAGCACGGCTCGTCGAGCAGCAGCACTTCCGGACGGATCGCAATGCCGCGCGCAATGCACAGACGCTGCTGCTGGCCACCCGAGAGGCCGTAGCCGCTCTGACCGAGCTTGTCCTTCACTTCATTCCACAGCGCTGCCTTGGTGAGCGCCCATTCGACGCGGTCATCCATTTCCGAGCGCGGCAGCGTTTCGAACATCTTCACGCCGAAGGCGATGTTGTCGTAGATCGACATCGGGAACGGCGTCGGCTTCTGGAACACCATGCCGATCCGTGCACGCAGCAGCGAGATATCGCGCTTGGTGGTCAGCAGGTTTTCGCCGTCCATCAGGATCTCGCCTTCCGCGCGCTGCTCCGGATAGAGCGCGTACATCTTGTTGAAGGTGCGCAGCAGCGTGGACTTGCCGCAGCCCGACGGGCCGATGAACGCCGTCACCTTGCCTTCGGGAATGCGCAGGTTGATGTTCTTCAACGCGTGGTACTTGCCGTAGAAGAAGTTGAGATCGTTGACCTGGATCTTCGGCTGCGCCGACGCTTGGGCACTGTCGCCCTGGGCGGGGTCGAAACCGGCGGGCGCGGTCGGACGCGCAATCGGGTTGAGTTGAGTTTCTGCCATGTTCATCGGATTACTCCGCCCTTACTTTTTCGAAAAGATCGTACGCGCGAGGATGTTCAAACCCAGCACCCCGAGCGTGATCAGGAAGACGCCGGCCCAGGCAAGCGATTGCCACTGCGGGAAGGCGCTCATCGCAAACTGATAGATCGTGACCGGCAAGTTTGCGACCGGCTGATTCATGTTCCACGAGAAGAACTGATTCGACATCGCGGTGAACAGCAACGGTGCGGTTTCACCGGCAATCCGGGCAACGCCGAGCAGCACGCCTGTGATAATGCCGGCTACCGACGCCTTCAGCGTAATCGACAACACCATCTTCCACTTCGGCGTGCCGAGCGCAAAGGCCGCTTCACGCAGCGCGTTCGGCACCAGCTTCAGCATATTTTCAGTGGTACGAATCACAATCGGAATCTGCAGCAGCGCGAGCGCGAAGACACCGGCCCAGCCGCTGAAGTGGCCGAGCTTCGCCACCACCAGCGCATAGACGAACAGGCCCACGACGATCGAAGGCGCCGACAACAGGATGTCGTTGATAAAACGCGTCACGCTGGCAAGCCAGCCCTTCTGACCGTATTCGGCCAGATAGACGCCGGCCAGAATGCCGATCGGTGTGCCGACGAACGTCGCCAGCACGATCAGCATCAGGCTGCCGACAATCGCGTTCTGCAAGCCACCACCATCGGTGTTCGGTGGCGGCGTGTTCTGCGTGAACAGCTCGATCGACAGACCACCGACGCCCAGACGCAGCGTCGTATAGAGAATCCAGACAAGCCAGATGAGACCAAAGGCCATCGCGGCAAGCGAGAGCGTGAGCGCAATCGCGTTCTTGATGCGGCGGCGACCCTGCAGCTTGACGCGCATTGCCTCCAGTGCAGCGGGATCCGCCGAACCCGGCATATTCATGATGGGCTGGCTCATTTTGCGCCCTCCCCTTTCTCGAGGCGAAGCAGCATGACTTTCGAAATCGCCAGGACGATGAAGGTAATCACAAACAGGATCAGACCCAGTTCCATCAACGCTGACGTATGCAGGCCCGGATCCGCTTCCGCGAATTCGTTGGCGAGCGCCGAGGTAATACTGTTACCCGGTGAGAACAGCGAGACGTTGTCGAGCAGATTGGTGTTGCCGATCACGAACGTGACGGCCATCGTCTCACCGAGAGCACGGCCAAGACCCAGCATCACGCCGCCGATCACGCCACTCTTGGTGAACGGCAGCACGATCTTCCACATCACTTCCCAGGTCGTGCAGCCGATGCCATATGCCGATTCCTTCAGCAGGACTGGCGTGACTTCGAACACGTCGCGCATCACCGAGGCGATGTACGGAATGATCATGATCGCGAGAATCACGCCCGCACACAAAATGCCGATGCCGATGGGCGGCCCCTGGAAGAACGCGCCGATGAACGGCACGCTGCCGAGCACGGTGCCCAGCGGCTTTTCAAACCAGGTGGCGAAGATCGGTGCGAACACCAGCAGACCCCACATGCCGTAGACGATCGAAGGGATCGCGGCGAGCAGTTCGATGGCAATGCCGAGCGGCCGGCGCAGCCATGCAGGCGCGAGTTCAGTGAGGAACAGCGCAATGCCGAAGCTGACTGGCACCGCAATAACGAGAGCAATGATCGAGGTTGCGATCGTGCCGTAGATCGGCACCAGCGCGCCGAATTTCTTGCTGGGTGGATCCCAGTCGGCGGTCCACAAGAAGCTCAGACCGAACTCCTTGATCGACGGCCATGAGGCGATGATCAGCGAAAGGATGATGCCGCCGAGCAGCAGGAGCGTGATGATCGCGGCAAGGCGCGCGAGACCGCCGAAAATGACGTCGCCGGCGCGACTGGGCGCTTTCTGCTGCGCCGCGCTGCCGGACGTGCTCGACACGAGGGGGATGTCGGACATGGGAACCTATGTACCTGTAACCATACGCTGCATGACACTACGCCATGCAACCAGTACTACAGCCGCCCAGCCTCACATGAGGCTGGGCGGCTTGTTACTACGCGTTCGACGCTTACTCGGCGACTGACTTGCCCGATGCGTCCTTCACTTTTTCCTTCCACTGCGACTTGATTTCCGTCACAACCGATTCCGGCAGCGAGATGTAGTCGAGGCTGTCAGCAGCGCCCGAACCATTCTTGAACGCCCAGTCGAAGAACTTCAGCGTTTCGGTGCCTTGCGGTGCCTTGTCCTGAGTCGTGTGCAGCAGCACGAACGTTGCGCCGACGATCGGCCATGCGTCCTTGCCCGGCTCGTTCGTCAGGATCTGGTAGAACGACTTCGACCAGTCCGCGCCAGCAGCCGCTGCCTTGAACGTCTCCGTCTTCGGCTCAACCACGGTGCCTGCCGCATTCTTCATGTCGACGAACACCATCTTGTTTTGCTTCGCGTACGCCCATTCGACGTAACCGATTGCGCCCGGCAGACGTTGCACGAAGGCTGCGACGCCGTCGTTGCCCTTGCCGCCCGTGCCCGTCGGCCAGCTGACCGTTGCGCCTTCACCGACCTTCGACTTCCAGTCAGCGTTGACCTTCGACAGGTAGTTCGTCCAGATGAAGCTGGTGCCCGAACCGTCAGCACGGCGAACCACCGCGATGTCCGTATCCGGCAGCTTTGCCTTCGGGTTCAGTGCAACGATCGCCGGATCGTTCCACTTCTTGATCTTGCCCAGGTAGATGTCGCCGAGCACTTCGCCCGACAGCGTCAGTTGGCCCGGGGTCACGCCCGGCAGGTTCACCACCGGCACCACGCCGCCGACCACCGTCGGGAACTGGAACAGGCCGTCCTTGGCCAGTTCGTCGTCCTTCAGCGGAGCATCCGAGCCTGCGAAATCGACCGTCTTGGCGATGATCTGCTTGATACCGCCCGACGAACCGATACCTTGATAGTTGACCTTACCGCCGCCCGACTTTTGATAAGCGTCAGCCCACTTCGTATAGATGGGTGCTGCAAAGGTGCTGCCCGCGCCGGTGATGTCGGCGGCTTGAGCAGCGATCGCGAAGAGCGCGCCAGCCAGGCCAGCGAACGCGGTTTGCATCAATTTCATGTGATCTCCAGGGTGTGAGCGGATTACAGGACACCGCGAAGAATAGGGGCTATTTGTGACAGTAACGTGACGTATCGTGAATCACACGTGACAATAAGGTTACTGAAATGAAAGAAAAATCAGGGAGATGAAAGCTGTTTGAACGACGTTTTCGCCATGTGTGTAGAGATTAGGCGAAAAATACGCCGCGGCAACGTTTGCGTGCGGATGAAGGGGTTCTGGAAGGCTGGCGGATAAAATGGAAGCCGCGAGTAAGGACGGCGCCGTGCTCGGCCGCGTCCCTACCCGGCGGTACGCAACGGTTAGCCGTCAGGCGGTAGCCTGCTTGACCGCGCTGGCAATTGTCTCGGCGTGCTGGACCGCGTCATTCACATGCTGGGCCTCGACCATCACGCGCAGGACCGGCTCGGTGCCGGAAGCGCGAATCAATACGCGGCCATGTCCGTCCAGGGACGCCTCGGCTGCGCTAATCGCGCGGCGGATCTCGTCGCTCGCCTTCCAGTCGGCGCCCGGTTGCATGCGCACGTTGATCAGCTTCTGCGGGAACAGCGTCACGCCTTCGAGCAGTTGCGCGAGCGTCTTGCCGCTACGCTTCATGGCGGCGAGCACCAGCAGCGATGACACGATTCCGTCACCGGTCGAATGACGATCGAGCGAGAGGATGTGTCCCGAGCCCTCGGCGCCCAATTGCCAGCCGTGTTCGCGCAATTGCTCGAGCACGTAGCGGTCGCCGACGGCCGCTCGCACGAACTTCACGCCTGCATGCTGCAACGCCACTTCGACCGCCATATTGGTCATCAAGGTGCCGACTGCGCCTTCCACCTTGCCGTCCGTCTCGATACGGTCTTTGACCAGCACATACAGCAGCTCGTCGCCGTTATAGAGGCGGCCGGCCGAGTCGACGACCTGCAGACGGTCGGCGTCACCGTCGAGCGCAATGCCGAGATCGGCATGGTTCGCCCTCACCGCGCGGACCAACGCGTCCGGAGCGGTCGCGCCAACGCCGTCGTTGATGTTGAAGCCGTTCGGCGCCACGCCGATCGGGATTACGTCGGCCCCAAGTTCGTGGAACACATGCGGCGCGATGTCATACGCAGCCCCGTGCGCGCAATCGACCACCAGCCTCATGCCGCGCAGGTCGAAAGCCGCCGGGAACGTGCTCTTGCAGAACTCGATATAGCGGCCGGCCGCGTCATCGAGACGGCGCGCCTTGCCCAGTTGCTCCGAGGCGGCGCAAGCGAGCGGCTGATCCAGTTGCTCTTCGATCTTCAGTTCGACCTCGTCGGGCAACTTGTCGCCGTGGGCCGAGAAGAACTTGATCCCGTTGTCGTAGTACGGGTTGTGCGACGCGCTGATCACCACCCCCGCTGCAAGCCGCAGCGCGCGTGTCAGGTAAGCGATGCCCGGTGTCGGCATCGGGCCGGCCAGCATCACGTCGACGCCTGCCGCGGAGAATCCCGACTCAAGTGCGGCTTCGAGCATGTAGCCCGAAACGCGCGTGTCCTTGCCGATCAGGACCGTCGGGCGTTGGCCGGTGTGGGCCCAGCGATCCCCGCCCGCCAGCACCTTGCCGGCGGCATAACCGAGCCTCAACACGAAATCTGGTGTGATCGGGCCCTCGCCGACCTTGCCCCGAATGCCATCAGTACCGAAAAAGCGACGTGCCATCGTTATGTTTTCCTCTTTCTTCGAAGGGTCAGCTGCGACGCGTTGCGTCGCGCATGGCTGCCCAAACTTTTAATCCATCGACTGTTTCTGCGACATCGTGCACGCGCAGTATCGCAGCCCCGCGTTCGGCTGCACAGATGGCTGCGGCCACGCTTGCAGCCACGCGCTCCGACGCTGCCCGGCCGGTGACCGAGCCCAGCATCGACTTGCGCGACATGCCGGCCAGAATGGGAACCGGTGCGGCAAACGGCGGCTCGCCGCGCGGTGCCGTCTCCGGCAAGTGGGCCAGCAAGGCGTAGTTGTGTTCGACCACGGCCTTGCCGAAACCGAATCCGGGGTCGACGCTGATGCGCCGTTTTGCGATCCCTGCCTGCATCAACGCTACGACCCGTTGCTCGAGAAACGCCCGCACCTCGCTGACGACGTCCTCATAGGCCGGTTCACCCACCTGCATGGTCTGCGGCTCACCGAACATATGCATGACGCAGAGCCCGCACAGACTGTCGCGCACGGCGTCGATGGCGCCGGGCCTCCGGAAGCCCCAGATGTCGTTGATCAGGTCCGCGCCGGCGGCCAGCGCGTGGCGCATCACCTCGGGCTTGTAGGTATCGACCGATAGCGGTACCTGGGCGTCGTGCAACTGTTCGATGAGCGGTATCACCCGCTCCAGCTCCTCATCGAGCGGCACCGGCGGTGCGCCGGGACGGGTCGATTCGCCGCCGATATCGATCAGATCCGCGCCATCGAGCATCATCCGCTCGGCCTGCCGCAAAGCATCTCCGCGCATTTCGAACTTGCCGCCATCGGAGAACGAGTCGGGTGTGACGTTCAGAATGCCCATCACCAACGGCCGCTCGAAGCTCAGCGTAAAGCGGCCGCATTGCAACGGCTCAGGTTCGGGGAGATACGGTAGTGCGGTATTCGACACGTGACGGACCATGCAGCGGGTAATTGGGCGAATCGGGCGGATGAATAACGAAGAATGCAAAACGGGCCGGTGTGGAATCACACCGGCCCGCAAGTTGAACGTGGCTTCGATCAGGCCGGTGCAGTCGCGCTGCCCGGCTTCACCTCACTACCCGTGCTGCCACCCGAGGAAGCGTCCGTTGCCGACGGCGGCGAACTCTTCGGGGCGCGCGGCGGACGGCCTGCCATGATGTCGTTGATCTGATCGGCGTCGATCGTTTCCCACTCCATCAGGGCGGAAGTCATCGCTTCGACCTTGTCCCGGTTATCTTCCAGCAGGCGCTTCGCGAGGTTGTACTGCTCGTCCAGCACACGGCGGATTTCCGCGTCGACCTTCTGTTGCGTCGCTTCCGAAATGGTTCGCGTGAAACCGCGGCCAAACGGCGTAGCGTCGTTCTCGTCGTCCACGTAGACCATCGGTCCGAGCGCATCGGTCATGCCGAAACGGGCCACCATGGCGCGGGCCGTAGCCGTTGCCTTGTTGAAGTCGTCCGACGCGCCGGTGCTGATCAGGTTCAGGAACAACTCTTCCGCGACCCGGCCACCGAACAGAATCGCCAGACGATCCAGCAGGTAGTCCTTCGAATACGTTTCGTTGTCGTGCTCCGGCAACTGCCACGTCACACCCAGTGCGCGACCGCGCGGGATGATGGTGACCTTGTGCACCGGATCTGCCTTCGGCAACAGCTTGGCGATCACCGCGTGGCCCGACTCGTGGTACGCCGTGGCGCGCTTCGACTCTTCGCGGATCACGGCCGACTTGCGCTCCGGACCCATGAAAATCTTGTCCTTCGCGTCTTCGAAATCGATCATCTCGACGATGCGCTTGCCGCGGCGAGCCGCAAACAGCGCTGCTTCGTTCACGAGATTCGCGAGATCAGCACCCGAGAAACCCGGCGTGCCGCGTGCGATAACCGCTGCGTCGACGTCGTTCGAGATAGGTACCTTGCGCAGGTGGACCTTCATGATGTGTTCGCGACCGCGGATATCCGGCAGACCGACATACACCTGGCGGTCGAAACGGCCCGGACGCAGCAGCGCCTTGTCCAGCACATCCGAACGGTTCGTGGCAGCGATCACGATCACGCCCGAATTCGCTTCGAAGCCGTCCATTTCCACCAGCATCTGGTTCAGCGTCTGTTCGCGCTCGTCGTTACCGCCGCCCATGCCGGCGCCACGATGACGGCCGACCGCGTCGATTTCGTCGATGAACACGATACACGGCGCATGCTTCTTGGCCTGTTCGAACATGTCACGCACACGAGCCGCGCCGACACCGACGAACATTTCCACGAAGTCAGAACCCGAAATGCTGAAGAACGGCACCTTGGCTTCGCCGGCGATGGCACGCGCGAGCAGCGTCTTACCGGTTCCCGGTGGCCCGACCAGCAGCACGCCGCGCGGTATCCGCCCGCCTAGCTTCTGGAATTTCTGTGGATCGCGCAGGAAGTCGACCAGCTCGGAGACTTCTTCCTTGGCTTCGTCGCAACCGGCGACGTCAGTGAAATTGATTGCGTTATTGTTCTCATCGATCAGACGTGCACGGGACTTGCCGAACGAGAACGCACCCCCTTTCCCGCCTCCCTGCATCTGTCTCATCATGTAGAACCAGAACCCGATAATCAGGATTGTTGGTCCGAGGTAGTACAGCGCGGACACAAGCGCGTTCGGTTCGTCATCGGCCTTGCCGCTCACCTGAACGCCATACTTCATCAGGTCGCCGACCATCCAGATGTCGCCGGGCGACACGATCTGGTACTTCTGGCCGTCTGCTGGAGTGACCGTGAGGTTACGCCCCTGAACGATGACGTTCTTGACCTTGCCGTTCTTTGCGTCATCCATGAACTGCGAATAGGAAACGCCTTCCTGGACCCGGGGCTTATCGAACTGCTTGAACACCGTAAACAGCACCAGTGCGATAACCAGCCACACTGCTGCCTTCGAAAACATATTGTTGTTCAAAGCACCACTCCTTCACTCATAGACGGGCGCCTACATTTGCCTTGCGGCACCACTAAAGCATTCTAATCCAGTCCGCAGACCCCTGCCATAACGTTTCGCTACCACATAAATAGCGCAAAACGCTGTTCCAGTGCCGCTTTTCCGACAATTCCGGGACTCAAAAATGTCGCGGGATGCCTACGGAGCGCCCATTCAACCGGGCCGTTTCAGATGCTTACCCAAAATAAAAGTTTCGGACGATTTGTCGCGAGACGCTTTCGGCTTACGCGCGGCCACCGTCTTAAACTGCTGCTTGAACTTCTCGACAATCTGGCTGTAACCGCTGCCGTGAAAGCATTTGACTAAAAGGGCACCATCCGGCTTCAGGTGATTCTGGGAGAATTCCAGCGCGAGATCGCAGACATGCTCGATTCGCGCGGCATCCGCCAGCGCCACTCCCGACAGGTTGGGCGCCATATCGGAAATTACAAGGTCGACCTGACGCGCTCCTACCAATTCTTCCAGCTGGTGCAGAACCGAGTCCTCGCGGAAGTCGCCCTGAATGAAGATGACGTCGGCAATCGGCTCCATGGGCAGCAGGTCGAGCGCGATGATCGTGCCGTCGATGCCGCCTTCGCGCATCGCATCGCGCTTCGCGCCCTGTGCCAGCTTGTTGCGGACGTACTGGCTCCAGCTGCCGGGCGCCGAGCCAAGATCGACAATCACCTGGCCGGGACGGATCAGCTTGTCCTGTTCGTCGATTTCCTTCAGTTTGTAGGCTGCGCGGGCGCGATAGCCCTCCCGCTGCGCCAGTTTCACGTACGGATCATTGATGTGATCGTGCAGCCACGAGGTGTTGAATTTGTTTTTTGCCATTAACCGTTGAACTCTTGCTGCGTGATGCCGCGCTTTTAGCGGATAATACGCGTTTTATTCGCGCGGCTGCCGCTCCATGGGTCTCACCCTTGGGGCCATCAACCGCGTTCTCTGTTGTTCTGACGCGCCGCCCTGCGCGATCGACCGAAGCGATCGGAAATGCAGGCGCCGCCATTTTAGTCGAGTCTCCCACTTTCCATGCCAGCCCTCAAAGTCTCTTCCGATCAACGCGCCGAGTTGCGCTCCCAGGCACATGCGCTCAAACCGGTCGTGCTCATCGGCGCCGAGGGCTTGACCGACGCCGTACTGGCCGAAATCAAGGTCCACCTGGGCGCCCATCAACTGATCAAGATCCGGGTGTTCGGCGACGAACGCGAGGAACGGCTCGCGGTCTACGAACAGATCTGCGACACGCTGAATGCGGCGCCGATCCAGCACATCGGCAAGCTGCTGGTGATCTGGAAGCCCGAAGCTGCAGCCAAGCCGGCCGCCACCCGTGCTAAACGCGGCGAGTTGCCGAGCGTGCGTCGTGGCGAACTGCCGAGCGCCCGTCAGGCGGCGGCTGAAGATGCCAAGCCCGGTAAAGGCCGCGCCCCGCGCGTCGTGACGGTGGTCAAACCGTCCGAAATCCCGATGCGCAAGCCGAAGCCCAAGAAGGTCGTGGTGCGCGGTAACGAACGAGTCACGCAAGGCGGCAATATCAAGCGCGCCAAGAAACGCCAGGCCAGCGCCAAGCGTCCGCACCAGTCGGTCAAGTAATCTCTGCGTAAAAGCTGAAGAGGCTGCGGGCGCCCTGCCCGCAGCGTTGCGCGTTGCGTTGATCGACTATTGATTGACTGGTGCCAACCAGCGGTATCTAACCGGCAACGCCCTTACCCGCTGCGCCCCGGACTTCTTCTTGCCCGGTCAGCCCAGCCGTCGCGTTGGTGGGCAGCTTCCACACCAGCGCCACTGCGAGCAAGCTCTCGATCAGATAAAACAGGCTCGACACGCCATGCAGCACACCGAAGCGCACCGCATCCGGCGAATGGGCGACATCCGTGCCGGCCGCCAGCGCAGCCATGCGGATTGCATTCATGAACGGCTGCAGCGCGAAGTAACCGAGCAGCACGCACACCACCATCCCGGCGATCAGCCAGCGCAGACGGCGATAAGCATCGTTGCCGCGACGGATCAGCACGTTGGCGAGCCCAAGCAACAGCACGCCGCACACCACACCAAGCACGCCTTCGATGCGAAACAGCTGCGCCGCGACCTCGCCCGCCGCAGTCCGATCAAGCGAAGTAAACAACACGGGCGCCACCGCATAGCCGATGGTGAGCAGGCTCCCGACCCAGATAACGGTCAGTAGCCGGAACACCCTGTGTGGCATGGGAGACAGCGGGGTAGACACATGAGCCCTCTTCAGACGTAGCTGACGGCGATGATTTCGTACTCGCGCACGCCGCCAGGCGCCTGCACCGACGCCACGTCGCCCTCGGACTTGCCGATCAGGGCGCGCGCGATCGGCGAGCTGATCGAGATCAGGCCATGCTCGAGGTCCGCTTCGTCGTCGCCGACAATCTGATACTTCACCGAGGCCCCTGATTTCAGGTCTTCCAGCTCCACGGTCGCACCGAACACGATGCGGCCGTCCGCGTCCACCGCAGCGGGATCGATGATCTGAGCGCCAGCCAGCTTCGACTCGATTTCCGCAATGCGGCCCTCGATAAAACCCTGCTTTTCTTTCGCAGCGTCGTATTCGGCGTTTTCCGACAGGTCGCCCTGGGCACGCGCTTCAGCGATCGAATTGACGACCGCCGGACGTTCAACCGATTTCAGATGCTGTAGTTCATCGCGCAGCTTCTTGGCGCCACGCGTCGTCAATGGAATAGTGCTCATAAACAGCTCTAGTGGCAAAAAAACGGCCGTAAAAAAAATCACCGCGGTTAAGTGCATCCCCGCTGGCACCTGAGCCCGGGCAAAGCCCATGCCGGTACCTTGAGGGACGCCGCTTAACCGCGGCACTTACATCTTGGACAGGTATTCGAAGCCTTAGTTTAGGCGAGCATGGAGTCCTTGTAAATCATAGACTTCCAGGTCCTTCAAATACCGCAACCCTTCGACGGCAGCCCGCGCACCCGACATCGTCGTGTAGTACGTGACCTTGTTCGCCTGCGCGCTCATGCGGATTGAACGCGAATCGGCGATCGCCGCGCGGGTTTCGTCGACAGTCGTGAAGACCAGCGCGATCTCTGCGTTCTTGATCATATCCACGATGTGCGGACGGCCGTCTTTCACCTTGTTGACGACCTTGACCGGCACGCCAGCCGCCTCGATTGCGGCAGCCGTACCCTTGGTCGCGACGATCGGATAGCCGAGTTCGTGCAGCATGCGCGCGACTTCGACGGCCTTCGGCTTGTCGGCGTCCATCACGGTCAGCAGCACCGTGCCCGACTCCGGCAAACGCGAACCTGCGGCAAGCTGCGACTTGAACAGCGCTTCGCCGAAAGTCTCGCCCACACCCATCACTTCGCCAGTCGAACGCATTTCAGGTCCGAGCACCGGGTCGACGGTCGGGAACTTGACGAACGGGAACACCGCTTCCTTCACGCTGAAGTACGGCGGATCGATTTCCTTCGTCACGCCCTGCTGCGCCAGCGTCTGGCCGACCATCGCACGCGCGGCGATCTTCGCGAGCGGCAGGCTGGTCGCCTTAGACACATACGGTACCGTACGCGAGGCGCGCGGGTTCACTTCGAGCACGTAGATCACGTCCTCTTTCGAGCCGTCCGCCTGCGGCACTTGCTGGATTGCGAACTGCACGTTCATCAGGCCGATCACGTTCAGTGCCCGGGCCATCGCGCCGGTTTGACGCTTCAGTTCCGCCACGGTTTCCTTCGACAGCGAATACGGCGGCAGCGAGCAGGCGGAGTCGCCCGAGTGGACGCCCGCCTGTTCGATGTGCTCCATCACGCCACCGATAAACACGGCTTCGCCATCGGAGATGCAATCCACGTCGCATTCGATTGCGTCGTTGAGGAAGCGGTCGAGCAGCACCGGCGAATCGTTCGATACCTTCACGGCCTCGCGCATATAGCGTTCGAGGTCGCGCGGCTCGTGGACGATTTCCATGGCGCGGCCGCCCAGCACATACGACGGACGCACGACGAGCGGGTAGCCGATTTCGTCGGCGAGCTTCAGCGCTTCGTCTTCAGCGCGGGCGGTACGATTCGGCGGCTGGCGCAGGCCGAGGCCCTGCAGCAGCTTCTGGAAACGCTCGCGGTCTTCGGCGGCGTCGATCATGTCCGGCGAGGTACCGATGATCGGCACGCCGTTCGCTTCGAGATCGAGTGCAAGCTTCAGCGGCGTTTGACCACCGTACTGCACGATCACACCGACCGGCTTTTCCTTGTCGACGATTTCCAGCACGTCTTCGAGCGTCAACGATTCGAAGTACAGACGATCGGACGTGTCGTAGTCGGTCGAAACGGTTTCAGGGTTGCAGTTGACCATGATCGTTTCGTAGCCGTCTTCGCGCATCGCGAGCGCGGCGTGCACGCAGCAATAGTCGAACTCGATGCCCTGGCCGATCCGGTTCGGACCGCCGCCCAGCACCATGATCTTCTTGTTACTGGTCGGATTCGCTTCGCACTCTTCCTCGTAGGTCGAGTACATGTATGCGGTCTTGGTGGCGAATTCGGCCGCGCAAGTGTCGACGCGCTTGTAGACCGGACGCACGTTCAACTCAATCCGACGTTGACGCACTTCGGCCGGCTTCGCGCCGAGCAGCTTGGCGAGACGCCGATCCGAGAAGCCGCTCTGCTTCAGATACTTCAGTTCTTCCTTCGACAGGCTCGCGAGCGTGCGGCCGCCTAGCGCTTTTTCCTTCAGCACGATCTGTTCGATCTGCGCGAGGAACCACGGGTCGATCGAAGTCTCTTCAAAGATTTCCTCGGCGCTCATGCCGATACGGAACGCGTCGCCCACGTACCAGATGCGGTCCGGACCGGCTTCGCCGATCTCGCGGATGACCTCGTCGCGGCTGGTGGTCTTTTCATCGAGACCGTCCACGCCGACTTCGAGACCGCGCAGCGCCTTCTGGAACGACTCCTGGAAAGTGCGGCCAATCGCCATCACTTCGCCAACTGACTTCATCTGCGTGGTCAGACGCGAATCGGCCTCGCGGAATTTCTCGAACGCGAAACGTGGGATCTTGGTGACGACGTAGTCGATGGTCGGTTCGAAAGAAGCCGGGGTCTGACCGCCGGTGATTTCGTTCTTCAGTTCATCGAGCGTGTAGCCGCAGGCGAGCTTCGCCGCAACCTTCGCGATTGGGAAACCAGTCGCCTTCGAGGCCAGTGCCGACGAACGCGACACGCGCGGATTCATTTCGATCACGATCATCCGGCCGTCTTTCGGATTGATCGAGAACTGTACGTTCGAGCCGCCTGTATCCACGCCGATTTCGCGCAGCACCGCGAGCGATGCGTTACGCAGGATCTGGTATTCCTTGTCCGTGAGCGTCTGTGCCGGCGCAACGGTGATCGAGTCGCCGGTGTGGATGCCCATGGGGTCCAGGTTTTCGATCGAGCACACGATGATGCAGTTGTCCTTCTTGTCGCGGACCACTTCCATCTCGTACTCTTTCCAGCCGAGCAACGATTCTTCGATCAGCAGTTCGCGCGTGGGCGACAGGTCCAGACCGCGCTTGCAGATCTCTTCGAACTCTTCGCGGTTGTATGCAATGCCGCCACCCGAGCCGCCAAGCGTGAACGACGGACGGATCACCACCGGATACCCGCCGCTGCCAGTTTCCACCGCGATCTGCGCCTGCACCTGCAACGCTTCTTCCATCGAATGCGCGGTGCCCGACTTGGCCGAACCGAGACCGATCTTGGTCATCGCGTCCTTGAACTTCTGACGGTCTTCCGCCTTGTCGATGGCTTCCGGCGATGCGCCGATCAGTTCGACCTTGTACTTCTCGAGCACGCCGTGTGCGTGCAGGTCGAGCGCGCAGTTCAGCGCGGTCTGGCCACCCATCGTCGGGAGGATCGCGTCGGGGCGCTCCTTGGCGATGATGCGTTCCACCACTTCCCACGTGATCGGCTCGATGTAAGTCACGTCGGCCGTGTTCGGGTCGGTCATGATCGTCGCCGGATTGCTGTTGACGAGAATGACCTTGTAGCCTTCCTCACGCAACGCCTTGCAAGCCTGGGCGCCCGAGTAGTCGAACTCGCACGCCTGGCCGATGATGATCGGACCCGCGCCGATGATGAGGATGCTTTTAATGTCTGTCCGCTTGGGCATAACGCTCTCGCTAATGTATTCCTGAGTTCTTTCCGTTGGCGCGCTTCGCCGCTGCTGCCGGGGCCGGTGCTGCTGCGGTGGCTCCACGTTGCAACTGTGGCGGCGCGCTCTGTTCTGTTTGTCCGCAGAGCGGCCCGGCGTTAAAACTTCCGGGGCTCCGCCTGACGCAGGCGTCCTGGGTGGGCGCCTTTGGCGACCACCCCATAAGCTGACGCCTTAAGCCGCCGCTGCAGCTGCCGTCTTGCCAGCTTTCCTGTGGTCCATCAAGCCGGTGAAGCGATCGAACAGATAAGCAATGTCGTGCGGGCCAGGCGACGCTTCCGGGTGACCCTGGAAGCAGAACGCCGGCTTGTCGGTCAGCGCGAAGCCCTGCAGCGTGCCGTCGAACAGCGACACGTGCGTGGCACGTGCGTTGGCGGGCAGCGTAGCAGCGTCGACTGCGAAACCGTGGTTCTGCGACGTGATGACCACGCGGCCGTCGTCCAGATCCTTCACCGGATGGTTCGCGCCGTGGTGACCCGTCTTCATCTTCATGGTCTTCGCGCCGACCGCGAGGCCCATGATCTGATGACCGAGGCAAATGCCGAAAGTCGGAATGCCGCTCCCGATCAGTTCTTTGGTGGCTTCAATTGCGTAGTCGCACGGTTCCGGGTCACCCGGGCCGTTCGACAGGAACACGCCGTCCGGATTGAGCGCGAGCGCGTCTGCCGCAGTAGCCTGCGCCGGCAGCACGGTGACGTGGCAACCGCGCTCAGCCAGCATGCGCAGGATGTTGTACTTCACGCCGTAGTCGAACGCGACCACGCGATACTTCGGCGCCTTCTGCGTGCCGTAGCCCTCGCCCAGACGCCATTCGGTCTGCGTCCATTCGAACGATTCCCGGGTCGACACGACCTTCGCCAGGTCCATGCCGGCCAGACCCGGGAACGAGCGAGCGAGTTCGATTGCCTTGGCTTCGTCATCCGAGCCGGCGAGGATCGCCCCATTCTGCGCACCCTTGTCGCGCAGCACGCGGGTCAGCTTGCGCGTGTCGAGGCCGGCAATGGCAACCACGCCTTCGTCCTGCAGGTATTGCGAGAGCGTGCGCTCCATGCGGAAGTTCGATGCAAGAACCGGCAGGTCGCGGATGATCAGACCGGCGGCATGGACTTTCGAGGCTTCGACATCCTCGGCGTTCACGCCGACGTTGCCGATATGCGGATACGTGAGGGTCACAATCTGACGCGCATAGCTCGGGTCAGTCAGGATTTCCTGGTAACCGGTGATCGCGGTGTTGAAAACGACTTCGCCAATCGTATGGCCGGGAGCGCCGATCGAGTAGCCACGAAAGACCGTGCCGTCGGCGAGCGCGAGCAGAGCGGGAGAAAAAGACGGCAACACGGGAGACTCCTTGGGGGAGCACCCTGTGCCGACCTGTCTATCCGAGCCGTGCGAGCCGCAGCGAGATGCATCGGTGGATGCGCGCGCAGGCTCGCTCGCGTGTCACAGCAGACGTCGCAAGGGCGCGATGGATCCATTGTGTGGACTGATCGGCTGGGTGCGGTGCGTCAGCCGCGCGCGGCGGATGAACGGTATGGGAGAGGTAGGCGCTAGGGTGCGGGTTGATAAGCTCAAACCTTGGAATTATAGCCCGAAAGTGCCCTTCCCTCCAAATCTGAGATGGGACGGGAACGGGGCGCGGAGCCCCGAACGGCGCATGGGCGCCTTTATCCACAAGGGTTTCAGCGCATCACGACGGATGTTCGGCCTGCAGATGGATCGGCTTCGCCAGCGCACGGCTCGGCAATACGTACCAGATCGCGCTGGCGATCTGAAGCGCGACCAGAACGCTCCAGGCGGTTAGGTGCGCGGCGGCCGGATAGTGGCCGGCGTCGGCGGGCCAGAGCGATAGCACCGCGCCGACGCCAATCTGGAAACCGAAAATCAGCAGAAAAAGAATCAGCGTCAGCGTGGTGTTGCCGCGCCCGATCAGCTGCTGCGGGAGATGCCGCGTCAATACCGCGTAGCTGAGGATGCCCGTCCCACCGAAGATGCCGTATGCCGCCCACAACAGGCCTGCGGGCAACGGCGCGCGAAGCATGATGAGCAACTGGGTGACCACGAAGAGCGCCATGCCGATTCCGCAGAAGGCGTAGAGCGAGACGCCGCGCCTTTCCAGACTGCGCGCCGCAGCGCCAAAACCGACGCAGCCGGCCATCATCGCGACACCGAGAATGGATACGAGCGCAGCGGCCTCACGGGGGGCAAAGCCCATCACATCGCGCATCCATGCGCCGACCCATAGCGACTGCATCGAATAGAACACGCCTTGGGTGACGACAGAAAACGACGCGATCTTCCAGAAAGCTGCGCTTTTGAGGATGTGCCACGTGCCTTTGAACTGTCCAGCGAGACTCGTCCCGTGATGCTCTTCGCGTTTTTCCGGCGCGAGCGTCCACAAAGCGAGCGCCACCAGGATGGTCAGCACGCCCAAGCCGCCGCAGACTGCCCGCCAGCTCGCGAACGTCAGCACCCAGGTCAACGGCGAACCCACGACCACGCCGCCCAGACCGCCCACCGCCATCACCAGGCCGTTGACGAACGGCAGCCGCGCGGGCTCGAAATACTGCGCCAGCGCCTTGAACGCCGCGCCGAGGCAGACCGACACGCCGACGCCGATCAAAAGGCGCCCTAGCATCATCGTGCCGATACCGTGCGCCGTCCCGAATACCCAGATCCCGGCCGCCGCAAACAGCAGCGTGCCGGCGGTGACGCGGCGCGTGCCATAGTGGTCGAGCAGCACGCCCGCTGGAATCTGGGCGCCGGCGAAGCCAAGGAAGTAGAGACTCGTCAGCAGGCCGAGATCGGCAGCGGATAGACCCAGATCATGCGTGATGAGTGGCGCGAAGCCGAGATTGACGCCGCGAAAGACATAGGAGACGAAGTAGCCGGCGGAGAACAGCAGGAACACGCGAAGCTGGGTGGACGACATGGGTAAAAGGCAATTTCTGGTCTGGCGAAAGCACAAACGATAAAGGAAAACGCAAGGAACTGCAGGAAAGCCCCTGCAGAGACCCTGAAATGAAAACGCCGTCACCACAGGTGACGGCGTTGAAAAACGAGAAGTGGATCGGAGCGCAATTCATGCGCTGCCCCCGCAACGCATGTGGCCACTTCCGTGGAAGCCGCTTTGGTCTAGTTGCCCTTCTTCGTCTTGGCTGCGGTCTTCGGGCGGCCTGCTGCCGTAGCCTTTGACGCCTTGCTGGACGTGACCGGCTCGGCCACTTTCAGCATCTTGCCCTTGGGAGCGGCGCCCGACGCTGACGATTTGCTGGCCTTGCCCGCCGGTTCCGACACCTTGACGACAGCGGTGCGGCCACGACCTGATTTCTTATCGTAGCGCGATTCGCTCTTCGTGTCTGTGACCTGGGTCCCGATGCGCTCGACGCCACCGCCCTGCACGCTCGTGGCGATCCGCTCGGGACCGGGTTCGCTAGGCATGGCCTTGCCAACCGGCACGTGCAGCACGATCACCTGACCCGGGTTGACCTGGTCGCGATGCGTGCGGTTCCATCCCTTCAACTGACCGATCGACACGCCGTAGCGCACCGCCAGCGCCGCCATGGTCTGCTTGCGACGAACGCGAATCAGCATCTTGCGCGTGTCGGGAACGTCCGGCTCCATCGCCAGAACGGCGCTTTCGGCGACGTCCGCGCTGATGTCTTCATCGGCGTCGTCGTCCGTACGCGGAATGACGATCGTCGAACCCGGCTTCAGACGCATGCCGACGGGAATCTTGTTGACCTCCATCAGCGTGTCCGGATCGACGCCGATCTTTTGCGCAAGCGCGGCCGGCGCCGCGCGCTCGGTCACCGTGTAGGTGGTCCACGACGACAGGTTGCCCGAGTAGGCCTTCAGGTTGTGCTCGAAGGCGCTGGCGTTATCGAACGGCAGCAGGATCTGCGGCTGGGTCGCGCCGAGAATGACCGGCTTCTTGAACGACGGATTCAGCGAACGGAATTCGTCCGGCGTCATGTTCGCGAGCTTGGCCGCGATATCGACGTCGATATCGTGCGCGGTGGTGACCGTCACGAAATACGGGTGGTTCGGAATGGTCGGCAGAGCGAGGCCATAGGCCTGCGGGTTCATCACGATGTTCTTGACGGCCTGCAGCTTGGGAACGTAGTTACGCGTCTCGTTCGGCATGCGCAGGTCGGCATAGTCCGTTGGCAATCCCGCCGCTTCGTTGCGCGCGATCGCGCGCTGCACGTTGCCCTCGCCCCAGTTGTACGCCGCCAGCGCAAGCTGCCAGTCGCCGAACATGTCGTGCAGACGCGAGAGATAGTCGAGCGCCGCGCTGGTGGAAGCCAGCACGTCACGGCGCTCGTCCTGCCACATGTTCTGCTTGAGGTTGTAGGTACGGCCCGTATCCGGCACGAACTGCCACATGCCAGCCGCCTTCGCGACTGACAACGCCTGCGGGTTATAGGCGGACTCGATGAACGGCAGCAACGCGAGCTCGGTCGGCATATGGCGCTGCTCGAGCTCTTCGACGATGTGATACAGATATTTTTGCGACCGCTCGGTCATGCGCGCCACGTAATCGGGGCGCTGCGCGTACCAGTTGACCTGCATGTCGACGAGGTCGCTTTGCAGGTCAGGCATCTGGAAACCACGGCGAATCCGCGCCCATAGGTCGGCGTCCGGGCTCGTCAACTGGTCGACCGAGCCTTGATCGACATTGATCGTTTCTTTGGCAGAGGCGGTGTTGCGGAGGGCGTCGGCTACAGCTTGCTGGGTGGCAGGATTAGGCGCGGTGGTATTGCTGCTCGTCGTTGGTCCCTGGCTCGCGCACGCGGCGAGCATGAGGACCAGCAACGTACTAAAGATAAATCTCATGAACGTCTCGGCTTCCATAGGACTGGAATTTGCAGCCGATAGTACGAAAGCGAAACGTTTACGTCAATCAGAAATATACGAAAAACCTAGGCAAATCTTAGGCTTGGCATATTTTTCCGAAATTCAAGGTGAACATGACCCCATCAGGCGATGGGTCAGCGGAACCTGTTCTTCCATTCACGCATCAATGTGAACGCAGTTAAACGATCCGGCACCGTTTCGTGCAACTGTTCGGCGAGGGTCGCGTGGATCGCGGGACTGTCGGCCCGCAGAAACGGATTGGTTGCCCGCTCTTGTGCGATCGTCGTAGGCAAAGTGGGAACGCCGCGCTCGCGCAGCGCGGTTGCACGATCGCGCCACGCCTGCAGATCCGCATTGCCGGGCTCGCAGGCGAGCGCGAAACGGATGTTCGACAGCGTGTATTCATGCGCGCAGTGGACCTGAGTCGCGCCAGGCAGGGCCGCGAGTTCGTCCAGCGACGTCAGCATCTGCGCCGGCGTG
This sequence comes from Paraburkholderia phenazinium, assembly GCF_900141745.1. Lineage (NCBI taxonomy): Bacteria > Pseudomonadati > Pseudomonadota > Betaproteobacteria > Burkholderiales > Burkholderiaceae > Paraburkholderia > Paraburkholderia phenazinium. The sequence continues at coordinate 1,818,970 of NZ_FSRM01000001.1, read as the reverse complement.
CCCTCGAACAACCGGCCGCAGCCGCACGCGAACAGCGTGTCGCCACAAAACACGTGAGGGGTTCCGGCCGGGTCGGCTGCCTGGAAGTAGGCAATGTGGCCGCGCGTATGGCCAGGTACGTCGAGCACGCTCAGTTCGAACGCCGGCTCGGCAATGCTCACGCGATCGCCACTTTTCAGACGATAGTTGAGATGCTCTATCGCCTCGCCCGCCGGACCGTACACGGGCACGGCCTGGCCATTCAGCAGATCGGCCACCCCGCCGACGTGGTCTTGGTGGTGGTGCGTGAGTAAAATAGCGCTCAACCGCCAGCCCCGTTTCGCCAGGTAGGCGCGAACCGGAGCGGCATCGCCCGGATCGACGGCCACCGCATGGTGCCCATCCGACACGAGCCAGATGTAATTGTCTTCAAACGCCGGGACCGGCACGTACTCGAGCGCATTCATAGGCGACGCAATCTTCAATATGTCTGACCGAACGATTATAGACTGGCCCGCCTGGACCGATTCGCCACCCGGACGCTACGTGCTGGAATGGGAACAGGCGCAGCTCGACCGTGTGGTGTCGGACGTGTTCGGCTACCACGCGCTGCAACTGGGCCTGCCGCAGCTCGATGCCCTGCGCGAGAACCGCATGCCGTGCCGTGGCCTCGTGCTGGATGCCGCCAGCGGCGCGAGCGCGCCGTACGAATTCCCGCGCGCGGCGGGCGCCGCTGCGCCCGAAAAACATGCGCCGCTCGGGCGCAGCGCGGTCTGGTGCGATCTGCTCGATCTGCCGTTCGAGGCGCAGAGCGTCGACCTGATCGTTATGCCGCATACGCTCGAATTCACCCGCGACCCTCACCGGCTGTTACGCGAGGCCGAACGCGTGCTGATGCCCGAAGGGCAACTGATCATTCTCGGCTTCAATTCGCTGTCGCTGTGGGGAGCCCGGCAATCGGTCGGCAAGATGACCGGGCGGCCGTTCGTGCCGGCCGCGCACGACCTGATTGCGTTCACCCGTCTGAAGGACTGGATTAAACTGCTCGGCTTCGACCTTGAACGCGGACGCTTCGGCTGCTATCGTCCGCCCCTCGTCAGCGACCAGTGGCTCGCGCGCTATGGCTTCATGGAAGCCGCCGGCGACCGCTGGTGGCCGATCTTCGGCGCCACCTACATGGTGAAGGCGATCAAGCGCGTGCGCGGCATGCGTCTCATCGGCCCGGTAAAGGTGAAAAAACCCGTGCTTGCAGCGGGCCTCGCCCCCGCCGCCTCTCCGAACACACGCAACCAGAGAAAATGACTTCCGAACTCATCGATATTTATACGGACGGCGCCTGCAAGGGCAACCCCGGCCCAGGCGGCTGGGGCGCGCTGCTGCGCTACGGCGCGCAGGAAAAAGAAATGTTCGGCGGCGAAGCGAACACCACGAACAATCGCATGGAGCTGATGGCGGTAATCGCCGCGCTCGAAGCGTTGAAGCGGCCTTGCAAGGCGGTCGTGCATACCGACTCGCAGTATGTGCAGAAAGGCATCAGCGAATGGATCCACGGCTGGAAGAAGAAAAACTGGATGACCGCTGCGAAGACCCCGGTTAAGAACGCTGACCTGTGGAAGCGGCTCGATACGGCCGTCCAGCAGCATGAGATCGAGTGGCGCTGGGTGAAAGGTCACGCGGGACATCCGGAGAACGAACGTGCGGACGCGCTGGCAAACCGTGGGGTCGCTACGCTGGCGGAGATTTGAAGCGCGTTTTTTGGCTGCTATTTGCTTTCGCGTTGGCGTCTCAGTTTTCTTCGCGCTTCTGCCGTAATGTGCTTCCGCGTTAGGTTCGCGGTTAGGTTTTTTCTCAGACAATTTCTAGAGCGGGCTAATCCGACATGCGTCAACTCATCCTCGATACCGAAACCACCGGCCTGAACGCGCGCACCGGCGACCGCGTTATCGAAATCGGCTGCGTCGAGTTGGTGAACCGCCGGCTCACAGGCAGCAACCTGCACTTCTACATCAACCCGGAGCGCGACAGCGATCCGGGCGCATTGGCGGTTCACGGCCTGACCACCGAATTCCTGAGCGACAAGCCGAAGTTCGCCGAGATCGCCAACGAGTTGCGCGATTTCGTTCAGGGCGCGGATCTGATCATCCACAACGCGCCATTCGATATCGGCTTTCTCGACGCTGAATTCGCGTTGCTCGGGCTGCCGCCGTTCAGTTCGCATTGCGGCGAGGTGATCGACACGCTGGTTCGCGCCAAAGCCATGTTCCCTGGCAAGCGCAATTCACTGGACGCGCTGTGCGACCGCTTCGGCATCAGCAATGCACACCGCACGCTGCACGGCGCACTGCTCGACTCGGAACTGCTCGCTGAAGTTTATCTGGCGATGACGCGCGGGCAAGAGAGCCTCGTGATCGACATGCTGGGCGAGGCATCGACCAGCAGCGGAGAACGTGCGCCGCGCGTGGCGCTGAGTTCGCTCGAGTTGCCGGTGATCGTTGCAAACGAAGAGGAACTTGCCGCGCATCAGGCGGTGCTCGATGGCCTCGACAAGGCGGTCAAGGGGACGAGCGTTTGGCGTCTCCAGCCTGTGTCGACAGCGGATGAGCAGACTGCTTAAAAAGTGCTTTACGAGCCGAAGATCCTCTGACATAATTTCGCTCTCTTCGGGTGGTTAGCTCAGCGGTAGAGCACTGCCTTCACACGGCAGGGGTCACAGGTTCAATCCCTGTACCACCCACCAGTATTCAGCCGAAGTCTCTGGAAACGCATCCAGCGCTGGTTTGGCCAACTGTTCCGGCCGGCAGCGAGCTTCTGCTAACGCAACACAAAAAAGCCCTGCAACCGCGGGGCTTTTTTTCGCCCATATTCTCCGGCAGCACCGCGCAGCCGATCGGGTCAACCTCTTGCAGTCGTTCGAGTCACCATGGCCGCAGCGTCGGCTATCAAAGTGGCACGGCCGCTCGCTCGCATGAGGTCGCCTATCGCCTTTCTGCCACTGGAATTCACCGACTCACGGCGGATAGCGCATATAGCTTGTCCGTCATCTATCAGACAATTCACAGTAGCATTCGACTGGTAACCGCCACTGCGCCGCGAGGAGTTTAGAAGCCAACGGTCCATATCGCCCGGAGCGGCTCGCAAATGTTGTCGAGGCGGAAAGACTTTGCCTGGCCGATTCAGCGCGGGATCTTGCATCGTATCCTGCTCAATCGTAGCGGCGACGGGATATCCCGCCGGGTATCGTCGACGTGGTAATGGGTGACGTAGGATCCCGACACTATCGGTCAACGTGCAGCGACGCCTTCCGCGTAAGGTGGACCTATGAATGACAACAATCAAACAGACCAACGGGATCCAGTCAGGGTATTCGAAGGCGTGGTGCCTCGCAGCCTGCTCGAATACATGAATAGCTCCATTGATACTGCAAGACATGAATGGCGCCCGGCCGACGGTCGACGCGCCGCATCGATGGCAAGGAATTTCGCCGAGTTGCTGCGGGCGTCCGACAGCTTCAATGCGATGGAGAGTCGGGCATGCTCTGCCGCTCGCGGTTGGGCGGCCATCGTGCTCGGCAAGGAACTTACCGGCGAGCCGCTTTATGTACTTCGTTGCGTCGACTCTGGCATGCCTTCACAGAGCTACCTGCGGCATTACGATTCCCACATCCTGACGATACTGATTATTTTGCAGCTTGCTGACGGATACGATCGATGCGGCGATCTCGTCGTGTACAAGCGCCAGCGCGAGTCGATTTCGTTGATTGCCAACGTGCGCACCAAGACCTGGCTCATGATCGAGCATGTACTCCCGCTCCCCGTCCGCCGCGCGCTGCTCGATCGTGACCGGTCCAGAGGGCGATGCGATCGGATAGTGTGCTTACCCGGCAACGTCTACGTGTTCAACGGCTTTGTTACGCTGCACAGCAATTTCGACGTCGAGTCAGGGGAACGACGCTCCTTGATCATCCACTACTACGACCCTGGTTTGACCGCTGGACTCCAACGAATCACTCAGACTTTCCGTGGATTCCGCGACCGTCTCGCAGATTTATTCTGAGACCTCTTCCATTCTTCGTATCAAATCAACCACATCCACGCCGCCCGCTCTTGCAACCACAATAAAGCCACTATATATTCGAGCTTCGGACATCAGTTCCGTCCAACGTTGTTCTTCACTTCACTCAACTCTAAAGGGAGGCATCACATGTTGTTCAGCGTGCACATTGCCACCCTTTACGTGGCCTCGCGACCTTAACTAGTCGCCTACGCAGGTCCGCCGTTTCGGCAAGCCTGCGCATTTTCCAGACGGTCTAACACTAGCTTGCCAGTTCGGTCTGGCCCGCTTCGGCTGTCTATTCCTATTGCTTCTGACTGGAATCCCGGGGTCTCTGCGTCCCCAGGCCGTGACCAATGACTACAAAAAAACTCGACTTACGCGGACAGGTCTTTAAGGACGTCCTCGGCTTCACCGTTCGACACTGGCGCGAACAACCCTGGCGCATCTTCGCCGTCACCAGCCTGGTGCTGCTCTCGGCATTGGCCGACGTGCTCACGCCGCTGTTCGCGGGGCACCTCGTCGACGCGATCGCATCGGGCTCGGCCGGCAACCCGGCCGCCTGGCATGCGGCCGTGACCGCATTCGCCATTCTGGCCGGACTCGGTCTCGGCGCCACCCTGCTGCGCCAGGGCGTCTTCATGAACATCATCGTGCTGACGCTGAAGATGATGAGCAAGATCGCCGCCAATGCCTTTCACCGGGTGCAGCGTTTTTCGACCGACTGGCACGCCAACAGCTTCGCCGGCTCGACAGTGCGCAAGATCACGCGCGGCATGTGGGCGCTCGACATCCTGAACGACACGCTGCTGGTGGCGCTGTTCCCGTCGCTCGTCATGCTGGTGGGTTCCACCGTGCTGCTCGGCGTGCGCTGGCCGCTGATGGGTGCAGTCGTCGGGCTCGGCTCGATCCTGTACATCGCGATAACGGCGATGCTGTCGCTCGGCTTCGTCGCACCGGCGGCGCGTCTGGCCAACGCGTGGGACACCCGGATGGGCGGCGCACTCGCCGATGCGGTGAGCTGCAACGCAGTCGTCAAGGCGTTCGGCGCGGAAGCGCGCGAAGAGGTGCTACTCGGCCGCATCATCGATAAATGGCGCCATCGCACCAGACGGACGTGGGTGCGCGGCACGCTCAACGGCGGTGTTCAGGGCGGCATGCTCGTGGTGATCCAGGCGTCGATCCTCGGGGCCGCGCTGTACCTGTGGGCTCACGGCGAGGCCAGCGTCGGCGACATCACGTTCGCCCTGACGATGTTCTTCATGTTGCAAGGCTATCTGCGTGAAGTAGGCATGCACATACGCAACCTGCAGCGCTCGGTCAACGACATGGAAGAACTCGTCTCGCTCGAAAAGCAGCCTCTCGGTATCGAGGACAAGCCCGGCGCACGGTCGATCAGGATCGAAAAGGGCGAGATCCGTTTCGAGCACGTCACGTTCCACTATGGCTCGCTCGCCACGCCGCTGTACGACAACTTCTCGGTGCGCATTGCGCCGGGCGAACGCGTCGGACTGGTGGGGCATTCGGGTTCGGGCAAGACGACGTTCATCAAGCTGATCCAGCGGCTTTACGATGTGACGGGCGGCCGCATCACGATCGACGGACAAGACATCTCCCTGGTCAGTCAGTCGTCGTTGCGCAGCCAGATCGCCATCGTTCAGCAGGAGCCGGTGCTGTTTCACCGTACGCTGGCGGAGAACATCGCCTATGCGCGTCCCGGCGCCACGCGCGCCGAGATCGAGCGGGCTGCGAAGCTCGCCAGCGCTCACGACTTCATCGTGACGTTGCCCAACGGCTACGACACGTTGGTGGGCGAGCGCGGCGTCAAGCTCTCGGGCGGCGAACGTCAGCGCGTGGCGATTGCGCGGGCGTTCCTGGCAGACGCGCCGATCCTGATTCTGGACGAGGCCACTTCGAGTCTCGACAGTGAAAGCGAGTTGCTGATCCAGCAAGCCATGGAACGGCTGATGGTGGGACGCACGACGCTCGTCGTCGCGCACCGGTTGTCGACTGTTCGGGCGCTGGACCGGCTGCTTGTACTCGATAAGGGCAAGGTCATCGAGGAAGGTAGCCATGAAGCGCTGATCCAGCTCGAGAAAGGCTTGTATCGCAGGTTGTTCGAACGCCAGGCGCTGGAGTTAATCAAGGGCCTGTCCGAACCGGACGTGAGAGCGGCAGTGCGTGGCGTCAGCACCAGCAGCAATGCCAATGCTAGCGCCCGGCAGATCGACGACCCGGAAATGCTGGTGGACGAATAATCCGCAAGCAGCGGGGAGGGATGCGCAGCATCCCTCCCCTGCTCCGCAAAAAAATTTTCACCTCACCTCTTGACAGTCTATCTATCAGTAGATAAAGTTCGATCCATGGAAACGACATCGACGGTCCGCGAACAGATCCTCAACCACGCAATCACGCTGATGATGATGCGCGGCTATAACGGATTTAGTTACCGTGATCTGTCGAGTCTGGTCGGCGTAAAGACCTCGAGCATCCACTACTACTTTCCGTCGAAAGACGACTTGGTACTGGAAGCGGTGAACGAGTACAGCAAAGAGGTGTTCGACGCCATCCACACTGTTGACGCTTCCTTGCCGGCTGATGCAAAGCTCAGCAAGTACGCAAAGATGTTTGGCAGAACCCTCGGTGACGGCAATCAGATCTGCCTGTGTGGCATGCTGGCTGCGGACATCGAGTCATTGCCCGAGAACATTCGCCACGCAATACAGGCGTTTTTCAAGGCGAACGAAAACTGGCTGGCCAAAGTTCTCGCGCAAGGTGCGCAGGAAAAGACGCTGGCAGTGAACGGCAAGCCGGAAAACGCGGCGCGCACGCTCTTCGCCGCGTTCCAGGGCAGCGTGCTGGCGAGCAGGTTGTTTCACACCAAGGCTCGGCTCGAAGATATCGAAGCTTCGGTGAGAATCTCGCGGTAACGCAGTCGAATTGCGAGGTGGTACGCCACCTCTTTAGTTGGCCGAGTTATCTATCTCTGAGTAGATAGATAACCGGGAGATGTGAAATGGAAGCACGCACTTTTTGTAGATGGAAATCTATCTAGTAGTAGATAGCAAACTTTAGCAACTCAACCTCTTGAAAGGAGTTTCACCATGTCCCTCGACAAAGTTCTCTACCGCGCCCAAGCCCACGCAACCGGTGGCCGTGACGGTCGTGCTGTTGTGCCCGCAGGCAATCTCGACTTCAAGCTGACCACGCCGAAAGAGCTGGGCGGAGCCGGCGGCGAAGGCGCCAACCCTGAACAACTGTTTGCGGCCGGCTACAGCGCGTGTTTCCTCGGCGCGATGAAGTTCGTCGCCGCACGCGACAAGATCGCCATCCCGGCGGATGTGTCGATCGACGGCAGCGTCGGCATTGGCGTAATTCCGAACGGCTTCGGCATCGAAGTAGAACTGAAGATCTCGCTGCCCGGCATGGCACGCGAAGCGGCGCAAACGCTGGTCGACCGTGCGCACATCGTCTGCCCGTACTCGAATGCAACGCGCGGCAACATCGACGTGACGCTGACGATCGCTTAAGCCCCACTTCAACTACATCAACCGGAATCCACCATGAAGACCGTCAAACCCATGCTGCTCGCCGTCGCTCTTGCTGTCAGCACGACGTTTGCCGTTGCCGCGACGCCGGCAGCACCCGCCACGCCCGACCAGGTGACAAGCCAGTTCCTCCATGCCCTCAACAGCGGCACAGGACCGGCAATCAATACGTTGACCCCGGCCGAAGCGCGTCAGGTGCTGATCGCCGCGCAGAACAGCGTCAAGGTCGATCTGTCGGGCATCGAGGTGTCGAACAGGACTATCGAACAGGACGGTATAACCGTACCGATCACGATCGTACGTCCGCAGGGCGCAACGGGTACCTTGCCGGTCTTCATGTTCTTCCACGGAGGCGGCTGGATTCTTGGCGACTTCCAGACCCACGAGCGTCTGGTACGCGATCTCGTCGTGCAGTCCGGCGCGGTGGCGGTGTTCGTCGACTACACGCCGTCGCCGGAAGCACGTTATCCGCTGGCGATTAACCAGGCGTACGCGGCGACCAGATGGGTTGCGGAACATGGCAATGACATCGGCGTCGACGGCAGCCGCCTGGCGGTGGTCGGCAATAGCGTGGGCGGCAACATGGCCGCGGTGGTCTCGCTCATGGCGAAAGACAAGCAAGGCCCGACGATCCGCTTTCAAGGTTTGATGTGGCCGGTCACGGACAACAACTTCAACGACGGCTCGTATAAGGCCTATCCGGAAGGGCACTTTCTGACCGCTCCGATGATGAAGTGGTTCTGGGACGCGTACACGAAGGACCCGAAGCAGCGTAACGAGATTTACGCATCGCCGTTGCGTGCCTCATTGGATGAGTTGAAGGGCCTGCCACCTGCGCTGATTCAGGTCGCCCAGTTCGACGTGCTGCGCGATGAAGGCGAAGCTTACGGACGCAAGCTCGACGCAGCAGGCGATGACGCGACCACTGTCCGCTACAACGGCACGATCCACGATTTCGGCTTGCTCAACGCACTCGCCGAGGACGCACCGACGAAGGCCGCGATCAAACAACTCGCCAACGAATTGCAATCGCGGCTGAAGTAAGTCACGCAGCAAAGAAAGGCAAATCCGGCAACGGCGCATCATCAGGCAACACTGCGCCGTGTCAGGCCTGGCGCAGCGAAGTATCGAGCGCACGGGCGGCGACACGGTCGCCTTCAGTGGCAAGCGCCGCACGAAACACCGTTTGACGGTTGTGCCCTGCTGCTGCGGGAGAATCCCACAGCAGTTCAACCTTCGGCCGACGATGCATCCAGCCCACCTGGGCTGCCGCGCGCGGCACCGACGCGGCGGCCGCAGGCGAGGCGGGTGCGCTTTGGGTGTCGGCAGTGTTGACAACAACCGCTGCGGCAGCGCTCCCGGCAACGTTCGCAGGAACTGGCGCAGACACCGGCGCCGGCGTTGCACCGCCAGCCTGCCCGTCCGGCCAACGCACCGACAACTCGCGCGCGTCATACTGGCCGAGCTTGCGGCTTTCCACCCAGACAACCACCGTGCGCGTCGTGGCATCGACAGAGATCGCGTAGCGCCCTATCGCAAAGCGGCGCGCCGCAACGTTGGTGCGCCACAGTGCGCGCGGACGGCAGATCCACATGACTGCCGCATACAAGGCCGGCGCCGCCACCAGCCAGCCGTTGGTTGCCGCTATCGTCTGCAGCGCGCGACGCCCGCCCGCGCTCCAGACGAAGGCGCCCACCGAAAAGACCGCGAACAGGAATCCCAGGAAAGCGAACACTCGCAACGCCTGGCGCAGCCATTGCGGCAGCGGATGGAACGGGCGCTCGGCGCGGGCGCGCGCGCCCGGCAAAAAGATCAGCAGGAACAGAAAGACAAGGTTGATGCAGGCCCATGGCGACGAAGCCATAGCGGCCAACGACGACACGAAGTCCATCGTCGACATCGAAAACAGCCACCGCGCCAGAATCACGAGACCGATGGCACGCAACGCGAAAATCGTTCCGGCGCCTGGCGCCGCGTTCGCACGCGTCTCTTTCGTTCTCGCCAAGGCATCCTCCTGTCGTTGACGACGCCGCAGCCCAATTTGCGGCACGGCCATTATAGGGATATTACCGAGGCGGCTCACGGTTACTCCCTCCAAAACACCACTTTCAACACATTCATGACGCAATGCGCGGCGCCCATGCAACAACGCCCCGCGTGCATCGAGCACGCGGGGCGTTGTCGGTGTCCAGCAAGCCGTCTGCAGGCAACGGCGCCGAACGGGACAGCTTACGAGAGTGTCAGCTTGCGTTGACTTCGCGCAGCACGGTACGGCGCTTCTGACGAAGCAGCTCTTCGTACGAAGCAACGTAGTTCTGCGCCATCACCTTCGACGAGAAACGCGATTCAAACGCCTTGCGGACCGTTTCGCGCGGCAGTGTGTTCAGACGCTTGACGGCAGCGACTGCGCTGATTTCGTCTTCAACCACGAAGCCCGACACGCCGTTCTCAATCACTTCCGGCACCGAACCGCGGTTGAACGCGATGACCGGCGTACCGCAAGCCATGGCTTCGATCATCACCAGACCGAAGGGCTCCGGCCAGTCAATCGGGAACAGCAGCGCGTGGGCGTTGCCGAGGAATTCGGTCTTCTCTGCTTCGCTGATTTCGCCGATGTATTCGACGTGCGGCAGCGACATCAGCGGCTTGATGACTTCTTCGTAGTACGCGCGGTCAGCCTTATCGAGCTTGGCGGCAACCTTGATCGGCAGGCCGGCCTGTTCGGCGATGCGGATGGCCGTGTCGAGACGCTTTTCCGGCGAGATACGGCCGAGGAAGGCGAGATAGCTCGGCTTGACGTTGGGGATCGGCTTGAGCAGGTTTTCCGGCAGACCGTGATACACGGTCGACAGCCAGTTGGCCTGTTGCAGCGGCATACGCTGGTTGTCCGAGATCGACACCACCGGCACGTCGCTGAACGTGTTGAAGATCGGTTGCAGTTCCGGCAGATCGAGACGGCCATGCAACGTGGTCAGGAACGGCACCGGCTGACGGGCGAACAGCGAGAACGGATAGTAGTCAATGTGGAAATGCAGCACATCGAATTCGTCTGCGCGACGGCGCACTTCTTCCAGCAGCAGCATGTGCGGAGCCATCACGTCGCGAATCGTCGGGTCCAGGCGCAGCGCCTGCGGCCAGAACGCTTCGAGTTTCGCCGAGGTCTGCGAATCGCCGCTCGCGAAGAGCGTCACATCGTGTCCCTGTTCGACCAGAGCTTCAGTCAGGTAGGACACTACCCGTTCCGTTCCACCATACAGCTTGGGGGGAACCGCCTCGTGCAACGGAGCGATTTGAGCGATTCGCATAGAGAGAACTCCTCGTAAAAAAATCAGGCAAAAGTACTGCGGTTTGTTAAAAGCGACTCGCTTTGCTCGCCTTGCCAGTCGCGCCGGGACTACCTGGCGCGGGCCTGTTTCTTCGAGAAATCCTGCGATGGATCGCTTGGTAAGGATGCCCAGACTGATCATCGTCACCAGGCTGCACATGTGCTTTAAAACGCATATAGGGCAGACTCGTTGACAACTTGTCAGATAATTTTCATGGGATCATCGAGGCTGCATTATGGGTGTCGACACCCCTGCGCAGCCCAAAACATTTCAAACACTTTACGTTGTTACAAAGCCGAAACACTTTGCAAACCCTTGTTTTCTAAGACAGTTCTAGAGTAAGGGCTGGCCACGACACATGGCCTGCAGACGGCTGCTTGCAACTTCTTCCGTCAATGCTTCCAACGTGTTGCCCTTCGCCGCCTGGCCGAAAGTGCTTGCGCGTTGAATGGCTTTTGTAATTATATCTCGAAATTATTCCGCAAACTGAATGAACGACTGCCGCCTCGCGGGGTCGAGGAAACAGGGTGTTGCGGATGCTCATCGCGAAAATGAGTCGCGTCCCGTGCGGTTCGAACAGGGCGGAATGCCTTTTGCGTGTTTACAATGCGAGCATCTGCCTTTTGTGGCGATGCGTCCCGTGGCCCATGCCGTTGCATGACATAACCTGAAACACACCGACCACACCGATCAATTGGAACATCTCACCATCGCCCAGCGCAATGCCCACAACGCCAAGCTCGCGAGCTATGCGCACAGGCCGCTTGCGTTTCTTTTTCGCTATATCCGCCGCCACCCGCTCGCGCATGCGATCGTCCTGTGCAGCGTGTTCGCGGCTGTGGGCTGTGCGCTCGCTTCTCAATATGCGATCAAGCATCTGATCGACGTGCTCGGCGGAGGCCGGCATCATCCCGGCCCGCTGTGGGGCGCGTTCGCCATCCTTGTCGGTCTGATTGCCGCGGACAATCTTCTGTGGCGGGTCGGCGGCTGGGTCGCTGCGCACACGTTCGTCGCCGTTACCGGTGATCTACGGCGCGACCTGTTCCAGTATCTGAGCGGCCATTCGCCAACTTATTACTCGGAAAAGCAGCCCGGCATGCTGGCGAGCCGGATCACGGCCACGTCCAACGCGGTCTACACGGCCGAGAACACTACAGCATGGAATGTGTTGCCACCGTGCATCGCGGTGCTCGGCGCCATCGTCATGATCACCGCCGTCAACCCGTTGATGGCGGGCGGTCTGATGGTCTGTTCGGCGATCCTCTCGGTGGTGCTCTACAAACTGGCCGGGCGCGGTTCAGCAAGGCACCATCACTTCGCCACCAAGGCGGCTTCGGTCGACGGTGAGCTGGTCGACGTGATCAGCAACATGGGCCTCGTGCGCGCTTTCGGTATGACGATTCGCGAACAGGCGCGCTTCGGCGCAACGGTCAAGGCCGAGATGGACGCGCGCCAGCAAAGTCTGCTCTATCTGGAGAAGCTGCGCCTCCTGCACGCGGTCATCACAGCCATGCTATCGGCGGGCCTGCTCGGCTGGGCGCTGTGGCTGTGGGACAACGGCCGGGCTACCTCCGGCGACATCGTGCTGGTCAGCTCGCTCGGCTTTACCATCCTGCACGGCACGCGTGACCTTGCCGTCGCACTCGTCGACGTCACGCAGCATGTCGCGCGTCTCGCCGAAGCGGTGCGCACGCTGCTCGAACCGCACGGCATGCCGGACCGCTCGGACGCCGTCGAACTGGTGCCGCAGGGCGGACGCATCGACTTCGAAACCGTGACGTTCGCGTATCCGCGCCGCCGGCCGATTCTCGATCACTTCCAGTTGCATATCCCGGCCGGACAGCGCGTTGGGCTGATCGGCAAATCGGGCGCAGGCAAGTCGACTGTACTTTCGCTGCTACAGCGCTTTTACGAAACGCAAGGCGGGCAGATCAAGATCGACGGTCAGGACATCGGATCGATTACGCAGGACAGCCTGCGCCACGCCATTGCCGTCGTGCCGCAGGACATCGCCCTGTTTCACCGCACGGTCTACGAGAATATCGCCTACGGCCGCCCTGAGGCAAGCCGCGACGAAGTGCTCGCGGCGGCCCGCGAGGCGCGCTGTTCGGACTTCATCGAAGCCATGCCGGAAGGCTACGACACGATCGTGGGCGACCGCGGTGTCAAGCTCTCGGGTGGTCAGCGGCAGCGCATTGCAATTGCGCGCGCCATCCTGAAGAATGCGCCGATCCTGCTGCTGGACGAGGCCACCTCGGCGCTCGACAGCGCGTCCGAAGAAGCGATCCAGAAGGCGCTCGACCGGTTGATGGTGGGCCGTACCGTGGTGGCCATCGCTCACCGCCTGTCTACGCTGAACAGCTTCGACCGCATCATCGTGATGAGCGCGGGCAAGGTCGTGGACGACGGCACGCCGGAAGAACTGCGCAACCGTCCGGGGTTGTACCGTGATCTGCTCGCGAAGCAGTATGGCAAAGGCGCCACGCTGCATGCGGGCGGCAAGAAGGTCGACGAACAGCACGTGGTTTGAGCGTTGGCCTGGTGGCGGGCAGGTTCGGAGCCGCCGCGGCCACCGTGACGATCTACCTCAATGCGAAAAAAGCCGCTTCGATGTTTGAAGCGGCTTTTTTGCGCCCGGAGGCAGTGTGTTGTGCTGGCTGGGTATCTGCGCGGCATGCACCGTCACCGCGCCAGCGACTCACGGCCGACCGCTGGCGTCCCCTCCTCGCCGTCCACCACCGTGCCCGACGCCTGCAAATCGCGCATGAAGTTATCGCGCCACACCGAGACGTTGTTCTCGCGCAAGCGCACCATCATGTCGCGATAACGCGACTGACGCTCGACCAGCGGCATCGACAACGCAGTCGCTAGCGCCTCTGCCATGCCGTCGATATCCACCGGATTGACGATCAGCGCGCCGTCCAGTTCCTGCGCTGCCCCCGCGAAACGCGACAGCACCAGCACGCCCGGATCTTCCGGATCCTGCGCCGACACATACTCCTTGGCGACGAGGTTCATGCCGTCACGCAACGGCGTGACGAAACCAACGTGCGCCGTGCGAAACAGCGCCGCCAGCACCGACCGCTCGTACTGACGATGAATGTAGAGAATCGGCGCCCAGTCGAGCTCGGCAAAACGGCCATTGATACGCCCCGATTCGCCTTCCAGTTGCAGACGGATGTCCTGATAGGCGTTCAGGTCGGCCCGGGTCGGCGGTGCAATCTGTAGAAACGAAACCTTGTTGCGCTGCGCCGGGGAATGCTCAAGCAGACGCTCGAAGGCCCGGAACCGCTCCACCAGCCCCTTAGAATAGTCGAGGCGGTCGACGCTCATGATGAGCTTGCGCGAGTGCAGCGTCGCCTTCATCGTGCGCACCGGCTTGCCGCGCTCGCCTGCTTTCGCGAGTTCGGCGATCTCGTCCGGATAAACGCCGATCGGATACGCCGATGCCTTCAAGGTCCGGCCAAACGCCTGCACGACAGCCGGGCCCCCAGCGGACGCTTCGACGCTGCCGTTAGCCTCGTTGACGATGTAGTCGCAAAACGCGCGCAGGTCGGGCGCGGTCTGGAAGCCGAGCAGGTCGAACGAGCACAGCGCTTCGACAAGTTCGCGATGCGGTGGCACCGCCAGCAACACCTGCGAGGCCGGAAACGGGATATGCAGAAAGAAGCCAATACGATTCTTGACGCCCGCCGCACGCAAGGCCTGCGCAAACGGGATCAGATGATAGTCATGAACCCAGATCACGTCGTCAGCGCGTAACAGCGGCACGAGTTGCTGCGCGAGCCAGGTGTTGACGCGGCAATAACCGCCGAAGTCATGCCGGTCGTATTGCAGCAGATCCGCGCGGTAGTGAAACGCCGGCCACAAAGTGGCATTCGAAAAGCCGCGGTAGTACTGGTCGTAATCGCGCCGCACCAGCGCAATGGTGGCGAAAGTCACCGGGCCGCGCTCTTCCACGCTGATCTGCGGTTGCCCGGAGCTGACCACGTCGCCGCTCCAGCCAAACCACATGCCGCCGGTTTCCTTCAGCGCATCGTAGACGCCGACCGCCAGACCGCCTGCCGCCGGGCCGCCTTCCGAGATCGGCGCGACCCGGTTCGATACGATAATCAGTCGGCTCATGAAGCGCGGTTTCCGTGCAGAAGAACGAGCGGAGTGCAGCGAGACGCAGCGCGAGTCATGCGCTGCGCGCCGCGGTGACGATGGCGTCGAGCCAGCCGAGCAAGGCGCCCACCGAATCGAGCCGCGAGCGCGCAATCGTGTCGCCTGGGCCGACCTTGATCGACACGCCGCCGAGTTCGTTGACGACCGCGAAGCCCTTCTCGTCGGTCAGATCGTCGCCGGCAAAAACCGGCCGGCGGCCGGTGAACGGCGGCTCATCGAGAAACGCCCGCACTGAGCGACCCTTGTCGACGTCCTTCGGTTTGATCTCGTAGACCATCTTGCCGGGCTGCAACACGTAGGAGCCAGGGTAGTCGGCCACCAGCCGCTCAGTGGCGGCACGCGCCACGGGCTCACGATCCGGCGCGTTGCGATAGTGCAGCGCGAGCGCTGCTCCCTTGATTTCGAGCAGCATGCCGGCGTTTGCGTTGACGACCTCCGCCAGCACCTGTTCCATGCGCAACAGGCGTTCGTCATGAAAGCCGATGCGCTGCGTGTCACCGTTCGAATCGCGCCGCTCAGCGCCGTGCAGCCCCGCGATCGGCAAATCGGGCATGCCGAGCAAGCCGTCGATGCTCTCGATGCCACGTCCCGACACCACCGCCGCGGCGCCGTTGGTGAGGCGGCGCAGCTCGGTCAGCAGTGTGACGACCTCAGGCTGCACCAGCACGCCATCGGGCGTGGGGGCCAATTCGACGAGGGTGCCGTCGAAATCGAAGAAAAATGCCGTCTCGCTCAGAGACAGAACAGCCGGAGGTGCTTGCATCGGTTTATCTTGCCTTTCAGCCGCCTGGAGCTGCAAAAGTGTGCGCATCTTACCGCGCATCCCGCTATTTTTCGGGAAAGTAAGGCTGAGTGCAACGCCAGCAGGGGCATCCGCCCATCCGTCATGCAAAAAGCCGCTTGAAAACCGCGCGTTCCGTGCGGGTTCCGGTCCAG
The DNA here is from genome assembly GCF_900141745.1 of Paraburkholderia phenazinium. NCBI lineage: Bacteria > Pseudomonadati > Pseudomonadota > Betaproteobacteria > Burkholderiales > Burkholderiaceae > Paraburkholderia > Paraburkholderia phenazinium. The sequence goes on along the minus strand of NZ_FSRM01000001.1, from coordinate 1,802,964 downwards.
CACAACGCCCACCACTATGCGTCAAATTGCCTCTCAATGCCGGCCTTGCGGGCCCGCATATGACGCGGCTCAACGATTTGCGATACAGTCCCAGCCACTCTGACCGGTCTGCGCGCGAGCCGCAACACCGGGAAATACCAACCTCGGCCCTCGCGACGTACCGCCTTAAATCGAGTCATAGATGCCTGCTTTGTTCCCCAGAATCTCTCGGCAACAGGTGCAACCGGATACGCGGTTGCTGCGCATGGTTCGTCGTCCGCGTGCGGCGCAGCGTCTGTTGCCGCAACGGTTCCTGACGCGGGGACTGCTGGCGCTAGGCATGGCCATGACGCTCGGGCTGCTCGCCGGCTGTACGCACAAGGAAGAGCCATGGCACCTGACGAACGTGACCGGCCATCTGCCCGATCTCGATTTCTCGCTCACCAGCGATGACGGCAAGCCCGTCACAGGCGACGCCTTCAAGGGCGATATCTCGCTCGTCTACTTCGGCTACACGCATTGCCCGGACGTCTGCCCCGAAACCATGGCGCGACTGATGCAGGTGCTCGCCGCCCTCGGCCCGGACGCACAGCACGTGCGCATCCTGTTCATCACTGTCGACCCGGCGCGCGACACGCCCAAGGAACTCCATGATTACGTAGGCGCTTTCGACGCGCAGCACGTCGTGGGCCTGACCGGCAGTGACGGTCAGATCGAATCGATGGCGCGCAAATATCGCGTTGCCTATCAGATGGAAAAGCGCGATCCGACCGGCAACTACGAAGTCACCCATAGCTCGGCCGTCTATGTCTTCGATGCGCAAGGCCATGCGCGCCTGCTCGCCACCGATCGCGATGCACCCGACGCGGTCGCCGCCGATCTGCGTCGTATCATTGACAACCATTCCTGATCATTCGCGGCTTCGGCCGCTTTTTCTGCCTCTGCGTTTATGAACCTCAAAACCCGATCTCTCGCCGCGCTGGGCTGCACGCTCGCCCTCTCCTTTGGCTTCGCCGCCACCGCTGAAGCGGCCTCACCACAGGCCATTTCGGCGCAGCACGCGTGGGTGCGCTGGCTGCCGAGCGATCTGCCCGCCGCCGGCTACGTGACACTCGTCAACTCGAGCGACAAGCCGGTCGATCTCACCGACATCTCGAGCGACGACTACGAGGGTGCGATGCTGCATCAGACGGTGTCCAACGGTTCGACGCAGAAGATGGTGATGGTCGACAAGCTGACGGTGCCCGCGCATGGCCAGGTCGCCATCGCGCCGGGCGGATATCACATCATGCTGGAGCACGCGCAGCACAAGATCGCACCCGGCGATACCGTGCATCTGAAACTGCAGTTCTCGGATGGGGAAACGCTCAACGCACCATTTGCCGTCAAGTCGCCTGCACAGGCTAACTGACAACAGGCGTTGAGGCAGAAGGGGAAAGCGCGGCGTGCAATGCGACCGCGCGAGACGGCTCAGGCCGAGCGCATCCAGACGTGCGGGATGCCGTCTTCCTCGTGTACGTCCGAGACCGGCTTGAAACCGAACGCGCCATAGAACGCTTGCAGGTGTGCCTGAGCATGCAGGCGCATCGGCACGCCGGGCCATTGTTTGGCGATGTGCCCGACCGCGCGCTCGAGCAGCTGGTTACCGAGCCCCATGCCGCGAAAATTCGCAGTGGTCAGCACGCGGCCTATGCGGATGTCGGCATCGCTGTCGTCAGGTAGCAATACGCGCAGGTAGCCCGCCAGCTTTGGCCGGCCTTCGTGAGGACCCAACGCAAACAGATGCCATGCCTGGATATCGAGGCCGTCGATATCGCCGTACAGGCAATTCTGCTCGATCACGAATACCTCGCTGCGCGCGGCCAGCATCGCGTAGACCTCGGCGGTGGTCAGGTCGTCGAAATACTTCCAGCGCCATTCGAAACCTGGATGCGGCTTGGCTGTGGGATGCTGCGGCTCGTTCATGGGAAACACGTCAAAAGGGCTACACCCTCGTGGGCGGGTGGATGCGGAATTATGCCGCGAATGCAGCGCTTATTGCCACGTTATCAACCGCAATTGCCAACCGCCAATCGCGGCTCATTTGCCAAAAAACTTGCGCTGAACGTATGCCACGTTCTAAGCATCGCGCTACGTCGCGACGCCGACCCTTCGCCGCCGGTCGGTCAGTCGCTGAAGGGAATCTGCTCGACGGGATATTGCAGTCGTTCGATCAGGTTGCCTGGTCCGCACAGATGAAGCGCGCCAACCACCACCAGCGTGCGTTTCGGCGTATCCAAGGTTTCCCGCACGCGCGGCGCCCACGCGCAATTGCGCGCGTCGAGGATCGCGCTGCGAATCCCAGGCAAGCTGAATATCGGCGATTCGGCCGCTACATCGTAGATCGCCTGGAGATCACCCTGCAGCCACGCGGCCTGCATGCGCTCGAGCGTGCGCTGCGGCTCAGTCACATCCGCGAGCAGCAATTCGAGCCCGGTGCAGATCGCCGACAACGGAATCGATTCGAGCGAGGCCACCACCTCCTCGGCGGTTTCCAGATACCGGTACGGCTTCGCTTGCGCCGCGGCTTCCCTGAGCATCCTTGGCTCGACACCTTCTACCACCCGTTGGCACAGCGTAGGGGCCGCCATCATCGCGGCCCAAGGACGCAACTCGCCGAGCGGCGCCAGCACCCCGGCGGACGGCCACGATGCGTCCAGTCTGCGCCAGACCTCCTGCGGCAACGCGTGCTCAAGCGACTGCCCGCCCTCTCGCTTGAGAAACGGCAAGATGGCCTGCGCATCGGACTCGAAGACCAGCGCTTCCGCCCAATCGAACGCCTGCACGACCCAAGCGGGCGTTCGCGGACTGGAAGCGGAAAACAGATGCATCGAGCCGAGCAACCGCACATGGGTACCGGTGAGCTGAAAATACATGGATCGAGATCGACGCCGTAGGTTTGGGATTGAACGACAGTATTTCACAGCCGGAGAGAGCGGGCGATGTCTTCGGTGAGTATCTCTTTCGTTATGCGAACGATCTCTCAAATAGTTACGGGCGAGAATTCGCGCGACTGCCAATGAGCCGATATGCCTGTCGCTCTACGCTTTCCTTCTTGATCAACTACAGACAGCCCTCCACCACGTTAGAGAAGCATGTCTCGATGATCGAATCAGACGCAAAAATCGACGCAGAAAAAGAAAAGCCCCGACAAGTCGGGGCTTTTCTTTTTAACTTCTGGAGGCGCGAGCCGGAGTCGAACCGGCCTAAACGGCTTTGCAGGCCGCTGCATAACCGCTTTGCTATCGCGCCGTAAGCGGACTGCTGAACCGTCGCAACAAGTTGCACGTACAACGGATTCGCAGATTTGTTCGATGGCCGGTCGGTCCACCAAACAAAAAGGGAAGCGTTGCTTCCCCGAATGTCTGGAGCGGGAGACGAGTCTCGAACTCGCGACCTCAACCTTGGCAAGGTTGCGCTCTACCAACTGAGCTACTCCCGCATGGTGCTGCTAACAACGTTCTGCTACTGCGTCACTACCTGATGCCCTATGCCAAGGCATCACACAAAACGCTGCTTCAAAAATCTGGAGCGGGAGACGAGTCTCGAACTCGCGACCTCAACCTTGGCAAGGTTGCGCTCTACCAACTGAGCTACTCCCGCGTTTTGCTGCTATCTACTGCGTATTTGCCACTCAATTACAACTTATTTGCTAACTACTGCACTCCGACTCAAACCTGCGTGCATCGGAGAAACGAGATTATGTATAAAGCGCTGAAACGTGTCAACCCCTTTGACGCGGGTGTTCTTCCGAACAGTTTTCGCTCACACGATCCCGCCCCGTTCACGAATCTGCGGCCACGCGAGCTTCATGTAGTAAAGCATCGACCATATGGTCAGGAACGCCGCCAACAAGACGAGCCACATGCCCCACACGCGCGTATCGATCGCGAAACCGGGTGCAAGCGGCAGCGGGCCATAGAACAGCAGCATGGGAATCGCGATCATCTGGCAGGTAGTCTTGAACTTGCCGAGCGAATTCACTGCGACGCTCTTCGAGGCGCCGATTTGCGCCATCCATTCGCGCAGCGCCGAGATGGCAATCTCGCGACCGACGATCACCAGCGCGATAGCTGAGTCGAGCCGCGCCAGTTGCACCAGCACGAGCAGCGCGGCGGTCACCATCAGCTTGTCCGCCACTGGGTCGAGGAACGCGCCGAATGCCGAGGTCTGATTCCACTTGCGAGCAAGGTAACCGTCGAACCAGTCCGTCAGCGCAGCCAGGATGAAAACCGTCGCGGCCGCCAGATTGCGGTGGGCGGGGCTCATCATCATGTCTGGCAGATAAAACACGCCGACGACAAGCGGAATCAGAACAATCCGCAGCCACGTCAGGAAAATCGGGAAATTAAACGGCATGGGCAGGCGCAGGGTCTGACAAGAGAGGAGTTGCAATTGTGCCGTGTCATCAGGCCTGCCACAAGCAAACAGGCGGCAAACACACGGCAAACCGGCCGCAAACGGCACACAAACATCGGTCAAACTGGCCTATGAGACGCTGCGCGGATGCCGCGCGCCCACCAGGGGTCGCGCCGTATTTCGCGCAATCAGTGCAATTGCCGATAAATCTGCTCGGCGAGCGAGCGTGAAATCCCCTCGACACTCGCGAGATCGTCGATGCTCGCCGCCACCACCCCGCGCAAGCCGCCGAAGCGCGCCAGTAAGCGCTGACGACGTTTCGCGCCGATGCCTTCGAGTTCTTCGAGGCGCGAGGTTTGCCGCGTTTTGGCACGCTTCGCGCGCATGCCGGTAATCGCGAAACGGTGCGCCTCATCGCGAATCTGCGCGACCAGCATCAGGGCCGCGCTTTCCTTGCCGAGTTCGAGCGGCGCGCGGCCGTCCGCGAAAACCAGCGTTTCGAGGCCGACCTTGCGTCCCTCGCCCTTCGCGACGCCGACCAGCATCCCGCAATCGAGACCCAGTTCGGTGAACACCTGGCGCGCAATCTCCACCTGGCCCTTACCGCCGTCGATCAATACGATGTTCGGCAACGTGCCGCCAGCGGCCGGTTCGACGGCATCGGTCGCGAGGGCGGGATCGGCTGCGGGGTCTGCTGCGGGCCGCTCGAGCGCTTCATCCGCGGCGTTCGCGGCGGCTTGCGCCACCATTCTTTCGTAACGACGCGTGAGTACCTGGCGCATGGCGGCATAGTCGTCGCCGGGCGTAATGCCGGTGATGTTGTAACGCCGGTACTCAGACGACTGCATCTTGTGATGGTGATACACCACGCACGACGCCTGAGTGGCCTCGCCCATCGTGTGGCTGATGTCGAAGCATTCGATCCGCAGATGCGCGAGGTCGTCGCATTCGAGACTCAGCGTATCGGCGAGCGTGCGTGTACGCGATTGCTGCGAGCCTTGCTCGGACAACAGCCGCGCCAGCGCGAGCCGCGCGTTCTGTTCGGCCATCGCGAGCCACGCGCGCTTTTGTCCCTGAGGCTGGCGCAGCACCGTGACCTTGTGGCCCGCCTGCTCGATCAGCAGATCGACCAGTTCTCGATTCGACGGCGCGTGACTGACCACGAGCACCGGCGGCACGCGGTTGCCCAGGTAGTGCTGGGCGATGAAAGCTTCGAGCACTTCTGATTCGATGCCCGTCGCGAGACTGCGCGAGCGCTTGCCGGAGGGTGTCGCGGCGGCTTCGTTGTCGGTGTCCTGGGGTTCGTCATCGACAGACTCACCGGCTTCGTCGTCCGCATCGGCGATTTCGTCCTCGGTCTCGGCGGTTTCATCGGACTCATCAGTTTCAGCAGGCAAATCACGCGCTATCGCCAGAGCATCAATCGTGTCGTCGTCAACGTCCGCGGCATCCGCTCTGCGCTTCGCCACTGCGCTCGCCAATGCGGCCTCCTCCGCCACCCGCAGGCCCTGCGCCACCGCCGCCTTCAATACACCTTGCGCATCGGCATCTTCGTCTTCGAGACCGCCTTCATCAATGGTCAACGCGCTTTCCACATGCGCCGGGAAATACGCCTTGTCACCCAGATGACGTCCACCTCGCACCATCGCGAGATTCACGCACACGCGGCCACCCAAAGCGACGACCGCGAGAATGTCGACGTCGCTATCGCTGCCCACTTCAATCGCCTGCTGATGCAGCACCGTCGAAAGCGAGCTCATCTGGTTGCGCACCGCCGCGGCCTGCTCGAACTTCAACTCGCCGGCGAACGCATGCATCTTCTCTTCGAGCTCCTTCATCACTTCGCTCTGCCGCCCGAGCAGGAAGCGCGAGGCATTGGCGACATCGCGTGCGTAATCTTCCTCGTTGATCGCGCCCACGCACGGCGCCGTGCAACGCCCGATCTGATGCAGCAGGCAAGGCCGCGTGCGGTTGTTGAACACCGAGTCTTCGCAGGTGCGCAACTGGAACACGCGCTGCAGGATCTGGATGCTCTCTCGCACCGCCCACGCACTCGGGAACGGTCCGAAGTACTGGTTCTTGCGGTCCACCGAACCCCGGTAGTACGCCATGCGCGGAAACTTGTGCCCGGTCAGCTTCAGATACGGGTACGACTTGTCGTCGCGAAACAGGATGTTGTAGCGCGGCGTGAGTGCCTTGATCAGGTTATTTTCGAGCAGTAGCGCCTCGGCCTCGGAACGCGTGACCGTGGTTTCGATGCGGGCAATCCGCGTCACCATCATTGCGATGCGTGGCGACAGCAACGTCTTCGTGAAATAGCTCGAGACGCGCTTTTTCAGGTCGCGCGCCTTGCCGACGTACAGCACAGCGTCATGCGCGTCGTAATAACGATAGACGCCAGGCAGATGCGGTAGCTGCGCGAGCACCTTCTTCGGCTCGAATGCCTCGGGCGCTTCAGGCGTGTCTGGCGCTTCGGGAACGTCTGAGTAGGTCATGCAGAATCGGACTGAGCACCGCGTCAGGGTTCACGCGGAGATTGGGGTGAGTGCTTGGAGGGTAGCCCCTCTTCCTTGCGGAAGAAGGGCCCCCTAAGAACCGTACGTGCGAGTTTCCCCGCATACGGCTCAAGCCTACATTAAAAGTTTCCTTTTCGAAGTCCCGTCAAGATTACGACAGGACCGGCTTAGTTACCGCAATGCTACCAACGTGCACTTGCCGGTGACAATCAGGATGAAGTAACACGCGATTTGACAAGGCATTGGAACCACCATGCACCCTGTACACCAGATGATGGTCGTGCCAACCCGTATCAAACTCGAGAGCATGGCCGCAGTGCGCACAATTGCCGTTCTGCGACGTGTACAGTTTGTACCACTGTTTCAGATAACCTCTGGATCGCTCCATCCGCTTCTGTCGCAGCTCCTCACTGTATTGCTCCAAGGCCGGATCAAAGGGGTTGAACTCCCCTCTCACCTTCTTGTGTCGCCGGATCTCGGTACCACGGATGTGATAGAGCTCCAGCATCGCGGTGCTACCGTCTTGTCGTACTGCAGATGTGGCAAACACCCAGCTTCGACCACCGACCGAGCGAAAATACTTTCGTTTGACCCATTCGGTATTCTTGTCCGGATGCCGCCTCTTGGCCCATCGCCAGAGTCTCTGAAAAACCAGATGCTCCATGCGTATGAACGCGTGCTTGGCGACCGCGGGTTGGTGATACTGTGCCCAACCGCGCAGCATCGGATTCAGCTTGCGGATCAGATCCGCCTGCTTGATCGTCTTGTTCGCGCTGATCGTTTCCGCCACCTTGCGGTAAAACGTGTTCACGTTTTTCTTGCTCGGTTTGATGAGAAGTTTTCCCGAATATTTCCGGAAATTCCACCCTAGGAAATCGAAACCATCGTCAATGCATACGATGCGCGTCTTTTCCTCAGACAGTTGCAAACCTCGAATTGCGAGGAATGCTTCCACCCAGGGCCGGACCTCTTGTTCCAAGATCTCTTTCGAGATACCCGTAATCACGAAGTCATCCGCATACCGCACCACATGGATTTTTAGTTTCGACGCCTTCCCGATTCCAAACTTGGCACCGAGGTGCTTCGTAAGGTCCCGTTCCAACCCGTCCAGCGCAATGTTCGCCAGCGTCGGGGAAATGATCCCCCCTTGTGGCGTTCCGGCTTCTGTCGCCTGATACCGGCCCCGATAAAGCAGACCGGATTTCAGCCACTTCCGTAGGATCTCGCTGTCCATTGCGACATTGGTTTCCAACCAGTCATGGCTAATGTGGTCAAAGCATCCCTTAATGTCCGCCTCCAACACCCATGCGGACGACTCTTCCCGCCTGAGGCATTGGAACAGCTGGGACATGGCGTCAACCGTCGCGCGATTTCTTCTGAATCCGTACGAATTCAGATCGCCCGTCGTTTCAGCCACCGGCTCGAGAGCCAGTAGATACAGGGCCTGCATCGCCCTGTCTCGCATAGTTGGAATACCCAGAGGGCGCTCCTTCCCATTGGCCTTCGGGATATAGACTCTCCGTAATGGCAGAGGGCGATATCCGCGCCGCTTCAACCCGTCGACTGCTGCCAGTCGACTTTCAGGCGTCACCCACAGTTCGAGATCAACTCCAGCTGTTCTCGCGCCTGTATTTTGCGTAACACGTCGTACCGCATAAAGCTTCGCGGACAACGTGCGGGTCAGCATCCGTTGTAGGGCTTTCACCCGACGCCAGTTGCCTTCCTGCGTCGCCTTCGCAATTCGAATCTGCATTCCCCTCACGTTCCGTTCAACCCGACGCCAATCTACGGCGTGCCAGTGGTCCGGCGCGTGGGAAAGCGCAGATCCGCCCTTTCGGACGGATTCTTCCATGCTGCTCTCCTTATTGGGCAAGAAAAATCCCGGACAGGAGACGCATCTTCCCCAAGCGGGGAAAATACGCACCCGCTAGGGAGAATTTCAATTGATCTCGACGAGGTCGTCTGGATCACCAAGTTTCAAGGGTCTGTCAGCCGTCTTGCGACGGTAGACCAGACGAAAGTCTGCCCGCTTTCGCGTGGGGTAATGTTCCAACCCCTATGCAACCGATTACAGGCTGCCATTCGCTTTTTCCGTCCTCCCATACCCGCACCGCCATCAATGGATCTCGCGATCCACCTTGCCGATCAGCTTCGATTGGCGACGATATGGGCTTACCACGTTCCCTGCCTGTCACACGACCGACTTAGGTCCCGCCTATCCCCCGGTGGCACTTCAACGACGTAGTCCAAATTCTAAGTGGACTAACCTGGCCACGCGCCGTTTGACTAGAGCCCGAGCAGCATTTGGCTCCACACTGGTAACGAGGTTTATCAGCGGTTCACTTACATTGACCATATCGGCCAGCCTAGCTCCTGGACCGTCGCTGCTGACGATCTTCCAGCCAAGTGTTTCGCAACACCTAACTGCCGAAAACCTTCCGGAGGCTACATTGTCGGAAAAGCTTCACACCCCACCGTTACCAGTGACGCATGTCTTCCTAGGCTACGCTTGGTCGTACAAACGGTTCGCTACTGCTGAAACACCGCAGTTGAACAATGACATACAGAGCTTTTATCCCGTCGTGGGGCTCTAGGTTCAGATTTATGCACGTGACCAAGCGACCATCGCGAGGATGGGAGCGGACACGCACTATTTTCGTTCTAAGCGCTGTAATTTACCGTAACAACAGTCCTTTCGAAGTGTCGCTACGATACAACGCTTTCTGAGTTAATCCAGCTCCTGGCGGCGCAAAACAGTGGTCCAACAAGAGCTGCTTGCAAGCGATTTCCGCCGTTGTACCTGAGAAAATTCCTCAGGTAGTATTACGCGAAAGCCTTGCCATACCTAGGTAATGCCGCTTTTAAGAGCTTCGGCGCCCTCTACACGAAGGATGTCGTGTCGCACTAGAATCGCCAGTTTAGAACATTCCGCACGCGTCCGAGACCCGGATGCCGGCCATCATGCCCTCCCGCCGCCCGCCCGCCTCGTCCACGCCGCTCCCGCAAGCCACGGAGTCGGCGTCTGCGCCGACGCCGACGCCGATGCCGGCAAACGCCGGCATCGCCTGCGATATCTTTTGCGCCGTGATCGACAACTTCGGCGATATCGGCGTGTGTTGGCGTCTGGCACGCCAACTGTCGAGCGAGCACGGCTGGCAGGTGCGCGTTTTCGTCGACGACCTCCACGCGTTCCAGAAGCTCTGCCCCGCGCTCGCCGTCGATCGCAGCCGCCAGACGGTGAGCGGCATCGTCGTCGAGCACTGGCACGAACCGGCTCACGTGGGCGACACGCTGGAAGTGGCGGACGTCGTCATCGAAGCGTTTGGCTGCGAAGTACCGCACGTCTACGTGGCCGCGATGGCCCGCCGCGAGCGCGCGCCCGTGTGGCTGAATCTGGAATACCTGAGCGCCGAGGACTGGGTCGCGGACTTTCATCTGCGCCAATCGCCGCATCCGCGCTACCCTCTCACCAAGACGTTCTTTTTCCCGGGACTCGGCGCCGGCACGGGCGGCGTGCTGAAGGAGCGCCATCTGGATGCCGCCCGCGCAGCCTTCGAAGCATCACCTCAGACGCGCGACGCATGGTGGCGCCAGACAACCGGCCAACCCGCACCCGGGCCGGACAGCACGGTCATCTCACTCTTTTCGTACGAGAATCCGGCCGTCGACAGCCTGCTCGATCAATGGCGTGACAGTCCCACGCCCATCGTGCTGCTGGTGCCCGAGGGCCGAATTTCGGGTGCGGTCGCACGCTTTTTCGGTCTGCCGCCGACGTCGTTCGCCGCGGGTTCGCATGTCGAGCGCGGCAGCCTGCGCGCCCACGCGCTGGCCTTCACCGAGCAGCCGGCCTACGACGCGCTGCTATGGGCCAGCCACCTCAACTTCGTACGCGGCGAAGACTCGTTTGTGCGCGCCCAATGGGCGGCGCGCCCGTTCGTCTGGCATATCTACCCGCAAGCCGACGCCGCTCACCTGCCGAAGCTCGACGCTGCTCTCGCCCACTATGCCGACCCATTGCCCGCCGAGGCCCACGCCGCGCTAGCGCGCTTCTGGCACGCATGGAACGGCGTCGGCAATCCTGACTGGGCGGATTTCCAGCGCCACCGCGCGACTCTCGCGCGGCGCGCGGCCGAATGGGCGCTGGAACTGGCGGCACTCGGCGACCTCGCCGGAAATCTGGCCGGATTCACAAAAAGTCAGTTAAAATAAGCGGTTATCCAACGGCCGACGACGCAAGCGCGGCACGATGGCGGCGCACCTAGGCGCCGGGGTGTGATCAGCGCCGAGCCCGCTTGCGCCGTATGCCGTTGAGCACAGTTTGAAGCTACTTATTTCGTACAGGACAGTTTTATGAAGACCGCACAGGAACTCCGCACCGGCAACGTCGTGATGATCGGCAGCGACGCGATGGTCGTGCAAAAAGCCGAATACAACAAATCGGGCCGTAACTCCGCCGTCGTCAAGATGAAGTTCAAGAACCTGCTGACCGGCGCAGGCATGGAAACCGTCTACAAGGCCGACGACAAGTTCGACGTCGTCCTGTTGGACCGCAAGGAAGTGACCTACTCGTACTTCGCTGACCCGATGTACGTGTTCATGGACGCCGACTACAACCAGTTCGAAGTCGAGGCCGAAATGATGGGCGACGCCCTGCATTACCTCGAAGACGGCATGGGTTGCGAAGTCGTGTTCTACAACGAGAAGGCCATCTCGGTGGAACTGCCCACCACGCTGATCCGCGAAATCATCTACACGGAACCGGCTGTAAAGGGCGATACGTCGTCGGGCAAAGTGCTGAAGAACGCCAAGCTGAACACGGGCTTCGAACTGCAAGTGCCGCTTTTCTGCAACATCGGCGACAAGATCGAAATCGACACGCGTACCCACGAATACCGCAGCCGCGCCTAAGCTTCACCAGGCACCGGATCCTGCCAGGCCCGTCCCGCAACGCTGCGGGATCCGGGTCGAATTAAAAAAGCGCCCCCCTGGGCGCTTTTTCTTTTTTGCGTGACCGTGTATGGTTGAGGAAAACTTTACCGGTGCGGTTTTCGATTTTGCCAAGCCGATTGCATCGCAGAACGCATCCCGTGCGACAAACCATTGATAAGCTTAAGTAGTTGTGGATGGCACGCTCCCTGCTTCGGGAAGGACAGGCCCAAGAGGCTTTTCTTTTTTCTCACTATGTGGAGACGCGTCATGAACAACGACATCGCTGAAGGCAAATGGAAGCAAATCATCGGCAAAGCGAAGACTGCGTGGGGCGAACTGACGGACGACGAGTTGACCAAGGCCGAAGGCCGCGCCGACAAACTCGCCGGACTGATTCAGGAGCGCTACGGCAAAACGCGTGAAGAAGCAGTGCGCGAAGTAAACCGCTTTTTCGATGCCAACCGGGACTGATCATGCGTGGCGCTGTATTCCGAGAGGAACAGCGGACGACCCCATCGCACCCCTGCCCGTTACCGGAACACCGGTGGCGCGGCGCGGGCTTCCAACCATCTAAAAACTAGCGCTAGCCATGCCACATGCCCTGATTGTAGAAGACGATCCCAATAGCCTGTCAGGCCTGTCAGCGATCCTCGCCGCCGACGGCTTCTCCGTCGACACCGCGACGACCCTCGCCGAAGCGCGGGCTGCGCTGACGCGCTTCATCCCGGACGTCGTGCTGGTCGACCTGAATCTGCCCGATGGCAGCGGACTTGACCTGCTGCAGCATCTGCCCGCGCAACCGCCTGGAGGTGCACTGCCTGTCATCGTGATGACCGGCAACGCCACCGTCGAAAGCGCGATTGAAGGCCTGCGGCACGGCATCTGGGATTACCTGCTCAAGCCCGTCAACATTCCGCGCCTGCGCAGTCTGCTGGCGCGTATTCCGCGCCCGTACGAACTGACCGAGGAAGTGCAAACCTTACGCGCCACGCTGCGCCAGCTCGGACGCTTCGGCCCCATGCTCGGCAGAAGCGGAGCCATCCAGCACGTGTACGACATGATCGAACACACCGCGCCGACCGAGGCTGCCGTTCTGATCTCCGGCGAAGCGGGCACGGGCAAGGAAGTCACCGCACGCACGCTGCATGAGATGAGCCGGCGTCGCAAAGGGCCGTTCGTCATGTTCGATTGCCGCACGGCGGCGAACCACGCGGCGAGCCGTTCGCTGGATAGCCTGCTGTTCGGTCACGAGCGCGGCGCGTTCAGTGGTGCCGAGCAGCGCGAGCAGGGCCTGTTCGAACAGGCCAGTGGCGGTACGTTGTTTATCGACGAGATCGCCGAATTGCCGCGTCCTCAACAGGAGGCGCTGTTGCGTGCGCTCGATTCGCAAACCTTTATGCGGGTTGGCGGCACGCATCAGGTGGTCACCGATTTCCGGCTGGTCGCCTCGACCCGCAAGTCGCCGCGCGCAGCTGTCGCCGACGGCAGCCTGCATAGCGATCTCGCGCTGCGTCTCGACGCGGCCGCGGTCACCTTGCCGCCGCTGCGCGAGCGCGGTGACGACGCTGCGCTGATCGCGCAATCGCTGGTCGATGAGCTCAATCGCGAGGCCGCTTCCCATGGCTCTGCCGATGCGACCAAGCAGATCGGACCGAACTTCCTGCGCGAGTGTCTGGCCTATGAATGGCCCGGGAATGTACGTGAACTGCAGGACCGCGTCAGGCGCGCGTATCAAGCCTCGGGCGACGTGCTCGAAACGCTGCGCGCCGATGAGACCGGTTCGGGTGGCGTGCGCGATCTGAATGGCAGCCGGGTGCAGGTGACCGTCGGTACACCGCTCGCGGACGTGGAGGAGATGCTGATTCGCGCGACGCTCGACGCGGTCGGCGGCACGCGGCATCGCGCTGCGTCGCTGCTGGGCATTAGCCCGAAGACGCTGTACAACAAGCTGCAGCGGATGCGCCTGAACTGATCTGCCACGAGCGCGTGGCACGCAGTTGGCAAAAAGGCGGCGCAGTTCAAGTTGCGCCGCCTTTTTAGTTCTTGTGGCACGGCTGTTTGGCCTCGCGAAATCTTGCGGTCTGGCGTAATGCCCGCTACACCACGCGCTCAGGCAAACGCGCTGCGCAACAAGCTCTGCGCCTGCAGATACTCCGGCTCGGCAACCAGCTTGCTCCACTTGAGCGCCTTGCCGCGCGGACGCATCCGGGCCACGCGCGCCTGCGATTCCTTTGACGGCGTGAAGCGCAGCGCGTCGAGCACCTTCTCCGCTTCCTCGGGCTGATTACAGATCAACACCATGTCGCATCCCGCCTGCAATGCAGCGGTCGCGGCTTCGGTGAGCGTGCCGCCCTGGCGCGCGGCCTCCATCGAAAGATCGTCGCTAAAAATTGCGCCCGGAAAACGAAGCTTGTTACGTAACACGTCCTGTAACCAGGCCCGCGAGAAACCCGCCGGCTTCGCATCCACCTGCGGATAAATCACGTGCGCCGGGATCACCGACGCTAGCGACAACCCCAGCCAGTCGTACGGCGCAACGTCGTCACGCAGAATCGCGTCGAGCGGACGGTCGTCCACCGGCACCGCGACATGGGAGTCCGCGTGAGCAAATCCGTGTCCGGGGAAATGCTTGCCGCAGTTCGCCATGCCGGCCAGCGCGAGGCCATGATTGAGACTCTTCGCGAGCAACGCCACCACGCGCGGATCGCGATGGAACGCGCGATCGCCGATCACCTGCGACTGGCCGTAATTCAGATCGAGGACGGGCGTAAAACTCATGTCGACGCCGCACGCGCGCAATTCGGCGGCGAGGATGTAGCCCACCGCGGTGGTGATCTTGGTGGCGTGCAGAACGTCCGAGTCCCACAGCGCGCCGAGCTTGCCCATCGCCGGCAACACGGTAAAGCCATCGGTGCGGAAACGCTGCACACGGCCGCCTTCGTGATCGACGGCGATCAACAGATCGTCACGTACGGCGCGGATCGCATCGGTCAGCGCAACCAGTTGTGCGCGGTTCTCGTAGTGGCGCGCGAACAGGATCACGCCGCCGGTCATCGGATGCGCGAGGCGGCGCTTGTCGTCGTCGGTCAGCGTTTTGCCGACCACGTCGAGCATCACCGGGCCTGGATTGGTTTTCATCGGATTCCGCAAAAAGACAAAATAAAACGCAGGGAAAGAAGACGCGGCTTGCCGACGCCGCGCCGGGCGAAATCAGGGGGTGACTGGATCGACAGACGGAGTGGACGCTGCGGATCCAGCTGGATCCGCCGTCTCCGCAATCACGAAGGAGACTGCATAGTCGTGCTCGTCGCTGATCGTCACACGCGCTGTGATGCCGCGTGCTTCGAGCCATTCAGCCAGTTCGCCCGAAGCGACGACCATCGGCTTGCCACTCGGCTCGTTGAGAGTCTGCAGCGCGCGCCAGGTCATCGGCCAGCGCATGCCAAGGCCGATCGCTTTCGAGAAAGCTTCCTTGGCCGAAAAACGGGTGGCGAGGAACGCGAGCCCGCGCACCGCCGAGCGGGCGTGGCGCGCGTGATAGATGCGCAATTCGTCGGCGCCGAGCACTTTCTCCGCGAAGCGCCCGTTGGTTCGGGTCATGACTGCCGCCACGCGACTGACCTGAACGATGTCGGTGCCGATGCCGTAGATTGCCATGCGTGGAGAGGTCCTCGTTGCTTAGGGTTGCGGCGGGTTTGCTGAGGCGCGCCCGCAGGCGTCAAGCGTGTGCAGCGAGACGCGCGGCGACCATGATCGCCTTCATCTCGCGCACCGCGTTCTCCCAGCCCGCAAAAATCGCGTGCGCGACGATCGCGTGGCCGATATTCAGCTCGACAATGCCATCGATCGCCGCGATCTGCTGAACGTTCGTGTAGTGCAGGCCATGTCCGGCATTCACCTTGATGCCGAGCGACAGACCGAATTCGACGCTGCGTACCACGCGCTCGTATTCGCGCTGTTGCTCTGCCGGGTCATGCGCTTCGGCGTAGCGGCCGGTATGCAGTTCGATCACCGGCGCACCGGCTTCATGCGCGGCGCGAATCTGCGTTTCGTCCGGGTCGATGAAGAGCGACACGCGCGAGCCCGCTTCGGCCAGTTGCTTGCACGCAGAGCGCACAGCCTCGAACTGGCCGGCGACGTCGAGGCCGCCTTCGGTGGTCAGTTCTTCGCGCTTTTCCGGCACGAGGCACACGTCGTGCGGCTGCACCTCACAGGCGATATCGAGCATCTCCTGCGTCACCGCGCATTCGAGGTTCATACGCGTCCTCAATAGCGGACGCAGCTTGCGCACGTCAGCGTCGACGATATGCCGGCGGTCTTCGCGCAGGTGCAGCGTGATCGCATCTGCGCCCGCCGCTTCGGCGTCGAGCGCCGCGCGAATCGGGTCGGGGTAGGAGGTACCGCGCGCATTGCGCACCGTAGCGACGTGATCGATATTCACGCCCAGGTCGATCACATTAGGCGACGTAAGAAAGAAGCTCATAAGTTCTGCAAGTCGATCAGGATCTGGCGCGTCGCGAGCGGCGTGCCGCCAAGGTAAGTGTTGAGCAGAAAGCGCATCAGCGTCTTGCTTTGCGCCACGGTCTGCGCACGATGGTAATCGTCCGCTTCCATATCGAGCAACGTCTGGCCGGCAACTACCGGCCACTGCACGGGCAGATCGTCGGAGGCTTCGCGCACGCCGCGCTCCGGATCGAACACGTAGCGCCCCTCCGCCACCACGGCCTTGCGCGCGACCGTACGATTGAGCGCCAGAGCGTAGCCGGTTTCGCGCAGCAATACGCGTTCGAACGAGCGCAGGACCTGCACGGCCGGCTCATCGTGAGCGAGACGCGCCAGCGTGACGACATAGTGCTGGAACAGTTGCGGATGCGGATCTTCGCGTCCGCAGAATTTGACCAGCAGTTCGTTGACGTAGAAGCCACAGAGCAACGCGTCACCGGCAAGCGGCAGCATGCCGCCCACCCATTCGGCACCGGTCAGCGTGCGGACTTCGGATTTGCCGGACCACGCCAGCGCGAGCGGCTGGAATGTCTGCAGCACGCCGCGCAACGCGGAGTGCGGGCGCTTTGCGCCCTTTGCGACGAGAGCGAGACGGCCGTGATCGCGCGTCAGTACATCGATGATCAGACTGGTCTCACGATGCGGATAGCTATGCAGCACGAACGCCGGTTGCTCAGTGACCTTGTAGTCGGAACCGGAACTGCGCGGCGACCGGCGTGCCGGTGTCTTGCGCGCTTCGCCGCTGGCAGACGCGTCTGCGTCCGATGCTTCGCCGGCTGAGCTACGCGGCGTATTGCGCGGCGAGTTGCGGATGGAAGAACCAGTGGATGCTGAAGATGACTTCTTCGACACACGAGCCTTCGATGGCTCGCGCGCCGGCGCGCCCGGCTCGGTATCGTCCGGTTCAGCGTCGGATTGCAGCGTCATCCACGCGTCATTCGTACCCATAGGCGCGAAGTCCGGCTTCGTTGTCGGCCCAGCCACTCTTCACCTTGATGAAGGTTTCCAGATACACGGGGCCGTCGAACAGCTTTTCCATGTCAAGGCGCGCTTCGGTGCTGATCTGCTTCAGCTTGGCGCCCTTCTGGCCGATGATCATCGCCTTGTGCGTGTCGCGTTCCACCATGATGGTCGCGAAAATGCGGCGCAGACGACCTTCGGTTTCGAACTTGTCGATCAGGACCGTGCTCGTGTACGGGAGTTCGTCACCGGTCCAACGGAAAACCTTTTCGCGCAGGATTTCGGCGGCGAGAAAACGCTCGCTGCGATCGGTCAGGTCGTCTTCGCCGTAGATCGGCGCGCCTTCCGGCAGAAACGGCTTGACGGTTGCCATCAGACGTTTGATGTCGTCGGGATTCTTGGCGGACAGCGGCACAATCTCATTGAACTCGCGCAGTGCGCTCACCTGCTGCATGAACGGAAACAGCGAGTCCTTATCCGAGACACGGTCGAGCTTGTTGGCGATCAGCAGCGTGGGCACCGAAGGCGGGATCAGATCGAGCACCTTCTGGTCGTCCGGACCGAAACGGCCCGCTTCGATCACGAACAGGATGGCGTCGACCGAGGTCAGCGTCGAAGTGACCGCGCGGTTGAGCGAGCGGTTCAGCGCGCCGCTGTGCTTGGTCTGGAACCCGGGTGTGTCGACGAAGATGTACTGCGCGTCTTCGAGCGTGTGAATGCCGGTAATGCGATGGCGCGTCGTCTGCGCCTTGCGCGACGTGATACTGACTTTCTGGCCGACCAGCGCGTTCATCAGCGTGGACTTGCCGACGTTGGGGCGGCCGACGATCGCGACCATGCCGCAGCGGAAACCAGTGGGGGTGGAAGCGTTCATATTCAGGCTACGGCAGGTTCATATGGACGCGCGAAGAAACGCGCATCCAGTCAATCAATGGCCCGCATCGGCGACGCGCGTTTGTACCGCGTCGGCAACACCGGGTTCGAGTTCGGCAGGCGCCGCCAGGTCGGGCGCAAGTTCGCGGCTACGGGCGGCGGCGGGTTTGTCGGCGCTGCGTGAAGAGGCGTCGGATTTGTCGAGCTTTTCGGCGCGCTCGGTCTTTTCGGCTTTTTCCGCCTTGTCCTTCTCGGCCTTGTCTTTCTCGGCCTTGTCTTTTTCCGCCGAGGTCTGGCTGCTGTATTCCACGTGCGCAGCCCGGATTACCGCAAGCGGTGCGACGACCGGCGCGGCGACGGGTGCTGGCCGCTCGGCCACGGCGGCCTCGGTCCCGGCTGCGGCTGCCTTCGGCTCGCCGCGCGCGCTCCGCTCGTTCTTACGGTCCGGCGCACGCAGATCGAGCGCGGTTTGCACACCGGTCACGCCAGGGACAATCTCCGGCTCGGCATGCTTCGCCGCCCGGGCGCCCTTCGAGCGCTTTGGCTTGGCCACCACGGCAGGCGCGGCGGCCATCACCTCGTCCAGTGCCTTCTTGGCTGCGGCCTGCTCGGCCGCGCGCCGGCTGGCGCCCGAACCGGACACCTTGACTTCCAGCTTCGGCACCGTGCATTCGACTTCAAACTGCTGATTGTGCGCCGCACCATGCGTTGCCACGACAGTGTAGGTGGGCAACGCAATCTTGTGCCCCTGCAGATACTCCTGCAGCAGCGTCTTCGAGTCCTTGCCGAGCGTGCGGGGATCGATATGGTCCAGAATCGGCACGTAGAGGCGTTTGATGACCGTCTGAGCGGCTTCGAAGCCACCGTCCAGGAAGATGGCACCCAGGATAGCTTCGAGCGTGTCAGCGAGGATTGACGGGCGGCGGAAGCCGCCACTGCGCAGCTCGCCTTCACCGAGCCGGAGGCCCTCTGAAATATTCAGGGCCTGAGCAATTTCGTACAGCGACTGCTGTTTGACCAGATTGGCGCGGACGCGCGACAGGTCGCCCTCGTCCAGTTTGCTGAAACGTTGGAACAATAGTGCAGCCACCGCGCAATTCAGAACGGAATCGCCGAGAAACTCGAGCCGTTCGTTATGCGTGGCACTGTGACTACGGTGAGTTAAAGCCTGGCGCAACAATTCCGCATTGCGAAATTCGTAACGCAAACGGCTTTCCAACGGAGATAGGGGCATGTGCAGAGTATAACGCGGGCGCCTGCCCCGGCGAAAACGCGGAGCGGCCAACGGAAAAAGCGTTGTGAAGCGACCTTACCGCACGTTCTTAAAGTAGCGTGAGAACACGCCGCGCCCAATGAGTGGCATCTGCGCGACGTGTTGTCTGGTCAGCGTGCGGTCAGTGCGGTGACGATCAGTGGAACGTCCCGATGCGTTTCAAGTTGCTGAAATTCATCCAGATAAAGAACGCGCGGCCGACGATATTCTTGTCCGGCGCGAAGCCCCAGTAGCGACTGTCCGCGCTGTTATCACGGTTGTCGCCCATCATGAAATAATTGCCGGGCGGCACCTTGCAGATCACGCCGCGCGCGTTGTACGTGCAGTTATCCCGATACGGATAGTCTTCCGCGCCGACGATGTACGGCGGCACTGCCGGATTATTGAGAATTGCATTCTTGCGGCCGTCGATGTCCTCTTCGAACTGTTTCGCGTACCCAATGCGCTCTTCGTCGAAGTAGTCAGGCAGTGGCGTCTCCGGCACAGGCTTGCCGTTGATGGTCAGCTGTTTGTCCTGATACGCCACCACGTCGCCCGGCAGGCCGATCACGCGCTTGATGTAGTCGACCGATTCGTCTTTCGGGTAGCGGAACACCACCACGTCGCCGCGCTGAAGCGGACTGCCGTCGGTGATCTTGGTGTTGGTGATCGGCAGACGGATGCCATATTCATACTTGTTGACGAGGATGAAGTCGCCCACCAGCAGCGTCGGCACCATCGAGCCCGACGGAATCTTGAACGGCTCGACCACAAACGAGCGGACCACGAACACCACGAGAATGACCGGGAAGAAGCTCGCCGAATATTCGAGCCACCAGGGTTGGCGAAGCTTTTCTTCACGCAGACGCGCCCGCGTTTGCGGAGCGTTTTCGTCGGCGAAGCGCTCACCAACGCGCGCCTGCTGACGGTCGAACTCGGCAACTGCCTCGTCCGCCGCGCGCCGCCGTTGCGGCACGAAAACCAGTTTGTCTGCGACCCATGCGATGCCCGTAATGATGACGAGCACAAAAAGAATCAGCGCAAAATTCATAGAGTTCCGTTCTTCGTCTTATTTGTCTTCGACACGCAGAATCGCGAGGAAAGCTTCTTGCGGAATCTCGACGGACCCGACCTGCTTCATTCGCTTCTTGCCTGCCTTCTGCTTTTCCAACAGCTTCTTCTTACGTGAAATATCGCCGCCGTAGCATTTTGCCAGCACATTCTTACGCAATGCCTTGATGTTTTCGCGGGCGATAATGTTCGCGCCGATGGTCGCCTGAATCGCCACGTCGTACATCTGACGCGGAATCAGTTCGCGCATCTTGGCCGCCACTTCGCGGCCGCGGTGCTGGCTCTGCGAACGGTGGACGATCACCGACAGCGCATCGACCTTGTCGCCGTTGATCAGCATGTCCACCTTCACGACATCCGCTGCACGATATTCCTTGAACTCGTAGTCCATCGACGCATAACCGCGCGACATGGACTTTAGACGATCGAAGAAGTCGAGCACGACTTCGCCCATCGGAATTTCGTACGTGAGCTGAACCTGGCGGCCGTGGTACTGCATGTTGATCTGGACGCCGCGCTTTTGCGTACACAGCGTGATGACCGAGCCCACGTAGTCCTGCGGCATATACAGGTTCACGGTGACGATCGGCTCGCGCACTTCTTCGATCTTCGACGGATCAGGCATCTTGGCAGGGTTCTCGACCATGATGACCGTGCCGTCGCGTTGCAGGACTTCATACACCACGGTCGGCGCCGTGGTGATCAGGTCCATGTCGAACTCGCGCTCGAGGCGCTCCTGCACGATCTCCATGTGCAGGAGACCGAGGAAGCCGCAACGGAAGCCGAAGCCAAGCGCCTGCGAAACTTCCGGCTCGTAGTGCAGCGAGGCGTCGTTGAGCTTCAGTTTTTCCAGCGAATCGCGCAGGGCGTCGTACTGGTTGGCTTCGACCGGGTAGAGACCGGCGAACACCTGCGGCTTCACTTCCTTGAAGCCCGGCAGCGGCGCGGGCGCCGGACGGTTCACCAGCGTGACGGTATCGCCCACCTTCGCGGCGGCCAATTCCTTGATGCCGGCGATGATGAAGCCCACCTGCCCGGCGGACAGCGACTCGAGATTCTTCGATTTCGGCGTGAACACGCCAATGTGCTCGACCGGGTACTGAGTGTCGGTCGCCATCAAGCGGATCTTGTCTTTGGGACGCAGCGTGCCGTTGACGATACGCACCAGCATCACCACGCCAACGTAGTTGTCGAACCACGAATCGATGATCAACGCCTGCAGCGGCGCTTCGGGATCGCCCTTGGGCGGCGGCACTTTCGCGATCAGCGCTTCCAGCACGTCTTCGACGCCGAGGCCCGTTTTCGCGCTACAACGCGTGGCATCGGTTGCGTCGATGCCGATCACATCTTCGATTTCGGTGATCGCGTTTTCGGGGTTCGCCGCGGGCAAGTCGATCTTGTTGAGGACCGGAATCACATCGACGCCGAGCTCGATTGCCGTATAGCAGTTCGCAACCGTCTGAGCTTCGACGCCCTGACTCGCGTCGACCACCAGCAGCGCGCCTTCGCACGCCGACAGCGAGCGGCTGACTTCGTACGAGAAATCGACGTGCCCCGGCGTGTCGATCATATTGAGGTTGTAGATCCGCCCATCGCGGGCTTTGTACGTCAGTGCAGCAGTCTGTGCCTTGATGGTGATGCCGCGCTCGCGCTCGAGATCCATCGAGTCGAGCACCTGCGATTCCATTTCGCGGTCGGACAGGCCGCCGCAAATCTGGATGATGCGATCGGCGAGCGTCGACTTGCCATGGTCGATGTGCGCAATGATCGAGAAATTACGAATATGATCCATTCAGTACCGATCAAGCGAAAAAGGCGCGCCCGGACGATTGCGGAGCACGCCTTGGAAGTAGGTGAAAAACCTCTCTATTTTAGCCGAAAAAGGCTTCCGCCCGGCATATCTTGCAGGAGAGCACTGAAAGCGGGCTCAGACGTATGTCGGGCCCCGTGACTTTCGATGCGCTAGCGGATCTGCCCGGCACGTGCGCTCAGCGCTGCGCGGACCCGCCCTTCGTCGAGGTGATAGTGGCACAACTCGACACCATCACACACCAAAACCGGCACTAACTCGTTGTAACGCGCTTCGAGTGCAGGATCAGTGTCGACATCGACGATCTCGACCTGCGCCCCGAACTCCATCAGCAACGGCTCGAGCCCGGCACGCATGTCGTCACAAAGGTGGCACCACGCGCGCCCGTAGAGCGTGAGCGGTGCCACCGGTGTTGTCACTTCTGCGCGGAGCCGCTACGCGGGCGCAGCGGCACGAATTGCGTGTTGTCGCCACGACGCACCAGCAACGCAATCATCTTTTGCGGGTCCAGATGCGCGGTCACTTCGTCGAACTGCTTCGCGCTCGAGATATCCGTATCGCCGACGCGCAGAATGATGTCGCCCTTCTGCAAGCCGACGCGGGCAGCCGGTCCGTCCACCTGATCGACCTGCACGCCACCGTGCACCTTCAGCGTCTTCTGCTGGTCGGCGGGGATGTCGCTCACCGCGATGCCGAGAGAATTCGTCGCGCGTTGCTTCGGCGGCGGGGTCTGCTTCTCGTCGGTCTTGGCGGTTTTGTCAGCCTGCATTTCGGCAATCGTGACCGACAGATCGCGCGTTTGCCCCTTGCGCCACACGGTGATGGTGGCCTTGGTGCCCGGCTTCGTGTCGCCAACCATACGCGGCAAGTCAGTCGCGGTGTCGACGGAATGGCCGTTGAACTTCAGGATGATGTCGCCCGGCTGCACGCCGGCTTTATCGGCCGGGCCTCCAGGTTCGACACTGCTGACGAGCGCACCTTGAGCGGACGGCAAGCCAAGCGAATCGGCCACGTCCTTGGTCACTTCGCCGATGGCCACCGCAATCCGGCCACGCGTGACTTTGCCCGTTGTCTTCAACTGCTCGGCCACGCGCATCGCTTCGTCGATCGGGATCGCGAACGAAATGCCCATGAACCCGCCGGTACGGCTGTAGATCTGCGAGTTGATGCCGATTACCTCGCCCTGCATATTGATGAGCGGACCACCCGAGTTGCCAGGATTGACCGGCACGTCGGTCTGGATGAACGGCAGATAATCACCGGTGTCGCGCCCTTTGGCGCTGACAATCCCGGCGGTGACCGTGTTTTCCAGCCCGAACGGCGAGCCGATGGCCACAACCCATTCGCCCACACGCACCTTGGTCGAATCGCCAATCGTGACGGCCGGCAGATTCGACGCGTTGATCTTCACCACCGCAACGTCGGTGCGATCGTCCATGCCAATCAGCTTGGCCTTGAATTCTCGCTTGTCGGTCAGCGTGACATAGATGTTGTCGGCGTCATCGACCACGTGGGCGTTGGTCATCACATAGCCATCCTGCGACAGGATGAAGCCGGACCCCACACCGCTGCTCTGCTCGGAATCGGAGTTGTCGGGTGCGTCCTGGTTGCTGCTGCTCCCGCCGCTGCCACTGCCGTTGTCGCCGTTATCGCCGCCACTACCGCCACCGCCGTTGCCATTCCCATTGCCAGGCGAACCGGGCTGCTGCGGCAACGGAATGCCGAAAAAGCGCCGGAAGAACTCTGACATATCACCGTCATCGAGTCCTGGCGCCGTGCCATGGGCACTGCTACCCGTCACCTTGGTCGTGGTGCGGATGTTGACGACTGCCGGCCCGACCTTGTCGACGAGATCGGTAAAGTCGGGAAGATTGGCTGCAGGCGCCGCCGACGCTGCATGCGGTACGAGCGGCAGACAAACTGCCACCACCGCGGCTGCGAGAAATTTGCGCACCGTGAAAATCGTCATATCGTAGCCAGCAGAGGGATTCGAGGAATTACTTGGGAGCCTTATATTCTATGGCAGACGCAAATTGCTGCAATGTGGCTTGGGGCACTTCCCCCAGCAGAGTAATCCAGAAGTCACCTTGACGCTTGACCAGCACGTGCGTCGCCCCGCTGCTGCCAGCGCCTTCCTTACGGGTATTTTTTTCGACCGGCTCGACAAATACCGAAATCGCCGCGAGGCCGTCCGAGAACACGGCCTGGTCGACCGGGATGGGTGGCTCGCTTGGATCAGCCGACGCCATCGGACGGCGCAACTCGCGAATCTTGTGGAAACCGGGCACGGTGGGATCGATCTGCCAGCCCTGCGCTTCCATATCCACCGGCTCGACCGGCGGCTTCACGACGGTCCAGCCCGCGGTGTTGTGGATGCCATTGGCGATCGGCGTCGTATCGACCGGCACGCCTATGCTGATCTGCGAGAACGACAACTGCTCGAGCACCTGCCCGCTCGGGTCGAGCGTCTGCGCGCGCAGCAGTAAGCCGGTCTTTTTGTCCGCCCAAAGCTTGTAAGCGAACCGGAAGGCGTCTTTCGGGTCGAGTTCGAGCACTTGACTGTCGATACCCGCGACGCGGTCGTCGCCGAGCAGCTTCGGCTCATAGACAGACATCACCTGGTCGCTGCTGGCCGCGAGCAAAGCGGGGAATGAATCTTTGTTTTGGCGCTTTTCGACGACGCACAAATGCCGTTCGGGGATGAACGTGTACATTTCGTCGTTATGGCGCAACATCTTGCGCGGCTTGCCGTCCAGGCTTTCGAGCTGCTCGAACTCGCCGTCCCTGTGGGTGGCGAAATGGACGATCCGCGAGGTCTGGACGAAATTGCCCCGCTGATAGACGAACGCCCCTTCGTAATTCTGCTGCTGGGCGGCCTGGTGAATGCGGTTGAGCAAGTCAGCCGCAGTCCGGCGGGCGACGAGCGGATCGTCGGACTGCGCAAAGACACGCGGTGTGGCGGACAACAATACGGCTGCACAGAACAGAAATGCCGGCAGCCGCCCCCAGATAGTCGTTTTATTCAACCGCAGTGTCTGCATCAGACTATTGGCCTTGCGTGGTCATGGCGGAGGTGCGAATCAGCGGCATCGAACCGGGCATAACCGGTTGCTGTGCAAACTGTTGATGAGCTTCCAGATACTGGTCGAGGCTCGCGTCGCGGATGATGTTGCCGTCCGAAACCGGCTGGGCGGCGGCAACCGTCGGCACCGGGGCCATGGCCACACGCTGCACGGAATCGCCATGGGACTGCAGCGACGCGACCTGAGACACGCCCGCACCGCCCGGCACACCCTGCAATTGCGGCACGACAATCCACGTCAGCGTGGCGGCGGCAGCGGCGACCGCAAACGCCGGCACGAAGCGGCGGCGCAGCGCCAGCAAACGGCCTGCAGCCGGCATCGCGGCGGGCGCCAGCACGTGCGGCTCCTGCTCGAGACGCGCACTGAAGCTGGCGAGGAACGCGCTACTGGTCGCGGGGCTTACCGCCAGATCGTCCGAACGCAGAGCGTCGCCGATCAGGTGGTAATGCGACCAGGACGCGCGATCTTCGCGATCCAGCTCGGAAATAAACTTGTTCAGATGCTCTTCGCCGAACAGCTCACCGTCGACAAAAGCGGACAGACGCTCGCCTCGCGAGCTTGCTTGCGATTGCATCGAGACCGACCCCATGATGCTCCCCATCTTACACACCCCTAGTGACACCACCTAACCCAGATATTGCCCCATTGCCCCGACGGGCGAGCTGGCCGACTACCAGCGTTTGCCTTCGGGTGTGTCAAGCAATGGACGCAATTTTGCCGCAATGGCTTCGCGAGCGCGAAAAATTCGTGATCTGACCGTGCCGATTGGGCACCCCATCATCTCAGCGATTTCCTCATAGCTCAAACCTTCAATTTCACGAAGAGTAATGGCGGTGCGCAACTCTTCCGGTAAAACCGCCATCGCAGCATTGACCGTCTCAGCGATCTGCTTGCTCATCAACATCGACTCAGGCGTGTTGATATCCCTTAGTTGGTCGGCGTCCGAGAAAGTTTCAGCTTCTTCAGCATCTGCTTCGGTCGAAGTGGGTGCACGCCGCCCCTGGGTCGCAAGGTAGTTCTTTGCCGTGTTGACCGCAATCCGGTACAACCACGTATAAAAGGCCGATTCGCCGCGGAATTGGGGCAGCGCCCGGTATGCCTTGATGAAGGCATCCTGGGCTACATCCTCAACCTCAGCGGGGTCCCGCACGAGGCGCGAGATCAGCCGGAGGATCTTCCGGTGGTATTTGGAGACCAGAAGCTCGAACGCGGCCTTGTCGCCCTTCTGGACGCGTTCGACCAGCACCTGATCAATTTCTTTTTCGCTCACCTGATAAATCCGTTAACTATGGGCTGCAACGCGGGGCACCATTGTAGCGTCCCCATCATCGCGTCACGTTACTAAGGTACTCGCGGTTACAGTCGTTACAGTCAGACGCCGGCGGCGCGCCGGCCCAGCACGGCCAGCTCGCGGAACGCCTCGGCAGACAGCGTGTCGGCCGCGATCAGCAACGGCCGGGAACGGCCGCTCGCGCCCACGAGCACCAGAATGAGGAGCCGGCCGCTCCACTGCGAGCAACCGGCAATACGACCCTGCTCGAGCGTGCGCCCGGCGCGGTTCCAGACGGTGAGGCCATCGGGCCCGATTTTGATGGCGCCGGGCTCGGCGTGCCAATGCCGCCGCGCGGCGAGCGAGAGGAAAGCTAGCACAGTTGCGGCAGCGGGCGCTGCCTGCATGGCGCCGAGCCGGGCTGACAGGCATGCCTGAACGGCAGCCACGGCAATCAGGATAAAAGCCACCGTTGCGCTACGCAGGACAACGGAGCGTCGCAGGGTAACCAGCGGCGCTCCGTTCGGCGATACCGGTCCGGCGGGAAGCGCGGGACCGGGCTGCGTGGAGGGTGACGTCAAACGGACCGGTCCGCTCAGGCGCGCTTGAAGACCAGCGTGCCGTTCGTGCCGCCGAACCCAAACGAGTTCTTCAGCGCGATGTCGATTTTCATCTCCCGCGCGGTGTTGGCGCAGTAATCAAGATCGCACTGGGGATCCTGGTTGAAGATGTTGATCGTCGGCGGCGAGATCTGATTGTGCACGGCGAGGACCGTGAAGACCGACTCGAGACCGCCCGCGCCACCCAGCAGGTGGCCGGTCATCGACTTTGTCGAATTCACGACGATGTTCTTCGCGTGATCGCCGAAGGCACGCTTGATGCCGGTGGTTTCCGCGAGGTCGCCGAGCTGCGTCGAGGTGCCATGGGCGTTCAGGTAGTTCACCTGATCCACGTTCACACCTGCATTCTTCAATGCGGCCAGCATGCATCGACGTGCGCCGTCGCCATCTTCTACCGGGGCAGTCATGTGATAGGCGTCGCCGCTCATCCCATAACCGCTCACTTCGGCGTAAATCTTCGCGCCGCGGGCCTTCGCGTGCTCGTACTCTTCGAGCACCATCACGCCGGCGCCCTCGCCGAGCACGAAGCCGTCGCGATCCTTGTCCCACGGACGGCTCGCCGTAGCCGGATCGTCATTGCGTTGCGACAGGGCACGCGCCGCCGCGAAGCCGCCAATGCCAAGCGGCGACACGGTCGATTCCGCACCGCCCGCAATCATCACGTCGGCGTCGCCATATTCGATCAGGCGCGAGGCCTCGCCGATGCAATGCAGGCCGGTGGTGCACGCCGTGACGATAGCGAGGTTCGGGCCCTTGATGCCGAACTTGATCGAGAGATGGCCGGAGATCATGTTGATGATCGAGGCCGGCACGAAGAACGGCGAAATCCGGCGCGGGCCGCGATTGAGCAGTTCCGTCTGCGTGACTTCGATCATCGGCAGACCCCCGATGCCCGAGCCAACCACAACGCCGATGCGCTCCGAATTCTCATCGGTGACTTCGAGCCCGCTGTCCTGCATCGCCTGGATGCCGGCAGCCACGCCGTAATGGATGAACGTATCCATGTGGCGCGCTTCCTTGCCGGGGATGTAGTCCTCGATATTGAAGCCCTTCACCTCGCCGGCAAAGCGGGTCGTGAAGTTCGCGGCATCGAACTTCGTGATGTTGGCAATGCCCGACTTGCCGGCGACCAGATTGGCCCAGCCGTCGGCAACATTATTGCCAACAGGCGAAATCAGCCCCAGGCCTGTAACGACAACACGACGACGGCTCACGGTAACCTCTTTTTCATAGGTGACAAAAGCAAAAGCCACAGCGGCCACAGGAATCGGACCTGTGAGCCCTGTGGCTGTTAACCTGGAACACGCGCTGAAAAACGCGTTGGAAACTGCGCCGAAACCTGCACTTGCATCTGCGCTGGAAACGGCTGCGCCGGCAACTTCATCGCCAACTCCGTCGGCAATAGCACCAGCCCCGTGGATGCCGGAAACCGGCCCAACAGGGCGTCACACGCCGCCAACCCAGCAACGCGGGCGCGAATGACCTTAGGCCTTGACGTTTGCGCGAGCGTAGTCGATCGCTTGCTGGACGGTCGTGATCTTCTCAGCTTCTTCATCCGGAATTTCCATGCCGAATTCGTCTTCGAGGGCCATCACGAGTTCGACGGTGTCGAGCGAGTCAGCGCCGAGGTCGTTCACGAACGAGGCTTCGTTCTTGATCTCTGCTTCGGCAACGCCCAGTTGTTCTGCGACGATCTTCTTGACGCGCTGTTCGATATTGTCCATTAACCCCTCCAAGGGAAAAGAAGTTCAAAAATACAGGTGCGCGCATTTTATCAGGTTTGCCCCTGCAAAAAAGCGGCGCGCACGGTTCCTGTCAAGGCATCCGCCCGGTCACGACGAGAATCGCGTCACGGCGCGGATGGTAACCGAATTCCGTTAAGACATGTACATGCCGCCGTTTACATGCAACGTCGTGCCGGTGATGTAGCCGGCCTGCGGCGAAGCAAGAAACGCGACAGCATGAGCGATGTCTTCCGGGCTGCCCAGACGGCCAAGCGGAATCTGGGTCTTGAGCGCGGTTTGCTGCTCTTCCGGCAGGGTCTTCGTCATGTCGGTGTCGATAAAGCCCGGCGCGACGCAGTTCACGGTAATGCCGCGGCTGCCGATCTCGCGCGCCAGCGCCCGCGTCATACCCGCTACACCGGCTTTCGCCGCCGCGTAGTTGGCCTGTCCCGGGTTGCCAGCCGAGCCGACCACCGACGTAATGTTGATAATGCGGCCGCCGCGCGCCTTCATCATCGGGCGGAGCACTGCGCGCGACAGGCGGAACACGGACTTGAGATTGGTGTCGATCACCGCGTCCCAGTCGTCGTCCTTCATGCGCATCGCCAGTTGATCTTGGGTAATGCCCGCGTTGTTCACGAGCACGTGCAACGTTCCAAATTCTTTCACGGTGCCGTCGATCAGCGCTTCTGCTGCAGCCGCGTCGTTCACGTTCAGTACTGCGCCGCGGCCGTTCACGCCTTCGGCCTTGAACGCTTCGGTGATCGAGGCAGCGCCGCTTTCGCTGGTCGCCGTGCCGATGACGGTCGCACCCTGGCGCGCCAGTTCGAGCGCAATGGCGCGGCCAATACCCCGGGAGGCGCCGGTCACGATCGCGATCTGCTTATCGAGAGTCTTTTCCATCTTTCAGTCCGGAGTGCCCGTGAGGGCTGATTGCAGTCTTTAGGCTGTAGTGAGTACTGTGATACTTGCGGCTGTACCTGCGCGCCGCTCAGGCCGTCACGAGCTTAAGCGTTTCTTCGAGCGAGGCCGGATCGAAAACCGAGGCACCGACCAGATTGCCGTCGATGCGCTTGGTCAGACCTGACAGAACCTTGCCGGGACCGCATTCGATCACATGCGTGACACCCTGGCCCGCGATCGCCTGCACGCATTCGACCCAGCGCACCGCGCCGGCTGCCTGACGCACGAGTGCATCCTTGATCGCGGCCGGCTCGTTGACGATAGCCACATCGACGTTATTCACAACGGGGATCTTCGGCACCTGCATTTCGACGCTCGCGAGATACTCGCGCAACTGGTCCGATGCGGGCTTGAGAAGCGAGGAATGGAAAGGCGCCGACACCGGCAGCGGTAGCGCACGCTTCGCGCCCTTGGCCTTGGCGATTTCGCAAGCCTTTTCGACCGCGGCCTTGTTGCCGGCAATCACGACCTGCGACGGCGCATTGAAATTCACCGCTTCCACGACACCCGCCGACGCTGCTTCGGCACACACCGCACGCACCGCGTCATCGTCGAGACCGAGAATCGCCGCCATGCCGCCCTCGCCTACCGGCACGGCCGTCTGCATGGCCTGCGCGCGAAAACGCACGAGCGGTACCGCGTCACGGAACGCCAGCGCGCCGGCAACGACCAGCGCCGTGTATTCACCAAGGCTGTGGCCCGCGACGATTGCCGGCGCCGGACCGCCCGCAGCCTGCCACGCGCGGTAGATCGCGTACGCGGCCGTCAGCATGACGGGTTGGGTATTGGTGGTGAGGTTCAGATCGTCAGCCGGACCTTCGGCGATCAGCTTGCCCAGATCCTGGCCGAGCGCGTCGGAGGCTTCCTGAACTGTCTCGCGCACGATGGCGTGGTCGGCAAATGCGTTGAGCATGCCGACAGACTGCGAGCCCTGGCCAGGAAAAACAAACGCAAATTTCATGGGATCCTCAAAATTCGATGTTTCAGATGCGTACGGCACGCGGCCTTATTTATCGACGCGATTGATCGTTGCGGGCGACGCCGAAGCGCCGCCTCAAAAGCAGATCAATAGCGGATAACCGACGCGCCCCACGTGAAGCCGCCGCCGACGCCTTCGATCAGGACGTTCTGGCCGCGCTTGATACGGCCGTCGCGCACGGCGACGTCGAACGCGAGCGGAATGGACGCAGCCGACGTATTGCCGTGCTCGCCCACCGTGACGACCATGCGCTCCTGCGGCAGGCCCAGTTTGCGGCACGTGCTTTGCATGATACGGATATTGGCCTGATGCGGAATCAGCCAATCGACCTGTTCCGCTGTGAGGCCAGCTTTGTTAAGCGCTTCGACGGCGACCTTCTCGAGCACGTTGACGGCGAGCTTGAACACCGCCTGGCCGTCCATATGCAGGAACGCGCTACCGGCGATCACACCGCCGTTCACGTTGCCCGGCGTGCAGAGAATGTTGGAATGACTGCCGTCGGCATGCAGCGCGTTGGCAAGCACGCCAGGCTGTTCCGAGGCCGAGAGGATGACTGCGCCAGCGCCGTCGCCGAAGAGCACGCAGGTCGTGCGGTCATTGAAATCGAGCAGACGCGAGAAGGTTTCGGCTCCGATCACCAGCGCGGTGTGATGCTGACCGCTGCGGATGAAACTGTCCGCCGTTGCCACTGCATAAGCGAAGCCCGAACAGACAGCCTGCACGTCGAACGCCGCGCCGTTGTTCTTGATGCCGAGCTTGTTCTGCAGCAGACACGCCGTGCTAGGAAACACATAGTCGGGCGTGGAGGTGGCGACAATGATCAGGTCGATCGATTGCGGGTCGACATCGGCAGCTTCGATCGCGCGCTGGGCGGCGATGAGCGCGAGATCGCTAGTGGCGACATCAGGTTCTGCGAAATGGCGTGCGTGGATGCCGGTGCGGGCTACGATCCACTCGTCGCTGGTTTCGACGCCCTGCCTGGCAAGACGTTCGGCCAGGTCCTGATTGCTGACGCGCCCGGGTGGCAGATAACTGCCGGTTCCCAGCACGCGGGAATAAATTGTCGATTGAGCCATTATGCCTTCGAGGATAGCGCAGCGTAGGGCTCGGCTGGCTGGCCTGCGGCCGGACTTGCATAACCCGCGCCGCTTGCGTCGCGCGCAACCTGTTCCAGAGAACTCGCGTTCTCTTCCATCGCCCGCGCAAGGCGTTCCAGCACGCCGTTTTTGACGGCATCATACCCGCGTTTGATCGCCCACTCAAACGCGTACGCGTCCGCCGAGCCGTGGCTCTTGATCACGAGACTACGCAGGCCGAGCAATGCTGCACCATTGTATTGCCGGGTGTCGACCCGCTTCTTGAAGCGTAACAGTACCGGCAACGCGAGAAGCCCCATCACCTTGGTCAGCCACGAGTGGCCGAACTCTTCCTTGATGATGTCGTTCAACATCTGCGCGAGCCCTTCCGATGTCTTCAGCGCAACATTGCCGACAAAACCGTCGCAGACGATCACATCGGTCGTGCCCTTAAAGATATCGTCGCCCTCGACGTTACCGTGGAAATTCAGTGTACTCGCCCGCAGCAACTCACCGGCACGCTTGATGGTCTCGTTGCCCTTGATGACCTCTTCGCCGATGTTAAGCAGACCGATCGTAGGACGTTCCTTGCCCTCGAGCGCCGACACGAGCGCATGCCCCATCTCCGCAAACTGCAGCAGGTGCTGCGGCTCGCAATCGACGTTGGCGCCCAAGTCGAGCATCATCGTGTAGCCGGTTGGATTGGGCAATGCGAACGCGATCGCCGGGCGTTCGATACCCGGGAGCGTTTTCAGAACATAGCGGGACACCGCCATCAGCGCACCGGTGTTGCCGGCGGAGATGCAGGCCTGAGCCTCGCCTTCCTTGACGCGGTTGAGCGCCACGCGCATCGACGAGTCTTTCTTCTTGCGCAGCGCGACTTCAACCGAGTCGTCCATGGCGACGATCTCTGAAGCCGGCACGATGACCAGCGCAGACTCGCCCTCGGCCTTCAACTTCTTGAGCTGGGCGCGGATCACGCTTTCGATACCGACGAGCATCAACTGCGCATCGGGATGCGAACGAACGAAACTGACAGCCGCGGGAACGGTCACGGACGGGCCGTGGTCGCCTCCCATGCAATCTATCGTGAGCTTTACTGTCATGGAGTGCGACGAATTTCAGGAGCTCTGCATGGGAACGCAGCAAGCGCTAGACGGCTAACTGCGTTCGACACAAAAAAGCGGCCATAGATGCCGCCTTTTTGTCGAGCCGGGAAAATGTCAAGCGAGCCGATCGCCACGCGAAACGCCAAGGGGCGCAACGCAACGGGACGATTAGTCGTTCTTCGTCTTGACGACTTTCTTGCCGCGATAGTAGCCGTTCGGGCTAACGTGGTGACGCAGATGCACTTCACCCGTACTCGGTTCCACAGCCAGCGGCGCTGCGCTGAGGAAATCGTGCGAGCGGTGCATGCCGCGCTTCGACGGCGACTTCTTGTTTTGTTGGACTGCCATGATAACTCCTAAAAATTTTCCGAATTCTAACACAGCCCGATACGGCAATCGTCACTGGCCGAATGGCCAACGCGCCGCATCGCGCTCCTATGCAACTGTTCAGTGCTTCTCGCCGCCGGAACCACCCTTCTTGAGGGCTTCGAGCGCCGCAAACGGATTGGGCCGGGCGGGCTCGCCGCCCTCTTCAGCCTCATCCTCTCCGGCTTCGTCGCCCTCATCGCCGGCCACCCCAGACACGAGCGACTCGTGCACTTCAGGGCAAACCTCGTGCTTGGGCACCAGCGGCAAACTCAGCAGCAACTCTTCTTCGATCAAGTCGATAAGATCGAAATGGGCTGAACCCACGATCACATCGACTTCATCCTCGTCGAGCGGAAACTCTTCGGCTTCCGCCTCAGTGTTGACGATCCGGTAAGTCGCATCGACGTTGAACGCCTGCAGATACGGCGTGAGACACCGCTGACATTCGAGCCATGCCGACCCGTGAATCGCGAGCCTCAGATAAGGCTGCGGACCCTCGGTGCCGTCGTCCTGCAATTCCGGCTGCGTTGCCCCTTCGGCCTGCCAGGTGAACGCGCTTTCGCGCTCTGGCGCTTCCGCAGGAACTTCGTTTAACATGCGCGGCAGTTGCGAGACGCGCACGAGACCCGCGGCCTGACAGCCACTCCGCGCGAATTCGAAAAGATCGACATCATGCGGGTCGGCGAGACCTGCAGGTTTGCCAGGATGTTGAGTCATGTGCGCTCCTGCGTCGGCACGGATTTAGCCGGGGTAAATCAGGTCAGTATGCCGCCTGCCGAGGCGCTGCTACTACGAGACAAACCCTGATTGCAGCAAGACCGCATTGGGGGTTTGCGCGGGATTTTCACGAGGCTTCCCCGAGGTTTCCCTGCAGCGCAACGTTCACATACCGATGAAAAGCCCAAAATCATATCCGTTTTGTCTTTTCGAGTCAAACACTTAAGCCCACACGCGCGAAAGCCCGTGCGGCCTGCTCTCCCTAGCCTTTGGTTCACCATGCCGGATATCTCTTCCCGCCCGCCGCGCCTGATTCTGGCGTCGAGTTCGCGCTACCGCCGCGAGCTTCTGGAACGCCTGCGCGTGCCGTTCGATGTCGTCGTACCCGCTGTCGACGAGACGCCTCACCCGGGAGAAACGCCCGAAGCGACCGCCCTGCGGCTCTCCGAGGATAAAGCACGGGCGGTCGCAGCCAAACTGGCCGCCGGTGAACACGCACTCGTGATCGGCTCAGATCAGGTCGCCACTTACGACGGTCTGCAGATTGGCAAACCGGGCTCGCACGACAAGGCGCTTGCCCAGCTGCAGGCCATGCGCGGCCGCGAAGTGCTGTTTCATAGCGCGCTGTGCCTGTTCGACAGTCGCGACAGCAGCGCCCAGACGCTTGATGTCGTGACGACGGTACGCTTCCGGAATCTGTCAGACGCTGAACTGGAAGCCTATTTGAGAGCCGAAACGCCTTACGATGTCGCCGGAAGTGCCAAATCCGAAGGGCTCGGCATTGCGCTGCTAGATGCGATCGAGTCGGACGATCCGACCGCGCTGGTCGGACTGCCGCTGATCGCGTTGTCGCGAATGCTGCTGGCGGCCGGTTTTCCACTGTTGGGGGCACGATGAGCGGCATACTGTATCTGATCCCGAACACCCTGGGCGAAGGTGACGCGGACGCGCTCGACGCCGTGCTGCCCGCGCCAGTGCGGGCGCGCGCCGCGGCTCTGCACTATTACATCGGCGAAAACGCGAAAACCACGCGCGCCTTCCTGAAGAAAGTCGGCACCGAACGGCCGATCCAGGAAATCGAGATTCGCGAGTTAAACGTGAATACCCCGGCGGGCGAGATCGAAAAACTGCTGGCGCCGATCCTCGCAGGCACGGATGCGGGCCTCGTCTCGGAGGCCGGTTGTCCGGCGGTCGCCGATCCGGGTGCGCTGCTGGTGCGGCGGGCGCACGAGCGCGGCGTCAAGGTTGTGCCGTTCGTGGGACCGAGCTCGATTCTGCTGGCGTTGATGGCTTCCGGCCTGAACGGCCAGAGTTTCGCCTTTCACGGTTACCTGCCGGTGGACGCAGCCGAACGGGCCAAGCGGCTGCGCGATCTGGAACAACAGTCGCGCAAGGGAAAGCAGACGCAGATCTTTATCGAGACGCCTTATCGCAACAAGGCGCTGCTCGATACTTTACTGGCGACCTGCGCGCCGTCGACGCTGGTGTGCGTCGCAGTGGATCTGACGCTGGAGACCGAGACGATTGCGAGTCGAACCGTGTCGGACTGGAAAAAGGCGCCGGTGCTCGATCTGCACAAGCGCCCGGCGATCTTCCTGCTTCTTGCCGTCTGAAAGAGGGGCCGGCCGCCGGACCTGCGAGGACGAAGGCCGCCCGAAACGGCGGCCGCTACTTGACTGGGCGAGTTCCGCTTGACCAGCCGCCGACCGACTGACCGTCCCCGCGGTAAGCGACTCCCTGCGTCACTGTTTACCGCAAGCTCATCTTCCCGCCCAGCACCATCGCGTGAACCGCAGCGCTGCCAACCGCCGCGCCGAACTTGCGCGCCACGCGATCGGTGATGCTTTCCTTCACGGTGTAATCGACGATATCCGGCGCCTTGATAATCTCGCGCGCGACATAATCAGAGTCGCCAAAGCCATCCGCCAGACCAAGATCAACACTCTGCTGACCGGTCCAGAACAGACCCGAGAAAATATCCGGCGTCTCATGCAGCCGCTTGCCGCGGCCTTCGCGCACCGCGTCGATGAACTGCTGGTGGATCTGGTCGAGCATTTCCTGGGCATGCGCGTCCATCTTCGGCGTCTCCGGAGAGAACGGGTCGAAGAAGCCCTTGTTTTCGCCCGAGGTGTGCAGACGCCGCTCGACGCCGAGCTTGTCCATCAGCCCGGTAAATCCGAAGCCGTCCATCAGCACGCCGATCGAGCCGACGATGCTCGCCTTATCCACGTAAATCTTGTCTGCCGCTGCGGCCGCGTAGTACCCGCCCGAGGCGCACATGTCGCCCACCACCACATACAGCGGGATGGACGGATATTTGGCGCGCAGACGACGGATATCGCGATTGATGATACCCGCCTGCACCGGACTGCCGCCCGGACTGTTGCAGCTCAGGATCACGCCCGCCGTGCCGGCGTCGTCGAAGGCGCTTTCCAATGCGGAGTCAACATCATCGGCGTTCGCATTCGTGTCCGCGGCAATTTCCCCGTCGAGCGTGACCAGTGCGGTATGGCGCCCAGTGGTGGCGACCTTCTCGCCGGAAAAGTCGAACACGCCCCAGACCACCAGCAGCAGCAGGATGACGAAGACAAAGCGAAAGAAGATCTTCCAGCGCCGTGCCGCGCGCTGTTCGCTGATGGCAGCGAGCGCAATGCGTTCGAGCGCGGCGCGCTCCCAGCCCGGTTCATCAGTTGGCGTCGGCCTGCGGCCCGCTGAGGACGGTTGGTTCGGATCGGGAGTGAGATTGTCGGCCATGCGTCGCAGATCAAAGAGTCAGGGGGTGACCGGACGCAGGTCGTCGTCCGGCAGCCAGAATACCGCGCGGCCATCCGGTGTATCCCGTTCGTCTACCTGAACGGGACGCAGCCTGCCGCCACGGCACGGACCGCCGACACACTTACCTGTATCCGGCGCGTAAATTGCGCCGTGCGTGGCGCACATCAAGTATAAACCCGATGATTCGAAGAACTGACCCTCAGCCCAGTCGAGCTCCATCGGCACATGCGCACAGCGGTTCAGATAACCAAAAACCTCGCCACCATAGCGGACAAAGAAAACAACCGCATCCCCGTCGACGTATTTCGCCTGGCGGCGCAGCCCTGTGCCACCCTCGACCAGTTCGTCGGAAGCGCAGATCCGCACGGGTTCGATGGCAGACATGATCATGCGTTCTCGCGCAACCAGCCGGACAGCGCGCTGACGCTCGACGCCACGAACTTCGGCTCGAGCGCAGCGAGCGAGGCCTCCGGATGGGCGCCGTAGGTCACGGCGATGCCTGCGACGCCGGCGTTGATCGCCATTTGCAGGTCATGGGTCGTATCGCCGACCATCACCGTGCGTGCCACATCCTGACCCAGTTCACGGGTCAGCTCATGCAGCATTGCCGGATGAGGCTTCGAGAAAGTCTCGTCGGCACAGCGGGTACCGTCGAACAGGCTGGTGAGGCGCGACTGGTCGAGCGCCCGGTTCAGGCCCACACGGCTCTTGCCGGTGGCGACACCAAGCAGATAGCCCTGATCGCGCAACTCCTGCAGCATCTCGCGCACTCCAGCAAAAAGCTCCGTGGTCTGATCTTTGACCAGATAGTGGAAACGGTAGCGCTCGGCCAGACGCGGATACTCGGACGGGTCGAGCGTCGGCGCGGCGATCTGCAGCGCGTCGCGCAGCCCGAGGCCAATCACGTAGCTCGCCGCCTCGTCAGCCGGCACCGGCAAGCCGAGATCGCGACACGCCGACTGGATACTCCGCGTGATATGCATGGTCGAATCCATCAAGGTGCCGTCCCAATCGAAGACGATCAGATCAAATTGCTCTCTAGCCATGCGTATTCGTCTCCGGGGTTGCCCCGTTATTGATTTCATTGAGCTGATCGATGAAACGCCGGCATTCCGCCGGTAGCGGCGCCTCGAACTGCAGCACGTCGCCGGTAGCCGGGTGTGCCAGCTTGAGCCGGTACGCGTGCAGAAACATCCGCTTCAGTCCAGGACGCGCATTGGTGCGCGCCAGCTCTTTATTCAGTGCGAAATCGCCATATTTGACGTCGCCGACGATCGGCAACTCCAGATGCGCGAGGTGAACCCGGATCTGATGCGTGCGACCCGTCTTCAGTTCCGCTTCGAGAAGCGCGTAGTCCGGCCAGCGATTCACCAGATTGAACACCGTGTGCGACGCCAGCCCGTCCGCCTGGACCCGCACGCGGCGTTCGCCATCCGCCGTCAGATACTTGTGCAGCGGCTCCTTGACCGCCCGGCGGCGGCCCCAGTCGCTCGCCCACTCGCCATGAACGCACGCAAAGTAGCGCTTGTCCATGCGGTTCTCACGAATCTGCTCGTGCAGGTTAACAAGTGCCGCGCGCTTTTTCGCCAGCATCAGGACACCGGAGGTTTCGCGGTCCAGCCGGTGCACCAGTTCCAAAAATTTTGCCTGCGGACGCGCCTCGCGCATCTGCTCGATTACCCCGAACGCCACCCCGCTGCCACCATGGACGGCGACGCCGGCCGGTTTATCGATGACCAGCATGTGGTCATCTTCAAAAAGAATTTCGAAATGGGCGGCCGGAACCGGATTGTGAGCGCTCGCTTCGATCCCTTGAGCGATGCGGATCGGCGGCACGCGCACGAGATCACCATGCTCGAGACGGTACTGCGCATCGACCCGGCCCTTATTTACACGCACTTCCCCGCTACGCAGGATGCGATAAATATGGCTTTTAGGCACGCCTTTACAGACGCGTAACAGGAAGTTGTCGATGCGCTGTCCGGCCGCGCCATCGTCGATCTCGATCATCGAGACCTGGTCACTTGCGACCGATTTCTGGGATATTTTGCCTAACTCTTTCATTCTGAATATAATTTGCCCAGCAGTCTGCGGCGGCCGGCGCATTGTCCGGTATTCCGGCGGTCTGCGCAGGTGCAAGCGATAAACAGTCATTTTACTTGCGCCCGGGTCTGGTTGCTCACCCGCATAACGAGATGCAACAAGTTGTACGCACGGAGTCAGCACCCGGCAGGGACGGCGCCCACAGGCGCGTTCGGTCACGGTCGGCTCCGCGGTAACGGAATTTTGGTAAAAAAGAATTTAACTGCGAGCCTCGGGTATCGGCGGTTTGACGCCCTGCAGGACGAGGCTTCCGGTTGCGAAAATACGGCGTGCGCCCAAGGCGTCTTGTAGAAAGTACAAGACATGGCGACGTCAAAATGAGGCGAGACACCCCCGGCGAGAAAAGACGCGCCTATTGCGCGAACTTCCCGCTGCGGCTCGACCGCAGCCTTCGACCCTCCGGTCACGCGCCCAGTTGGCGCACCGGCGCGAGTGGACGAAGGTGTGTATAGGTCAGCCGGCAGTACCCGCGGCGTGTCAGGCCGTTATTTGAAGCCGTGTTCGCATGTGCCCTGCGGCACCGCGTCCTTCTGTATGGACCGGGCCCTCTCAGGCAATTCTCCCCGCCATTTTTCCCGCTCCAGCGTGCTTGTGAAAACACAATAAAGCGCGGCATGCCGCTGCCTCGAACGTCCTTTGCGTCCAATAAACGCGAGGCGTGGGCGCAGGCTAAGCCGCTCTGGAGTCGTTCAATGAAACGAATGTTGTTTAATGCAACGCAGCAGGAAGAACTGCGCGTAGCCATCGTCGATGGGCAAAAACTCATCGATATCGACATCGAAACCGCCGGTCGCGAACAGCGCAAAGGCAATATTTACAAGGGCATCATCACTCGCATCGAGCCGTCGCTCGAAGCCTGTTTCGTCAACTACGGCGAAGACCGTCACGGTTTTCTGCCGTTCAAGGAAGTCGCCCGCCAGTATTTCCGCGACGGCGTCGACATGCGTTCCGCCCGTATCCAGGACGCCCTGAAGGAAGGTCAGGAACTGATCGTCCAGGTCGAAAAGGAAGAACGCGGCAACAAGGGCGCTGCTCTCACCACCTTTATTTCGCTGGCAGGCCGTTATCTGGTCCTGATGCCGAACAATCCGCGCGGCGGTGGCGTGTCGCGCCGGATCGAAGGTGACGACCGTCAGGAACTGCGCGAAACCATGGCGCAGCTGCAACTGCCGGAAGGCATGAGCATCATCGCGCGTACGGCTGGTATTGGCCGCTCCGCCGAAGAACTGCAGTGGGACCTGAACTACCTGATGCAACTGTGGCGCGCCATCGAAGCCGCGTCGCAAAGCGGTTCGACCGGTCAGCCGATGCTGATTTATCTCGAATCGAGCCTGGTGATCCGCGCAATTCGCGACTATTTCCAGCCGGATATCGGCGAAATCCTCATCGACACCACCGAAATTCATGACCAGGCCCGCGCCTTCATGGATATCGTGATGCCGGATAATGTCAGCAAGGTGAAGCGGTATCACGACGACGTGCCGCTTTTCTCGCGTTTCCAGATCGAACATCAGATCGAAACGGCGTATTCGCGCACGGTGCCGCTGCCTTCGGGCGGTGCGATCGTGATCGACCACACCGAAGCGCTGGTGGCCATCGACGTGAACTCGGCGCGCGCCACCAAGGGCGCCGACATCGAGGAAACGGCTGCACGCACCAACCTCGAAGCCGCCGACGAAGTGGCCCGCCAGTTGCGCCTGCGCGACCTGGGCGGCCTGATCGTGATCGACTTCATCGACATGGAGTCGGCCAAGAGCCAACGCGAAGTCGAACAACGCCTGAAAGACGCGCTCAAGCACGACCGTGCACGTGTCCAGATGGGCAAGATTTCGCGCTTCGGCCTGATGGAACTGTCGCGTCAACGTCTGCGTCCGGCCCTCTCGGAAGGCAGCCACGTGACCTGCCCGCGCTGTAACGGCACGGGCCACATCCGCGATACCGAATCGTCCGCACTGCAAGTGCTGCGGATCATTCAGGAAGAAGCGATGAAGGAAAACACCGCGGCCATCCACTGCCAGGTGCCGGTCGAAGTGACCGCCTTCCTGTTGAACGAGAAGCGCGCCGAAATCAACAAGATCGAGTCGCGTTTCAAGGTCAATGTCGTCCTGATCCCGAACAAGCACCTCGACACGCCGCACTACAAGCTCGAGCGCCTGCGTCACGACGATGCGCGCCTCGACGAGCCGCGCGCTTCGTGGAAGATGGCCGAAGAAGCGGCCCGCGAGCTGGAATCGGAAACCGGTTACAGCAAGCGCGCCGAGGAAGTGAAGCCGAAGCAGGAAGCCGCGGTCAAGGGCATCACGCCTGAAAAGCCGGCGCCTAGCGCTCCGGTTCGCCCGGTTGCTGCCGCTACGCCTGCCCCTGTGGCAGTGACG
The DNA here is from genome assembly GCF_900141745.1 of Paraburkholderia phenazinium. Classification (NCBI taxonomy): domain Bacteria; kingdom Pseudomonadati; phylum Pseudomonadota; class Betaproteobacteria; order Burkholderiales; family Burkholderiaceae; genus Paraburkholderia; species Paraburkholderia phenazinium. Next base: position 1,761,510 of record NZ_FSRM01000001.1, on the reverse strand, counting down.
CCGGCTGGCGGCGGTTTCATTGGCTGGCTGAAGAAGCTGTTCGGCGCGGCGCCGGCGGCGCCCGCACCGGTCGCACCGGCACCCGTCGAGCAGACGGCGCGTCCGGCACGCGGCGATCGTCCGGAGCGCGGTGAGCGCACGGGCGAGCGCGGCGGCGATCGTCGCAATAATCGCCGTGGCGGCGCGAGCGGCCGTGATGGCGCGGCGCGTGGCGAAGGTGCTGCGGTTGGCGGCCGTCAAGGCCAGCCGTCGCAGCGCCGTGACGAACGCGAAGGTCGCGAAGGACGTGAAGCCCGCGAGGGTCGTGAGCCGCGTGAAGCACGCGAGTCGCGCGAACCGCGTGAGGGTCGCGAGCCGCGCGAAACACGGGAGCCGCGTGGCAACCGTGAGCCGCGCGAAAGTCGCGAGCCGCGTGGCGAGCGCGAAGGGCGTGACAACCGCGGCGAGCGCGGTCAGGAACGCGCGGACCGTGGCGAAACCGTGGAAAGCGCACCGCGCGCCGAGCGTGGCGAACGCCAGGAACGCGGCGAACGTCGCGATCGCGGTGATCGTCCGGAACGCGGCGAGCGTCGCAAGCAGCAACCGGAAGGCGCAGAAGCACTGAGCCAGGACGAAAACCAGACCGATCTGCTGACGCAAAACCAGGCCGGCAACCTTGAAGGCGGCGCTCCCGTCGATCAGGAAGCCGTGGCCCGTGAAGGCGAAGAGCGTCGCCGCCGCCGTCGCGGTCGTCGTGGCGGCCGTCGTGAGCGCGAAGAAGAAGGCGTGAACGGTAACGTCAACGCCGAAGGTGCCGAGTCTGTCGAAAGTGCGGAAACGGAAGGCGAAACGGCTAGCGCAGCAGTCGAGGCGCCGGCTCAGCAGCCCCGTCACGAAGCGCCGGCAAGCGCGCCGGTCGAAGTGGTCGTTGCTGCGGTCGCAACGGAAACGGCGGTCGTCACCGAACTGCATGCCGCAACCGAAACGCCGGTTCTGGCCGCCGAACAGGCTGCCAAGACCGAAGCTTTCGTGCCGGTCGCAGAAGCAGCCGTGCCCGAAGCGCCGGTAGTCACGCACGCTGAACCGGCGCCGGTTGTATCGGCACCGGCCGCGCCCGTGGCACCTGTTGCGCCGGTCGCAGCCGAAGCCGCACATGAAACCGCAAGCGCTGCCGTCGAAACGACGAGCGCAGCACCTGCGGCGCCTGTGTTCCAGGCACCGGTTCACGAAGCGCCGGCGGTTGAAGCGCCAGTACAGGCACCGGCAGCGGTTGAGCCCGCTGCTGCAGAGACGTTCGCTGCCGAGCCGGCCGCCGTTCAGGCTCCGGTCGTGGAAGCGACGCCGGCAACCTCGGTCGCTCCGGCGGTCGTGGTTGCTGCACCGGTGGAAGCACAGCAGCCAGTGGTCGAAGCAGCGCCGCAAGCTGCCGCAGCCGAAGAAGTAGCCGCACCGGCAGCACCGCAACCCGCGGTTGAGCCTGCGCAGGCTGTCGAACCGGCGCCGGTCGCGGCCGTAGCGCCAGTTGCACCGCGCAACAACGGTCTGTCGCCGGAAGCCCTGCAGCCGGTACTGGAAAGCGCCGGCCTGGTGTGGGTCAACACCGACGCCACCAAGTTGCGTGCCGCGCAGGAAGCCGCTGCGCAAGTTGCGAAGCCAGCGCGCGTGCCGCGCGAGCGCAAGCCGCTACCGCCGGTCGACAATGCGCCGATGCAGCAGGTCGAAACGGCGAAGCACCCGCAGTAAGCCGTTACACCGGGCGCTGTCAACGCCCTGCTGTCCAGAAAGCCCGCCCTCACCGGCGGGCTTTTTGTTTGCCTGAATGCGGGTATTCGTTCCATGTGGGTAGACGGGCGTTCCGCTAAAATGGAAGTCTGCACCCCAATTGAAGCGATCCATGTCCCGACGCATCATCCCTGTTGCCGACGTCAGCGCGGTGCCGGTTATCACCGGTGCCGTGCAGACGCCTAGCGGCGTGCTGCGCGATACCTTGTCGCGCCCGCTGCGGGATCTGCGCATCTCGGTGACGGATCGGTGCAACTTCCGCTGCGTCTACTGCATGCCGCGCGCGGTGTTCGACAAGGACTACAGCTTCCTGCCGCACAGCGCGCTACTGAGCTTCGAGGAAATCGAACGCCTGGCGCGGCTTTTCGTCGCACATGGCGTAGAAAAGATCCGCTTGACGGGCGGTGAGCCGCTGCTGCGCAAAAACCTGGAATACCTGATCGAACGGCTCGCGCAACTCACCACGCCGGAAGGCCGGCCGCTCGATCTCACGCTTACCACTAACGGTTCGCTGCTCGCCCGCAAGGCGCGCAGCCTGAAAGACGCCGGACTGACGCGTGTCACGGTCAGCCTGGACGCGCTCGACGACACGCTGTTTCGGCGCATGAACGATGCGGACTTCGCTGTCGACGACGTGCTGGAAGGCATCGCCACCGCCCAGGCGGTGGGCCTTGCGCCGGTCAAGGTCAACATGGTGGTCAAGCGCGGCACCAACGACGGCGAAATCGTGCCGATGGCACGCCACTTCAAAGGCTCGGGCTGCGTGCTGCGCTTTATCGAGTACATGGACGTGGGCACGTCGAACGGCTGGAACATGGCTGAAGTGCTGCCGTCGGCCGAGGTCGTGGAAAGGATCGGCGAATACTTCCCGCTGATGCCGCTCGAAGCGCACAGCGCCGCCGAGACTGCGCAGCGCTGGGGCTACACCGACGGCAGCGGCGAGATCGGCGTGATTTCGAGCGTCACCCGGGCGTTCTGCGGCACCTGTACACGCGCCCGGCTCTCCACGGAAGGCAAGCTGTACCTGTGCCTGTTTGCGTCAGGGGGACACGACCTGCGTGCGCTGGTGCGCAATGGCTCGAGCGACGCACAGATCGCCTCCGCGGTCGCGCATATCTGGCAGGCCCGCGGCGATCGCTATTCCGAACTGCGCGGCAGCAGCGCTGCGGTATCGCAATCGCCAGACGAGCGCCGCGTCGAAATGTCGTACATCGGCGGCTGAGGCCGTCTTGCCTGCCGCACTCAATCCCCTGCCAGCCAATCTCACCGGCCTCGTTCTCGCCGGCGGTCGCGGCACGCGTATGGGCGGTGTCGACAAAGGGTTGCAACTGCTGCACGGTGAAGCGCTCGCTTTGCACGTCATGAAGCGACTCGCGCCGCAGACCGGATCGTTGCTCATCAGCGCCAATCGTCATCCCGAGGTCTATGCCGAGCTCGGCTCGCCATTTGGCGCGAGCGTCGTAGCGGACAGCGTAGCGGACTTCCCCGGCCCGCTGGCGGGTCTGCTAGCCGGCCTACGCGCCGCTCGAACCCCGTTCGTGGTCAGCGCGCCGTGCGACTCACCCGGACTGCCTGCCGATCTCGCCGCGCGGCTCGCGGATGCCCTCGATGCACAACAAGCCGATATCGCCACCGTCACCACCGTCGACACGCACGGCGAGACCTCGATTCACCCTGTCTTCGCGCTGTTGCGCACCAGTCTGGCCGATGACCTCTCCGCCTTTCTGCAAGCGGGTGAACGTAAGGTCCGCGCGTGGTACGCGCGCCACAAGACGGTGGAAGTCGCCTTTCCGGATGAGCGCGCGTTTTACAATATCAACTCTTTACAAGAACTGGCCGACCTTGAACGCCATTGAGACGTCGTTCAGACGTCGACGAGGTTGCAGCCGATGTTCTGCTCCGGACGCACGGCGCTCACCCAATCCAGCCGAGCGCATCCGGCCGCGACGCCTCTCCATTCATGACCACGCTTAACGAATTTTCCAGCTGCGTCGCGCAGTACGATCCTCAGGCGCTGCCGGTCACGGCCGCGCAGGCGATCGTGCGGCAGTGGGCCACACCCGTCACTGCAGTCGAACACGTGCCGCTGCACGATGCGCTCGACCGCGTGCTGGCCGCAGACATCGTGTCGCCCAGCGACGTACCCGCGCACGACAACTCGGCAATGGACGGCTACGCCTTCCGCAGCGCCGCGCTCGCCGATCAGGCAAACAGCGAGGCGAACAGCGTTGAACTGACGCTCGCCGGCAAGGCGCTGGCTGGCCACCCGTTTGGCGGCGCGGTTGCGGTAACGGAGTGCGTGCGGGTCATGACGGGCGCCTCGATGCCGGCGGATTGCGATACGGTCGTGCCGCAAGAACTCGTCACACGCAGCGGCGAGACGATCCGCTTTGCCGCCAGCGCTGTGCGCGGCGGCGCCAACCGGCGCCTCGCCGGCGAAGACCTGCCGCGCGGCAGCGTAGCGCTGCGAGCCGGCCGGATCGTGCGCGCGTCGGACCTCGGGCTGATCGCTTCGCTTGGTATCGCCGAAGTGCCGGTGCGCAGGCGTCTGCGGGTCGCATTTTTTTCTACCGGCGACGAACTGCGCTCGCTCGGCGAGCCGCTCGATCCCGGCTGCGTCTACGACAGCAATCGTCACACGCTGTTTGCCATGCTGCGGCGGATGAACATCGACCCGCTCGACCTCGGTGTCGTACGGGATGAGCCCGCCGCGCTCGAGGCCGCGCTACGCAGCGCCGCAGCCAGCGCCGACGTGGTCCTGACCTCGGGTGGCGTCTCCGTCGGCGAGGCGGACTTCACCCAGCAGTTATTGCAGACCTTCGGGGACGTGGCGTTCTGGAGTCTCGCCATGCGTCCAGGGCGCCCGCTTGCGTTCGGCCGCGTCTGGTCGGGTGAACGACCCGGCCTCGGCCTGCCCGCGTTATTCTTCGGTCTGCCGGGCAATCCGGTCGCCGTGATGGTGACGTTCTATCAGATCGTGCGCGAAGCATTGGTGGTCATGTCCGGCGCCACGCCACAACCGGCGGCGCTTCTGCAAGCCACGAGTCGCGACCTCATCCGCAAGCGTGCAGGCCGCACCGAATTCCAGCGCGGCGTAGCGACACGCGATGCGCGCGGCCAATGGCAGGTCACGCCGACTCCCTCGCAAAGCTCGGGGGTCCTCAGTTCCATGAGCGAAGCCAATTGCTTTATCGTGCTCGAGCACGAACGCTCTGACATCACGGCTGGCGAAAGCGTCGATATCATGCTGTTCGACGGGCTGATCTGACACGCCCGGCTGCCGCTGACCCTCAACCCTTACCCTCACAACGACCAACGGGTTTGACTTACATGAGAAAACAGATCTCGTTCATCGCGCCGGGACAGACCGCCAAGGCGCTGATCCTGGTGTATCTGACCTTCAGTGTGCCCATCGTGCTGCTTGGGGTACTGGTTGCGTTTATCCGCTACGGTTCGGTCGAACTGAGCACCGTGTTCAGCGCGCTGCTGCTGAACGCGATTCTTGGCTTCGTGCTGTTGTGGATCGCCTGCCATGCGTATAACTGGGTCGCGTCGCGGTTTGGCGGCATCGAAATCCAGTTGAGCGACGTTCAAGAGGAAGCGTAATGGCCGCCACCATTCGTGCCGCGACGAGCGCCGACGTGGGCGCCATTTTTTCGTTGATGTTCGAACTGGCTGAGTTCGAAAAGCTCACCCATCTTTTCGTCGCCACCGAAGCAGGCGTGCATGACGCGCTGTTCGGCGCGCGGCCCTCGGCCGAAGCCATGGTCGCGCAGGAAGAAGACGGCCGCATCGTCGCATATGCGCTGTTCTTCCATAATTTCTCGACCTTCCTCGGCCGGCGCGGACTCTACCTGGAAGACCTGTATGTACAGCCGTCGCAGCGCGGCACTGGGCTGGGCACGCGGATGCTGCGCGAACTGGCGGCATTGGCCGTCGAACGGCAATGCGGCCGGTTCGAGTGGACGGTGCTCGACTGGAATCAGCCGGCCATCCGTTTCTACGAGAAGATGGGCGCGACCGTGTTACCGGATTGGCGCGTCGTGCGCATCACGGGTGATGCCCTTGAGGAATTGGCCGGAGTAAAGGCGGCAAAGGCTGGGTAAAGCCGGATCCGCCCTATTCCTCCGCGTCTGCCCCAAGCAGCGCATCTCCCAATAAGCCGCTCGCCTGCTCTCCTGGTAACGCTTCGACGTCGCGCAGCTTGCGGTTCATCATGCGTGTACGCGTTTCCGCAGCTTCGATCGAACGCGTCACCGTTTCGAGCTGCGACTTCGTCTTCGCCAGCACGTCGCCGAACTTGCCGAACTCCGTCTTCACCGCGCCGAGCACCTGCCAGACTTCGCTCGAGCGCTTCTCGATGGCCAGCGTTCGGAAGCCCATCTGCAAACTGTTGAGCAATGCCGTGAGCGTGGTCGGTCCGGCTATCGTCACCCGGTAGTCACGCTGCAACGTGTCGGTGAGGCCCGGCCGGCGTAGAACTTCCGCGTAGAGCCCTTCGGTCGGCAGGAACAGCAAGGCGAAATCGGTGGTGTGCGGCGGCGCGACATACTTCTCAGAGATCGCGCGGGCCTCGGCACGAATACGCACTTCCAGCGCCCGCGACGCTTCTTCGACCGCCACCGGGTCGGCTCGCTCCTGAGCTTCGATCAACCGCTCGTAGTCCTCGCGCGGGAATTTCGCATCTATCGGCAGCCATACCGGCACCGCTACACCTTCCGGGTCTTGCCGGCCCGGCAACCTGATCGCGAATTCGACCCGGTCGGCGCTTTTCGGCACCGTTGCGACGTTCTTCGCGTATTGATCCGCGGTCAGCAATTGTTCGAGCAGCGCCTCGAGCTGCACTTCGCCCCATGTGCCACGCGTCTTGACGTTGGTCAGCACCTTCTTCAGATCGCCAACGCCTGCGGCAAGCGTCTGCATTTCCCCCAGCCCGCGATGCACCTGCTCGAGCCGGTCCGAGACCTGCTTGAACGATTCGCCCAGACGCTGCTCGAGTGTGGCGTGCAGCTTCTCGTCGACCGTGCGGCGCATTTCTTCGAGCTTGGTCGCGTTGTTTGTCTCGATGTCCTTCAGACGTTGTTCGATCGTCGTGCGGATTTCGGCAAAACGGCGATCGTTCGATTCCGTCAGTTGCCCGAGCTGCAATGTCAGCGTCTCACCGAAACGCTTAAGCGTGGCACCCTGCTCGTCGCGCGCCTGCTGCGCCTGCTGCTGCAAGCTCAGCCTGACCGCTTCGAGTTGCTGCGCGTTGGTTTCCGTGAGTCTGACGAGTTGCTGCGCGAAGCCGTCGATCTTGCCGTTCTGCAGCGTCGTCATACTCGTGAACTGCGCGGCAAGCGTCTGCTGAAATTGCGAGAAGCCGCCGTTCAGTTCGGTTCGCGAGACGCGGGCGGTCTCCTTGATCTCGCTGCGCAACTCGCGCTCGATCCGCTCGGACGCGCGCGACTGCTCCTGCGCTGCCGAGCCAATGTGATCGCCTAACTGGTCGAGCTGCGCCTGCAGATCACTCTGACGGCCACCACGCATCAATACGAGCAAGGCGATCACCAAAGCGACGGCCAATACCACGACCGCCGCGGGCAACAACAACGTCATCATGAACGCGCCTTGCCGAGAACATCCGGATTGATCGCGCTCGGCGGATGCCCTGCATTCGGACCTTCACCCAACCCGGCAATCAGGTTGTCGGCCGCGAGATTGGCCATGGCGCGCCGGGTCGCTTCAGTCGCGCTTGCGATATGCGGCGTCAGCACGACATTCGGCACGGTCAACAGCGCCGGGTTTAGATTCGGCTCGCCTTCGTAGACATCGAGACCGGCCGCTGCGATCTGCTTCGCACGCAGCGCCTCGGCGAGCGCGGCGTCGTCGACGATGCCTCCGCGTGCGATGTTGGTCAGCGTCGCGGTCGGCTTCATCTGGGCGAGCTCCGCTGCGCCGATCGTGTGATGGTTTTCCTTCGTATAGGGCAGCACCAGGACGACGTGATCGGCCCGCCGCAACAGGTCTGCCTTCGACACATACTCCGCATTCAGATCGGCTTCGATAGCAGGCGCGACCCGCGAACGGTTGTGATAGATCACCTGCATGTTGAAGCCGCGGGCGCGACGCGCCAGTGCCTGGCCAATGCGGCCCATGCCGATCACACCGAGCGTCGAACCGTACAGGTCGGTACCGAGAAAGCCGTCGTACGCCCACTTCTGCCACTTTCCGGCGCGTAGCCAGTGCTCGGACTCGGCGATCCGGCGTGCTGTCGCCATCATCAGCGCCCAGCCGAAATCGGCAGTGGACTCGTTCAGGACGTCCGGCGTATTGGTGCCGAGTACGTTCGCCGCGTTGAACGCGGCCATATCGAAGTTGTTGTAGCCGACTGCCATATTCGACACCACTCGCAGCCGCGGTGCTGCCGCCAGCACGGCTGCGTCGATCGGGTCGCCGGCCGTCAGCGCGCCGTCCTTATCGGCAAGCCGTTGCGTCAGTTCGTCGGCAGGCAAGACTTCGCCGTTGTTCCAGTCCACCTCGAAATACTGTTTGAGGCGCTCGATCACGTCCGGAAAAATCGGACGGGCAACCAGGATCTTCTGCATTGCAATTCTCCGAATAGCGCAGCGGGACCGTCTGCGGCCGTGCTGCAGTCAACCGTCATCAATGGCTCTAAAAGCTAAAAGAACAGCCAGCCCGTCACGAGAAACACCGGCACCAGAATAACGACGGACCAGCCCAGGTAAGCAAAAAAGCTCGGCATACGCACGCCGCGCGACTCCGCAATCGCCTTCACCATGAAGTTCGGCGCATTGCCGATATAGCTGTTCGCGCCCATGAATACTGCGCCGGCCGAAATCGCGGCCAGCGTGGTGGCGCCCTTCGTCATCAGCGTTTGCGCGTCGCCGCCGGCCAGGTTGAAGAACACCAGATAGGTAGGCGCGTTGTCAAGAAACGACGACAGCAAACCCGTCGCCCAGAAGTACATCGCGTCGCGCGGCTGGCCCGACGCGTCGTTGACCAGATGCACGATACCCGCGAACGCGCCTGCCTCACCCGCGCGCAGAATCGTGATGACCGGCGCGATCGTCACGAAGATGCCGGCGAACAGTTTCGCGACCTCTTCGATTGGTGCCCAGTTGAAGGCATTGCCCTCGCGCGCCGCGCGCGGGGTCACCGCCAGCGAGAGCAGCGTGACGCCGATCAGCGCCACATCGCGCAGCGCGTTTTGCAGCGCGACGTGCGTGCCAAAAACGTCGAACTCGATACGCGGCTTCCACAGGCCACTCATCAGCACGAGCGCAATGACCACGCCAAGCAGCACGAAATTGATCTTGCCGTCGATGCCGAGCGGTGGCGTATCGGGCGTGGGATCGAGAAACGGCGAACGCTCTTCTTCACGACGATGGTAAAAGTACGAATCGAGCGCGTAGAAGACCACGAGCAGGACGCCACACACGAACAGCATCGGCAAAGCCAGATGCACGGTGGTCCAGAAAAAGCCCACGCCGTTGAGAAAACCGAGAAAGAGCGGCGGGTCGCCGAGCGGCGACAGCGAGCCGCCCGCGTTGGCAACGAGGAAGATGAAGAACACCACCACATGCACGACGTGCTTGCGATTATCGTTGGCACGCAGCAGTGGCCGGATCAGCAGCATTGCCGCGCCGGTCGTGCCCATGATGCTGGCGAGTGCCGTACCGAGCGCGATGATCGCCGTATTCATGCGTGGCGAGCCGTGCAGATTCCCGCGCACGCAGATGCCGCCCGCCACCGTATAGAGCGCAGTCAACAGCACGATGAAGGGCACGTACTCTTCGAGCATGGCGTGAACGAACGAGCCGAGCGCTACGCCGGCACCGAACATCACACCAAACGGCACCAGAAACAGGATGGCCCAGCCTGCCGCGATCTTGCCGAAATGGTGATGCCAGAAAGTCGGCGCGATGAGCGGGAACACGGCAATCGACAGCAGCACACCGGCAAATGGCGCGCCCCACCATGCCGACAGGGTTGCGCCATCAAGCGTCGCGGCCGACGCGATTTGCGGCCCAAGCGCCATTACGGCGGCGAGCACGATGCTCGTCCACACAGCATGTCGCTTCATGTACGCACGACGATCACGTGCACCCGATACGGCCCGTGTGCCCCGAGCACGATAGTCTGCTCGATATCCCCGGTACGCGACGGCCCCGATACGAAGTTGACGGCGCGCGGCAGTTCGCCCCGTTCGGAGCGAATCAGGTTGAAGGCGTCTTCATGACCGGCGACGATGCGCGAGGCCGGCACGATCGCGATGTGCGTTTCGGGAAGCAGACCGGCGGACGCATAGGTTTCGGGTCCCGACAACAGCACCAGCGTGCCGGTCTCCGCTGTCGCGCAGAAACAGCCGGTGATGCCGACCACATCGCCATCTTCCGGTTTGCGAAATTCGATGCTGAGACCTGCTTCGGTCCAGTTGAGGTCTTGCAGCGTTTGCCAGGCAATGGCCTGCAGCGGCAAGCCGTGCTGCGTGAGATAGCGAAGCACCGCAGCCGGCACATCGCTCAAGGCGTCGACGCTCTCAACGGTGGTGGACAGCTTCTGCGCCTCTTCGATAAAACGCGCGACCAGATCGTCCGGCATAGTTGGCCGCGGACCTTGCGGATGCCGAGCGAGATAGTCGGTAGCGGCTTCGCGCTCGGATTCTGCCGGCTCGGCTTCGCGGCCCTGGGCTGCGCGGACGCGCGCCAGGATGTTGCGGCGGGCAATCGATGTATCCATGTGGGCCAAATCCTCGCGAGTGTCTCGTTTCTTTCGATAGCCGTGCGACAGGCAGGTATCGCGAGAATTATACCGGCCACCTCACTCGCGGACACTCGTCCAGATGGCCTAAGCGGGCGCGCACCAGGCGCCCGTACAGGAAGTCACTGCCGTTACGGCGAGACTTCCTCGTCCGGCTGTTTGATGCCGAAAACCTGGCGCAGATAAGCGAGGTACGCCTTGTCGTCGCACATATTCTTGCCCGGCGAATCGGACAGTTTGGCGACCGGCTGACCGTTGCAGCGAACCATCTTGATGACGATCTGAAGCGGGTTATAGCCGAGGTCGTTGGTCAGGTTGGTGCCGACGCCGAACGCGAGCTTGCAGCGTCCGCGGAAGCGTTCGTACAGTTGCAGGACCTTCGGAATATCGAGCGCATCGGAGAACACGAGAATCTTCGTGCGCGAATCGCAGCGATTCGCCTCGTAGTGCTTCAGAAGCCGCTCGCCCCACTCGAACGGGTCGCCTGAATCGTGACGCGCGCCGTCGAACAGCTTGCAGAAGTACATGTCGAAATCGCGCAGGAACGCTTCCATGCCGTACACGTCGGACAGCGCGATGCCCAGGTCGCCGCGATACTCCTTCGCCCACATCTCGAAGCCGTAGATCTGCGAATCGCGCAGCCGCGGGCCGAGCGCCTGGCAGGCCTGAAGGTATTCGTGGGCCATCGTGCCGAGCGGCGTGAGACCATGCTTCATGGCGTAAAAGACGTTGCTGGTGCCGGTGAACTGCTCGCCCAGATCGTCCTTCAGCGTCAGGATCACCTCTTCGTGCCAGCGCTTCGAGAAGCGGCGGCGCGTGCCGTAGTCGGCGATCTTGCAGTCCGCGAATTCCGGGCGTGCGCCGAGCAGCTTGATCTTTTCGGAGAGTCGCTCACGGCCTTCGCCGTAGGCCGGCTCGCGCTGCGTGTTGCGGAAGTAGACCTCATTGACGATTGCCAGCACCGGAATCTCGAACAGGATCGTATGCAGCCATGGACCCTTGATCTCGATGTCGATCTCGCCATTGCCCTTCGGCGAAGGGGTAATCGAAATGTACTTGTCGTTCAGATGGAAGAGCGCGAGGAACTCGATGAAATCGCCCTTGATGAAGCGCATGCGCCGCAGGTAGTCGAGCTCGTCGTCGGTGAAACGCAATTCGCACAGCTTGCGCACTTCGCCGCGGATTTCCTCGATATAAGGCACGAGGTCGACGTTCGGCGTCCTGCAGCGGAAGCGGTATTCCACGCTCGCGGCAGGGAAATGATGCAAAACCACCTGCATCATCGTGAACTTGTACAGGTCAGTATCGAGCAGCGAAGTAATAATCATGATGGTGCGTACCGGACTGCAGGAAGAACGGAAGGCCCGACTGGGCCCATGCGCCTGCGGCACGCCCCGGCGCGCCGACCTGACGCATGTTACCCGAATGCGCGCGGGCATATGGCGCAGGCAGCCTTACGCAGTGCCATAAACTAATCACGAAAACGTATAAACCGGGTGAGCCCGTGCTGCATATGCCTCTTGACGTTACGATACAATAGCGCTTTTGGCGTTTCGCCTCCCCGATACCGCATGCAGGAGCTGCCTGAATGACTCACGTTGTGACCGAAAGCTGCATCAAGTGCCGCTATACCGACTGCGTCGATGTGTGCCCGGTGGACTGCTTTCGCGAAGGTCCCAACTTCCTCGCGATCGACCCCGATGAGTGCATCGACTGTGCTGTGTGCGTCGCCGAATGTCCGGTGAACGCCATCTACGCCGAAGAAGACGTGCCGGGCGACCAGCAGGACTTCATCGCGCTGAATGCCGATCTCGCCAAGGGCTGGCCGAGCATCACGAAGACGAAGGCCCCGCTGCCGGAAGCCGACGAATTCAAGGACGTGAAGGAAAAGCTGACTTTGCTCGCTCGCTAAGCAGCCCTACGCGCGGCGGCTCACGACCTTAAGGTCGCACCCGGCTGCTGCGCGCCGGTCCCTGTATCACCCTCCCCGGCCACGCCTATTCGAACGAAATCGAGATGGGCCAAGGGTCTTGACAGGTTCCGGAGCACCTCCTACAATTTCGCTTCTCTGCTTTTGTTGTTCCCCGATAGCTCAGTCGGTAGAGCGCCGGACTGTTAATCCGTAGGTCCCTGGTTCGAGCCCAGGTCGGGGAGCCAAGATTTGCAAAGGCCCGTTAACCAAAACGGGCTTTTTTATGTAAAAGTTGTACTGCTGTTCCTCGATAGCTCAGTCGGTAGAGCGCCGGACTGTTAATCCGTAGGTCCCTGGTTCGAGCCCAGGTCGAGGAGCCAAAAGATTCGAAGGCCCGCATTTGCGGGCCTTTTGTTTTTGGGCGGCGCGCGTCGCGGTAATACTGGCCACCCAATAAACGTTGCGCTCTTCGCGTTCATCCCATTCCGCTCTCCTTCAGCGGTTTCCAGACGCATCCACCCGCGTCATGGTTGCCGATATACGATGGTGCTTTCGCTTTGCCATCATTCCTGATCACTCCGGTATCCCAATGAAATCACCCTTGTTGCGCGTTACGCTCGCCTTCGCTGTCACGGCTCTGCTCAACCCTCTCGCGCACAGCGAGGAAGTGGGCAGCGTCAACACCAATTTCCACGTGACCGGCTCTGACCGGGTGGTGGTCGAAGCCTACGATGACCCGATCGTGCAAGGCATCACCTGCTATGTGTCGCGAGCCCGTACCGGCGGCATCAAGGGCACGCTCGGCATTGCGGAAGATCCCACCGAAGCATCGATCGCCTGTCGCCAGGTGGGCGCCATCAAGTTCACCGGTCCGGTCAAGCAGCAGTCCGATGTGTTTTCGGTGAGCATGTCGCTGATCTTCAAGACGCTGCACGTGGTGCGGATCGTCGATGCGAAGCGCAACTCGCTGGTGTATCTGACCTACAGCGATCGCGTCGCCAGCGGCAGCGCGAAGAACAGCGTCAGCGCGGTGGCCGTGCCAGCCGGCACTACGATTCCGCTCAAGTGAAAGCTGCTTGTACGGTGACAGCCTGCTCGCGCTAAACTGGCAGGCCGAGCCGGATTTCCATCATGACCGTGACCCGTTTCCGCGATTCCGCCCGCTACTGGCGCACGCCGCTTTTGCCTGGCGCGGATCTGCTCACGGCTGAATACCACGATCACGAGTTTTCGCCGCACTGGCACGACGCGTACACCATCCCGGTGATCGTCGCCGGCGCCGAATGCTACCGGTATCTGGGCGCGGACTACGTCGCCGAGGCGGGCAGCGTGCCGATCATCAACCCCGGTGAACTGCACACGGGCGCGCGGGCGATGGAGGAAGGCTGGCGCTACCGCGTGCTGTACGCGCCGGTGGATTTCATCCAGCAACTCGCGGACGACGTCGCCGGTCAGCCCCAGCCATTGCCATGGTTCGAACCCGGCGTGATCCGCGATGTGGAAGTCGCGCAACGGCTCGCACGCGCCCACCGTCTGCTCGAAGCGCAAGCCGATCCGCTCGCGGCCGAAGCCGCGATGCTCGATGCCCTGTCGATGCTGCTCGTGCGCTACTCCGGCGGGCAGACAAAGCCGGCACGGCTCGCCGTCGATGACACCCGCGTCGCGACCATGAAAGAGCGCCTCACCGGCGATCTCGCCACGCCACTCCAGCTAGGCGAACTGGCAAGCGCCGTCGGCCTGTCGCCCTTCCACGCTGCGCGTCTGTTCGCCCAGAGCACCGGCCTGCCGCCGCACGCGTGGCGCAACCAGGTTCGGCTGCAACGCGCACTGGCGCCGCTGCGCGCGGGGGTCTCTGTCACCGAGGTAGCCGCGGCCAGCGGGTTCACCGATCAGAGCCACTTCACCCGGCATTTCCGGCGCGTGTTTGGGGTGCCGCCCGGGCGCTGGCAGGCTAGCTAAGCGCAAGGCACGCGGAAGCAGCGGTCACAGCACCGCAGCAAACCACCATAGCAAGAACGTACAAGCCCTCCCCACCCCGCCGCGGCTATCCTCCGCAGACCAAGGAGGCAAGATTGACCCATACCAGACGCACTGAATTCACCGCCGGCGCGCGCGACATCATCCCGATGATGGTCGGCGCCGCGCCGTTCGGCATGATCTTCGGCACCCTCGTCACATCCGGCCCGCTGCACCTATGGCACGGGCAACTGATGTCGCTCGTCGTTTTCGCCGGCTCGGCGCAATTTATTGCGCTAGGCCTGATCGCAGGCCATACGAGCTTCGCGGTGGTGCTGGCTACCACCCTGGTCGTGAACCTGCGGCACGTCCTATACAGCGCCACGCTCGCGCCCTATGTCTCGAACCTGCCGCTGCGCTGGCGCCTCGCGCTGGGCGGCGTGCTCACCGACGAAGTCTTCGCAGTCGCCTGGGCGCACTACAGGCACCATCCGCCGGGCTCGATCAGCCCGTACTATTTCCTCGGCGCGGGTCTCGCCATGTATCTCAACTGGCAGATCTGGACGCTCGCCGGCCTTCTGTTCGGCGCGGCGTTCCCCGGTCTGCAGTCGCTCGGGCTCGATTTCGCCATGGCCGCCACCTTCATCGCGATCGTCGTGCCCCAACTCGTCGCGCTACGTTATTTCGCCGCGGCCGTCACCGCGGGCGCGCTGGCGTTCTTCTGGCAGGCGTGGCCCTATAAGCTGGGCCTGCTCGGCGCGGTGTTCGCCGGAGTCGTGGTCGGCGTGCTGCTGTCGTTGCCCGGCAGCCAGCGGCGCACGGCAGAGGCGGAGGCGGAGGCGGCACAATGAACTACGCCCTCCTGATTCTCGGCATGGCGCTCATCACGTGGACGATCCGCGCGACCGTTTTCGTGCTCGGCGAGCGGCTGGTGTTCCCGCCGCTCGTGCGGACCGCCCTCGGTTTCGTGCCGGTGACGGTGCTTACCGCCATCATCGTGCCCATGACCGTCTCGCCCCACGGCGGCGACGCCGAACTCACGTGGCGCAATCCGCAACTCGTCGGGGCTCTCGCCGCCGTGGCCGTCAGTGCGCTGACCCGCCGGCCATTGCTCACCATTGCGGTCGGACTCACGGTCTTTTTTGTCTGGCAAGGCGTCGTCCTCAAGTAGAGCGGCCCCCCTGGTTGCAACGCCAGCCTTGTGCAGCGCCGCAACCAGCGCTGCATCCGACGGCCCGCACGCGCCAGCCCCAAGCTCTGCCCCTCAAGTTTTACCCCATTCCGCCGTTATGCAGTCGAGGTCCGCTCGCCGGGAAGTTCTCCCGCTGGTTATGCGGCAACAAGCAAGATCAACCGCGTCGAGCATCGACGTCGCCCTGTCACGGGGGCAGTTCGCAGAAGGCGGCACTTTTGCGGTGCAACGCGGGAGGACCAAACGGGATACGACATGGGTCAAATCACCCTTTCACTCAAAGACGAAACCGTCGCAAACCTGCGCAAGGACTTTGACGCGTTTCTGCGCGTCTCGCTCAAGCTCGACCCGCAGTTCGCCACGCCGTCGTTTGAGGATTTTCTGCGCGCCAAACTGCTCGACAACATGGTGCCGCTCACCGAACACGCGGTGAAGCGGATGTTGCAGGGCGGTCAGTACGCATGGGCTAAACGCACGCTGGACAAGGAATTCCCGGATGTCGTCGCGATCCTGATGCAGCAGGCATCAGAGTTCGGGTTTGGCTTCGCCTCGCGCTCCGAATGGACCCCGGAGGAACTGGCCAAGCAGTGTCACGACTGGGCAGCGGCGATCGTCAAGGAATCGGATGGCGATGCGTCGCTGGTGGATCCGCTCGCCGCGCAGATCAAGAGCGCGGCGCAGGACATCCAGGCGCTCGAAGAGACCATGCAAACGCCGGCATGGCGGCTGGTCGAGTCGCTGCGGCAGCGGGTCTACGAGGCGAAGGTGGCGTGCGAGACGAGCATTGGCAGCACCGCGCGCGAAAAGCTTGGCGAACTACGCGGCCTGTTGCGGTTGGGCATTTCCCACGGCTCGTTCCAGAAACAGGAAGCGCAGCAGATCATGGAATATCTGCGCCTGCTGAAGCCGGAAATCTTTGTCGAAGAGCCGTATGACATTTTCTCGCGGCTCGCGGCGTGGCTACGCGCCTTCTTTACGCCGCCGCCCCGTCCGCAACCACAGCAACAGCAGCCGCGGCAGCAGTCACGTTAAACGGAGCGGGGTGACAGACACCTCGCCCGCGCTCAGTCCCATATCTTTTTCAGCTTCGCCGCGATTTCGAGCTTCGCTTGCGCCGCCGCGGCCAGTCCCGCCGCGCTCGGCGCAACGGGCTCGGGCACGCGCGGCCAGGCATGCGCGTCGAAGAGCGGCAGCAGGTGCGCCGGGATGAAACGCGTGCGCGAGGCCCAAACGTGCCGATCGCCCAGATGCGTCTGGTTATGCACGCAGAAGCGTTGCGGCACGACGATGTGAAGATCCTCCTTCGCACGCGTCATCGCCACGTACAGCAGGCGTCGCTCCTCGTCGATCTCCGCCTCGCTGCCCGTGCCGAGATCCGACGGAATGCAGCCGTCGACCCCGTTCAGCACGAACACATTGCGCCACTCTTGCCCCTTTGCCGAATGGATGGTCGACAGGATCAGATAGTCCTCGTCGAGCATGGGCACGCCGGATTCGTCGCTGGTGGCATCGGGCGGATCGAGCGTCAACTCCGTCAGGAAACGCTCGCGCGAGGCATAGGTGGCGGCGATGCTCTCCATTTGCAGCAGATCCGCATGACGGACGGCCGCGTCTTCGTGATTGCGCTCAAGGTGAGGTTCGTACCAGCGCCGCACCCGTTCGAACTCGGCCGGCCACGACGAGCCCGGGCCGCATACGCTCGACATGAGCGCGACGAATGGCTGCCAGTCTTCCAGTGTGCGAGCCGGTGGGGCGAAGGACGCTAATGCGCTCGCCGTAGCGCCAGGGGCAATTTCAGTCACCGCATCCAGCACACGCGCCGCCGTCGCCGGCCCGACACCAGGCAAGAGCTGCGTGACGCGAAACCCCGCCACCCGGTCACGCGGATTTTCCGCCCAGCGCAGCACGGCCAGCACGTCTTTCACGTGCACCGAGTCGAGAAACTTGAGGCCGCCGAATTTCACAAACGGAATGTTGCGCCGGGTCAGTTCGATCTCCAGCGCGGCGCTGTGATGAGCGGCGCGAAACAGCACCGCTTGCGCCTTCAGCTTCATGCCGGCTTCGCGCGCCTCGAGCACCTGTTCGACCACGTAACGCGCCTGATCGGCCTCGTCCGCCACGCTGACGAGGTGCGGGCGCTGGGCGGATGCCTTGTCCGTCCACAGATTTTTGGTGAAGCGCTCGCTGGCGAGCTCGATCACCGCGTTCGACGCCGCCAGAATCGGCTGCGTCGAGCGGTAGTTACGCTCGAGCGTGACCTGTCTCGCGGGCGGATCGAAGTGGCCCGGAAAATCGAGGATGTTGCGCACCGTCGCGCCGCGAAACGAGTAGATCGATTGGGCGTCGTCGCCCACCACGGTCAGGCCGCGGCCGTCGGGCTTCAACGCGAGGAGGATAGACGCCTGCAGGCGATTGGTGTCCTGATACTCGTCTACCAGCACGTGATCGAAGCGGCCCGCAAGGTCAGCGGCGATCGCCGGTTGCTCGGCCATCAGGGACCAGTAGAGCAGCAGATCGTCGTAGTCAAGCACGCTCTGTTTCTGCTTGGCTTCCACATAAGTGGCAAACAGCAGCCGCAGATCCGCCTCCCACTCGCGGCACCACGGAAACGCGTCGTTCAGCACATCCGCCAACGCCGCGCCGGTGTTGACAACGCGCGAGTAGATCGCGAGGCAGGTGCCCTTCGATGGAAAACGCCGTTCCTTCGCCGAGAGCCCGAGCTCGTGCCGCACGAGGTTCATCAGGTCGGCGGAATCCTCGCGATCGTTGATTGTGAAGGTGGGCGCGAGGCCGATCAGTTCGGCATATTCGCGCAGCAGACGGGCGCCGATGCCGTGAAACGTGCCCGACCACGTCAGACCCTGTGCTACCGCGGCCCGCGCGCCCAGCGCCTGCCCGGCGATGCGCGTCACCCGCCGGGTCATTTCGACCGCGGCCCGGCGTGAAAACGTCAGCAGGAGGATTCGACGGGGATCGACACCCTTGACGACCAGATTGGCGACCCGGTGCGCCAATGTATTGGTCTTGCCCGACCCCGCGCCTGCAATGACCAGCAAGGCGCCGGTCGGCTGCGTGACGTTGCCGGTGTCGTATTCGACGGCTTCGCGCTGCGCGTCATTGAGCCTCGCCAGCCAGGCGGCAGTATCGGACGGCGCGGGTTCGGCAACGGAGAGCACGGTGTCTGGGCGGCAGATAGAGGGTTACAGGGCATGGGCCGCAAAACAGCGCGGCGCCGCATACTGTATATCCATACAACCGGCTCCGACAAGCACCCTTTTTTTCCTCAACCACCGAGACGACGCCCCGCACCCCTACTCCTTCTTCGCGTCCTTTTCCTTCGCATCGGCCGCGGCCTTATCGGCGTCAGACTGCGCCTCCGTCTTCGACTTGTCGGCCTTCGCCTGAGCGACATCGGACTTCTTGTCGGCCTTCGCCTGTTCCTTGGCAGCCTTTTTGTCGGCGTGCGTGGGCGTTGCGGTCGAGTCGTTAGTTTGCGCGAACGCAACCGGCGACACGCAGCCGGCAATCAGCGCCGCAACAATCCAGTTCATGGGCTTATTCATGCAATACCTCCCTCAGGATCACGGACAGGCCATGGACAACCCGTCGATAAAATTGAACGGGCCGGCCGCGGCAAGCCGCGCCGGCCCGTCGGAGCGGCTCACCGCCCCCTTGCTACATGCTTAGTGCTTGACGTCGGAAGCATCATCCTGGTTCGGCGTCTGGCCTTGCATGCTCATCTTCATATCGTTGTTGGCCGTCTGCTTGTCGGCCTTCTTGTTAATCTTGGCGTCACGGACTTGCTGCTTGTACTGCGACTTGGCCGCGGCCTGCTGCTGCTTCAACTCTGCCTTCGACGCCTTCTTCGACGCGCTGTACTGAGCATTGGCCTGCGCATCCGCGTCGCGCTTTTGCACCAGCGGATCGGTCGAGCCCGATGCCGTCAGACGCTGCGGCGCCGGGGTCGGCGGCTGGACGCCTTGCGCGGCCGGAGCCGCTGTATCGGCGCCGGGCGCCGCCATTTGCTGGCCCGCACCGCCGGCATCCGGTTGCGCGTTGGTCTGCGCGAACGCACCGGTAGCGGCAAAAGCAGTCAGGGCGGTACCGATCAGGAGCGAACGAATCTGGGTCATAGCTTTACCTCTCTAAAATTGTTGTCAGGACTCGGGCGGCAAGCCCACCGAAGATGCTGGCGGCGCGTATCGTCCGGTCTGCTGCGCCCCCGCCGTCGAAGTGACGGAAGGTCACGCAGACAGCAGGTTTTTCTACAGACCTGCCCTTTGCGAGTGAAGTTCGCGAGAAACGGTCACTGTTACGCACCGTTTCATTTTCTAACGAAAACATAACCTATGCTTTCAACCAGCATAAGCCAGACTACCTGAGGCTACACATGCGACTTCTGGCTTATGATGCGAACCCCGTTACCCTTGCCGCAATCGCCATGCCCAATCTCGATTTCACCCTGACCGGCGACTATGTCGAATTGCACAATCTCCTGAAGATAACGGGGCTTGCCGACAGCGGCGGCTCCGCCAAACTGATGGTTGCCTCCGGCGCAGTGACCGTGGATGGCCAGGTCGAGCTACGTAAAACCTGCAAAATCCGCGCGGGACAAGTCGTTTTGCTCGGCGACACCCGGATTGCCGTGCACGAGGCATAGCGCCGCCGGAATCGGCTCAGCGCTGGACTGCGGGCTCGCCAAAAATCTGCACCAAAGATGTGCTTACAGATCGACAACAGCTCGCCTACCCCCTAAGCTGTCGGTTTCGATAGAAACGGCACGGACGCGACCTGCTCCGTGCCTCGCTTTATGACCCGATCCGGCCTCTCCCGGGTGGCCGCGCCGCCTACGTTTTCCCGCCACGCCGCCGACACCGCCCGCCTCGCCGCCCCGCTCGCCATTGCCCAACTGTCGCAAATGGCGATGGGCGTCACCGATACGATCCTGCTAGGTTCGCTTGGGCCCGACGCGCTCGCCGCCGGCGGACTTGGCGCGAACCTGTTCTTCGTGGTCGTCACGCTGCTGCAGGGCGTGCTGACGTCGGTGAGCGTAAGCGTCTCGCACGCTCGCGGCGCCCAGGCCGAAGACCGCGTGCCGCACATCTACTGGACCGGCTTCGTGATGTCGATGCTGCTGGCGATCCCCGCCTTCACGGTGCTGTCGCTCGCCACGCCGATCCTGCTTGCCTTTGGCGAGCCGGCCCTACTCGCACACAACGTCGGCGAATACGCCGCCATCCTGCGCTGGGGTGCACCTGCGAGCCTGATCGGGGTCGGCCTGATGCGCTCGTTCCTGCCGGCCATCGGTGCGGCCAAACGTCTGTTATGGGTGTCGCTGGCGGGAGTCTGCGTGAACGGCTTCCTGAACTACAGCCTGATCCACGGGGCGAACGGTTTGCCGCGCCTCGGCTTCCTCGGTTCGGCGACAGCCACCACCATCACCGTGTGGATCACCGCGCTGGTGCTGATGGGTTGGCTGCATCTGCGCCCCCGTTATCGCCACTTCGTCACCGCGACGTGGCCCAGATTGCCGTTGATGGGCGAACTGTTCGGCATCGGCTGGCCGGTGGCGATCACCTATGGCGTCGAGTCCACACTCTTTCTGGCAACCGGCCTGATGGTCGGCGTGCTCGGCGAATCGCAGCTCGCGGCGCATCAGATCGCGCTGAACGTTGCGTCGGTGGCGTTCATGGTGCCGCTCGCGATCGGTCAGGCCGCCAATGTGCGGGTCGGCTTCTGGTCCGGCGCGGGGCAGCCGCTCGCCGCTCGCCACGCGGGCTTCGTGGCGCTCGGGTTGGGCGTCGGATTCATGTCGCTGTCGGGGCTCGTCCTGATCCTCGCGCCGCACTGGATCGTCGGTCTGTATTTACACCTCGACGATCCCGCGAATGCGGCCACGGTGGCGTTGGCCAGTTCGCTGCTTGGCGTCGCCGCGATCTTCCAGATCGTCGACGGTATGCAGACGGTCGGCTCCGGATGTCTGCGCGGTCTCAAGGACACGCGCGTGCCGATGCTGGCCGCCGCGTTCGGCTACTGGGGGATCGGTTTTCCGACCGGCTACACGCTCGCGTTTCATTTCGGGCTTGGCGCACGAGGCCTGTGGTGGGGTCTCGCGGCCGGACTCGCGAGCGTCGCGTTGCTCATGACGCTGCGCTTTCACAAGCTCAGCCTGCGACGCGTACCGGCCGCTGCGCAACCGTCGGTATGACCGCGCCCCGGCTGCCCGCTTGCGCGTCCCATAAGGACGGCACCGGGCACGCATCCAACGCGCGCCGCCTGGCATGCGCCATCCGCACGGCCAGTAATCCGCTGTCCGATGCTTCGACGCCTTGCACGCCGGCCCGCTCGAATTTCCATCCAGAAACAGAACCAAGGACCTCCTGACATGCTTGCCCGGGTTACCCGTCTCTTTCCGCTGTGGGCCGTGCTGGTCTCGCTCGCCGCCTATTTTTCGCCGGCTTCGTTCAGCCCCATCGCGCCGCACGTCACCACCCTGCTGACAATCATCATGCTGGCGATGGGCGTGACCCTTTCCATCGCCGACTTCAGGCGCGTCTTCACCCGGCCCGCGCCGGTCGTCGCCGGCATCGTCCTGCACTATCTCGTCATGCCGCTCGCCGCGTGGGGCATCGCCAGAGTGCTGCACATGCCGCCCGATCTGACGGCGGGCATGGTGCTGGTAGGCAGTGTCGCGAGCGGCACGGCGTCGAACGTCATGATCTATCTGGCGCGCGGCGATGTAGCGTTATCGGTGACGATCAGTGCGTTGTCGACGCTGGTTGGCGTGTTCGCGACGCCGCTGCTCACGCGCCTTTATGTCGACGCCTCGATCGCAGTCGACGTGCGCGGCATGCTGATGAGCATCCTCGAGATCGTCGCACTGCCGATCGTGGTAGGCCTCGTCGTCAACCATCTGTTCGGCAAACTGGTGCGCAAGGTCGAACCGGTTCTGCCGCTGGTGTCGATGATTGCCATTCTGCTGTTCATCTCCGCGGTGGTGGGCGGCACGCAGAAAAGTATCGCGTCGGTCGGTCTCGTGGTGATGCTTGGCGTGGTACTGCATAACGGCATCGGTCTGCTCGGTGGGTATTGGGGCGGCCGCTTGCTCGGATTCGACGAAGCCGTATGCCGCACGCTGGCGATCGAAGTCGGCATGCAGAATTCCGGCCTCGCCGCGACGCTCGGCAAACTGTATTTTTCACCGCTGGCCGCATTGCCCGGTGCCCTGTTCTCGGTATGGCACAACCTCTCGGGATCGCTGCTCGCGGGATACTGGGCAGGTCGCCCGGCCAAAGGTTCCACGCACCCTGACAGAGGGTCCGCGTTCGAGGCGAAACGCAGCTAAGGGTAACGCTGCGCGCTCGTCATCGATGAGCGCGCAGCGACACTCGCAATCATGCTGCGCAGGTGTCGCCCACGAGTGCAACCAACCCGTATATCGTTAGCATGACGAATCACACCGCAGACCCCTACGTCGCAACACCATCCCTGCCGGGTTGAGACGCCAGCCGCTCTCATGAACATCAGGCGCAAGTGCGACGTCGCATGCTTGCCCGATCAATTCCCCTTAGAATGCTTTCCTCGAAAGAGCACAGATGCATCGGGTGTACGCCCTGAACGTTGCACTTCAGGCCGTGCGCGAACCGAATCCAGCGGAGGAATAACGTGCCGGCGTACGACAGCAACAACAACATCACGTCGCAATATCGTCAACGTCCACCAAGGACGACACCATTCGCGAGCACCGCAGTGCGAATGGCCACGCGCATCGGCAAGCATTGCTTGCTAGTGTGCGCCGCAGCGGCACTTTTGACCGCCTGCGCAAGCCGGCCGCCCGCGGCCGCATTCGATCGTCCCGTCACACACGCACTGCCGACCACTACCACGACACCACTGAGCACCGCTCTCTCGCCCATCGAAAGCGCGCATCCTGACGAATCCGGCTTTCGCGTGCTGTCGAATGGAACCGAGGCGCTGCAGATGCGTATCGCCCTCGCCCGCGCGGCGACGAAGACGCTCGATATGCAGTACTACATCGCCAACGAAGACACTACCGGCAAGCTGCTCCTCGGCGCCGCGCTCTACGCCGCCGACCACGGCGTGCGCGTGCGCATGCTCGTCGACGATCTGAATTTCAAGGACATCGACGACGTAATGGCCGGACTGAATTCGCATCCCAACATCGAGGTGCGGGTCTTCAATCCGTTTGGCAGCACTCATCGCAGCGTGTTCGAGCGCACCACCAACCTGCTCACGAAGATCGACCAGTTCACGCGCCGCATGCACAACAAGGCGATGATCGCGGACAACCAGTTGGCGATCGTCGGCGGCCGCAATCTCGGCGACGAGTATTTCAGCGCGAGCACCACGCTGCAGTTCCGCGATCTCGACGTGCTCGCGGCAGGTCCGATCACCGCCGACGTGTCGGCCAGCTTCGACGAGTACTGGAACAGCTCCGGCGCCTATCCGCTGAAGGCGCTGAATCACCAGAACTTCTCGCCGCAGGAACTCGACGCGACACGCGATGCATTGCGCGCGCACTGGCGCACCAACGCCGATCCCTACAACGCGAAACCGCTGAATGCGACACCGCTCGCAACGCAGATCGCCGCGGACCAACTCGACCTCACGTGGGCGCCAGCGGAATTCAAGGCCGATACGCCGGGCAAGATCGATCAGCCGTCGCCCGACTACGTCAGCCCACCCATGCAACGTCTCGCCGATCTGATGAAGGAAGCCCAGAAGGAGTTTCTGGTGGTATCGCCGTACTTCGTACCGCACGATGCCGGGGTGGATGCACTCGCGCAACTCACGCAGCGCGGCATACGGGTCGCGGTCCTGACCAACTCGCTCGCCGCCACCGATGCGGTGGCCGTGCAAGCCGGCTACAGCCCCTACCGTGTGCCGCTACTGCAGCACGGCGTCGAGCTGTACGAATTCAAGCCTGACCAGCAAAGCACGGGGACGTCGGTGACAGGCTCGCGGTCACGCGCCAGCCTGCACGCGAAAACCTACGTGCTCGATCGCCAGATTCTGGTGATCGGCTCGATGAATCTCGATCCGCGCTCGGCGAATCTGAACACCGAACTGGCGCTCTTCATCCACAGTCCGGTGCTGGCGGGCCAGGTCGCCGCGCTGTTCGACCGTGCGACCGCGCCGGCGGTCAGCTATCGGGTCACGCTCGCCTCGAAGGCAGAACTTGCCGGAGTGAGCTACATTGGTTCGCCGCAGTCGCAACTCGAATGGACTGACGAGGAGAACGGCCAGCGGCACACCTACACCTCGGACCCGCAAGCAGGTTTGTACCGGAATGTGATGACGGGTCTATTCTTGTTATTGCCAGTCCAGGGGCAGCTTTGATGCACGCCTTGCAGCGCCGGCGCGCAGGGCATCCGAACCATGCAGTTATCCAGCTAATTGAGCTTTTCAGTTAAAGCGGAGTTGAACCATGACCGAAGACGTACGAATGGAGCGCGACACGTTCGGCGAGATTGCCGTGCCGAACGCGCAGCTATGGGGCGCGCAAACCCAGCGTTCGCTGCAGAATTTCCGCATCTCCACGGAGAAGCAATCGCCCGAGCTGATCACGGCGCTGGCCGTCATCAAGCGTGCGGCGGCCGAGGTCAATCTGGGCCTCGGCGTGCTCGACGAGAGCAAAGCGAAGGCCATTATGCAGGCCGCCGACGAAATCATCGAAGGCAAGCATCCGCACGAATTTCCGCTGGCGGTCTGGCAGACCGGCTCCGGCACGCAGACCAACATGAACCTCAACGAGGTGATCGCCAACCGCGCGAGCGAGCTGCTGGGCGGCGAGCGCGGCGAGGCGCGCAAGGTGCACCCGAACGACGACGTAAATCGCGGCCAGTCGTCTAACGACGTGTTTCCGACGGCCATGCATGTGGCGGCGGCGGTCGGCATCGTCAAGCATCTGGTGCCCGCGTTGAAAACGCTGCGTGCGACGCTCGACGGCAAGGCGAAAGCATTCGCCGGGATCGTCAAGATCGGCCGCACCCACTTGCAGGATGCGACGCCGCTCACGCTGGGTCAGGAATTCTCCGGTTATGTGGCGCAACTCGACCACGGCATTCGCCACGTCGAATCGGCGCTGCCGCATCTCTACGAACTCGCGCAGGGCGGCACTGCGGTCGGCACCGGCCTGAACGCGCATCCGCAGTTCGCCGACAAGGTTGCCGCGGCAATCGGCAAGCTAACCGGTGTGCCGTTCGTATCGGCGCCCAACAAGTTCGAGGTGATGGCCGCCGCCGACGCGCTGGTATTCGCGCACGGTGCGCTCAAGACCGTCGCGGCCAGCCTGATGAAGATCGCCAACGACGTGCGCTGGCTCGCGAGCGGCCCGCGTTGCGGTCTCGGCGAACTGTCGATTCCGGAAAACGAGCCCGGTAGCTCGATCATGCCGGGCAAGGTTAATCCGACCCAGTCCGAAGCGATGACCATGCTGTGCTGCCAGGTGTTCGGCAACGACGTCGCGGTGAATATGGGCGGCGCGAGCGGCAACTTCGAACTGAACGTGTTCCGTCCGATGATTGCGCACAATGTGCTGCAGTCGATCCGCCTGCTCGCCGACGGCGCGCACAGCTTCAACGACAACTGCGCGGTCGGCATCGAGCCGAATCGCGAGCGCATCGACACGCTGCTCAACGAATCGCTGATGCTGGTGACGGCGCTCAATCCGCACATCGGCTACGACAAGGCGGCCAAGATCGCGAAGAAGGCGCACAAGGAAGGCACGACGCTCAGGGCCTCGGCACTGGCGCTTGGATTTGTCACCGAACAGCAGTTCGACGAGTGGGTAAAACCGAACGATATGGTCGGCAATACGCCGGCTTGAGGTCGTGAGGTCAGGCCGCGTTCAGGCCTGACTGGAACCGGGTTTCGTGCTGAACGAAGCCCGGCTCAGGCCACCGCGAGACAGATGCAAAAAGCGCCGTGCCGGTTTTCAGAACCGACACGGCGCATTTGTTCGTTGCCGTTTAAATCTTGCCCTGCGCCACTTCGTCCGGCTTCAGTTCGACGATCGCGTCGAGCGCCTCTTTCACGTCCAGCGCGTACTTGGCCAGACGCTTCTGCTCCTCGTTTTCCGCCAGATAGGCCGGCACCGGAACCGGGTGGCCATTCTCGTTGACCGCCACCATCACGACCAGACAATCGGTGGTCTGCATCAGTTCGCCGCCCTTCGGATCCCCCGCCTGCACTGATACGTGGATGTGCATGCTGGTGCGCCCCGTGTGAACCACGCGCGCGCGCAGTTCGACCAGATTGCCGACGAGAATCGGCCGGCGGAAGCGGATATTGCCGACGCTGACCGTCACGCAATAACGTCCGGACCAGACCGCGGCACACGCGTAGGCGGTTTCGTCGATCCATTTCATCAGTGCACCGCCGTGCACCTTGCCGCCGAAGTTGACCGAGGTGGGCTCGGCGAGAAAGCGGAAGGTAGTTTCCGAACGGTCCAGCGGCGCAGCAACAGGGGTGCTCATCTTGACTCCGGGCAAACGAATGTTTCTAAAGGAGCCGATTATACGAGCGCAATTTTGACTGTGTGACGCGGCGAGGGTCGGTAACTATGTTTTGCCACAGACAAAAGGGTCTGCTTGCGAGATGCGGCGCAGCATTTTTCCCGGATTGATCGTTACAGGAGGAAGTCAGCGGACGCCACAAAGTCAAGTCGATTTCCGCCAAAATGGCGTTCTCCGCCGACACGATGTTTCATTTGTGATAAGAAATTCCTTCATCGATCGTGCCGTACATATCGATGCTGCCCGAACCCGCGCCCGACGATGCCGCGCCACCCTGCGCACAGGCGGCGCACAAAAGCACGGTAACGGCGATGGCAAGCAGGAGCTTCATGACGGCGCTTTTCTCGAAGTCGGGCTTTGATTCTAGCCTGGCTCGGCGAAGCCGCGCACAAACGCCCCGGCAGGCTGGCGAGTGCAAGCTGCATTCGACGCTTCACGCCAGGCCGAAACATCGAATGCAGCCTCCCGCTATAGTGAAGACGTTGGCGAACGCTCGCCTGCGCCGTACCGGGAGATTCACATGACTGCCCAGCTTTCCGACGAACAGAATCACTTTCCAGGCCTCAGCCGGATCGGCGCGCTGCTCGCCGATCCCGGCCGCGCCGCCATGCTATGGGCGCTGATGGACGGCAGTGCGCGCCCGGCCGGCGAATTGACGATGGTGGCCGGTCTTTCGCCGTCGGCCGCCAGCGCGCATCTTGCCCGCCTCACCGAGGGCGGTCTGCTGACCGTCGAGGTACGCGGGCGACATCGCTACTTCCGGATTGCCTCACCCGACATCGCCGCCTCCATCGAAGCGCTTGCCAACGTGGCACAGGCGAGCGCACCGCTGCGCATGACACCGCGTCCGGCCCGCACGGTCCCCGTCGACATGCGTTACGCACGCACCTGCTACGACCACATGGCGGGCGAACTGTCCGTGCAACTGTTCGAGCGGATGCTGAGCCACGACCTCCTGACCCTGCACGGCAATACGCTCGACGCCACCACCAGGGGGGCGGCTCAACTCGCCCGCTGGGGTATCGACGTCACCGGCCAGCGCAGCCGCCGCCGACGTTTCGCCTGCACCTGCCCGGACTGGAGCGAGCGGCGCCCACACCTCGGTGGCGCACTCGGCGCGGCCTTACTCGATGCCTGGTCGACGCACGGCTGGGTGGAGCGCACCGAGCGGCCGCGCATCCTTCGGATCACACCGGCTGGTCACCAGCACTTCAACGAGTTCCTGACGAACTGAGCGCCGCCCGGCCAGGTGCGGTCGGGTCATAGGCGCCGTTTCCGGTACAACCGGACCGGCAGGATTTTTTGTTACACGGCAGGTAAGGAGGCTTACAAATGCGGACGCCTTGAAACATGCCACAACGCTAAAGTTCTTTCACGGATGCAACCACCGAGTGTCCGTTAGAGAGACAACATGAAAACGATCAGCACCGAACAACGTACAACGCGCCGCGTCACCGTTTATACCCGCGGTTATACGCTGATAGCAGCCGCAGTCTTGACGCTCGTAGCCCAGACCGTCCTCGCCCAGGAAGCCCCTCCTCCTCCCGAAAACGCGCCTGGCGCGGCCCAGAGCACCGGCAATACCGATCCGCCGGGCCGCGTCGCCCGCCTGAACTATACCTCCGGTGCCGTGACGACCGAGCCTGCCGGCGCCACCGACTGGTCCTACGCGCAGATCAACCGCCCGCTCACCACCGGCGACCAGCTCTGGGACGACCAGAACGCACGCGCGGAAATGCACATCGGCTCGACCGCGGTGCGACTCGGCGATTCGACCAGCCTCGATATCCTCAATCTCGACGACTCCAACGCGCAGCTGAAAGTCGCGCAGGGCACGCTGTCGACCCGCGTGCGGGAACTGGCGCCGGGCTCAACGTATGAGATCGATACGCCGAATCTCGCGCTCGGCATCACCGCTCCCGGCGACTACCGTGTCGACGTCGCGCCCGACGGCAGCAGCACGACCGTCACCGTGCGCGGCGGCGCCGCCACTGTGTATGGCGACAACGGTCAGGTGCAGATCGCCGCCGGCCAGCAGATCCGCTTTGCCGGTACCGCGCTGCAGCAGGTGGCGGACACCGGCGCGCCGGGGCTCGACGGCTTCGATCAGTGGGCCGCCAGTCGCGATGCCGAAGAAGACCGCTCGGTGTCGGCTCGCTACGTCTCGCGCGACGTGCCCGGTTATGAGGATCTCGATGCCAACGGCACATGGCGCAGCAGCCCGCAGTACGGCGAGGTGTGGACGCCAAATGCAGTGCCGGCCGGCTGGGCGCCTTATCACGACGGCCATTGGGTCTGGCAGGCGCCGTGGGGCTGGACCTGGGTCGACGACGCGCCGTGGGGCTTCGCGCCGTACCACTACGGCCGTTGGGCCTACGTCGACGACTCGTGGGCGTGGGTGCCCGGCCCGGTCGTCGTCGATGCGCCGCCGGTGTATGCGCCGGCGCTGGTCGGCTTCGTCGGCGGGGGCGGCGGTTCGTTCGACTGGGGCGTGAGTCTGGCGGTCGGCGGTGTGGCCGCGGCGGGCGTCGCATGGTTCCCGCTCGGTCCCGGTGAGGCTTGGCATCCGCGTGGAGGCGGCTGGAGTCCCGGCTACTACAACCGCGTGAACAACTACAACCATGTGAACGTCACGAACATCAATAACGTGACGAACATCAACAACATTCACAACACCTACATCAACTACCGTGCACCGGGCGGTGTCACGGCCGTGCCGGCGACTGCCTTTGTGCATGGCCAGCCGACTGGCCGGTTTGCGCAGAAGGTCGATCCGGCGCAGTGGCGCAACGCGCAGATCAACCCGGGCAGCCCGGGGATCGCGCCGGTACGTCAGAGCTTCGGCTCCGGCATGCGTAACGCCAACTACCGGCCGCCCGCAGCTGTGACGGCACGCCCGGTGGTAGCCACGCGCAGCCCGGCCGTACCGGCCGCCTATCGCGACACGCTCGCGCAACGTTTCGCGCAAGGCGGCGGCCAGGTGCCTGGCGCCGGCGCGCCGGTCGTGCGCACTTCGGTGCCGGCGCATTTTGCTGGCGCTGCGGCACACGGCGCACCCGCCGCGGCGGCGGCCATGCAGAACGTCCGGGTGGTGCAGGCCAATTCGCCGCGGATGGCTGCGGGTGCTGCGCCGCGCGTCCCGGAGGGCGGCGCGCCGCGACCGGGTGAGCCTGCAGCGAACGGCGCACGTCCGTTTGCTGGCGGTCCGAATCCGGCGAACGGTGGACAAGCGCCGCACGGCGCGCCTGAGCAGGCTCGGGCCGGCGCTCCGGGTACACCGGGGGGGCCTGCCCAGTTGGCAAATGAACGTCCGCAGCCGAACAATGGCGTGCCGCGCCCGCCGCAGGCTGCCGGTGTCAATCCAAACGGCTTCGGGCAGCACGGCGCAGGCGGCCCGGTAACGGCTCAACAGGCCACGGCCGAGGGTCGTCACGAACCCGCGTGGACGCAGCCGCATACGCCGATGGCACAGCAGGCCCAACAGGCGCAGGCGCACGGCGCACCGCAGCAGGAGGCGGGCCGTCAGCCGTTCACACCGCAAGGCGAAGCGCCGAACCGGCAGCAGCCGGGCGCCATCGCCGTGCAGCAGGGTGAGCAGCAGCACGGCGTGCCGCATCCGGGCGAAAATCCGGCGATGGCTGCTCGCGCGCCTGAACCGGCCGGACGGGAACCGCACGCACCGGCGGCAGGTGTGCAAGCGCAGCCGCAACAGCAGGCGCGCGCCGCAGAGAATCATCCGCAGGAGGCTCCGCAGCCGCGCGCAGCGGAATTTCATCCGCCGGTGGCTCAACAGGCTCCTCGAGAAGAGCCCCGCCCGCAGCCTCAAGCGCAAGCTCAGCCTCGTCAGGAATATCACCCGCAACAAGCCCAGCAGGCACCGCGCGAAGAGCCTCGTCCGCAGCCGCAAGCACAACCGCGTCAGGAATATCATCCGCAACAGGCCCAGCAGGCGCCACGCCAGGAACCGCGCCCACAACCGGCACCGCGCCAGGAGCCTCGCCCGCAGCAGGCACAGCAACCGCGTCCCGAACCGCGTCCGGCGCAGCAGGCTCAGCGGCCTCAGCCGCATCCCGAGCAGCATTCCAATAACGGCGGCCACGAGGAGCATCGCAAGGGCTAACGACAGGAATGGATCTGAACCAGACTAGCGAGCGGAATTAATCGGACGCTCGGTAGTAAACGCACTAACGCTATTCATCACCTTTAAACCCGCGGTCCCGCCGCCGCAAAACAAAAAGCCCACGCAGGATTATTTCTGCGTGGGCTTTTTATTACCGCAGCGCGCCGCCAAAGCAGTGCGCCGTGAGAATCAAACTGCCATTGGCGCGGTCAACGGCTCGTGATGTCGATAACCAACCAGCGAGAAATCCGCCGGCTCGATCTTCTCGAGCGACTCGGGTTCGTACACCCCGGTTTCAGCATAGTCCGGCACGCGCTCGTCAATCGCCAGTTGCGGGCTCTCATAAGGCTCGCGCGCGAGTTGTCGCTGCAGCATATCGAGCTGGTTTTCGTAGATATGCGCGTCGCCGATGAAGTACGTGAACCAGCGCGGCGTATAGCCCGTCAACCGTCCGACCAGATGCAGCAGGGCTGCACCCTCGGTCAGATTGAACGGCGTGCCAAGACCCACATCGTTACTGCGGATGTACAGGCACAGCGAGATTTCGCGGCGCGCCGCATTGGGCAGGAACTGGTACAGCAAATGGCACGCCGGCAGCGCGATTTCTTCGAGCACGGCGGGATTCCAGCCGTGAAACAGAATGCGCCGGTCGGCCGGGTTCTGCATGATCGTGTCGAGGCACTGCCGTAACTGGTCAATTGCCTTGTACAGCAGCACCTTGCGGCCGCCGTCTTCCTCGAACTCGGTGACGACCCGGTAGCCGCGCCCGGTCGCATCCGCTATCCGTTCGCTTGCCGATGCGTCCAGCACCTTGTATGCGGGCCATTTGCGCCATTGCACGCCATAGACGTCGCCCAGGTCGTCAGGACCTTCACGATACGGATTAGCCAGCCATTGGGGATTCTGATTGGCGTTCGCGTCCCACACCTTGCAGCCGAGATCGCGAAAGTCCGCGGCGCTGCGCGAAGCGCGCAGGAACCCGACCAGCTCGCCAATCGCCGATTTAAACGCCAGTTTTTTGGTGGTGACGGCGGGGAAACCCTGCTGGAGGTCGAAGCGCAGCATCGCGCCCGGCATGCTGATGGTGCGGATGCCGGTGCGGTTCTCCTGCCACGTGCCGGTATCGAGAATCGAGCGGACGAGGTCGAGGTATTGTTTCATTCGGGTTCCTTCGGCCCGGCGCCGGGCGCCTGGGAGTTTTTACGTCAAAACCCGATTCTAGCAAGCGAAGCCGGCTCACGTCCCGCTGAAGTCCGTCGAGGTCCGGCTCAGGTCCCGCCCGGTCAGATATGCGGCACCGAGGCCGGCTCGCCATGCGGCACGATCGGCTCGCCTTCCATATGACGCATCCCGTGCGCGCACAGCAGGCGGTACAGCGTCACCCGCGAGATACCCAGTTCCTGCGCCGCATCGCCAAGGCGGCCTCGGTGACGCAGCAACGCCAGTTCGATAGCCTGACGCTCCGCCGCTTCGCGCGCCTGCGCAAGCGACACCGGCACGATCTCCACATACTCCGCGAGTTCGAGATCGCGTGCCGTGATCGCGCGCCCTTCCGACATGACGATGGCACGCCGCACCCGGTTGATCAGTTCGCGCACATTGCCCGGCCAGCTGTAGTTGTGCAGCGCTGCGATCGCATCGGGCGCGAAGCCGCGCAAACGGCGGCTTGCATCCTTTTTGAAGCGGTCCAGCATGTGCCGCGCAAGTAGTTCGATATCCTTACCACGTGCACGCAACGGCGGTTCGTCGATTTGCAGTACGCACAGACGGTGGTACAGGTCCGAGCGGAAACGTCCTTCGATCATCGCCGCGTTCATATCGACGTGAGTCGCCGAGATGATGCGCACATCGACGTCGATCGCGCCATGGCCGCCGAGGCGCTCCACCTTGCGCTCCTGCAGAAAGCGCAGCAGGCTCGCCTGGCTTTCGAGCGGCAGGTCGCCGATTTCATCGAGAAACAGGGTGCCGCCGTTCGCCGCTTCGACCCGGCCGATCTTGCGTTGATTGGCCCCCGTAAAGGCGCCACGCTCATAGCCGAACAGTTCGGACTGCAGCAGATGCGGAGGAATTGCGCCGCAGTTGATCGGCACGAACGGCGCGCCGCGGCGCGACGAACGCTCATGGATCGCCACTGCCGTCAGTTCCTTGCCGGTACCGGATTCACCCGAGATAAACACCGGAGCATCGGTCATCGCGACCTTGCGGATGGAGCGGAACAGCGCAAGCATGGCATCGCACGAACCGACCATTTCGCCTTCCGTGCCGCTCGGCGTGCCATCGTTTGAAGCGGGTTCGCCAAGCGAGATCATGCCGTAGGCGTGGCCTACCGAGTCGACAATCCTGTCGCCCGAATAAGGCACCGTCACGTAATCGAAACAGTAGTCGCGCACCAGCCGGCGCAGCGCTGCGTCCTGCAATTGACCGGGCATGGTTGCGGCGACCCAGCCCACGTTCGGCATCGTCAGGCACGATTCGAACGCAGCAATCTCGTGCTGCTGGAAATGACTCGACAGGTCAAGCAAACCGCCCGCTGCCATTCCGGCGCGAACGGCACGGCGCACGTCGCGCGCCGAACCGACGACTTCGACGTTCCAGCCCCGTTGGTGAAACCTGGTATTCAATTCCGCGCTAGGGTCACGCGAAACGTAAATCAGTTGCCGCGTTGCGGGTTCCATTATTCAGATCCTCTCGTCAACGAACGTTAAGGATGACGGCACGCGCCTGAACTTGTTTCAGACACATTGACTCAGCTCGGGATTCGCACGTAGCAAATACCGAACGGCCATTCCATTCCGTGCGGACAGCTGATCCCCGAAAAGCGGCGTGTGTGATTGAGACGGCCCAGCTTCAGGCTTTTTTTAAATGTGACTCTGTTTTCGAGAGCTTACTATACGCGCGCCGCTTCGAAAACAAATATGCGAATTTAATCGCGCCCTCTACCGCCCAGCAAGGCTGGACGGGCATTCCACAAGTCTGAACATTTTGAATAAAACGTTTCCAGACTGGTTGGCTACGTATCTACCCTGAGCCTTTGGGTACGGGCCTCAAATGCGAATTATCGGTATTTCCTGCCGCCCGTTTCAGGGCTGAAACATTTTTGCCTCCTTTTTGCCTGGTGGCTCTGCACGCCCTGCCCTGCACCCAATCGCATCAACGGGTTGAGCCTCATGGCACATGTTTCGCTAAAAGTCTCGCACCAAGGAGACACATCATGCGACTCGCTTTCCGCATCGACTTGCGCCACTTCCAGCAGCCCGCAGCAATATGCGCCGCGCTGCTACTCACAGCGCTGCCCCCAGGCGTCAATGCACAGGAACCCATCACCGCCAGTTCTCCCGATACCGGATCCGTCACCCTCGCGAGCGTGACGCCCGCAGCGGTGGCGGCCCCGGATACCGCGGTGAGCGACACGGCAGATACCGCAACTGCCTCGACCAATACCTCGGCAACTACCTCCGCAGCTACCTCAGCAACTACCGCGACCGATCCCTCAGCCAACACCGCGAATACCGCTGCACCCGTTAGCGATCTCGCAGGCGACCCGCTGAGCATCCCGGCCGCCGCGACCACGGCCAATGATCTGGCGCTGGACGATCAGGCGTTGTCGCAACAACGCGGCGGTTTCGGCGGGATGCTGATGGTGGCTGCGACGCCACAGCTGATGCATGGCAACGCCAGCGGCGGCAACCACGTGACGCTGTGGGACGAAATCGCCCCGCCGTCGCCGATGCCGATTCCCGTCGACGTAGCCCGCTCGGCCCAGGGCAACGTCACGACCTATCAGCGCAACTAGTTGAGCGACGTGCGTCCGCACCCCGCCAGCAAGGAACCGACATGAACGCCTCAACCCAGATGACCCGCCAGCACCGCCCCGGCAACTCCCGCACCGCGCTCGTCTGCGTGCTGGTGAGCGGCCTCGCGGCCGGCGCCGCGATTCCGGCCGCAGCGCAGGTAGCGGACGCTCCGGGCAACCTGATCATCCAGAGCACGGTCACGCCGCGCGATGCGTTCGTGCCAGTGCCGAAGGCGGACGACCCGATCGCTGTGCAGGTCCAGACGTTCCCGACCGGCGCCTTCGATTCGGCGATGGGCGCGATGGTGAGCGACACCGATCTGACCCGGGCGCACGGCACTTCCGGCGTCACCGGTGGCAGCTTCATGCCGGCGCTGGTCGGCTCCAACGGGATCGAACATCTGCTCGCCGGCAACGGCACGGTTGCCGGCAGCGGCATCCCGGTGGGAGCCGGCGCCAGCCTCGGTGGCATCGGCGGAATCGGCGGCTCGATTGCACAAACGGTCACTGGCGCGCTTGCACCGCTCGGCGCAGCAATGGGAGCAATGAAATGAAAGCGACGCGCACCCCGTTCATGAACACGTTGCCGTCACGCCAGCCCCTGTTGCGTCCAGCGATCGCCCTCGTGCTGTTCGGCTGCGTCAGCTGTGCCGCTCAGGCGCAAGGGGTGCCGACCCAGTTGAGCGATCTGCAGTCGCTGATCGGCAGCGGTGTGGCGAACGGCGCCACAGGCGTCGTAGCGATCAACGAGGCCGCGGGTCTCGACAACGCGCAAGCCAATCAGGGCGTGATGACGGGCGGACAGGTGCCGCTCAATCTGATCAGCAGCTCGCAGAGCGCGTCGACGAATGCGAAGACGACGGCAGCGCGCAGCGATATCGGTAGTAACGCATTTTCAAACACCTCTGGCCTTATCGAAGTGAATCAGTCGGCGGGTGTAGGGAATCTTCAGCGGAACAGCGCCTTGATCGGTGCTGCTCCGGTTGAAGGGGAGATCGTAGCGGATGGGGTGCTATCCGCCACGACCGCCAAAAACGGCGGTTCGGTTGGTTCTGCTCAAAACCACGACGCGCGCGAGGTATCCATCGGTGCGGATGCGCTCAAGAACGTCAGTGGAATCGTCCAGATCAACCAGGCAGCCGGTACAGGCAATGTCAGTTCAAACAGTTTTGTGCTCCGTCCCCCGGCGGGCACCTTTTTCTAACGAGCCACACCCTTTATCGGAGCGTCATCATGAAGCGCACTCTCATTGCAGCGGCTGTTCTGTCGACGTTGGCAGCCAGCTCGGCCTACGCAGAATGCACGGCCGGCTGCGACCCGGCTGAGCTGTTTACCGCAACCGACATCTATACCGACATCGGCGAATTCGGCTTCATCCAGCTGCGCGGCCGCGTCGACGTCAACAGCAGCTCGGGCGCCACCGTCAACAACACGCAGAACGTCAGCATCTCCGGCGTGAACATGAAGACACCGCCGCAAAGCTACACCTCCGGCCACGTGACGACCTCCATCGACACGTCGAATACCTGGAACAACGCCAGCGGCGGCGGCAGCGGCTGGGGCGCCAGCCAGTCATACAACGCTAGCGCTTACCAGTACAACAAGACCAACACGCAGACGAAGACGGCCTCGTCGAGCGCCGGGTTTGTTGCTGGCGGCGGCTTCGCAACGGGTATCGCAGCGGGTTATCAGGGCTACAACTACGCGAACACGCATGCTTCTGCAAACGGCTTCCTCGCAGCCGGCCTGATCGCCGGTATCGGCGGTGGCGGCGGCGTGATCGTCGGCGGACTGGCAGCAGGCTTTGCCGCGGCGCTCAACACGCACGTCTCGGACAACTACGGCGGCGGCTTCGCCGGCGCAGCAGCGGGCTACGGCGTCGCCTACGGCGGCTACGCAGCCAACAGCATGAGCACGGCTACGCAGACCTACAGCGGCAGCGGCAGCAGGGAATCCGCCAGCGTGTCGGAAGGCAGCCACGCTTATGGCTGGACGCATAACTACTCCGACAACGCCGGCAACATCTCGGTAACGGGCAGCGTGACCCAGCACATCAACACCGAAACACCGACGGAAATGTCGGCTGGCATCGGCAACAACGCGCTGCAAACGACGAGCGGCAACGTCGGCGTCAACATCGCAACCGGTGTCGACAACGCGCAGTCCAACGACGCCGCGCTGTCGAACATGGATGTGGGTCCGGTATTCGGCACCGCGCAGATCTACTCGACGCAGGCATCGGGCGGTTCGGCCAAGGTAGGCGACTTCAACTTCGTCTCCTCCGTCGGTGCCGGCGCGCTCGCAGATGCAACCGGCAACATTGGCGTGAACGTGGCATCGGGTCTGGGCAACGTGCAGAACAACAGCCTCGCAGCTTCGGCCACGACGACCAGCGCCAGCAACCACTGGGGCAGCGGCGGCGAAGCGATCGCCAGCGACCAGAACTGCCAGACCGCAGACGCCATGGTCAACGGCCAGTTCACCGGCTCGGCCACGCTCGGCGCCGGCGCTCTCGCCAACGCAACAGGCAACATCGGCGTGAACATCGCGTCGGGGGTAGGCAACCTGCAACACAACGGCCTCGCAGTCGCCAGCGTGTCGCACTAGTAACAAGAGCATCAACGCAGGAAGACAACGGTCAGCCTTCGGGCTGGCCGACTGTCTCCGCAGGGGGAATGACCATGTTCGGGGTGAGCAGGGTAACGCATTGTCTCTTTCTGGCATTGTTCGCCGGACTTGGGCTGTCACAGCCGGGTCACGCCCAGAGTGCGCTCAACATGTATGCCGCCGCGGGTGTGCCGTTCGACATGAACGTGCATTCGATCCGCGATCTCCGCTACAACCACATCGTCTCCCAGCGCTACGACTATAGCTGCGGCTCCGCTGCGCTCGCTACATTGCTGAAGTTCGGCTACGGCATCGACATTCCGGAGACCGAAATGATCCGCCGCATGATGGTTTTCTCGAAACCAGAAGTGGTGGTGAAAAACGGCTTCTCGATGCTCGACATGAAGAAGTTCGTCGAAACGATCGGCCTGCGTGGCCGCGGCTTCCGGGTTGCTCCCGAAGCGCTTTACCACCTGCAGATTCCCGTGATCGTGCTGATGAACAGCGACGGCTACGAACACTTCGTGATCGTCAAGCACGCGGAAGATGGCCGCATCTTTGTGGCCGACCCTGCACTGGGCAACCGCATCGTCATGGAAAGCGACTTCGTCTCGAAGTGGAACGGCCTCGTATTCGCGGTCGTCGGCAAGCCATTTATGGAGGATTCTCCGCTCTTGCAAGGCAACGAGTCGCTCGCGCTCAAACTGCGCGAACGTGCGCTGGAAGACGGTACGGCAGCGACTCCCTTTGTTGAATATGGGCTGATCAAGGCAGAGTTGTTCTGACTCGTCATGGAACGAAACCTAATCACTATCGGCTGCGCGTTGTGTTTCGCAACGTGTGGTCTTGCGTCCGTCGCCCAGGCTGCCGAGGCGACGGCCCCCTTTATCGTTGAAGACACCGCCGCCGTCAATCTGCAACCTGTCGACGACGACGTCCTCGCCTCGCAAAGCGGCAAAGGCATCGGTGGCGACGTCATCTCCGGCGTCGTCGTGAATCTGCTGTCGCAGTGGAATCTGCCGAACGGCACCACCGCCCTCGCGCAGGGCGCACTCTCGATCGTGACCAACGCGCTTAACCAGACGAACGTCCAGGTCAGCTCGAACGCGGTCGTCATCGGACCGAACACCTCCGCAGGCAGTGGGGCCAATCCCAACGCGAGCGCCACGGGCGGTCAAAACGTCACGGTCAACGGCGTCTCGCAGATCACCCAGGTTGCCGGCAACGGCAACAACAGCGCCAACCAGGCGGTGATCGACTTCAACTCGCCGGCAAGCACCCTGTCTACCGGCACGTTTAACAACCAGACCTCAGCCTCCGCGAGCAACGCGAGTGGCTCCGTGAAAGCCGGCGTCACGTTCGGCAACGGCGCCATGTCGATCGCACTGCAAACGCCGGCGGGCATCGCCACGCAAACCATCGCGCCGGGTACTTCACAACAGGCCGGCATGATCTCCCAACTACTCAAGATTGCAGGCAATAACCAGCAAGTCGCCAACGCGCTGCAACTGCATTTGCAGACGCAACAGATGTCGGCGTCGATGCTCCGCCAGCTCGGCGTACTACAAGCACTGCAAAACACAGTGAGGAGATAAAAACGGGCCGCCACCCGATAAAAACGTAGGAAAACGAAGTATCAGAACGGCCGCGCGAAGCACATGGAGATATGCGACGCGCAGTCAGAATACCGGGGGAGCACAAAATGATGAGATTCTCAACGACCGGGACACCGCGCGTGATGTTAGCGGCCATCCCTGCGGCGGTCATGCTGTTTGCACTTTCACAGGGCGCCCACGCCCAGGCGCTCGCAGACCAATCGGTCGAAGACCGGCTGAACACGTTGATGCGGGTGATCAGCGAACAGCAGAAGCAGATCAATTCGCTCGAACAACAGGTCACGAACCTCGAGATGTCGCAGCGCGGCCGGGGCCTGCCGGGGGCCGGTGCGTCGGCCGACGGCAGCATCGCCGCCGGCCAGCAGCCGGGCGCAGATGGGCTGCCGGCGCCGCTGCCGCCGCTCGCCCAGATCAACCCCGAGTCGAGTGCACCTGGCAGCGGTACGGGCACCGCGACCGGCGTACCGGTCAATCCGCCGGTGCCGGATAGCGGCAACAGCAACGGCGGCGGCCTGCCGCCTGCGACCGATGGCACAGGCGCGGTCGGCCAGACCCAGAAAGCCGCGGAGCCGGTGCGCACGCAATCGGAAGACGCCGTAGTGCAGAGCCAGCAGCACACGCCGCTGTTCGACCACAAGCTGACCTTCGACTGGGGCATCAGCGATACCTACTACGATCGCCGCCAGTTGCAACTCTCGGGCTTCCTCGCGCTCGATGCGATCTTCCTCGGCAACATCAACCTGGGCGAGACCAAATCACACCAGGTGATGGCGGACCTCGACACCCGCTACGGCCTCAGCGACCGGCTGAGCGTCGATCTCGACGTGCCGTATATCTACCGGCACAGCAACTTCATCGTCGGCGGCGCCGGCGGTGCAGCGAGCACGCTCTCGGACGCGTCGGCCAATTCGA
The DNA here is from genome assembly GCF_900141745.1 of Paraburkholderia phenazinium. Taxonomy (NCBI): domain Bacteria; kingdom Pseudomonadati; phylum Pseudomonadota; class Betaproteobacteria; order Burkholderiales; family Burkholderiaceae; genus Paraburkholderia; species Paraburkholderia phenazinium. Next base: position 1,721,341 of record NZ_FSRM01000001.1, on the reverse strand, counting down.
GTGACATCGGCGACGTCAACTTCGGTGTGTACTACGAGTTTCTTAAGGAAACCAACAGCCTGCCGGACCTGGTAGGTAGCCTGCGCATCAAGGCGCCGACCGGTTCGTCGCCGTTCGGCATCAAGCTGCAGCAGGTCGATGCCGACAACACGAACCTCGTCGCCCCGAGCAAGCTGCCTACCGGCACCGGCTTCTGGAACGTCACAGCGGGGCTGTCCGTCCTAAAGACCTATGACCCGGTCGTGCTGTTCGGCAGTCTTTCGTACACCTACAACATCGCGCGTTCGTTCTCGGACATCTCTTCGGTCATCGGCCAGACCGAGCCGGCGACGGTCAAGATCGGCGACGTGGTGCAGTTCGGCGGCGGCGCCGCGCTGGCCTTCTCGGACAAGGACTCGGCCAGCGTGTCGTACACGATGGCATTGGAGCCGGAGTCAGAGACCAGGGCGCCTGGCGGCTCCTATTCGAAGGTGCCGGGCAGCGAAACGACCGCTGCCGCGCTGACTTTCGGCCTGAATCACGTAGTGAACAAGCACCTGACGATCAATGGTTCGGTCTCCGTGGGGCTCACGCCCGACACACCGAATTTCGTGATCGGCGTGCGCTTTCCCTACACTTTTTGACGTGCCAACGATACGAGGTTGATCGTGCGCGAATCATCCCATCTGACCAGTGTTGCACCGCCCTCAGGCACGCATCTTTCTCTGGCACGGCCGACGGAAGTTGCTGCGGTACGGCCGCAGGAAATCTCCGCGGGACTTCCACAGGAGCTGCCTGTGGGCCGGCCGAAGGAAGCTGCCATCGGACGGCCGCGAGACGCCTGCGCCGCGGCTCAGGCGGTACCGAAAGGCCCCTACGCGCAGACCGGGCGGACCCTGCTCTACGTCGCACGCACGCCTGACGAGACGCTCACCGCCCATCTGCGAAGCCGTGGCTGGAACGTCATGGCCGCGCGTTCGGCGCACGAGGTGAGCCGCCTCATCAAGCACGACGTCGTCTGTGCGGGGATCGTCGATCTGGCGAGCTTCGCGCCGCGCGACCTGGGCGGCCTCGAAGCGAGCTTACGTCAGCAACAGATCGGCTGGATTGCGCTGTCCACCTCCGAACGTCTGACCGATCCTGAAGTACGGCGCCTGATCCGCCATTACTGTTTCGACTACGTCAAGATGCCAGTCGCCAACGCAACGATCGATTACCTCGTCAGTCACGCGTTCGGAATGGTGACACTGTGCGATCCCGACATGATGGAGAGCACCCCGGCCAGCGACGAAGACGAAATGGTTGGCACCTGCGAAGCCATGCAGCATCTGTTTCGCACCATCCGCAAGGTCGCCAACACCGACGCCAGCGTGTTCATCTCCGGCGAATCGGGCACCGGCAAGGAGCTCACCGCGCTGGCCATCCACGAACGCTCGCGCCGCCGCAAGGCGCCTTTCATCGCCATCAACTGCGGCGCGATTCCGCATCATCTGTTGCAGTCCGAACTATTCGGCTACGAACGCGGCGCCTTCACCGGCGCCAACCAGCGCAAGATCGGACGGGTCGAAGAAGCGGACGGCGGGACGTTGCTGCTGGACGAAATCGGCGATCTGCCGATGGAAAGCCAGGCGAGCCTGCTGCGTTTCCTGCAGGAGGGCAAGATCGAGCGGCTGGGTGGCCGCGATTCGATTCCCGTCGACGTGCGGATCATCTCGGCGACTCACATCGACCTTGAAACCGCGATGCGCGACGGGCGCTTCCGCGCCGACCTGTTTCACCGGCTGTGCGTGCTGCGCATCGACGAGCCGCCGCTGCGCGCCCGCGGCAAGGACATCGAAATCCTCGCCCATCACATCATGCACAAGTTCAAGACCGACAGCGCGCGCAAGATCCGCGGTTTTGCGCCCTCGGCGATCGAGGCCATGTACACCTACAACTGGCCCGGTAACGTGCGCGAAATGATCAATCGCGTGCGCCGCGCTATCGTCATGGCGGAGAACAAGCTGATCTCGGCCGAAGACCTGGATCTGGCCCACTTCACCGCGCAGGAAAGCGTGACCCTTGCGCAGGCTCGCGAATCGGCCGAGAAGCGCGCGATCGAAGCCGCGCTGTTGCGTCATCGGCATCGTCTGAACGAGGCGGCGGTAGATCTGGGCGTGTCGCGTGCGACGCTGTCGCGCCTGCTGGATACGCATGGCATGCGCGACGCGGTCGGTGCAGAGGACGAGGTGTTGCCGGCCGAAGGCGCCCGCGCGGCCGAGTGAAGGTCCGCCGCGCACGCCGCCGCGCCCCGGCGCACGGCGTTGTCGCTGGGGTGGCGTGGGCGTCAGGTAGAATCGGAGCGGTTACGTTCCCTTCTCCAATCGATGACGACGCTCACCCTGATCGTCGCTCGCGCCCGCAATGGCGTGATCGGCCGCGACAACCAGCTACCCTGGCGCCTGCCCGAGGATCTTGCGTTCTTCAAGCGCACGACCATGGGCGCCCCCATCATCATGGGCCGCAAGACCCATGAATCGATCGGCAGGCCGCTGCCCGGCAGGCGCAATATCGTCGTCTCGCGCGATGCGGGCCGCCGCTTCGCAGGATGCGATACGGCCACCAATCTCGACGATGCGCTCAAACTCGCGGCCCAGGACCAGGCACCGGAAGCGTTCCTGATCGGCGGCGCCGAACTCTACAAAGAGGGGCTGCGCCACGCCGACAAGCTGATCATCACGGAAATCTCAATCGACTTCGACGGCGACGCGCATTTTGCCGCGCTCGATCCGGAGGAATGGGAAGAAGTAGCCCATGAGACGCACCGCGCTCACGCGCCAAACGAATTCGACTATGCGTTCGTGACGTACCGCCGCACGGATGTGGCAGCGGGAGAGCAGCCGCCGCAGGCGTAATCGCGCGGAGGGGCAGGCATAAAAAAACGCCAGAGAAGCTGTCTTCTCTGGCGTTTCTGTCTGTGGCGGCCCTACTGACTGCGTGCCGGCTTACTGCCCGGCAATCGTCATCCGCTCGATCAGCACCGAGCCGGTCTGCTTGGTGCCGCGCACGAGCGTGTCCGCGCCAATCGCGACGATATGGTGGAACATCTCCTGCAGCGTGCTCGCCACCGTGATCTCTTCCACCGGATACTGGATCTTGCCGTTTTCGACCCAGAAGCCCGACGCGCCGCGCGAATAGTCGCCGGTCACGTAGTTGACGCCCTGCCCCATCAGCTCGGTCAGCAGCAGGCCGGTGCCGAGCTTCTTCAGCATGGCCTCGAAATCGTCCTCGGGACGCGTCTTCGAGCTGAGCAGCTTCAGGTTATGCGAGCCGCCCGCGTTGCCGGTGGTCTTCATGCCGAGCTTGCGCGCCGAGTAGGTGGACAGGAAGTAGCCTTCCACCACGCCGTCTTTCACCACTGAGCGCTGCTTCGTACGCACGCCTTCTTCGTCGAACGGCGCGCTGCCCATGGCGCGGGCCACGTGCGGGTCTTCGACCACCTGCACGTGCGGCGCGAACACCGGCTTGCCGAGACTGTCGACGAGGAACGAGGTCTTGCGATACAGCGCACCGCCGCTCACCGCCTGCACGAACGCACCGAGGATGCCTGCCGCGAGCGGCGCTTCGAACAGCACCGGCACCTTGCGGGTGTCGAGGCCGCGCGCACCGATGCGCGCCAGCGCCCGCTGCGCGGCGTAACGTCCGATGGCTTCCGGATCGGCCAGATCTGCCGCGTTGCGTTGCGAGGTGTACCAGTCGTCGCGCTGCATGTTGCGCCCGCTGCCGGCGATCGGCGCACACGCCACGTAATGACGCGAATACGGATAGCCGGCGAGGAAACCGCGCGAGGTGGCGAGCACGAACTGCGAGTGCTGCGCCGAGACGCTTGCGCCTTCCGAATTGCGGATCTGCGGGTCAGTGGCGAACGCTGCGTCTTCGGAGCGGCGGGCGATCTCGACCGCTTCGTCGGCGGTGAGATTCCACGGATGATACAGATCGAGGTCACGCGGCGCGGTTTCGAGCAGTTCGGCCTCGGCGAGGCCCGCGCAGTCGTCTTCCGCCGTGAAACGGGCGATGTTGTAAGCGGCTGCAACCGTATCCTTCAACGCCTGCGAAGAAAAGTCCGAGGTGCTCGCGTTGCCGCGCTTGTTGCCGATAAACACCGTCACGCCGACCATCTTGTCGCGGTTGTGTTCGATCGTCTCGACCTCGCCACGCCGCACGGAGACGGACAGGCCGTCGCCTTCGGAGATTTCAGTCGCGGCGTCGGTGCCGCCGAGCGACTTTGCGTGACGCAGGATGTCCGAGGCGATTTCCTTCAGCTCATCCTGGGTATGCGGGAAAAAGCGCTGTCTGACGTCCATGTCTGCTGCCATATTCGTTGCCGTCCTTCGTTGCGTCCTGGTCGGGGCCGGGAGCGGCCCTCCGGTGTGTTCTCAAGTACGTCGCTACGTATCCCGCGATCATAGCAAGGTCCGCGCGAGCGTACCTGGCATTCGCCGACGTCTTGCGTCACTGGCAAGAGGCGCGGACCGGCGGCGCCACTGGCGTGACCGCGGGATTCGACGGCACGGCACGCTACAATAACGGTATGACACGTAAAACCCGCATTCAACCGATGGAACCCGCCGCCGAGCCAGAGATCGACGAGAACGGGTATGACCGTCCCAGCAAATCCCAGCTCAAGCGCGAAATGCACGCGCTGCAGGAGCTGGGCGAGGCGCTGATCGCGCTGCCGAAAGATGCGTTGAAGCGCATGCCGATGCCCGAAAAGCTCGACGACGCCGTGCGCGAAGCCCGCCGCATCACCGATCACGAAGGCAAACGCCGCCAGGTCCAGTACGTCGGCCGGGTGATGCGCTCGCTGCTCGAGGACGAGACGGCCGCGCTGCGCACCGCGCTGGATTCGTACAACGGCATCAACAAGGCCGAGACGGCGCGTCTGCACTGGATCGAGCGCACCCGCGAAAAGCTGCTCGCCGACGACACCGCGCTGACCGACTTCATCCGCCAGCACCCCGCCGCCGACCCGCAGGAAGGCCGCACGCTGATCCGCAACGCCCGTAAGGAAGCGCAGCAGAGCAAGCCGCCGCGCTATTTCCGCGAGCTGTTCCAGTGGATCAAGAATGCGGACGGCCCGGAAGCGGCCGAGGACGATGAGCACGAAGGGCACGGCGCCCCGGACGACGACGATGACGAAGATCGCGCGTAATCATCCCGATGAGATCGTGATCGGGCTGGTTTCGATCAGCGACCGGGCGAGCACGGGTGTCTATGAAGACAAAGGGATTCCGTCCTTGCAGGAATGGCTCGGCGCGGCGCTGAGCTCGCCGTGGCAGGCCGTCACCCGGCTGATCCAGGACGATGCGCAGACGATTTCCGCCACGCTGATCGAGCTGGTAGACAAGGCCGGTTGCGATCTGGTGCTGACCACGGGCGGCACCGGGCCGTCGCGGCGCGATGTGACGCCGGAAGCAACGCTGGCGGTGGGCACAAAAGAAATGCCGGGATTCGGCGAGCAGATGCGACAGATCAGCCTGAATTTCGTGCCGACGGCCATTTTGTCGCGCCAGGTGGCGGTGATCCGCGAAACGCCGACGCACGCGGCACTGATCGTCAATCTGCCGGGTCAACCGAAATCGATCCGGGAAACGCTGGAAGGGTTGCGCGACGAGGCAGGAGCGGTGAAGGTGCCGGGGATTTTTGCGGCCGTGCCGTACTGTATCGACCTGATCGGCGGCCCGTACGTGGAAACCAACGCGGCCATTGTGAAAGCCTTCCGGCCGAAAAACGCGATCCGGGCGCCGCGTCAGGCGTGAGCGACGCGCCGGATTGTCGCTTCGATTACTGTTCCGCCACCGGCGCGCTCGCCGCCGGGATCAGAAAGTGCTCGCGGTAGTACTTGAGCTCGTCGATCGATTCGTGGATATCGGCCAGCGCCGTATGCATTGCACGCTTCTGGAAGCCCTTGTAGATGGCCGGTTGCCAGCGGCGGCACAGTTCCTTGAGCGTACTCACGTCGAGATTGCGGTAATGGAAGAAGCGCTCCAGATCCGGCATCCAGCGCGCCATGAAGCGGCGGTCCTGGCAGATGGAATTGCCACACATCGGCGACTTGCCCGGTGGGACGTACTGGCCGAGAAATTCGCGGATCTGCTCGGTGGCTTCCGCTTCGCCGACGCTCGAAGCGCGCACCCGGTCGATCAGCCCCGAACGGCCGTGTGTGTTCTGGTTCCACTGATCCATCCTGGCGAGCGTTTCGTCGCTTTGGTGGATGGCGAGGACAGGCCCTTCCACCACTCTGTCGAGCGTCGAGTTGGTCACCACGACGGCGATCTCGATGATGCGGTCGGTGTCGGGCTCGAGCCCGGTCATTTCCATGTCCAGCCAGATCAGGTTCATGTCGCTGCGCACGAGCGACGGCCCGTCAGCGGATTCGAGGATGTCAGTCATGGAGGCAACCCTGGTGAATAGCGCCGCGCGCCCCCTTGGGACGGCCCTGTGCGCCGTTGAAACAGTTCGATTTAGCGTGACCCCGCCAGCCGGCGGGAAGAAACATATAATTCTCGCATAGATACCACGGATTCCCCGGATGCCTACTCTGTACTTCACCGTTCTGTTCGCCGTCGCCGTAGTGGCGATGGTCGGCACCAAGCTCTGGCTCGCGTCGCGGCAAATCCGCTTCGTCGCAGCGCATCGCGGGCAGGTGCCCGGCCAGTTTGCGGGCACCATCGCCCTGACCGCGCATCAACGTGCGGCCGATTACACCGTCGAGCGCACGCGGCTGACGATGATCGAGATTGTCGTCGGCGCGGCCGTGCTGATCGGACTCACGCTGCTGGGCGGCGTGCAGGCGCTCGATCTGGCGATTTCGGACTGGCTTGGCCGCGGCTACGTCGGGCAGATCGCGCTGATCGCGGCGGTCATTGCGATTACCGGCGTGATCGACCTGCCGTTCGACTACTACCGGCAGTTCGTCATCGAAGAGCGCTTCGGTTTTAACCGCATGGGCAAGGGCATTTTCTTCGCCGACCGCATCAAGGGCCTGCTGCTCGGCGCGGCCTTCGGCCTGCCGCTGCTGTTTGTCGTGTTGTGGCTGATGAACCAGGCCGGCAGCCTGTGGTGGCTATGGACCTGGGTCGTTTGGGTGGTGTTCCAGCTGCTCGTGCTGGTGCTGTATCCGTCGTTCATCGCGCCGCTCTTCAACAAGTTCGAGCCGCTCAAGGACGAAGCCCTGGTGAGCCGGATCGAATCGCTGATGAAGCGTTGCGGGTTCGCCGCCAAGGGACTGTTCGTGATGGACGGCAGCCGCCGTTCCGCGCACGGCAATGCGTATTTCACGGGCTTCGGCGCGGCCAAGCGCATCGTGTTCTTCGACACGCTGCTCGCACGCCTGTCGGGCAGCGAGATCGAAGCCGTGCTCGCGCATGAGCTCGGTCACTTCAAGCGCCGCCATGTCATCAAGCGGATGGTGGTGATATTCGCGCTCAGCCTCGTGATGCTCGCGCTGCTGGGCTGGCTGATGCAGTGCGTCTGGTTCTATGAGGGGCTCGGCGTGCGGCCATCGCTGCTGGGTGGGAACAGCGGGCTCGCGCTGGTGCTGTTCTTCCTTGCGCTGCCGGTGTTCCTGTTCTTCGTGACGCCGCTCGGCAGTCTCAGTTCGCGCAAGCACGAATTCGAAGCCGATGCGTTCGCCGCCACCCAGACTGACGCACAGGATCTCGTCAACGCGCTCGTCAAGCTCTACGAGGACAACGCGTCGACCCTCACCCCCGACCCGCTCTACACCGCGTTCTATTATTCGCATCCGCCAGCATCGCAGCGGATCGACCGCCTGCTGCGGCACGCATGACCGCCCGTCCCCAGAAAGCGGCGCGCCTGCCGTCCACGACGCGGGTGGGCGGCCTCGTCATTGCGGCCCATGGCAGGCACTACCTGGTGGCGCCGGAAGACGGCGGCGCGATGCTGCAGTGTTTTCCACGCGGCAAGCGCAGCGAGGTAGCGGTCGGCGATCGAGTCATCTATGAGCCGACTTCGGCGGATCAGGGCGTGATCGTCGAGATAGCCGAGCGGCGCAATCTGCTGTATCGCTCGGACCAGTACAAATCGAAACTGTTCGCGGCGAACCTCGATCAGTTGCTGATCGTGCTCGCCACCGAGCCGCACTTCAGCGAAGACCTGCTCGGCCGCGCCCTGGTGGCGGCAGAGGCGAACGAACTGAAGCCGCTGATCGTGTTGAACAAGACCGACGTCGAGGCCGAGTTGCCGGGCGCGCGAAAGCGGCTCGCGCGCTACCAGGCGCTTGGCTATACCGTCGTGGAACTGTCGATCAAGACCCAGCCGGAGGCCGCACACGCCACGCTCGAGGAACATCTGCACGGCCACGCCACGCTGCTGCTCGGCCAGTCGGGAATGGGCAAGTCCACGCTGGTCAACCTCGTGGTGCCTAATGCGGAAGTAGCGACTCGCGAGATCTCCACCGCTTTGAACAGCGGCCGCCATACGACCACTTTCACACGGCTTTACCCGCTGCCGGACGGCGGCGCGCTAATCGATTCGCCAGGGTTTCAGGAATTCGGTCTGCACCACCTGACCGAGGGCAAGCTTGAGAGGGCGTTCCCTGAGTTCAGGCCGCTGCTGCCCAACTGCCGCTTCTACAACTGCCATCATCTGCAGGAGCCGGGCTGTGCGATTCTCGAAGCGGTCGCCGATGGACGGATTGCGCCGGCACGGCATGCGTTGTATGCGCAGCTGGTCCACGAGGCGAGCCAGATCGTTCGCTGAGCCTTTTGCAATGCTTTTGTGATGCTTTTGTGCGTGGGCGGTCGGTTGCCTGGCGCAACTGGCGCGCTGCCCTTCCTGATCTCCCGATCTCCATCAACCCGTCTTATTTAGACTCCACCGGTCGACACTCATGATGAAACTGATGCGCGCGCCGAATCTGCTGATCGGACAGCATTGGATCAATGTGCTGGCGACCGCGGGCATTGCCTGTGAACTGCACAACCGCTACCTGAACGGCGCGCTTGGGGAAATTCCAGCGGATCAGTGCGCGCCGGAGTTGTGGCTCGTCGACGAACGCGACGAGATGATGGCCCGCAAGCTTATCGAGGTGGCCGCGCATGGACCCAGCGCGGGTTCGCCGTCATGGCGTTGCGCTCAATGCGGCGAGACGCTCGAGGCGCAGTTCACGGTTTGCTGGCAATGCGGGACCGCGCGCAATCCGCTGGACGGGTGACGGCGCGAAGCGATGGCGTGGGTAGCTCAGTTGGCCAAAACAATTTGAGGCCGGGGTCACCGGCCTCAATCGAGATACTGCTCACGCATGTGGCATTGTCACGTAGTCATATGACTGACACTCGCGTCAGGCGAGCCAGACCGCTATCGTCAGCATCAGCAGCAGGATCATCCACAGGATGACAGCACGCCACACCAGTCCCACCGCCGATTGCAGCGTACGCGGCGTACAGTCGTCGCCCACCTGCAGGGGATCGCCGTCGCCGGTTGCCAGTGCATCGAGACTCGACGGCTCCGCCAGCGGGCCGCTCAGACGTGCGCCGAGCGCACCGCTGCCGGCCGCGAGCAACACCCCGTCATTGGTGTCGGGCCATTGCCGCGCATGGTTGCGCCATGAATAAATCGCGTCTTCGAAATTGCCGACAATCGCAAAGCCCAGCGACGTCAGCCGCGCCGGCACCCAGTCGATTACAAAAAACGCCTGCTGCGCAAAACTGGAGAACGCCACGGTGCGGTCGTCCGTCGGGCGCGACCACGTCCGCGCCAGGTACTCGGCGATCCGGTACAGCACCGCACCCGCTGGTCCCACCGGCACGAGGAACCAGAAGAACACGCCAAACACATGACGGTGCGAAGCCACCACCGCGTGGATCAGCGTATGACGGACGATCTCGCTGACGGGCATGTCGACCGTATCGAGGCCCGTCCATTCATTGAGGATTTCACGCGCGCGCGGCACATCGTCGTTGTTGAGCGCGAGGTGAATGTCCGTGAAGTAGTGGCTGAACTGGCGGAATCCTAGCGTGAAATAGACGATCACGACGTTCCACAAGAACGCGAGCACGAAGTTGATGTGATAGAGCACGTAGTAGACGAGCGCGACGGCCAGCGTCCACGGCACCACCACCACGAGCCACGCAAGCAGGCCGTGCTTGGGCTTGCCGGCGTCGAATCCGTGCGCCGCCGACTCCGCATGATATTGAAGCAGCGCCGACACCGGATTGTTCGGCGATAACGCGCGCACCTGTTCGATGATCAGAGCCAGCAATACGGAGAAAAAAGTCATGCGATGCGCCGTGCTTTTCGGGTTTTTACGATTGTTTTATAACGATAGCACAGGGTCGGATCCGACCGGGCGCGCTGATGGTTGCAAAGCTGCGACACCTGAGCCGCTTCGAGCGGGTTGGCGTGCGTCATGCAGCAAGAAAGCGATAGAAATTGCGCAACATACCGGCCGTCGCCCCCCAGATAAAGTAGTGTCCGGCCGCGTCGCCGCGAGGATAAGGCATGGCAAAAAAGCGCCGCTCGCCACCCTCCCAGCGGAACACGCGCACCTCATGGTGAGCGGGGTCCATCAGAAAATTCAGCGGCACTTCGAAGACTTCGGCGACTTCGAGCGAGTCGGCTTCCACGGTGAACGGCGGATGTACTAGCGCCACTACCGGTGTGACACGAAAGCCTGTGCCGGTCAGATAGTCGGGCATGGCGCCGAGCACCTCGACGCGTGCGGGGTCCAGACCTACCTCTTCCTGCGCTTCACGCAACGCCGTGGCCGTTGCGTTCGCATCGAACGGTTCGTGACGACCGCCCGGAAAACTGACCTGGCCGGCGTGATCGTTGAGGTGATCGGCTCGCTGCGTCAACAACACCGTGATCCCGTCGTCGCGCACCACTAGCGGTACGAGTACCGCTGCGACGCGCGGATCGCCGAACTCCTTCCAGCGGGCGTCACCCGGCTCCGGCGTCCAGGAAAGGCGCTGCTCGAAGCGGGCGCGTAATCCATCAGGCGTCAGACGTGTGGGGGCAACCGGTGGCAGATCGTCGCCGGTCGATTCGACAGGCAGCGTTTCGGGTTGGAAGACGGGTCGGGTCAACGGGACTCTCGGAACGAGCTTTTGTAGGACATGCCGCTATTTTGACCCAACAAAGAAAAAAGCACCCGGGAAGGGTGCTTTTTCTTACAGCTTTTACGCTTAAGAAGCGGCGCGGTCTTTCGAGACCAGCTTTTCCTTGATCCGGGCCGACTTGCCCGAACGGTCGCGCAGGTAGTACAGCTTCGCACGGCGCACATCGCCACGACGCTTCACGACGATGCTTGCCAGCAGCGGCGAGTACGTCTGGAACGTACGCTCGACGCCTTCGCCCGACGAAATCTTGCGGACGATGAACGACGAATTCAAACCACGGTTACGCTTGGCGATAACGACGCCTTCGTAAGCCTGAACACGCTTACGCGTACCTTCAACCACGTTCACGCTGACAATCACCGTATCGCCAGGGGCGAATTCCGGGATGGTCTTCTCGCCGAGGGCGCGCGCGATTTCTTCCTGCTCGAGTTTTGCAATCAGATTCATCACTGACTCCTAAGTCCATCTTGTCGACGTTCGTACCTGCCTCACAGAACACTGCTCGGCTACGGCCCCGATAGAGGATGGGTTCACATCAGGCACCGTACACGCATGTGCGGCGCCGCCTATTCGCGAGTGACACCGGGGCTCTACGCCTTCGATGCTTCCTTCGCGAGACTTGCAAGCCATGCCTCATCGGCACGGCTCAACATCTTGTTCTTTCTGGCCTTTTCGATCAGATCGGGCCGTTTGTCCAACGTGTTGCGCAGCGCTTCACGGCGACGCCACAACTCGATTTCCGCATGATGGCCGCCGAGCAGCACATCGGGTACACGCACGCCTTCGTATTCCTCGGGACGCGTGTAGTGCGGGCAATCCAGCAGCACGTCGACGAAACTGTCCTGCACTGCCGATTGCGAGTCGTTCAGCACACCGGGTAGCTGACGCACCACCGCATCCATCAACGCCATTGCCGGCAACTCGCCGCCCGACAGCACGAAGTCGCCGAGGCTCACTTCTTCGTCGACGCAACGATCGATCAGACGCTGGTCGATCGCTTCATAGCGGCCGCACAGCACGATCAGACCAGGTTCCGCGGCAAACCGCATCACCCCTTCGTGATTGAGCGTCGCACCTTGCGGGGACATCATCACGACGCGCGAACCGGTAATGCCTTGCTCCGCCTGCGCGGCTTTCGCCACGCCGATCGCGTCTTCCAGCGGCCTGCCCAGCATTACCATGCCCGGGCCGCCACCATACGGGCGATCGTCGACCGTACGGTAGTTGTCGGTGGTGAAATCGCGGGGATTCCACGTGCGCAAACCGTAGCGCTCCTGCTTCGCCGCGCGACTGGTAATGCCCCAATCGGTCAGCGCACGAAACATCTCGGGAAAGAGCGTGACGACATCGAACTGCATCGCTCTCTCCGGTCAACGAGCTAATTTAATAATCAGCTTCCCAGTCGACAACGATTTGCTTCGCCGCCTGGTCCACCGTTTTGACAAAAACACCGACGAACGGAATCAACCGCTCGCCAGTCACCGGCTTACCGTCTTTACCAGTATCCGGATATTCGATGCGCAACACCGAATGCGCACCGTTGTCGATCATGTCAGCCACCTTGCCGAGAGCAACCCCGGTCAGGTTCACGACATCCAGGCCGAGCAGATCGACCCAGTAGAATTCGTCAGCTTCCAGCGCCGGGAAATCGCTGCGGCAGATATACACGCGAGCGCCACGCAATGCGAGCGCCTCGTCGCGGTCAGTCACGCCGCCCAGGTGGGCAACGACGCTGTCGCTATGTATCTTTGCCTGCAGCGCCGGTGCCGAATTGCGCTCGTGGCCTTTCATCAGCCACCAGCGCTTCGCGCTCAGCAATGCATCGCCGCCCCGTCCGGCATCCGCATGCGCGGCTACCTTGACCCAGCCCTTGAGGCCGTAAGCGTCGACGATTGCACCCACTTCAACAGCGTCGTCCGGCCAGCTTTCGACGGTTTCGGCACGCATTGCTGCGGCGCCGGAATCGACATTGGCTGCACCGGGGGCCTTGGCCTTGACGCGTTCCACCGGCTTGCGGACAAACGCGCCGAACGGTGCGTCACCTGCTGCCTGCGCGCGCTGGGCCGGCTTGGCGCGGCCTGAACTTCCCGAATCACGCTCAGACATGACGCCACCTCAGACCACACCTCAAGTCGAAGTTCGTTACCACCTTCGACGTCTGCTTCAGCAAAACGCGCAGTAAAACTCGCGCATCGGACACCTCGCGCAAGCTGCGCGAGCCGCCGGCGATGCACATGCTAGCTACCATTAAGCAGCCGGCTGCGCCTTTTGCGCTTCTTTCACGAGACGCTCGACCGTCGGCGACAGTTGCGCGCCAACGCCTTGCCAGTACGTCAGGCGGTCTTGAGCGATACGCAGCGACTCACCCTTCGTAGCGATCGGGTTGTAGAAGCCAACGCGTTCGATGAAGCGGCCGTCACGACGGTTACGCGAATCGGTTGCGACGATGTTGTAGAACGGGCGCTTCTTGGAGCCGCCACGAGCCAAGCGGATGATGACCATACTAGAATCCTTGAAAACCGGGGTTCGGAACCACTGAAACAGGCGATTATAGCGGGAAACTGAAGCCATAACAAACACTTACGGGGAAAACTAGCATTCATCGTTGCGCTGGGGCTGTCGTCCGTCCGGCCGGCCCTCTTCAAATCGCCCGATCACCTGACGGAAAGCCCGCAAACCTCGCCTCGCTACCGTACCGCCCGCCGCCCTTTCCGCCCGGTTCCCGCCTGTCGCACGGGCCCGACTTACCGCGTCACCTACGAGGCAACCTGGGCGTCAGCGAATTCCATCAATCAGCTTGCGACGTGGCCTGCGCCACGCCGCGGGGCGTAGAATGCGCCTCGGTCCGCGCACCGTTGCGCACCAGTCCTCACGACCGCCCGTCACTGAACTCTTGCCCCCATGTCCACACGCGTTTCGAATTCACCGCGCTTCAGGTCCAAGACGATTACCGCGGCACTCGCCTTCTTCTTCGGCAGCCTCGGCGCGCACCGTTTCTACTTATATGGAAAGCGCGACCTGTATGGCTGGATTCACCTGATCTGTACGCTGTTCGGCATTCCGGGTGTTCTGCTGCTGATCCTCACCCAGCGGACCTCGGCGCTCGGTTGGGTGCTGGCGGTCCCGGGCGCAATCTCACTGTTTTCCGCATTCCTTGCAGCGATTGTCTACGGACTGCGTCCCGACGAAAAGTGGGATGCGCAATTCAACCCGCAGAGCGCGCAAAGCAGCCGTTCCGGCTGGCCGGTGATCTTCGTCGTGATTTTCTCGCTGTTCATCGGCGCCATGCTGATGATGGCGAGCCTTGCCGTTGCATTCGATACCTATTTCGAATCGTCGATGTAGGCGATTCGAGGGGCTTCGGCAGAACAGATCGATTTAACGAGCTGACGGCGCCAACCCTCGTACGCCCCAGCTAAAAGAGATCCATTTGCCCGTCGTCGCGCGCCGGGATCGGCGCCGGCGGCTGCGCGCGGACAAACTGCGACATATCCAGAATGCCTCGCCGACGCTCGTTCAGACCGAGCCGACGCGCGGCTTTATGGAAGCGCTGATTCATCAGATCGGCCCACAAACCCTCACCTTTCATTCGTGTGGCAAAGGAGGCGTCGTAGTCCTTGCCACCGCGCATGTCGCGCACGCGGTTCATGACCCGCTCGGCCCGATCCGGGAAATGCGCTGCGAGCCAGTCTTTGAATAGCGGCGCGACTTCCCACGGCAGACGCAGCACGATATAGCTCGCATTGGTCGCCCCCGCTTCCGCACACGCCTCCATGACCCGCTCCATGTCAGGCTCGGTGACGAACGGAATTACTGGCGCAATACTGACGCCCACCGGAATTCCGGCCTCGCTCAGCGTGCGGATTGTGCGCAGCCGCCGTGCCGGCGTTGCTGCTCGTGGTTCGAGCGTGCGGGCAATCTCGGCATCCAGCGTGGTGATGGTGATGGCCGCCATGAACTGGCCGCGCTCCGCCATAGGTACAAGCAGATCCAGATCGCGCTCGATCAATGACGACTTGGTAATAGCCGCAAACGGATGACCGCGCGCGTGCAACACCTCGATTACCCGTCGCGTGAGACCCAACTCGCGTTCGACCGGCTGCCAGGCATCCGTATTGACGCCGAGTGCGATCGGCTCCGGCACGTACGACTTCTTCGAAAGCTCCCGTTCGAGCAGTTCCGGCGCGTTGACCTTGGCGTAAATGCGGCTCTCGAAATCGAGTCCCGGCGATAGCCCCAGATAACTATGGGTAGGTCGCGCGAAGCAATAGATGCAGCCCCAATTTATACGTCAAGAACTTTGTTCACTTCATAAACACCCTTGCAAATGCGTGCCTCCGGGATGTACTGTATAAACATACAGTATCAGGGGTTTGGCCATGAATCCGCAGAAAGGTCGCGGCAGCGTTTCGAACGCGACGCCTCGATTCGAATCGCACGTACGGGAAACCGTGTGCGACGAATGGTCGCAGGCGTCGCCGGACGAGGAGCCGAAAACTCGCACCGTCGTTTTCGTTGAACGAGCCAAGACGATTATTTCCAGCAACCAGTCGCCCGACATCCCGTTCGAGCAATCTGTAAATGCTTACAGGGGATGTGAGCACGGGTGCGTCTATTGTTATGCGCGGCCCTCCCACGCTTATTTGAATCTGTCGCCCGGGCTCGATTTTGAGACGAAAATTTTCGCGAAGGAAAACGCCGCGGAGGTTTTGCGGCAAACGCTTGAAAAAAAGTCGTATGAGCCAAAGCTGATTGCACTCGGAACGAACACCGACCCTTACCAGCCGTTGGAACGGAAGCTACTAATAACCGAGTCCATCCTCAAGGTGTTGGAAGAGTTCAACAACCCGGTGGCAATAACTACGAAATCGGCGTTGGTAACTCGCGACATCGAAATCCTTGCCCGGATGGCCCAGAAAAATTTAGCACGGGTATTCATGTCTGTGACCACGCTTGACCGGGATATTGCCCGGACGTTAGAACCCAGGGCGAGCACACCGAGCAAGCGATTGGAAGCAATAAGGGAATTAACGGAGGCCGGGATTCCGACTGGCGTGATGGTCGCGCCGATTATTCCCGCATTGACCGACCATGACATGGAGAAAATTCTTGAGCACGCTAGAGCGGCAGGTGCAATGCACGCCGCTTATGTCGCACTGCGCTTGCCACTTGAGGTGACAAACCTTTTCCAAGAATGGCTGGAGGTTCACCACCCATTGAAAGCTAAGCATGTCATGAGCTTGGTTCGGCAAATGCGGGGAGGAAAAGACTATGACTCCGATTTTCGAACTCGCATGCGCGGCAGCGGAATTCATGCCGACCTGATTCAACAGCGCTTTAAGAAAGCATGCGCGAGGCTTGGACTCAATGAAAGCCGCCGACCACTTACGACTGAGCTTTTCAGACGGCCGATTGCTCCACATCCTCAAATGAGCCTCTTTTAAAATCTTTGCTTTCCATCAGCAGAGGTGCGAACCGCGTCCCTTTTGGTAGACGGGCATAGCCCGGGAAGATGCACGCCATCTTTCAAATCAAACCACGTAATTGGCGTCGTGCCGTGTTCAGCTGGAGAATCGCCGGCCCACGGCACGCCTTCCCACGTTACGCCCTAAGCGCTTCCAATGACGCCAAACGAAACGTCATAAGTCTCGAGTAGAAAATTCTCGGTCACGCTCAACAAAGAAAGTTGCTAAGCGCTAACTTTCGAACGGGATAAGCCAGGTTGCACAATGAACACGCGGAGCTTTAATACTGCCGTCCGACTCTGATTCCTTATGGCGGCGAGCATTTGCGGACCGGGCATGGGTAGGCCTCACGCTGCACCAGCGCGCGATGGACGACATTCATCGCGGCATCGTCGAACATGTGGCGGAGCAGTATCGGGTGCCGGTGGTGGCGACGGGCAATGTCCTCATGCACGTCCGGTCGCGAAAGCCCCTATAGGACACGATGACGGCAATCCGGCTGCGCAAGACCATCGCAGAATGCGGCTACGACCTCGCGCCGAATGCCGAGGGCCATCTGCGTTCTCGCTTCCGGCTCGGCAACCTGTATCCGACGCGCGCGCTGTACGAAACGCTCAACATTCTCGAGCGATGCCAGTTCTCGCTCGACGAGCTTCGCTACGAATATCCGGACGAGCTTGTACCCGACGGCTTCACGCACGAAGCGTATTTGCGGCAGGAGACGTACATCGGCGCACACCGTCGCTATCCCGGCGGCATTCCACTCAGCGTGCAGGAGCAGATTGAGCACGAGCTGCAGCTCATCCGCGAACTCGAATATGAGGCCTATTTCCTCACGGTGTACGACATCGTGCGCTTCGCGCGCAGCCAGCACATCCTGTGTCAGGGACGCGGGTCGGCTGCTAACAGTGGGGTCTGTTACTGCCTCGGTGTGACGGAAGTCGACCCGTCGCACGGCAATATGCTGTTCGAGCGCTTCATCAGCAAGGAACGTGGCGAGCCGCCAGACATCGACGTGGACTTCGAGCACCAGCGTCGCGAAGAAGTCATCCAGTACATCTACCGGAAGTACGGGCGCGGCCGAGCGGCCATCGCGGCGGCAGTGTCGATACCGACCGCGCGGCGCGCTGCGCGAAAGCGGCAACGCGCTCGGCGTCGACCTGCAGATTGTGGACAAAGTCGCGAAGTCGCACCATTGGTTCTCTGTCGGCCACACGGTGTCAACTTAACAGCTTTTCCCTCTTGAAAGCTTGTCCCTCATGGCACATGGGGGAATTTGCAGTTCCAGAAACAATTCCTAGCCAGCAGGTACACAGTGCGCAGAGTTGGACTGTTTTTGAAGAACCGCATCTGCCTGACGCATCTAAGCCCGCTGCCGCCAGAATGCATTTGTTACTTGCGCTTGGCGCCTAATCTATCCGGCTATTTTTCTGCTTGACTCTCTTTAATCTGGAGTTCTTCCGCGCGGTGAATTAGCTTCGACAGCGAAATGCCAAGACCGGTCGATATTGACTCCAGCGTCGCGAGGTGGGCGGGGCGGGTGCCTCTCTCGATGTGGCTCACCGCAGTCCAATGCAGGTCTGCTCTCTCTGCCAACTGGGACTGAGTCAGTTTTTGTCGCTCGCGTGCGGCGCGCACGACCAGCCCAAAGGCCTCCACTAGCTGCATGAATGCTCGAAAGATATCAAAGACGACAGTCTTCCGATTCCTGGGTCTTGCGTACATAGCGTAAACGTATAAAATATAGCGCAAACGTCATATATTGAAGCGTCGCATCATTTTTCTTGGCTTTAGAGGCGTGATTCACGCACGCAACGGTGCTTTTCCGGACGTGCAGGCCTCGCGTTGCGACTCGCGAGCAGGCAAGCCGCAAGCACGTTGGTATAGCCCAAAAAGGCAAATTCGGGCCCGTTGAACGGTTCAGCTCGCCCATCGCAGCCAACCGTGAAATCAGACAGGGTCACAAATGCAGTTGGCCCATGTTAAATGAAAGAGGGAGGTCGCCGTTGAATTCTCGTCGGACAGAACGTGAAGCGGAGGCACACACAGACACGCGTGCCATTGGCATGGACTTTCGCACATGGCTGGCCATGCAGTACCAACAAAAGTTATTTTCGAAATTTCCCTTGTTCTTTCGCTCAGTGCACTACCCGGTGGCATATCCGTCAAATCTTGCACTCCTAGGTATTCAGTGCGGCCTTGGTTGGTATTCCGTCATTGAGGTGGCCGCGCAAGAAATTGAGCAGGAACTTAACTCGGAGTGGTGTAACCAGGTTCGCGTACCTGAGAATATTGCGTCCTTGGACTACGACGTGCTGCGGCCGATATCGCCAACGTTTACGTCCGCGTACCCAATCATGCATTTTTGCTCTGACATCCATGGAGCGTCGGGGCGCTTGGAGATATCGGTGGTCGGCGGCTATCTTTGTCGCCCGGTGACTTCAAGACGCATCGAAGAAATTATCAAGGGAGCGCAGTCTCATGCGCGCACCTTGTGCGAACGCTGCGGCTCGCCCGGCACCTTCAGGGAAGGATATTGGCAGCACGTCTATTGCGACGAATGCATTGCTCCTAAGCTGATGCCCGATTCCTTTGATGGTGAAGTTATAACGGCGAACTTATGAAAACTGCAACGCCGAAAACCATTCCCGAGCGAACCACGCCGACGCTGTTTCTCAATTTTTACGGAACCCTGCACGTTGGCCACGCGGTTGTTGATGTAGATGGTCAGGTGTCTCCCGAATCCGGAAGGCCGCTATTCGAATACCACTTCGGTCGTGAGCCTGGCCAACTGATGCGAAACTTTTTGCTTCTGGACTCTAGCCGCGGCATCAGCGATAAAGGCGCTCAGCAGCGAATTCGAGAGTGGCTCGTCGAGGTACACAAGGATGAAAACATGTAGTTTTGCGAACCAGATTAACTCGGCACCTCGAATCTTTCGGCCATGGCCGTCCTGCTTTTCAATTTTCTCAAGTGATACTGAGACCGAGGTACACCTTCGATGCTCAAAGTAACTGTCGAAATATGGCCTGACGGTCGCGAGAGCGGCAGCCGCGTATTGGCTACTGCGAAGATTGGCCGGGTGCGAAGCGGTCCTCTTGCGGACTATCGGGTCGAACTCAGCGAGGAACCGCATGGAAGAATATGCGGGTCCCTAGAGCGCTACCCGCGCTACGCCTCTAGCCTGTGGGACCTTGTAGCTCGCTCAGTTGCGGTCGCGCTGACAGGGAAGGAGGAACTGCCTCCACGCCCACAACAACTCGATGTACCCATACGCACCTCCCTCGGTAACACGCCGTACGTGCGGCTTCGGGAGATACCGGAGCCTGCGCGAAGCCTGTTCCAAAAACGCATGGCTCATTCGACACGTCCCGTAATTGAAGAAGACCCACAACCCATGGACTGCGTCTACGCATGGGATTGGACCGATTTTTTAGCTGGACGTAGATAGTGCCATCGACATTGACCAGGCGGGCTCCCACATGAAGTGGCTAACCCGTTTCGCTTCATCGCAGAAGAACATCGATGGTGTTGCGAAATGGTTCGGCGGGGCCATCGCCTTACTCGGCTTGGTCCTCGTTCTCGTGATACTGGTCCCCAAGGTTTTCAAATGAAAGCAATCGCTTGGATTTATGGCGATTTCCAGAGGACGCTGCAGTCAGGACTCTGCTCCGACGCGGTACCCAAGTCTTTGCACGTGGTAGGAGCGACACGGCATCCGTACCGACCGAGGCATGAGATGAAGCAGCTCAACCCTTTTTCGAAATGGCTCCTCCGCTTCACCTCGTCGCAAAGGAACGTTGACCGCGTGACGATTTGGCTAGGTGGGGGTGTCTCATTGCTCTGCATAGTGTCCGCTGTCGCATTCGTCATCTACATGCTAGTCCGTTGAGGGCCACATGAACGTTATGGAAGCAGCCAAGTACCTTTTCGTAAGCCGTCCGCACGTTCGGGTTCTCGTTGAGCGTGGCGCTCTGACCGGCACTCCCATCGAGAACGGTGACTACGAAATCGACGACGCATCCGTTGAGAAATATGCAGCGGACAGGAAGCGCGCTGCCAAAGAGTGGCTCGATTCGCAAACCGAAGACAATGACCCACTCGGCCTATGAGGTCGCACTCGCTATCCGAACCCAACGTCCGAGCCGGCTGAGGCAACTATGAAATGGCTATTTCGGTTTGCATCGTCGCAGAAAAATGTTGATTGCGTCATCCTGTGGGTCGGGCGATTTGCCGAGATACTCGGGCTGATAGCTGGCATCTTCCTAGTGGTCGCAATCATTCGGAGATAACACTCCTTTATCGAACATGTCGCAGGAATTGTTTTTAGGAAACCTACATGCCAGCATACGACGAAGACTTCTACGCATGGGCGCACGAACAAATACGATTTCTACGGGAGCGTCGCATTGAACTCCTGGACATCGAACACCTTACAGGTGAGCTTGACAAAGTTGCGAAGGCAAAACTACACGTGCTTGTTGACCGGACGGTCAAACTTCTGGTGCATCTATTTAGGTGGCGATACCTGCCCACCGAGCGCACTGATGGTCTGAGGGCAATGATTGAGGCAGAGCGGTCAGCGGTTCTTGAGGGGCTGCAGGAGTCTCCTAGCTTTGGCAACACCACGGACGACCCCAGCAACTATCAGTTGGTATGGGAAAGGGCGCTTTCTGAAGTTACGACCGAGAGCCAACGAGACTACTTTCCAGATGAGTGTCCATGGTCGATTGACGACGTGTTGTCTCGAGGCTGGCTGCCCGCTGTGGATGAGTCAGGAACCGGCGGTTGAACTTCTATTTCGGGTCGGCTATTCGGCAATGCTGTAGATAGTGTCGTCCACGGAGTTTATATGCCAGCCTACGATGAAGACGTCTATGCCTGGGCTTTCGAACAAGCTCGATTTTTGCGGGAGGGCCGGTTTGACCTCCTCGACATCGAGCACTTGGCCGATGAAATTGAAAATGTCGCGAAGGAAGAAGTTCGCGAGCTCATCAAACGAATGTCGGTCCTGCTCGCCAGCTTGCTCAAGTGGAGCTATCTGCCGGCAGAACGAAGTAGCAGTCGCTCGGCACGGATTGAAGCACAACGGCTGGATGTTGCCGACATTCTTGATGACTCTCCGAGCCTGCGCGCCGTGATTGATGAGCCCGGTTCGGCGCAGTCGATATGGGCCGACACTCTCGCTCATGCGGCAGCCGGAATCAGTTCAGACTCGCTGCCATCGGAATCTCCTTGGGCAAGCAACGAGGTTCTTTCTGAGGGCTGGTTGCCACCCGATATTTCGAAGCTTCGTCAGGTTGACCTGAGAACGTTTGGTCTACACATTGACGCCACGTATATACGCGTTGGTGGACAAGGTGGTAAGTCAATACGCTACGGCCGGATTAATGTCGGTCGACGTACGAATGGCCTCAAAAATACAGTGCGGGCAAGAATCGCGCGCATGGCATTCGTGATTTGCCTGCTCGCCCCCGATTTGGCGGACACAATTCTTTCCATGCCAGCGGGGCCGCTCGGGCGTCTGGTGAAAGTGGAGGTGCGTCGTGCACGACCACTGAAACACAGCCGGGGACTGGTCAAGCGCCGTCCGGTAAGTACTGTCTTTCGTGTACCGGAAATTAGCGCCGAGGGATGAATCTGCTTACGTCCGCGTATCGGCGAAGTCGCAGGGGCGCCAAAACTGCGTGTGGCTTGTCGGCAGGAATCGGACGCAGATTCTGTCAATGGCGCCGACGAGATTGTTTGTGATTCGTATCAACTCATCGTGAAACTTGCGATGTCGACGAAGGAGGCGAAGTGACCCAAGTCTTTGCATGGGGCTATGTGGCCTGGATGACGCAACAGTCTAGGAAATATTCGTTGTCGGGATACATCGACGGCCGGGAATTTGACATTGTCACGGACCTGCCGCAGGAGGCTGAGAGGGCATTCGCTCGCGCAGCACGTTCGGCGTGGTTGCGCCGCAAAGTTCGGGTTCTCCGGGGGCTGCCCGCTCGGGAGTCTCCGCCGCTTAGTACGCTTGATACCTACCATGAAGCCTCTCTCCGAGAGATTTTCGTGGCTGTCGTGACCGCGTTATGGAGCCGCGTATTCCGGTGACCGACTCATCAACAATCGGATGAAAGTGCGTAAATTCAAGCGTGCGCGCATCCGCATCACGCTCGGTCCCGCATACTTACTTGGTGACGAAGCGGTGTGTCCAGCGAGTGCTGTCTGTATGAGGAAAACCATCTCACCGCGCTAGCCGTGGCCTTCGACCCACGCGCGACACCACGAGAGGTCTGTCATTTTGGTCACCTGTGTTGTTTGAGGCTGCATTTGCCTTCCGGCTACACGGCTGCTACGCTGACTCTGTGGTTTACACGAGGGCGGCGCAACTATTGGCATGGGATGCAATATGGCTTCGTATAAAGAATTGCTAGTGCAAAGGATGCTCTTGGATTTTTCGTCTAACTCACAAGCGACGCCTGAGTGGAGCATCAAAGAAATTAGTGCATATCTTAAGCACACGTCCATAACGCAAACTCGGGCTTATATCGCTCGCATATTTGGCGTGGACGGAACTTCAAGCTATTTGGGAGGGCAGAATGGCGAGAAAATTAAAAGATGGTTGTCTGACGTAGGCATTGCCGCTCCCTTTGAGGAGCTTTTCCTCATTGACGTCTCTTGCCATTGTGGCGCCGTTTGCTTCACCGTCGACGTCGCGCCCGTTGAAGTCAACGCGTGCGAATGCTCCATTTGCTGGCGATACGGCGCACTGTGGGCGTACTATGACGAACCGAGCGTCACGTTCCCCGCCGACATCGACTCGACCGACACTTACACTGACATGTGCAATGAGCACAGACTCGAATTTCATCGATGCAGCTTTTGCGGCTGCGTCACGCACTGGCGCGCGGTCGATGGAAGCCAGCCACGCATCGGCGTCAACGCACTCATGATGCCGCCCGACCTCATCGCAGAGGCACGCTTTTTGCGCAACGGTCAGCCGGCTGAGTGAGTTCCAACGAAGCGCCGAAGCTCGCGACCGTTGAAGGCCGGGAGGTGTGGCGATTTGGAGTATCGATTTATCCTTTGAGCCGGCCTGCCCGATTATCCAGCGCCATAAAAGGGACCCGCTTTTTAGGCGGGCAAGCCATGTGGAGCACATGCGGCCGAGCTGCCCGTAGTTTATCCGTCCCACGTAAGCGGGGTGCAGTGTTGAATGTAGCCGCTATCAGACTTCTGTCTTTTCCTTTCGACCCGACATGACAGGTCAGTCAGCAACCACTTTGCCGCGACGTCAGGTCCGGTCATGCCGTAGTCGGCAAACTTGAGTTCGCTGTCGTGGTAAGCGATTACGCTAGCGGACACCGCGCATCGACCAAACGTGTGTTCTGTGCGCTCACAGCCCAAACGCAGTTGTTTCAGCGACTTGCATTGCTTCCTGGCGAGTTGTCCACAGCCTTGCGAACAGATTCTGTGGACAACTCGACGACTTTAATAGAGTCACAAGCGTTTCAAAACGTGCTGGCCACGAGCATTTGAGGCGGTCCGTTATAAGGAGCGGCGCCTGATGGGCGCATGAAGTCTCTCCGACGTGCGGCGGGGCGCCACCCGCCAAAGCCTTCAGGCTCAGCTACAGGCTGCTCCCCTGGCAAGAGACTTACTGCGAGACTGGCTGTCCGGCACCTCGCGACTTTCAGGTGCCAGGCGCGGGCTCATGAAGCATCCGCAAGCCTTCGCGACGCGATGTCCCCCACCAAGAGCGAAAAAGAAAAAGGCGCCGGGGAAATCAACCCGCGGCGCCTGAAACGTTCTGGCGAGCCCTTGAACTGGTTCGCCGGAGAACGAGGAGACAGAATTCATTCTAGCCTCATGAGGGCAAACCAATTCGGTGAGGAAGCCTGCTTTTTCCGCCTAAATCACGTGGTTGTGGCGGCCGTCTGCTCCCCCGCCGACGAATCCGGGGGACATCTATTCACCCGACATCTCCATCGCCACCTGCGGTTACCTGGGAAGCTCGGGCGGGCGACCGACCGACATCACAGTCTCGTCCGCCCTGCTTTCCGACCTGACGACACAAGGCTAACCGAGCACGCAGAGCTTGGTTCTCGTCGCGTGTCGACGGGAGCGATTGTTGCGGTTTACCGCTACCGGGCCCGCAATGCGTCCAGACGGGCGGCGCACTTTGCGTTGGAACCACCGCGTTTGTAGGCCTGTGCCGCCTTTGTGCTGTCGGGGACGACATCGCCGGGAGCACTCGTATCCCAGCGTCCCTCCCAATACAAGCCCAAGTTATACGCGGCCGCCCGGTGTCCAAGCTCAAGGGCCGTCCCATACATGCCCTTTGCCATCTCGAGGTCGGCGTCCATGCCGCGACCCAGCCGCGCACTGTCCGCGAGAGCTGCTGCCGCCAGGCCTCGCAGAGGCTCGCTCGCCGCATCGTCCTTCAGCACGTCGCCCAGAATGACGTGCCCGACCTCGTAATTCGCAGGCCCACCTGTTTCGGTGATAAGAGACAGTGCCAGCGCGACCCGAAGGGAAGGGTGTCGGTCAGGGCCAACTCGTTCAATCAGTCGCCGGCCGAGGTAAGGCGCGCCCGGCAGCGGGCTTGTGAGCAGGCCATTCGCAATGGCCGCGATAGATTCAAGTGAAAGAAATCCAACCTTGTTTGCTGACACAACGTGCCGGAAGAACTTTTCTATGTCGAGTGCCGGGTCGCACAGGCGAAGTTGTGCCCACTCGCGTTCAATTTGGCCCAACCAGCTGGAATCTACAGACATCAGATTTCGCGTCCTGTGGTGAGTGATGAGGGCGATGATACCTCACCGCTGTAGTCGCCCGACGCCCAAAGGCAGGACGGGGCCGCGTTCGCCGCAGCTTGAGTCGATGACTAACGTTCTGCCCCAGCAAGGTTCTCAGTGAGCTCCCTGTTCCGTCTCTGCCGGCGGCCATTTGTCCGGAACGCCTACGCGCGCGCCGGTTGCCCGTCCTCGAGGTACAACGTGCGTTTCGAACACTGGTATCTTCCGGTCGAACCTTTGTTGTTCCTGAGCGTCCCACCTATTCCGAACCAGACGGAGGCAGAATGGGAGAAATCAGGAAAGGAACCCGGGTGCGACTGAGCGACGAGCGGCTCGGTGAACTGGACGACCGGTCTGCGACCTTGTATGTAGGTAGGGTCGGCGAGGTTGTATCGTCCTCGAAGGCCACCGGTCTTCTCACCGTGTAACCTCTCCAGGATGATGAGCGGCGGCCGACCATGCTCACCGATGTTCCCCCTCAATTTCTCGTGAAGACCAACCCTTAGGTTCTTGCTTCGTGAAAGAACGATGTTACTTGTGGCCTTTGGTATTAGGTATTGCACCTGTCTTGGATAAATTTGTGCACCTCTGGGTCTGTCCGAAGACGCTCGGTATACCACGCGAATTCATCGGCGAAGGGGGATTGTTCAACGAGGGTCGCCATTGCATTCGCGTCCCAGACATAGAGGAAGAACGCCTGAGGCTGAAGCTCCTTAAGAGGGCGTGCCCTATCTAAAAAGTGCTTTAGCCCGCTTTCCACCTGGAGACAAAACGCTTGGAATGCATTGATTGCATCAATGTTGCGGGCGTTGCGGCCGATATGAGACAAACCATAGAGAATGGCGAACAGGTCGTCCCTTCCAATTACGCTGCCAGACATAACTGCTGTCTCTGCCCGCTTGCGCCAAGAGTCGATGCAGGTTGACACGATTTGGGCGTTATCAATATAAATGGAGGCATTCGCAATCTTGTACTGGTCAAGTAGTCGAATCTCCCCGTGGCACGTGCCTACGGTCACCAGAAAGTCCAAACCGTAGGTAAGAGGAATTCCGTCGAGAAATTCGAGAGTGATAGAGGATGTCTGAGCACCGGTCCGTTGAATGCAGTTCGCAGCCAGTACGGCAACGGACCGACTATATTCGCGCGGAGACGATGCGTGAAATTCTTCTTTTGTGCATGACCGAATGAGCTCTCGAACGACCCCTGTGCAATCGATGGATTTCGCAGTGTCGATATACGCGGTCATATGATTGACCATCTCGGTAGCCCCTGCGTAGTCGAGGTCATTCAGCATGTTCCCAAGCTGGCTTGGTTCCGCTAGCATTTTGTGGACATCCGCGACTTCTTGGACCCCGGTAACCGAGGTCAAAGTGAAGAATCGAATAAGCCGTGACAACTCGGATAATCGAAGGTGGCTGCGGGGCGGGGAATTCGAGCCAGAGCCGTTTGTAATTGGGAACAGGAACTTGAGTGCAGCTGAAGCCGCCGCCTTGTCCGGTTGGTTTTCCGGCAAATGCGCCTGCCACGCTGTTCGCCTCTCTTCTTTCGTGCCCGAAAAATACATTGACCAATCAGCAGAGCTGGCCTCTTCTGCCACCGACCAGAAGAACCCCGTAAACTGCTCGGGGTTCTGGACCACCGCATCGCGGATTTTTGGAAACCTTTGAAACAGCGCTTCGGCCACGATGACGTCTGATGCGTTGACTTCGTGGGTTGTGCTAGCCAAGCTGAGCATAAGACGATTCATGAGTCTCACGATATCCCGTGGATATCGGCAGAGGGTGCAAGTCAGCGTCGTTGCTTTCCCGAGAATCTCGGATTCGAAGGGTTCGAGTTTGCGATGAATAGACTCGAGCAGGTTGGAAATCTCACCGGAAATGTGAGATTGCAACTGCCAAGGAAAAGCCGGTGAGATGGGGTACGCGACCTGCACAATTTTTTCGATGTAGGCGTTTCCCCCTGCAGCGGGTCCACCGCCAAGACTTTCGCTAACCACGTTTCGGTCATACGCGAGCAAATAGGAGACGCGTGGGAAGTCCGCCACCGCCTTGATTGTTCGGAATACTGCCTTGATTTCATCGGGTGTCAAGCGGTCAAGGTCGTCTACGATGACGACAATGCTGCAGTCAAGCTCGGCGAGTGCTTTGATGACCTCTTTCTTTCGCTCACTTAGTCCTGCTTTGATGGATACGAGCTTTTCAGCCTCTTCAACCACCTTCTTGGCGTTGTCCACCGCCTCACCGGCCTTGGTCGCCAGTTTGCTGGCGTCGTGAAGCGCGTTGCCAACCGTATCTGCAGCGACTCCAACGAGACTTACACCGGGCACATACTTGAGATATTTCAGGTGACGTAGTAATCCAGCGTATCCCAGTATTTTTCCTGCCGCCTCCAACGATTTTTTCGCACGCTTTTTGCCTGCGTCCATTCCGATGCCGGAGGCGAGTTCGGTCAGCAGGGCTTCGACCAGAGCATCCGCCCCAGCGAGCATCCATGGGTTGAACTCGACAACAATTGGGACCTCGTCAGTCGATGACTTAAGCGACTCGACGATATAGCGCACCACGGTTGTCTTGCCCGAGCCCCATGCCCCTTCGATACCTATGACCACTCCGGGGCTCTTCGGCGGTAGCACCAATAAGCGAGCGAGCTGCTCTGCAAACGGCTTTCGACTGTAGAGGTCATTTGCAATTTGCGGCTGGTCATGCTGGAACACGGCAGATTGGGCAGAGGGCATTTGCGCAACTTCTGAGGAAAAGTTCCGTGTGAGGAAAGCACGATGCTAACCGTGAATGTCTATCCATGCACGCGCCCAGGCGAGTCCGGCCTGCTGCGCCTCGCCCTCTGTATCGAAATGACCCAGCACGCCGGATGCCTCAACAAGCTTGCCATTCTGAAAGATGGTCCCGCTTGCGGCATAGCGCTCCTGCATCAGGATGTCTTCCTGCTGCAGGATGGCATGTCCCCAGACCTTGTAGCCGTTGTACCGCTCTGGCTCCATCATCGCGTGACCTCTGCAGCCGTATTGCGAGAATCAACCCGAAGCACATTTCCCTCGGGCGTTATCTGGCGCGGAATATCAGAGAAGTGAGGCGCGCTGCCGGGTTTCATTGCGAGCTTTGGCGCCGGCGTTCGATGAGCCCGCGCCTTCGCGATGTGTTGTACGCCACCTGAATGCTTCGCGGACCTGTGCGCAGTCGCCGGGTGCTCAAGCGAAGGCCGCCTTGCTTCCGGCGGATTCCAGATTTCCTTGTACTCCTGAGTTGCAAATGCGGAGGACGTGAAGCCGAGCAGCAACAAAACACATCCAGAAAATCTCACTGTTCCTTCTCCCCGTTACCTCGCTTTAACCATTCGCTGCACCGGACGCCCAGACCGACGCATTCGCCGTCGCAACCATGACAGTAATGTCGGTCGCGAACAGCGTCGTCGACCTGCCAGACGTTGTCGCTCGCCGGCATTGCTGTTCCTACGGCATGGCCATTTTCGCATGCGAAAAAGACAGGCTCACCGTTTTTCCCACGCCTCACTGCTTCGTCAATCGTCTCGTCGCCGAAGGCTGAGCGTAGTTTCGCCATGAAGGCGGCCAACTCGGGCATCGGATGGCCGGCCTTTCGAACGCGTGCATCCATGAGCCAGCCCCCGATTAAAAGTGCCAGTTCGCTGCCGCAAGATTGCGTGTACGATACTGTATAAATATACAGGTTTTTTTACCTCCCCATGTCCACCGCTACCGTTCCCGCTGAGGAGATTCACCCGTCCCTGTGGCGAGCGTCCCAGCTCGCGCGCGGGCGTGGGCGGTTTCTGGAAACCGGGTATCCCGCGCTGTCGGCGGAGCTGCCTGGCGGCGGATGGCCCGTAGGGGCGCTGGTCGACCTGCTGGTCCAGCAAGCCGGTACGGGTGAATTGCGGTTGCTGCAGCCAGGGCTCTGCAAGGCCGGTATCCGTCCGGTCGCATTTGTGCAGCCACCCCATGCCCTCAACGGATTGGGGCTGCGCCACATCGGCCTTCCTGTCGAGCGGGTGTTTCGCGTGGAGGCGGCGAAGACGGGAGACGCGTTGTGGTCGGTTGAGCAGATTCTCCGCGCAGGCAGTTGCGCCGCGGTGGTTTTCTGGACGGAGTACGCGAAAGCGTCATCGCTCAGACGACTGCACCTGGCCGCGCAGTCGTCTGAAACGCTTTTCGTGATGGTCAGGCCGCTCGCGGCCGCGCAGGACTCTTCGCCAGCGCTTCTGCGATTGGCACTAAGACCATCAGCCGACGGCTTGGCCGTCGATATCGTGAAACGACGAGGGCCCTCTCGCGCAGAGCCTTTATCGATTTCCCTTCAACCCACTCCTGTTCTGCTTTCCCAACATGCGCGTCTTTCTCACCGTTCACTTGCCGAAGTTGCTGCTCAAGGTGTTGCGACCGACGTGGTCGTTTGAGCTGGCAAATAGCGGCGGAGTACTGGGGAAAGAGAAACAATGCAGCTTCCTTCATGGCCTGCCGGAATGACACGCCATGGATGCGACCTTCAACGCTCTACCGGCGTATGCCGAGCTGTTCTGCCTCTCCAATTTCTCATTTCTGCACGGCGCTTCGCACGCGGAGGAGTTAGCTCAACGCGCGGCGCAACTTGGCTACTCGGGTCTGGCGATAACTGACGAATGCTCGCTTGCGGGTATCGTCCGGGCGCACGTAGCCGCGAAGGAGGCTAACCTTCCGTTCGTCGTTGGCTCGTACTTCCGGCTCGTCAACGCGGATGGTTCGCCGGCGTTCGGTCTCATCCTCCTCGCCCAGAACCGTGAGGGATACGGAAACCTCTCCGAACTCATTACGCTCGCCCGCACGCGCGGCCCGAAAGGCAAATACCGGTTGACACCGCACGACCTGTCGCGTCCGGACCTGGAAAACAGTCACCTGCGCGGCATGCCGCACTGTCTCGCGATACTGATACCGAATTTCCCCACGAAAGAGGATGTGCTCGACGTCCAGCTCGAGTGGCTCGAGCAGACGTTTCCCGACCGCGCATGGTGCGGCCTCGTGCTGCATCAACGGGCCATGGACGATATTCACAGGGGAGCCGTCGAATATATTGCCGACCGCCGCGGCATTCCAGTCGTTGCACTCGGCCAGGTCGTGATGCATGTGCGCTCGCGCAAACCGTTGCAGGACACGATGACCGCAATCCGCGTGGGCAGACCGGTGCAGGAGTGTGGCTACGACCTCTCTCCCAACGCGGAGCAGCACCTGCGTCCCCGCCTGCGTCTCGCGAACCTGTATCCGGAATACGCGCTCGCAGAGACGACGAACATCCTGTCGCGTTGCACGTTCTCGCTCGACGAGCTGCGCTATGAGTACCCGGACGAACTGGTTCCCAAGGGCATCACGCCGACCGCCTACCTGCGGCAGGAGACCTATATTGGGGCCCGCCGCCGGTTTCCATCCGGCATCCCATACGACGTGCTGGAACAGATTGAACACGAGCTTGAACTCATCAGGGAGCTCGAATACGAGCCGTACTTCCTGACGGTCTATGACATCGTCCGCTTCGCCCGTAGCCAGCACATCCTGTGTCAGGGCCGGGGCTCGGCCGCGAACTCGGCGGTCTGTTACTGCCTGGGCGTGACAGAAGTCGACCCTGCGCGAGGCAACATGCTCTTCGAGCGTTTTATCTCGAAGGAGCGCGGCGAGCCACCCGACATCGATGTCGACTTCGAACACCAGCGAAGGGAAGAGGTAATTCAATACATCTACGGGAAATACGGCCGTGACCGCGCAGCGATAGCGGCAGCCGTGTCGACCTATCGTCCGCGCGGTGCACTTCGCGAAACCGGCAAGGCGCTGGGCGTCGACCCGCAGATTGTCGACGCGGTGGCCAAGAGCCATCAATGGTTTGATGGCAAGGAGGACCTCCTCAACCGCTTTTCCGAGTCCGGCCTGAACCCGGAGACGCCACTGATTCAGCTGTGGGCATCGCTTGCCTCGCAGTTACTCGGCTTCCCACGCCACCTGTCCCAACACTCCGGTGGCTTTGTTATCAGCCGTGGAAAGCTCACGCGCCTGGTGCCTGTTGAAAATGCTGCGATGGTCGACCGCAGCGTGATTCAGTGGGACAAGGACGACCTCGAGTCGCTGGGGTTGCTGAAAATCGATGTGCTTGCGCTCGGCATGCTCTCAGCAATCCGTCGAGCGCTCGACCTCGTATCGGACCAGCGAGGTGAGCAATTTGAGATGCAGGACATACCGGCTGAAGACCCGGAAACGTACGAGATGATTTCGCGCGCGGACACCGTGGGCGTCTTCCAGATTGAATCGCGGGCGCAGATGAGCATGCTGCCCAGACTCCAGCCCCGTACGTTTTATGACCTCGTCATCGAGGTGGCGATTGTTCGCCCGGGACCCATCCAGGGCGGCGCCGTCCATCCCTATCTTCAGCGTCGCCAGGGATTCGAGCCTGTGAGCTACCCAAGCAAGGCCCTGGAGACGGCGCTGGGCCGCACGCTCGGGGTGCCGATTTTCCAGGAGCAGGTGATGCAGGTAGCGATGCTGGCCGCCGGCTTCACTGCGGGCGAAGCGGACCAGTTGCGGCGCGCGATGGCGGCCTGGAAGCGCAAGGGCGGTCTTGACAGGTATTACGACCGAATCGTCAACGGGATGACCGAGCGCGGGTATGACAAGGCCTTCGCGGACGGTATCTTCCAGCAGATTCTGGGCTTTGGCGAATACGGATTCCCGGAGAGTCACGCGGCCAGCTTTGCACTGCTCGTGTACGCGAGCAGCTGGCTGAAACGCCACGAGCCGGAAGCGTTTCTCGCCGCAATGCTGAACAGCCAGCCGATGGGTTTTTACTCGCCGTCGCAACTCGTTCAGGATGCCACGCGGCATGGTGTTCAGGTATTCCCTGTCGATGTCACCATAAGTGGCTGGGACGCTTCCCTTGAGCCGATAGCCGGTGTCGCGCGCCCAGCGGTCCGACTGGGCCTGTCCCTGCTCAAAGGTATGCGTGACGGTGCCGCAGAGCGTATCGAGAATTCACGCGCGATACGTCAGTTCACGACCGTCTCCGACCTCGCCCGACGCGCCCAACTGGACCGTTATGACCTGCAGGTGCTCGCCGCGGCGAATGCGCTTTCGTCACTTGCTGGCAACCGGCGCGAAGCGCTGTGGCAGTCGGTCGCCGCAGTGCCGGATAAAGACATGCTGTCGGTAGCAAAGGTCGAGGATGAAACGCCGGCACTCGGTGCACCCTCAGAAGCAGACGATATTGTCGGTGACTATCGGTCGATGGGGCTGACACTCGGACGACATCCTCTCGCGCTACTGCGGCCCCAGTTGCTCGAAAACCGGTTGATGCCGGCGTCCACCCTGCGTACCTACCGGAACGGCCGGCTCGCGCGGGGATGCGGCATCGTTACCGTACGTCAGCGGCCCGAGACGGCAAAGGGTGTCATCTTTATCACCCTCGAAGACGAGACCGGCAACGTCAACGTCATCATCTGGCCCAAGGTGCTGGAGCGGCAGCGCAAGGAAGTCCTTGGCGCGTCGTTACTCGGGGTGCTGGGTGTATGGCAGTGCGAAGGTGAAGTACGGCACCTTGTCGCACAACACCTCATCGATATGTCGTACCTCCTCGGCGAGCTGCCATCAACGAGCCGCAATTTCCATTGATGGCGTAATCCTGGCCCCAAGAGTGGCATCGGGCACGCGTTGCCGTTTCAATCGATTCGTTTCAACGCGCCAATATATCCCCAGTTCACCGACTCGAAATCAACCTGATTAAGCCAGCGAACTCCACGGACATCAGATTTGGCGTCCTTTGGTGAGTGATGAGAACGACGATACTGGTAGTCTTCTAATGTTTATTCGGTATGCGAATTAATGCTTAATTCGGTTAGCTATCGACAGCCGATGTGGAAAAGGCAGGCGTGCATGTGTCGCTGTTAGGCAAGTTGTGTACCAAATCGTAGAAACTGCGCGCTTTTAAATATATATAGATGGCAACGGAGCTTTAACCGAGAATTGACGCCAGCCGAAAACTTCACCCAACAAGCTTTCCTCGCTCCCCGTCCTTCGCACGGGAGCGAGCGACGGTGAAGGGAGTAAGTCTATCAGGAGAGCTGACGGCAGGGTTTTCCCTTAAGACACGCATCGCGTTCCTCGTGGATACCCCGTGCGATTCTTAATGTGTTGTCTTGCCCGCTTAGGTGTGCAATTTGTCAACATATTGCGTGAGGCGGCTGCTAAATTACGAAGGTCACGAAGAAAAGACCGAAAAACTTTCTGCCGCGGCGAACAGCGGTGAGTTCTCGATAATTGACGTCTCTGTCTGCCTGTCAGCGCCAGACAACAGACAAATGTAAGCAATCTATCGTTAAATGAACGACAACAGAGATTTTTCCATGCGTGCCGCCAAGAGATTTGCTTACGTCGCCTCCCACGCGTCCGGCTATGTGCTCCGCGTCTGCGTATCTCTTTTACGAGTTATCTTCAACTCCATCTTCCCTGCCCTTGTCGCGCTTATCGGTGCACTCACAGGGTTGTGGGCTTCAGTATATTCCGGGCCCCTTAAGGCAAGCATTGAAGCGGTTGCCACTCGCTGGGGTTTGAGCGACGAGCCAAAGCTTGTCGTTCCGATAGCAATAGCGCTGTTCCTTGCATTTTTCGGCGTGTTCGCTTTACAGCAACTAGTGCGAAACAGCGCATCCAAGCGCGCTCGCGAAGAGCTCATGAAGGAAAGCGGCGACCTTAGGGGCATGGTCGGCGACATGCACAGTCTTCCGCCGACGGGTTTTCTGCAAGAGGTCCAAGCGTTCTATGGCGCGGTGGCCAATTCTCTTTACGCCACCTCTGGCGGCAATACGTACGACCGAAATAGGGAAAGCGAAGCCGTTCGGGCCGTTCTTGCAGCAGTTGCCGGGCTTGCCGCATATTACGACGGCTCACGCAAGTTCGTAACCTATGGCGCGAACGTTATGCTTTATCGTGATAATACGTACATTGCCAATTTGGAGCCGTCGAAGAAGGCCCGGCTGGAGCGGAAAATCCTGTTTTGTGATGCGCAGCAAAACAAGCTTGCGTCAGTCGACGGTGTGCTTGAGTCTATTCCCGGCTTCAGCACTCATCACGGCAAATACGGGAGACTGCATACGACCCCGATGATAGTGTTGCCAGTCCCGCATCCTGCGACCGTCAGGGCTACAGACGGCGACCGGGACGCGGCTTTGCCTGGCGGCCCGCTCGCAATCGCGCGGCTCGAATATGCCACAACGCAGTCAGTCGCAGCCATGATGAAGTGGTGCGAAGAGCGCTCGGACATAAAGCGGAGTGTTCAGTTTGAACTTCAGCATTTTTTCGAAAAAGGCGAAGGGCGGGAAATCAAAAGTTTCGCCTCTATACCCCTGTTTATCCGCGAACCCACTGAGGAAGACGCGAGTCCAGAGGTTGTGCGTCGAATAGGTGTCCTAAACATACATTGCACAGCGGAGAACATTCTTCGCCGCGATGGAGCACGCATGTTTGTCCCAATCATTCAGCCGTTTGCTGTCTTGCTGAATATGTTGCTCTTACGGTACCTGGATGATGAAGTGAAGAAAAACGTCGTCCCGGAGGGGCGACTTGGCTCCGAGGTCACGACGGTCTAGTTTGTTATACTGCAACCGGAAATGGAGGACAAAATGTCAAGCCTACTCAGCCGTCTCGTCACCGATGATGTCAAAACACGTCTGGTAAAAGAAACAACGCGACAGGTGCAGGCGCTGCTGGATGCCAAATCGGTAAAAATTACCGAAATGAAAGAA
This sequence comes from Paraburkholderia phenazinium, assembly GCF_900141745.1. NCBI lineage: Bacteria > Pseudomonadati > Pseudomonadota > Betaproteobacteria > Burkholderiales > Burkholderiaceae > Paraburkholderia > Paraburkholderia phenazinium. Next base: position 1,686,205 of record NZ_FSRM01000001.1, on the reverse strand, counting down.
TACGGCGGCTTCCGGCACGGAAGCGCTGAACCGGTTGAAGCCGACCCAAAACGGCGTAAGCGCTGAACCGCACACAGTCTGGAGCGTTGGTAGACGAAGGTCTTCCGGCGCTGAGCGGTCGTGGTCCCCATCGGAAATGTCGCTGCCTTGGATTTGCGGCAGCCGTTCCGCAACGTTTATGCCCCGCCATATTCACCAACCTCTCGGTCTCTAGCATTTGTCCGCGTCGATGCGGATGGATTGCATGGACGGGGAAGTTGTCGACTGGTTACCGCTTGTCGCGAATCTCGATGCTTTGTTTGACTCCGGATTTATCAGCTTTGACCGCGACGGCGTGGTGCTAATCTCGCCCGCCCTTGGCGAGGAGGCCGGGCTGCTGGATAACATACCACGTCGTTTGAGGCAGAGACCGACGCAAGAGCAGGCGATATTCCTGCAGTACCATACGGAATCGGTGTTTGAGCATGCCACTGTGGACGAGCCTGAAGTTCTAGATGTCTGCGGAGCCTTATGACGATGTGGTCCACCGGCGAGAAGTTCACGAGGCCGCAAGTGGCCAACCGAACAGCCGGCTGCCCGAAGGCAGGACGGTGCCGCGCTCGCCGCAGCCTAAGTCGATGACCACCGTTCTGCCCCAGCAAGGCTCAGTGAGCTTCCTGTTCCGGCTCTGCCGGCGGCGATTACGCCGGAACGGCTACGCGCGCGGTCGCTATCCTCGCGGTAGAACGTGCGTTTCGAACACTGGTATCGTTCGGTCGAACCTTTGGTGTTCCTGAGCGTCCCACCTATTCCGAACCAGATGGGCAGAATGGGAGAAATCAGGAAAGGAACCCGGGTGCGGCTGAGCGACGAGCGGCTCGATAAACTGGACGACAGGTCTGCGACCTTGTATGTAGGTAGGGTCGGCGAGGTTGTATCGTCCTCGAAGGCCACCGGTCTTGTCACCGTGGAATTCCCTCAGCATGATGAGCGGCGGCCGACGATGCTCACCGATGTCTCCCCTCAATTTCTCGTGAGGACCGACCCTTAGCTTTTTGCCTCGTGAAAGGACGATGTTGCTTGTGCGCTGTTCTTGCAGATATCGTCCAGCTCATCTTGAGCAGCCAGATGAAATGAAGGCCTGTGCATCTCAGGCGTAGAAGCAAAAAGCCCCTCGGACTTCCGTCTCGAGGGGCGCTTCCTTTCCAGCGGCTCGGTTTAGAGAGCGGCCTCTTTCAGCTTCTTCAGCGGGCGCACTTTCAGACGCACCGAAGCGGGCTTCGCGGCAAACCACTTGTCTTCACCCGTGAACGGGTCCTTCCCGAAGCGCTTCTTCTTTGCCGGCACGTCCTGAGCAACAACCTTCAGCAGACCCGGCAGCGTGAACTCCTTCGCGCCCTTCTTGTGGACCGACGCGAGCACTGTTTCCTCCAGCGCGGCCATCAAAGCCTTCGCGGCTTTCGGTTCGACACCTGCGCGCTCGGCAAGATGGGTGGCGAGCGAAGCCTTCGTGAACGAATCCTTGATGGGCTTCAGCGGCGTGTCAGCGACCGCCTTCCTCGTGGCAGGAGTCGCCGCCTTCTTCACTATCGGCGCCGGCTTTTTTCCAGCTTTCGTTGCACTCGTGGTTGCCATAGATTCCTCGTCATTGGTCAAAGGTTGGCCCGAGACCTTTGTCTTTGCGTAGTCACCGACAATACGCAAAGGCCTAAATCCTCAGGCTGGCGCTAGCGTAGCAACACGGATTTGAATCCACACCGGACGAGGCCCTAAAACAAGGGGTTTTCCGCCGAGGCGACGCAAAAACAACGACCTGTACCCCTCCGGAGCGGGATTCGCCCGCGTAAACGGCGATGAGGAAAGGGTCTGAAGCCGGGCAAGAGCAGCAAACCTCTCGCGCGACTTCAACGTTGGGTGCGCCCCGGCCCTTTGTTGCGCGTCAGTAGAGTAGTGACTCTTGCCCCTCATCCGTGGACTTCGTCTTCGACGCGCGAGGCGGCAAGGGAAACGGTTCTGCATGCATTTCGTCAGCTGGATAGAGCTGCAGGAATGACCTCGCTTCGTCGGTGCTGCGACACGACAGCCAGTCCTCGTAAGCGCCCGGCCGGATAATTACGACAGACCGCTTTTCGTCGCCGGGTTTATGAAAGCGCCGCATGAGCGGGTGTTCACGCCTGTGCTGTTTGCAGTCGAATACGCCGCTCAGCGCACCCATGAAATGGCTGCGCTTTTTCTTCGGTATCGGATGCACCGAGCACTCCGGAGGCGTCGACTATCGACGGTTAGGGACTGCCAGAAATGGCGATGGCTAGCAACGTGGCATGCGTTGGTGATAAGACCACGCGCGGTGGAACAACTGTGACTGGCAGCGATTCCCGCGCGGTGCAAGGCAAGGCGGTCGCACACCTAGGCGACCTTTGTCCTGCCCGAAGTGTGGCGGGTCGTTTCCCATCGTTACAAGTCAGGCGCCACAGACGGTCGTCTATGGTCGCCCGTTCGCCTATTACGGTGACAAGCTTCCGTGCGGCGCGGCCATTGAAGCAAGCACCCAGGTGTTCCAGCAGTTCGACGACATAGTCGACCGATAGCGGCTCTGGCTCCGCGGGTGTTGCTGTGATGGATAGGTGGTTCGCGTCGTCACACCGCGGTAAAGGGCGCTGACAAAGTTCTTTCACACCATTTGGCATGCTACTTGGACCGGTTCTGCGGCTACTCTGCTGAAAGGACAATCACGGGACACAAAATCTCCGTCAGACCTTGACTGTTCCACGTACGCGCCTCATCAGTGCAACGAATCAGGTCAAAAACTCGTTCAACAGTGCCCGGAGCACTTTGGCACTCCGCTCCGCCGCCACAAGCTGCATTGAGTCGTCTTTGTCCACTTCACCAAAGTCGCAAACCCCCTTAATCACCACTGCCTCGCAAGGACGAGCGCTGAAAGTTGCGGCCGCATAGATGGCATAAGCCTCCATCTCCAACGCCAAATAGCCTCGATGTTGCTTCGCGACCTCGACCATGACATCTTTCGCCGCAACGACGCTCAACCCTGACAACATCGGTCCTTCGCGAAGGGTCCAACCAAGATTTTGCGGCGCAACAGGAGGAAGTTGACTTATCGATGCCTCGCATCCGGGTCGCCCCTTTAAGGCTCGAGCGGCCGCCAGCAGAGCCCCAGACGCGCGACATGGTTCCGGCGCCGCCATTAGGTGCTGATTTCCGTCGTCTTCAGTGAGCTTGCCTCCCTGCCACTCCCAGCTCTGCGTCGCGATAACGACATCGCCTAGCTGTACCTTGTCTCTACGCCCGGCACATATGCCGGTCATGGCTAACACCTTGGGCTTGTAACGGCCAAGAACGCGTTCGGCTAATAAAGCAGCGGCGGTGAGGCCCATCTGCCAGGAATGCACCGCTACGACCCGGATTGACTTCCCATTGGTTTGCGTGACAGTGCCGTGCCACACGAGTGTCTTCGCGTCTAACTTGGTAGGCCCCTGAAGTTCAGGGAACACGCGACGAAGCTCACTAAATTCCGGTGACGGCAACGCAGTGATAATCGCTACGTCAAATGCGTCCCCATCGTCGGATTCGTTGGCGACCGCGGTGGCATGTGACAAGTAGCTGGCAAGTGAATTCGCCCATTCAGGACTCGTTGCCGAGTACTCGAGCAATACCCATCCGTGGCGACGGAACACCTCCGAATGGACGCTATGCACGTCTGCGTGGCCTGTAAGCCCAACGACGTGCGTAGGAGGCTGGCCCGCCGCATCAATCATGATTTCTTTGAGTAGCGCCACCCCCGCTCCATCATCGGGCGGTTCATCGGTTCGATATGGGACGCGCACGTCCAAAATTAGAACGGAGAACTTATGCTCGGCTAGTAAGCCGCGGGCTTGCGCAATATTTTCGGCGCGCCATACTCTTTGCAAAGCATTCCCACTCTCTCTGACGACGCACTCGACCCGTGAGTACTTATCATCGTCGTCTTCTAATATCAATATATTCATTTATTTCTTACTGAGTTTGCGACCAGATTGAGACAATGCTTCCATTCATCCGAAGCAATTTTATATTTTGCTAATGCCGCAAATTGCAGCCCGAATTCGTGCTCCAACCTCGATTTCAACGTCTCGGTGTCCACCAGCGCCGAACCTTCCCGCAATGCCTCGAACTGAGTGAGAACAACCACCGGAACGCACGGTGCAATTTGCCGGAGATAGCGAAATACGGCAATACCTCCAAGTCCTTGACCTGCATCCGAGCCTCCATCATAGTTTGGCAATGCCATGTCCAATATAACCAAATCAAATTCTGATTCGTCAATTTGAGCAATTCCACCAACGACAGAGCAAGCAATTATCGAATCACCACACCAGTCTTGTTGCCCCAAAAAATCCACAATATGACGTTGTTTAAATTCATCATCCTCGACGACCAACACATTAAGCTTCATATTGGCGCTCCCGTCCGATTCGCAGTTCACCCGCGAAATTTAGTAGACAATCGACAAAAAAACGACCATCGCGCACGCCGAAGTCGACACATTTCGCGGCGTCGACCTCGTAGGAACCTGCAGCGATTCGCGCTAATTTCACAAGCCCTGTCCCTCCTTCCATTACAAGCGCGTCGTGGAAGCCTTGTCCCGACAGCTTGGCCTTAACTTGGCGCAGACTGCGGACCACTTCATCCAAGTCCTTGGAGGGATGAAGCTGGTTTTCCACCCTCAACGTGAGTACCACTCGTTCATCGCCCTCCAGGGCCCACGTCCAGTCTACTGTTAATGTGGCACCATCCGTAAAACCGGAATGCCGGTAAACATTATCAAAAATAATAAACAGCGCGTCGCTAATTCGTGGCAATAATCTAGATACGAAAGCTATGCTCGTGTTCGGAGCGCTTTCCACCACCTCCAGAGCGAAGCGGGGACGAGCGTTTGCGAAAACCCGGCGCGAAACATCCAGAACCTGCTCAAAACGCAATTCGACTTCTTGCTGAGCTGGTTCAAACGGAACAAACCAATTTGTTACCACACCTACGGCCTCTTGCAGGCCTCGCACAGCGTCGTTTATGGACCCGATTAGGTTTGCATTCACGGGATTTAACAGCTCACACGCATCAATACCGCGACGCAACGACTCGAACAGTCCCTCACATTCACGGGTAAATGTATGACTCAGATGCTCTCTTACCGAAGTCAGCGAGGTTTCTAGCGCGATTTCAAACGCTTCCCAGCAGAGTTCGAAGAATCTATCGAACGATTCGCATTTTTCCCATTTTGCATGGAAGATGGCCCATACCGGTTTATGAAGACCATTTTTGAACAAACCTTTGGGATGTTCTTTGCTGATAATTTGGATATAGTCCTTTCGTAACCCTTCAATCAAAGCGTCAAAGCTTTCTTGAAACACGGCCAGATGCGTCAACGCCGAATGCGCTGCTTGCGCTCCGGAAGACTCAAGAGTTGCTCTCCACTCCGATTGAATTGCACTCCCTTCGAACTTGCCTTGTGAGACGAGCCGTGCTTTTTCCAAAGGTGCTCGCAGGTAGCCCGAAAGAGACCCGTGTCGTATCCGCAAGCTCAGAAAATGGTCTAATCCATCATCTTGCTTCCAAAAGCAAGTATTTAAGATGGAAGCGCCCAGCGCAAACAACGGGTCTTCCTGCTGTCGCTCAAAAGAAACATCAAGTTTTATGTTTTCTTCTCCGATGGACGAAATCAACAGTTTAATTTCATCCATCGATGGCGCCAAGTTAGCCACTCGGCTATTTTTGAGCCTCAAAAATTCTTCCTGGCACTCCCTTTCCGCCCACCTTTTAATTCCGAGTTTATCAGCAAAAATTCGTGCACTTTCGATTTCCAGCTCGACTTTTTGCACAAGCCGCGCCTCGGTAATCCGACGTATTTCAGCTACAACGGCATCGGTATCGACGTTTTTGATATCGAGCAACGCCTGACAGACGCCCAGACGCGCGGTATCAACAGATTCCGGCGTTTTGAGAAAACTCACAAGACGCAGATTTCTTGGAATCATCACATTCCAGAGAATGAATGGAACTCGAAAATCGTCGGGTGAATTTTTCTCCAGCAACTCTGCTAGTGTGGAGCATTTATATAGAGCAAGCAGTTTCTTACACGCCAACTCCAAATTGAACTTGTTTTTCGATTCCCGCTCGCCCAAAGAAGAAAAATGAAGACCGATAGTCAAATCAAATAATTCGAGGTCTGCCAGTTCGTGCCAATCGCGGTCACCGCCTACTAGTTCTTCGAAAGGTAGTGTTTCAGCAAAGCCTGGAAAATCCAAAGCGAACTCAACGCATCGACGAAGAGCCGTCGAAATATCTTCTTCTATCTTTGCCGATGAAATAGATAATAGCCGCAAGCCAATTGCATTAGATGAACGATATTCATTATGTAACTGCTTGTATTGGCGCTCCAGATTTACGTCAAAATCGGTCGGCGACGCGTCAATCGCTTCTCTGTAGAGTTGGTGTTCGATTGATTCGAATGGGTAGATACTCAACCAAGGATACCCCGACGGGCTCAGCGCCGGGTTGCCGTCCATCGCTCCCGACGGTATCAACCGAGACAACGACCATGCAAGGTATCCGGGTTTGGCTATGTCCGTCGAGGCTATGCCCTGCACCCACGCATCGAGTGCTTCCGACCATGGGAGAAAGGCATGCTTTGCGGCTAATGTTTTTAGATTGTGTATGGCTTGCGCTGCATTTGACTGCCCGTCTAGCAGGAGCCTTAATTCCACCTCGATTTGCGCCTCGACAAAAGTTAACGTGTCTGAGAGAGGAAGGGTTGGCTCCTGTGAGCGCGAACTTTCGTTTTGCGCGAGACATCTTGCCGTGAGAAGTCGAAAGCGAGGACTCGTCACTTTCACCTCAAATTCCGCCGTCTCGTCGTCATGGCCCAAAAGGCTAGATAGACGGCGAAGTCTGGCGTCCGACACCTCTCTTAGCTCGATGAGAGCTTCTTTTATATTGTCATTCGCTGTCGAGCGTCCGTACTCGTCGCCCGCAGCCCACATAGCGGCAGTAAGGAAGCCCTCGTATGCGTCAATATAAGAAAATTCGACCTGAGTTCGCAAAAAGTCAGACAGATTGTCAAGCGTGTTCGAATCTCCGAGCAGCTGTTGTCGGAGGTATGCCCCCCGTCTTTCGTTCTTGGGGATGTACCTTAACTCTCTGTCACATCTTCTGGCGAAACCCGCAAACGTCGAATTTTGGTCGTAGATGTCAGCGTATTTGAGGGCCAAGTACTGGGTCATGCCATGACCGGCCTGACGTACCTCGTCAAACAGACCTGACAGCACGGCATCTTCGGCGCCACAGCGAAGCGTGCATGCGATGTACGCTTGTAGGCCCCAAACCGAGTCGCCATGTTTCCGCCGGTGAGAAGCTACCAAATTAAGCGCACGTTGATAGTCAGCGCAGTCGACGGCGGCCGCAACGTCGCGCACTGTTTCTACGTGGCTAGTTAGCAGGTCTGAGATTTCTCGCAACTGGATGGCCGTCCAGTAAAGCTCATTTGACAAAGGAAGGCGGCGGAGCACTCTGCTACTCGTCATTTCGCGCCAACGCTGCGGACGTAGTCGTACTAAGCCGTTCGGGCCACCCCGATTGATTTGATGGATTTTCCGCACTAAGCTTTTATAGCTTTTGGCTGCGGAAGTGCGCCGCAATTCGGATGCTGTTTCTATAAAGCGCTCGGTGTTCCCTGCTGTCCCTCGCAACTTATTGGTGAATAGGTCTCTCATGGATTTAGACTAATTTATTGGCGGCGCAGACAAGCGTCGACCGGTGTGCGTATATACGAAGAATATCGGAAATGGCCTGGATGTGCGGAAGTGCAGCAAAAAAACCGAAGAAAGTCATGTTTTTCGAAACCCGCGTGAGCGGTTACCAGTACGCCTTTTCCGAAGATACCCCGAGCTGAGCGAATTGTTTCCTTGTGAGACCAAGGCTTCGGCCCCACACACCGCATCGGCGTTTCCGCGTTCAGGTTTTTGTCAGACGATGCAAGCCTTCAGTAGCATTCCGCGACGACGGGTAGCTATGATAGAAATCTGCGGCGCGATTATGCGCGACGCGACGGCTACCGAATTGGCGCTGGTCTATATCGTCGATTCAGGCCAGTCATCGAGACACGGTATCCGCTATTGTGTTTGCCGTTCGTCACGCGCTCGCGGCTCAAGGCATCTCGCCCTCGACTGGCCATTCCCAGCAGCTTGCCGCTGCTGCGTTCGGGCACAACAAATCTTGCTTCCTACCGAGCGTCCACTGGCGGTGCCGGGCTACCACTCCCGTCGGTCATCGTCTCCAACCTTGGGCGGCTTCACGACCGGGCCACCCAGCTCGGTTACGACGGCAGCGCGTTTGCGCAGACGCTCTTCGCTGCGCTGGAGATGCGCTTTCCGGTGGCGCGCACCTATTCCGACAACGAGGACTGGCTAACCGACGTCCAGAGTCACTTCGAGCTCGCAATAATCAACGATGGACATGTCGAGTCCGAAGTGGCGATGACCAACGGTACGTTCCCGCGGATTGATATTGAGTTGCCGTGGTGGGAGACGCTCGATGAGTACGATGGCAACGACCTGAGCACGGAAATCGAAGGTCTGGTCACGGTCGACCAGGATGATGACCGCGCGTATTACGGCCATGAAATTGATGTGCGCGCCACGCTAACGGTGGAGCGATTCGGCCGGCGCCTCTTCGGTGACGACCGTCTTGAGGTGGAGAAGGCAAGCCTACGATGGCTGGGCGAGCCGAACCCATCCTTCTGACCACAACAGCCTGCCGCCCCTGCACATCTAGCCGGGGCGGCACCGAAGGTCGCACCGTCCCTACTCGTAGAACTTCACAAGTTCGAGCGAGCCATCCTTTAGTTCGCGAACATCGTAAGTCCCAAGCACCTCCGTGTAGAGAGCCTGTCCGTCGAACGTCACTGAAGGGAGCAAAACCTCGTGGGCGCGGCGAAGTTTGCCGTCAATCACGATTTCCCTTTTGGGTTCGACATTGTCATTCCGTCGGCTACGAACAGCTCGCCAAATTGCATACGTCTCACTGCGTTCGATACAGACGCGGCGTCCTGAGATAGCGATACCACGGCGCCAGTTGCATCCTGACCGTGACTGTTGCTCTTCCCACAACCCGACATAACGGCGGTCGCGAAAAGTACAAACACAAGATTCTTCTTATCGAGCTTCATACCGTTGTCCGTTAGAAAATCAAACTGTCTGACCTCTGGACATAACGGACAACCGCCAAGAATCTTTAGTCTTGTTGAGATGCACTGTCACTTATCACTTTGCACTTCAGGTGAAGACCCGCGTGCCATGCTCACTCGTGGCGAGGTCGAACACGGCTCCGAACGTACAAGGTGCTCACAAATAGTGAGACGATTGAGCATCAGCCGGGCAAGCATAGAGCATTGCCGCAAGGCAGGTTTCACCGCCGAATGCCACACTCACCAATGGGACGGGCCGTTGACGCGCTCATACCTCGAGGGTCAACTGCACTTGGGCCGGCGCCGCAGCGCGGCGCCAGAGCCAAGCATCAAACTCGCGTCGCGGCAGCGACAGAAGGTCGGCTGCGCAGCAAAACGACTTGCGCAGGAAGTGATAGTCATCGTTCTCGACACCTACCGCCTTTGCAAACGTCCTTATGTGACGGTCCACAGCGATGGAGTCGATACCAACGAGACACGCCATGTAGTCCACGGTCTTCGGGCCGATTCCGTTGACAGTCTGAATCGCATCGCAGAACTCCTCAGATGCCAGACCGGCGCGCAAATCCTTAACGTCTTCGATTCCCCACCCTTTCAAGAAGATGACCAGCGCTTCGAAGCGAGTCACCTTCTCATGGTGGCGCCAGTTCAGGAAAGCACCTGTCTTGCCGTCTTGAATCAGCGCGACCAACGAGGAAATCGTGAAGCGATTCGGATGTGCCCGCAGGATGGCCAGTACACGCGGACGTACAACAGTCGTGTAGTTGAGCCCCGCCTGGAGCACGGAATCTGCGAGAACGGCTCCCAGGTGCTCGCACGTAGCACGCGGGTGCTTCTCCTCAAAGAGCGCGCCTTCAACCTTCGCATGGTCGGCGATACGACGCGCTGCGAGCAACACCTCGATGGCGGCCCCTTTAGCTCCAGTCCTGCTCATACTAACTTCGCCTCTTTCAATGCGTTCAGGCGCTCGACGCAGTTCGGACATGCGCCGCACGGAAACTGTGCGGACGCCTGACACGAGTAGGTACGGCCGATAGGCACGCCAAGCTCCGCAGCCGCCCGGGCCACGTCGGCCTTGGACGAGTAGCGGAACGGAGAGTGGAAGCGAACGGGACCAATGGTCGATGTGAGTCCGTCGAGGCTGTTCATAAACGCGGTAGTGCAGTCAATTTCTTTGGCGTGGTTGCTGTTGATGAAGCCAGTATAGACATCCAGGATACCGACGGTCTGTGCACGCGCCGCTGCAACGGCGAAAAACAGCAACGTTCGGTACGGGATGTACAAGTCGTCGTCCTTGACCTCTTCAGTCCAGAGGTCAGCCTCGCGGATTAAGCGCGACTGCGAGCCTCTGAATATGTCCGAGATGTCGAACCGCTCAGGCCGCTGCATATCGGCAGGCAAGACTTCGTTGACGCGACTCCACTCGACTTCTACGCAATGTTGCCCGTAGTCAAAAAAGATTGGTACGACATCAGCGCCGGTTGCCGCAAGCTGATATCCAACTGTCGTTGAGTCCAGGCCGCCAGAGGCCAGAAGAAGCGCTCTTTTCATTGCGATTCGGCCCTCAATTTGGCAAGCGTGTCGAACGTACCGTTGAGGCACGCGTCGAGGTCGGCGGAGTATACCGAACTTCCGACGACGACCATCGTGTTCTCGTTTTCCTGCCGTGGGTCGTAGGTGATGACCGGCTTGCCCATCTCGATTGCCATGCCGATTTCGACGAGCGTGCCAGCGTCACGGTCGAGAGGAACTGCGAAGACCGCATCGCATTCCTTCAGCAGTTGACAGTCCATGAGATACGTGCGGCGCAGGTCGCCCTGGCTCGCGGGCCGCTTCAACTCGCCGTTCTCCAGGATAGGACGCCGCACTCTGAAGTTGTGATACGTGAGGCTATCCACAGCACGGTCGAGTTCCTGCTTCTCGACGTACGAGACGTCCGGGCCGGCAAGGTAGATGGAGTAACGCGGTCGGTCGTGCCACGGAAGCATGGTCCCGCCCAGCGCTTGCAGCACATCCAACGAAAGCCGGAACCCGCGCTCCACATCGCGCTTGATGTCGTCAGGAAACGTCGACTGTGAGTACACCGTCGCAGCCTGGCATCCACGCCATGCCGCCTCCGTCCATCCCATGTGAGAGAGGCCCACCATCACAGAGGAATAGACGTCGCCCACGCCGACAGAGTTGACAGTCTTACCTAGCGTTGCTGGGATTTCTTCGACGCCGCCATCGCGCAAATCGAAGAGCCGGCTGCCTCCACGATTCTCCTTGAGCAGAAACACCTCCGGCGACAACGTCTTCACCGCATCTATTAACCCATCAACGTCGAACCTGCCGAGCGCATCGAACAGCGAAGACGACGTCGAGATGATGACTGCCTGTACGCGCCCGTTAAACGTCATGAGCGACGACAGGTCCTCGAGGTCATACGCGACGTCGAACGAGAACCTTGCGTCCTTCGAAAATGCGCCGGAGAGAGCACTGATATCGAAACGGCCAGGGAAGACGACGACCTTCTGGTAAGCATCGAGGCTCGGCAGCGGGTCGTGGAATTTCACTACCTTGGTGTTGCGCATCAAGTCTTCGTAGCCTTGATGCGAAACCTCCGTCGCGTCACCGATGAGGATGACGTTCGGGGCGCCTACGACATCGCCGAGCCAGATGAACTCTTTGCACCCGCACTTCGCCAGATAGCTCTTCGCTTCGTCGACGAGATACTGCGGACAGAACGCTGCAACGGCGTAGTCGAGCCCTGCAGCCCAGAGTCCCCGCGCAGCGTGGCCTACCCCACCCAAACGAAGCTTGCACTTTGCACCATGTTGAGCAAGCGTAAAGTCGACAACAAGCTCCCCAACAATCAGAACTGCGTCTGTTCGAGTCATGGCTATTGCGGAACGAAGTCAGCCTCTACGGTGGGGACGGGCACGACTGCGGACGAACTCACCACTCCAACATAAGTCACGTCGCTCGCCAGGCATGCCGCGAGATAATTGAACGACGTGGGAAGTGCTCCTACCTTAACGCCGTTCACGTCGACTGCGAAGATGCGCTTCTTGTCGAAGGCAATGCCCAACTGGTCGCCAACAGCAGGAACATTCCCGAATTGCGAATAGAAGTCGCTGTTTCCGACGTCCTCCAGCAGCGCGTGGAACGCCTGCTTGCATCTGTCAACGCCGCTCGCACCGCCTGCCATGCCAGTTCCGTCTCCCTCGACTTCCTTGGCCTTTGTTCCTGGATAGTCCGAAAACGAGCCCGAGCCTGAGCTTCCCATAATTCCCTCGTCGAATGGTTGATGAAGTTTTTTCCTGCGGTATACGTGCGTTTTCTGTGCGTGCGTTTTCTGTGCGTAAGTCTACAAAAGACCTCCTTTGGGGTACCGAGCCGTACGCAAACATTCCGCATTCTATGCGTGATGAATGCGCGGGAACTCCTCAAAGAAACAGTGGACACTCTAAGGTACAGCGTTCGCTAACCGGCTAAAGCACTCTTTTCGAAAACACACGTGACTGGACGCGACCGAAATTGTCCCGATAGAAAAACCTGAACGGCACATGGTAGAACTGTGCGAGCCTTGAAGCGGTGTCGATAAGTTGCTGACGCTTCATAGCTACCACGTGTTCTTCAGTCTCGTTGTCGGGCAGTCGAAAAATGCGATGGTAGAACGATGCCCAGACTATCGCGTTATCATCGAAACGTATGTCCTCGGACGGTCCCATGACTGACAAACAACCTGTCGCGGTCATCAATGCGTCAGCACTCTGTTGATTAGCTGCGCCACAGGCGGAGAAAAATACTCTTTTACCACGCAGGTACGGTCGAAGCGCCTCAGCAAGTTCTTGATAGCTAAGCGAATCAAGGGTTGTCGATATGCCCTCCACATCAGCGTGACATGAGAGGTGGAGGTAGCGGTAGTTACTTCGCCCAAACTTTTCGGCTATCGCACGTAGCTCAATCGCTGTACGAAAATAAAAATACTTGTGCCTTCTATTGCTGTGCCTCAACACATGAGCCAAGAAGCCCCCTTCGGCGCGTCCATGTCTTTCGTCATCGAAGCTCAAGCTTTCCATATTGAACAAATCGGGGCTCGTTTTCATAGCGGCGGTTCTATCGAGAATCTTTGGCGGCTTATTTAATGGAGGGCACATTCCTTCCTCCCCGCATTGAAGAATTCAGGTTGAAGGCTTAACGGATTTATCGTCCTTCTCATGCTGCTTCGAGGTAGCATGCTGCCGTTCACCGGCGGGGTCGAACCGACTGAGAAAGTTTGGAACCGCGCGTTCGCTTGCGCCGCAGGCCAGTCCAAGCAAAACCAGAAACTGAACTGAACCTGGGTTGCCGTGAAACAGAGATAGCCAGCCAAGCTTGGTTGCCAGACCAAATGCTAACGCGGCAACCATGCCAGTAACAATACGTGCGCGGGATTCGATTTGATGTGCCAGTTCGCCCGACATAGCATCAAGCTCAATGCTATGGCTGCGAGTGATTATCGAAATCAGCGCGCCAACGGCGCCAGCCACCGCGCAGAATATAAACTGATACGCGGTGTGTCCTAGCAGCGCGTCCCACGGTAGATAATTGCGTGTTACCCAAGCGAATACAGCGAAAACGATGCACCCAAAGACCAACTTTTGCGCAGCTATGTAGTACCAGTGTCGCGAAAGTTCAGCATTTCGTTTGGCAATTATCACTTCAGCATGTTGGATTGCGCTCATCGCGGCGTCTTCGTCGCGGTCATCAATGATACGAGCGAGAGCTTCCCCCGCCAACAAACGAACACGAGTGAATAGCTGTGCATCGCCACGCAAGAAGTCAGAGCGAAGTTCCACTGCCGCGACCGCGTTCAGAACTTTTCCGAAATGAACGGGGTCCTCTCGTTCACGAACATGCCACTGTGTGTTGAGTTCCTCATCGAGATAAACGACGAAATCGCAATGTTGGATGACCATCTTCGTTACTACCTTGTTCAATTCGGGGTCAATTTCACCGACCCGCAGCGATTCATAGTCCATGAACGTATCTTGTTGTTGCCTATTAGTTAGATGCCTTATCGCGATTTTGAGGCGACAAGGGTGTTGATTCCGTGCTTCACCTCATCCTTTGTAGACCGGAATTTCGATAGCCTGTGCCTCTACATCTTCGGCTTCTCTCAGCATCGCCTCGGCGCCCGACCGAATGGCTTGCACCTTCTCAGCCGACCCCGAAACGCATCTCGCGAGCTCAATATCGGAGGCGACTATCACTGCGCTTCCAGTGACGAAGCCGGATGACTCAAGCTGCGCATAGTCGCCACGGGTCAGGGTTCCACCTGTGTAAGCAGCCAAGTCGGCAATGGCGGCCGTCACACCGAGAGTGAGACGTGTGGAAAGCCGTTCGAGGCGCTTGTCCAGGTCAATGGCCGGGTGCAAGATGTTTGAAAATCGCCCCGTCGCAGTAAGGAAGTCGCAGGTACGTGACGCGACCGAACGAACGGGCCCGGCCAAGCCGTCGAAGCTTCCGCCGAATTGACGGAGCGTCTTTTCGATTGCTTGCATCGGCATGCCTGATATATATAGCAAGCAGGCGACGGCACGTTTCGCGCGTTGTGTCGCACGCTTGGTGTCGCCGGCACTTTCGCGAAGCCTAGTAAGTACCGAGGCGGGAACATGCTGTTGCCGGAGTTGGAAATACCAATGCTGCGGCTCCTTGAGCGTACTCGACGAATTTATCGGGATATACGATTCGTCGAGTTCTTGTGCAAGTTGAACAACGGTGAGTAGGGTGGGGTCAGTAACCTGGTCAGCCAGAACTTGACGTAAACACTCCACTATAGATATCGCTGATGCGACCTGGATACCAGTCTCGCCGACAACTTTCCCGATGTCCGTCAGTTGCAGTTTCGCAGCCTCATTTCGTTCGATGAGGCCATGCCGTTCGAGCGAACTGATGGACTCGATGAGCCCACTGTGGCTAAGCTTCCAGCTATCTTCGCGCGTTCTCGCGATGTACGCGCCGAAACTGCTCTCAAGAAACGTCGCCAGTTGCTCGGCGGTGAATCCAGCTTGCGTCCATCGCTGTGTCGCAGTCATCAATCTGCAAATAAGCGTGCGAGGGTCGGTCGAGCTGTCGAAGAACCTCGACCGCAGGTCTTCAGGCGTACCCAAGACGTAGTTGTTCCAGTAAACCGTTTCCGTGCCCGGATTCGTCGCAATCAAAAGCGATTTGCCGTGTTCAGAGAACCCCAGCCGTCCTGCTCGTCCACAAAGGTTTTTGTATTCCGCAACCGTATAAGGCTTGTCAATCGGATGCGTCAACCCAACTACTACGACCGACGAAGCGGGCGTGTTTATGCCCATCGCCAATGTGGTTGTGGCGACAATAACCCGTATCGTGGCGTCCGCTGCCCGAAAGTGTTGCTCCACAACCGCGCGCTCTTCGCGTTGAAGGTCGGCATTGTGAAACGCTACCCCACCTTCCAAGGTGAGTTTCAGGTCACCAGACGCCAGTGATGCATCGGTCGAAGGCAACTGGGAGAGAGCAGCCGGGGCGGATGGCAGTTGCAGCGCGGCCGCGAGATACTTTGCGCACCCGCGCGTTTCACCCTTTTGCTCACGAAACACAATGACCTGCTCCCCGGCCTCTACTAGCTTTCGTACTAGCGGAATGATGAGGTCTTGACTGCTGCCCTTCCCAAACGCCGGAAGAACGAAGTGCTGTTGGACCGTTTCCCGACCCGATTCCCCTTGTATATAGCGGAAGGTCCCATCGCGGTAGAGGATGCCCTCGTCTAGCGGGACTGGCCGCTCGGTTTTCCTGAGAAGGCGTCCTCCGAGCCAACGCTCAAAACCATTTGTCTCTCCAATAACGGCCGACAGTGCAATCAATTGCGGGGTAGCGCCACCGCTCTGTCGCGCGCGAAAAAGCGTCAGCATGAATTCAAGGTTTGCTCCCCGAGACTCGTCCGCAATCATTTGTGTTTCGTCGACAACTATTACATCCAGCTGTCGCAGTACGTGAGGGAACGTGACGCAAATCGACGTGAACTTCTCATACGTCAACAACGCGACATCATATTGACCTTTGAGTAGGGGGCGTAGGTCGTCAGTCTCGCCAGTCGCTTCGATGGTACGGACGCCAAGGCGACCGTAGACTTCGGTGAAGTGCGCCAGTTTGTCGGCTACGAGCGCCTTCAGCGGAAACAGGAAGGCAGCGCGACCTCTGCTAAGTATCGAGTTCAGGGATGCGAGCTCACCAATCATCGTCTTTCCGGAGGATGTTGGCGCTGATACCAGCAGATTCTCGCCGCGCAGCACGCCATATTCATTGATGGCGGATATCTGCAGTTCGTTGAGGGACGGAATGGCGCTTGCCCAAGCCTCAACCATCTCTGCTGGAAAACCAAAATGCCTTAATGACGATACGTCGGATGTGGCGATTGCGCCGGCAAGCTCGGGGAATGCCGAGCGATATAGGCCGCCAGCTTGGAAAATGGGCCATGAAAACTCGCCGTCTATGGTTCCCCGCATTGCCGGATTCTGAGGTTCGTCCGAATTTGCCGTGTGGTCAACCACTCGTCGAACGACGTACTCAATTAGCTGATAGACGCTCACCCGTCCGCCTGACGCACTTTCAGGCGTGCCCTGCAATGCTTCCAGCAGATAGTGAGTGAAAACACCGTGCCTCAGTCGACGGTTCTCCCACGCCGGTTCATTTGCACCAGACGCAGTGACAATGAGTCGTCCCTGTCCGGATATCCGCTCGAGCCTTGCTTCGGCGGACGACATGTCTCGCGAGACCTCCGCGACCTGCAACACTTTTGCACCAATTCCTCCCGCGAAACAGCAGTCAAGAAAAAGTATTAGTCGACGAGCGGGAATCTCGGAGAACCGGTCGGCAATCCATTGAAGGGAAATCGTCGTTCCGGCCAAGTCAGCGACGTCCGTATCGTAGGCGACGAGCTGATGGGTCTCCGTACCGTGCCCGGAGTAAGTTATCACCACAACGTCATCAACGGATGTCTCTCGAAGAGCCAAAAATTCGGACTCTATCTGGGCCCGAGTCGCATCTTCGTCAACTAGGAGGACAGCGTCGCCGCCTAGGTTGTCCGAAAACAATGCGTCCAGTGCGCGGGCGTCGCGTGCAGAGCACGAAAGCCAGTCGATGTATTGAGAGCGATATCGGTCAATCCCGATAAACAATCCTCTAAACGCCATAGCTTCTCCCGCCGTTAAGCGAAAATATACTAAGAGGCATGCCTAGCAAACGACAAAGCGCCCTCAACGTCCAGATGGCTGGATGCGAATGCTGTGCGCTTGACTGACACGGGTAGTGCCCAGTCCCACTTCTCGCGGTCGATATTCTCAATTTCAGACACGACTTCCATTGCTGCCTCGGCGTCGAATCTACCTACGTCGCGTAGTACAGCGACCACGCGGTCGACACTCCCATTAGATACGCTAATCGCCACGCCATTGTTGTATGCATCAAGTTTGTTTGTGCGCAGCAGCAGCACCAGCGCATCATTAAGCCAGTCGCCACACCACGTTGCCAAAAGCACGGAGCTGCCCTCTTGGAAAATCGCGGTACTTGTTAGCGACGCATCAGTGTAGTAGCGACGCGCCTCGTGGAGTAACTCTTGTCCTCGAGCGTCAAGCAAGAATATGGGTTCACTACTGCCGAGGATACGTCGCATTTCGCGCCGCACTTCGTCGTGCACCATCGCGCCATTGCCATCAAATTGCGGCGGAGCGCCGCCTTTGTCTGATATTACGTAGATAGTCTTTCCTTCCTGGTCGACCTCTTCGACACGCCAGCGTCGCCCCCCGAATATCAAGCCTTGACCCTTGGTCATCGGATGAGCCACTGGCACGCTTCCAAGCTGGCGTCCGCCGGCAACCACACGAAATTCTTCGTCGGTGGTGAAAGCCGAATAGAACTCATAGTGGTTAACCAGTTTCTCCCCGACTCCGCCATGAAGCAGTAGCCCGTTGGACGATTGGACGATGAGGTCTAGTTTGCCGAGATGCTGCAAGACCTCGGTGAAAGTGGACTTATCTATTGCCTCGAACGTGCCACTAGCTATCAGGCAGCCCCAAAGCTCTCCAGCGGTACAACCACAACGTTCGGCGATAATCGAAAGAATCTGCTGGACTAGCGTCGACGCATGCATTCCGCCAACCCTAGGCGGTTCGAACCACCCGCGCATCAAAAGATTTACCATCGCGACTGACTGGACAAGGCTTTCCCGTATGCGGTCCGAAAAATCTGAATCCGCCTTCAGCTCCGATTCGACGCAGTACCCACGCAAGATTGCCGGCTCTCCCTTGCGCCGGCCTGAGCGCCCGAGACGTTGACGAAGGCTCGCTACAGATGGCGGTGCACCAATCTGCGCGATGCTCTTTACTGCGCCGATATCGATTCCAAGCTCGAGGGTAGTAGTGCAAATGGCACTCGCCGGTCTTGTACCATCTTTGAGTGCTCGCTCCGTATCTTCCCGTAGTTCCTTCGAAAGGCTTCCGTGGTGAGGCCAGAACTCGTTCGGATACCCATCTCGCTCACACGCGCGGCGTAGCAAGTCGGCATAAGTCTCGACTTGCCTGCGGCTGTTGGGGAATATGAGGTTGTTAGAGCCCCGCAGAGAGGCATATATCTGGTTGGCCACATCAACGGTACTGCCGGCAACTGCATCCTCGAGAACCGGGTTTTCCAAATCAGGCTCAACTTCAATTCTTGGCGGCCGAAGGACAAATCCCTTTATCAGGACCTTCAGTTCTTGCCCACCGCTCTTCGAGTCAACTATTTCGACTGCACCCTCGCCACCTGCCCGCAGAAATCGCGCTGCAAGTTGCATGTCGCCGAGAGTGGCCGAAAGCCCTACGCGTGGCACTCGTCGCCCACATACTCGTTCGACACGATGCATCAGCGACTGGAGTTGCTTCCCGCGCTCAGAGCCAATAAACGCATGTAATTCGTCGACAACGATGTAGCGCAGCGCGCCGAATGTTGCCTGCAAGGACGAACCACGATTGACAAACATCGCTTCGAGAGACTCGGGTGTTATCAGCAGAACGCCCTTTGGATTCTTAAAGAATCGCTGCTTGCGGCTAGCTGACACGTCTCCATGCCAACCAATCACGGGAATCTCAAGTTCTTCGCAAAGGTCATTCAATCGCGACCATTGGTCGTTGATAAGGGCCTTCAACGGGCTGATATAAAGCACCGACCCGGTACACGGCTCGTCGCGCAGCAAATTCGACAGAATGGGAAGGAACGCAGCTTCCGTTTTCCCGGCCGCCGTCGCGGCTGCGATGATGATGTCACGGTCTGCATTGATGAGCGCGGGAACGGCGCGCTCCTGCGCGTCGCGTAGCTCGGTCCACCCCTCCCTCCAGACCCAACGTCGAATCTTTTCGTGGAGCAGGTCGAAGCTTCGGGAGTCAGCCGAGGCGGAAGCTGGCGAGTTCATCGTCACCCTCGGTCGCAACGTCAGCCACGCCTCCCGTATCCTTCTCGACTTCGAGCGTCCCAATCAACTGCCGCCAGTCAGCCGACGGATTTTGTTCCAGAACCGCTAACAGGTTAATGAACGCCGTTATCGTCGTGCGCGGCGTTCTGAAATAGGTGTCTCCGAGCCGCATGGCGCAATGCGCCATGAAGGCCGGAATCGCCTCCTGCGGCAACATCGCCTTGGTCGCGTCGCCGAACGCGTGGACGATGCGAATCTTATCCAGGAGGACATAAAAGTCCTCAGGCGTAAGGCTGGCCAGCCGTATCACCGGACCGGTGTAGTCGACAAAACCATTCGTGGCGAACGTGTTTTCGGCAAGCCGCGACTGAAGTGCGGTGTAGCTATAGAGCCCCCGCTTCGTATCGAGCAGAAACTCGGGAGTACCCCCAAGAACGAACCCCAATCCTTCTGCAGAGCCCTGGAGCGAATCGTTGAGAATCCGCAGAATCTGTTCGTAGTTCGAGTTCCGCGCCTGGACGTTCGCGAGTTTGTACAGGTTCACCAGCTCGTCGAGGCACACCATCATCCCGCCGTACCCGGCGAGTTTGACAAACCGAGCCATGAGCTTGAGTTGGTCGTACACCGATGCGTCATCGATGATGGTACGAACCCCGAGTGCAGCGCGGGCATCGGTCTTGGTGGAGAACTCACCGCGCAACCAGCGAATCGCATCGCCCTTGAGTTGCTCGTTTCCTTCGTCGAAACCGCGGCAGTAGGCAGCAATGACATCCGCAAAGTCGTAGCCATTCACCATCTCGGTCAACTCGTTTAGCTGCGTACGAATTACTTCCTCGCTCGTTCGGCTAGTCGCCTTGGCTTCGGTCTTGGCCTCTCCGATGAATTTCTCGACAATGCCAGCTAGGGCTCCGCCGTCCGGCTTCGTGCGCGTCGACATGTTCTTGGCGAGCTCGGCATAGAGCGAGCGAGCCTGTCCTCCCGATGCATGCAGGCGCCGGTCAGGATTCAGGTCCGCATGTACGGTGACGAGTTTCTTCTCGAGTGCGATGGCTCGGACGAGATTCAGGAAGAACGTTTTCCCGGCACCGTATTCGCCAACGACGACGCGGAAGCTTGAGCCGCCATCCGCCACTCGCGTGATATCCTGAATCAGCGCCTCCAGTTCTTTGACGCGACCAACCTGGATTAGATGCTGTCCGATTCGGGGAACAACACCGGCACGGAGAGATTGAAGGACCGCGTCGCGGTCCTTCGGGCGAATGGCTGTCATGATGTGGCTAACCTTTGTGCAAATTCCTGATTGATTTCGACCGGGTCGTCGCCGTCGGTGAGTGGTTCATCCCAATGGTCGAGAGAAGCTTCGTTTACCTGTTCGATAGCGCCGTCGAGCATTAAGTCGAGGTCAGAGGCTGCGTCCGCCAGCTCCGAGCGAGTCCAGGACGGTCGTGAAAGAAGTAGGCGCAAGAACGTGGAATGTGCGTCGTCGAGTCCAAGCAGACCTCTCGCTGTTGGCTGCTCTGCGACGTCATCGGCGGTCTCGGCTACTGGCTCATCTTCAGCGAAGACACCAGCCAATAGCGCCGAAACCTTTGCGGTCTCTTTCTGCAGAGCTTCAATTCGGGAAGAATCCAGCGAGAAAGCCGCTTTGGATGCGGCCGGCGATTCCTTCCCGGAGGTTGCGGGTGTCGTTTGGGTAGAAGGTCCGCCGACAACCGCATTGCCGTGAAGGTCGCTATAAAGTCGCGTCGAGTCCAGACCTAGTATCTGGTAGAGCTTTTCCAGCATCTTCACCGCAGCCGGAGACACAACGCCGTCAGCGTTCGCGGTTTGGACCACCAGCGACGCCGCAACAATCTTCGCTTCTAACGATAGTGGCTCAAGGCGCTTCTTCAAGCTGGCAAGGCTCGGCGGCTGGGCAAACTGTACAGCGGCACGCGCTTTAAGCCGCGCCTGTTGCCTCGGAGTGAGTTCGGGCCACGATTCAATCTGGCGATAAATGGTCGCAGTCTCCTGCTCGGACCCCTTGCCGTCTGCCATTGCAATCGATGCTGCCAGGTCGACCATCAGGGCGATTGACAGATAGTTTTCATCGACCTGATTGATAGAGGCGCTTGGCGGCGTTGCATACAAGGCAACGAAGTCGCCGCCTTTTGCAGCCCTACCGGTAATTCGAACATCGGGTTCGACTGCAACGCCGGACTCTCCGAGAACACGTGCGAATGCGGTCAGTTTGTCGCGCGTGATGTTGCCCGACGCCTTGAAACGACCAAAGAGGTCGCCGAACGTCATCACTGCCGGCGCATTGGCCACGGCTGCCACTAAAGAGCTAAGTTCCTGGCGTGCGGATTCCGGCCAGAGGTCGATTGGAAGCATGAGGGCGCTTTCCAACGTCCCGTGAGCATCTGGATTTCTTCCAAGGAATCTGCTGTAACCATCAAGGGCATCCGAACATTCATTGACCAGTTGCTGGATTTTGTTCCGAGGCCCCGTTACTGCGGCGATGTCGGGAAGCGAGGTAATGTAGTCCGGATATTCGATGCTCTGCAATGCTGGAAAAGCAGTGCGAGGTGAGCCCTTTAGCTTCGTCTTGTTCGCCGTCAGCTTGATACCCTCGCGAAACTGCTCCGCGTATTTTCGAAGGAAGAGCTGACGGAATTCGTTCTCGCAGCGTGTAACGGGAGTTCGCTTGTACACGGCACCGTCGCCTAACGCCCATGCGAGTGCCCAGTTCACGGGTACCGGCTTCTTGTCTATCGCTGCCTGGCCGAATGCCACACGAACGCTCAGCGGCACCTCGAACGCATTGATGATAGTTCCGGGCGCTTGCTCGTACTGGCGTGCAGGCTGGACCAGATGTACGGATATGAAGTCAACCAGGCTCTCTAAGTAGCTGGTCTGCAAGACGGCCGAATAAACTGAATGCAGGCGTTTGAGCTCAGTCGAGATAGATTCGAGCTCGGTCTTGTCGACCTTGCCCTGCAGTCCATCGACCAGAACACGTCTCTCCAATCCGTAGAGGTATAGCAGGGGGTAGCTTCGATGGGCCCGCGGGTCGGAGCGGTCCGAAGCCAACCATTGCAGGTATGCGCGACGCTGCTCTGCCGAAAATGAGTGGTAGCTTATCCAGTAATCGGTGGTCCCGGTCGAGACGTCGCTCGGAGACTTCGCGACGTTCGCTTTCGGGTTCAGGACACATCCGTCAAGGCTGTTGGCCTCGGCTCGCTTGGGTACCCCCACGTAGAACCTGCCGCCCGTAATGGATAATCCAACGATTTCTATGGACTCTTCGGCACTCACCCAACGAACGTTAGGAGCCGTTTCAAGCGAGGGGCGCTCAATGCGATACGAGGAAGAGGGTGAATCCGATGACAGAGTTACTGTTAAAAACTCGTCGACCGACTGAACTCGGCTTTTGCGCGTGGGGGCGGACGTCATCGACACACTCACGTTGAGCCCATTTGGTTCGGCTCGGGAAGATTCGCTGCTGTTGGCGGCAGTCGCCGGTTCCTTTTTTTTCGAGAAGATGGCAACGAGCACGCAGCCCAGCACGAAGACAAGGAATACGGTTAAGCCGCCCTTGGGGGCAACTATGATGGCAACAACGATGGCGACAACCAGCATGCCCGTGCCGGAGCCCGATTTCTTCGCCTTCCGGCCCATGGTCTCAATCTCTCTCGCGTCTTTTGAATTTTGCGGATGACTCATCCGGTCATTGCCGCAATTTTGAGCAGTATAGTACGACCAAATCAAGCGGTCCCGCGCGGTCGGCTGACAAACACGGGACGTTCCGTCTATGAAAACATAGTCTGGGCTTAACAACGGAATTTGATTTGGCGAAACGAGGGGCGTTCTACACGCTCTTCGTTGGATAGCGGAACGGTCGGTAAAAGACCACCCGATTGCTATAAGGCCGTATAAATCACATCGTTCTATTTGCGATGGAACATTCTAAGTAGCCCTGCAGACAAGCAAGCCGAAAGTTTGCGCTCACTTACATCGCACGCCAACTCGCCGATTTGCGCAACTGCTTTGTGCCTGACGCGGTGCCCAATGAGGGAAATTGCCGCTATGGGATATTCGCAGGAACGGTCGTGGGCAGATAAAGGCAATATCGGCGGGGAATGGACCACGATGGTGCGACTGAATGCTGTCAGGGAAATTCGGAAGGCGGTCGAATTGCTGGCAACGGGAGTGGCCGGGAGACTATCTGGCCGGGGCGGTGGGCGGTTTTTGTTACCGCCTCGGAGCGTCAGACGGTCCGTTGGAAGCTGCGGCAATGAGACGTGACCATTAGTTCCGGTTAATCCCTTTGCTGACAAGGACTTAGAGTCAGCGAGGAGCCGCTCTTAACCGAAACTAATGGTGCTCCCCACCTCGGCCCCGGTCCGCTCGCTCGAAGGATTCATTCCGAGACACTTTTTCCGGAATTTCCCTTCGGGAACGGGCGATTTGGTGTCGACGGATTAGAAGTGTTTACGTTTTTAAATCAATTGCTTGCATTCACGTAACGACTTCTTCCGCCGAAATTTCGCTGCTGTGTAACGACTTCTAATCCATATTGCCAACACCGACAGCCTTCATCGCGTTGCGGACTCCACCGTCACCGACTTCGCCAGATGCCATCGTTTGTCGACATCGGAATGCTAGGAACGGTGAAAGTCGCAATCCCATAAATTCGGGCTATTAATACACGAAGGTCCATTTGCTTTCTCACCCGACGGCCCGTTTCTCTCGGCTAATGAGGCTGTCGACAGAGACACTCGTGCCCTTAAGAAAATCAGGATACGGCCGATATCTTTCCTGATACACGCGCATTCAGTCTTTTGCAATTCGAACCCAGAAGCGACAGTAACCAAGGTCGGCAACGGGAGCGTCGCAATAGCCGCAACACTCCCGATGGCCGCCCTGTCGAAGCGTCGTTGAGGTCGCCTTACACATTGCCTTAGGAACGCCAAAACCAATGACAGACATTTCGATGCTGCCGTCGCTACTTGCCCCGGGGCAGTCTTGCCTTGCCAGTGTTCAGCAACTGCTCGAATTTGGCTTTGACATACCCGCCTTTCAGCGCCCATACGACTGGAGCGAGAAGCAGGTCAGCGAACTTATTGGCGACCTTTCCGAGGCACAGCGTAAAGATATCCAGCTCTTTCTAGGGCTTGTGGTCGTATGCCCACAACCGAACGGGCGCTTCGCAATCGTAGACGGGCAGCAGCGGCTAACTACTTTGATGTTAGCCATCGGCGCCTCGGGGGCGACTGAGCGAGTCTTGCGGTCTGGGGATACGGGGGTATCTTCTCTTTGGATATCACCGCGTCACGCGGACGTAGGTTTTGCCAAGGCACTCGTATCGTCAGGTGGCGAGATAGAGCAATCGCTCTCCCAAAGACGTATGGCGCAGGCGTTCAAAACGCTATGTGCAGAGAAAAGCTTGACTCTAAACACCCTGCTAAGCGCGCAAGTCATCGTATATGTCGCGCCGTCGTTAGCGGGAGCGACCGGGCTGTTCGAACGAATAAATCTTCGCGGCAAGGAAGTCTCGCAGTTTGACCTTGTAAAGAATAAGCTTATCGAATGGGCTGCGGTCGAGCGGGACCAAGCAGGACGGGCTGCAATCGAAGACTTCATCACGGAGCGCTACGACACGTTGTATCGCCGTCTTGACCCAAGTAACAAGGCCGAGCCCTTCGATTCCGACAAGCTTTTGCGAGTGCATTGGATACTATTTACGCAAAAGCAATTCAAGAGTTCAGACCGGGTGCTTGCGGAGGTCAATGCTGCAATAGACGACGCGTTCACAAACGAGAAATCTATAGCCAGTTGGATTGAGAGTTATCTTAACTCACTGGTACGCGTCGCTGAAGCGTGGGTCGCAGTTGAACGACCCTACGAGGCAACCCCCTCGTCCTGGGGGCACAATCTTAAGCGTTCCTTGTTGGACTTCGCACGCCTTGGCAGGGACGGAGAACTGCAGCCTTTAATCGTTGCTGCGATTCTGCGCTGGCAGGCCGAAGCCGCTGACCTTGTGCGCTTCTGTGAAATCACGTCATTTCGCAGTGCCCTCGCAAAAAAGAACAGTAATCATGGCAGGTCATATAAATGGCGGGTAGCGCGTCAGCTGTATCAGGGCACGTGGTTCGATGCGTTGGGCAATCCCATTTCTCGAGCGGCGGATGCGGTGCATCAACTGTTCTGGGCCAATACGCCGTACTGGAGCAAGGACGAGGCACGTGAATTCGGAGAAGACACGACTCTTGAGCAGTTTGCTGCGGAGGTTTTTCCCGATACTGCACTCGATAGCGCGCGCTTTCACAAGGACTATCGACACCTCATTCACTATTTTTTCTGGAGGTACGGGGTCCACTTGCAACACGCTAAGGAATGGGCACCTTTCACGCGCATGGACATCTCCCCGTTTCAAGACAGCGTCTGGTTCGAGTCGGAAGAGCGCTTCAAAGGATGGGACATCGAGCACATATATCCACAGACACCTGCGGACCGCGATACTCGCGAAGGTCGTGCACATTGGAAAGTCATGTCCCAATGGGTGGACCACCTTGGCAATCTGACTGTGCTCCCCATACCAGATAACAGAGGTATGCAGAATCTGCCATTCGTCGAAAAGCTCGCGTGGCTCCGTGAACAAAAGAAGGTGCCGTTCAACGAGCTGCTAGCAACCCCAGATTACAGGGGCAACCTGTTAGACAAGCCTCACTGGGGAGTCAACAACTGCAAAAAGCGCAGCGCTCAAATCAGGAAGGCTGCGGCAGTATTGTGGGGGTTGGATGCAGTAAGGCAACTTGGCGTGGGCCTATATGACAACCGCCTTGCTTCCTACCAAGAAGACGTCGAGGAGGACGGTGGGGAGGTTGCTGACGAGTCAACCGAAATCAGCATAGCGTGATGGCGGAAGCGGCACTCTCGCGCAAGTACTTACGCAGCATCGACTTTGATGCGGTGTCTGCGTGATATACGTCGACAAGGAAACCTCAACCGTAGGCCGGGGTAAGCCAATATGACAATTACAGTTGTTCTGTTTGCCGACACATTTCCGGTCGTCATCACAGACACAATCTTGACTTCGCCAGCACGCTTCGTGAAGGAGCCAGTTGCTCTCCCCTCCGTGGTACGGCCTCTTGAGTCGGAATTTGAAATTCCGACAGCGTTAGGGCCAATGAAAATAAGCGACCTGTCACAGAAGATACATCCGTTCGGGCGCAAAGGGATGTTTGCGTATGCCGGCACCGAGTTCGTGGCCCGCAGTATCGTGCGGGGAATTTCCGAACGCCTCGAAAGAGGTGAGGAGATGTCCGAAGAATTCATACTCGGTGAATTGAACGGATTGAACGAGGCGGAGCGGAGTAGCGTGTCGTTCGCGGTCATTTACGGCATCGACGACCATCATCGGTTCCGATATTTCCACGACATGCAGGTCTTCAAAAGCAAGGTCTTTGGTGATGTCTACTTCTGCGGCTCTGGAGACAATAACCTTACGGACTTGCTTTAGCGACTCGAAGGGCCCAAGTCGTACGGCCTGTCCGTTCCCCCCACATCACCGACGGGAGAGAAGTGTTCTCCTACTACTTCAGCGCCCCAGTTCTCGTTTCGCAGCTGACCTCACTCGACTTCAGCCCTGACCGCCAAAGCCTACGAGCTGCCCACGGCGCAGTCTATGATGTGCGGATGATGTCCCCTGCAGGACTTGAGGCTCCGAAGATTTTGTATGCGTTTTGGGAAATCCGGTTCAATCAGAACGGCACTGCGGAAATTCAACTGAGATGCTTGATGCTGGCTTGGCGCGATGGCGAACGCTTGCGGATTGAACGCGCTGTGACATATGGAGAAAGCTCCGACGAAATTGCAATCGGAGGATGCGTATCGTATGGCATCCGCCCCTTGCTGCCCCGGCGCGGGGACCATTCGCGGGATGTGTCGCATAACAGACCGTGGCCGCGTGAGCATGTGCCATATGTGGTTCACTACGCTGCGGTAACACATCCGATTGGTGGAGTCATGAAAGCTCAGTGGCCTGAGCCTATTCCTGTCGGCAAGCGCAGCAAGGTCATTGCCTTGTCATTCAACGCGACCAATGTACCAGTGGCGGTGCGCGTCGACGGGCGTAAGCTACTCGAGCCCTAGAACACCTGTCTGCGAGTATCGGTTGCGCTAGGGCGTAGACTGCTTCTTACCAACAATCGAGATAGCTCCCAGCCTCTCTGATTTTGTCGCGCGTTTTAGCGGCCGCCCATCTCCAAACAACCCCTTCTCTGCATTCCGGACACGCAACAGCAATTCGGCATTTGCGGTCACTACAAGGTCTAGCTTGTCCTGAAGCTCAGAGTTCTCATTTCGAAGACGCACTATTTTGTTCTTGAGGGTCTCGCTTTTCTTCTCTGGGTCCCCCCTCACGGCCAATAGTACCTGCTTCCGAACATTAGGATAGGGACACTTGTCGTGTCCGATAAGAGTTCTCGAATGGCCTGCTTCCAACGCGACCGAAGCAACGTTGACGCGTAGTCGACCGGCTGCGTGCCGGCTCTGCAGTTCCTCATTGCCCGGGACTCCTCGCTGTAGCCGCTCAAGCGCTTGCAGAAAGTCCGAAGCGACATCGTCTTGCTCCATAGAATCATCGGTCATCTTCAAAATCCGTCAAGAGTTTGACAAATTGCTCAGCCTGCTGCGCGCGCGCAAGATGGACACGATACTCATGCTCCCTGTCATCTTTCCTAGCGGCTTCTGCATCCGACGCGTAACGAATGGTTCTGTCTTTCCAAAACGGAAGGTTTTCCGCATCCATAGCGAAGACTGCACAGCCTCCGCACATGCTCGGAGAACGAACCGTGTAATCAGGCTTAGTCATCATGATATGCGCGGTACCCGTCGCCTGGCGACACCGTGAAGCCAACGGGTCAACCTTGATAAAACATTTGCCATGGTCGTTGAAGAATATTCTCAGGTCATGTTTTATCACGAACGCCTTAATTTTCTTGAAGAGGTCGTTGTCATCGACGTTTCCCTGAAACTCAGGCCCACTAAAGTAACGGTGGACTGCTTCAGCCATTCGTCCAACAAACTTTCGCCCTCGAACTGCCTGCATGAACATCGATACGCTGTCCAAGGTCCCTACGCTGTTTATGTCGCCTCGCATACGCGTCGATTGCGGGAAATAGGCCCCCTCGGTAGTCGAAACACTCATGTGCTTAAAGTGGTCCTTGACCGCACCGAGAAGTGAAGCGCGGGTCTCGAGAATGAAGGCCGCAAACGTCTTTCTCGCATGCCGAGCCGAAATATTCCGGCCGCCCGATTTGCGATACTCCACGAGGCTTTCGCCCCGATGACTCTTGTCTGGCAGGCCACTAAAGTCAACTTCACGCGTGATAAAGATTTTTAGGTGTTTTCCCAAAAACCCAACGCTAACCGGCTCTATGTTTGCCGGTGAGTACGGGAAAGAATGTGCCAATGTGAGTCCGACTATCATTGAGTCATATCCACCGAGCTTTCGCCACGGCGACATGAGCCGCTCAAGAACCTGAAGAGCAAGAACCGTTAGAGGCAGATGCGTCGAACCTGCGGGCCGGCACGCCAGCGACCACTCCTCCAACCGAAGCCGTTCGACTCCTTTCGATAGCGTAGATATAAGGTTGAACGCTTCCATAAAGCCTGACCTCAGACGGATAGTGCCGACACAAGTTGGAAGCCCAGTCGTCTCGTTCATACCGCCGGCAATACCGCAAACCTCACTTGGCCGGATACCGATAAGGTATTGAAGCACAATTACACAAGCGTCTCTTAAACGATTAAAACAATATCTTAAGATGATTGCTGGATGCCTTTGACCGAGACCACCTATATTTTTCACACCCCACGGCTCGTAAATGTTGCTTCCATCTAAAAATTGGTAACTTTCCAATGCCGCTTTTACACGCCCCGCCTTTTGCGTTAAATAATTTCCCGAATCTTCACGCTCAGCTCGCGCATTGAGCAATAAATCTTGCATTGCAAGGATGTCTGCCGACCTGACCTCAAGCCATTCGATGGCGATTCTTAGGAGCGGCCCGACGACCTCATCTGGCAAAGGTGGAATTCGATTTAGGGTATGTTTAGCAATCGTGCCGGTGACTTTATTCAGACGCCTACCACCGAAGGGCTCGTTTTGAATAAAACCAAAACCCCGCGCGGCCAACTTTGCTTTTTGAGCGAATAGAAAATAGATTGGCTTTATACGTGCCGTGACTTTGGACCACGTCAACTGGTCGCGCTCAGATTCCTCAACTTCGCCCTCGCCCTCGCCCTCGTCCTCGTCCGAATACGTCTCTTCGTATTCCCGCTCAACCGATTGACTAGCGTCCACATCCGCGGTTTCGTCATCCTCCTCGACTTCAAAATCATCCGGCTCGAACTCAGCGTCACGGAGCCGCTCTCCATAAAAGTCGTTCCCGTAGACAACTATCCCCGGGATGTCTTCAAGATAGAGATTCTGATTAACAGGAGTTAAGTCTCCGACAGAACGTAGGCCTCGGTAATTCATCCAGCGGAACAAAGAACGGGCGCCGGTGGCAATGTTCTCCATACCACCAACTGCCAACGTGGTGCCGTACCAACCTGCGTCCGACAACATGCCCCAGAACGCCTCTCGGAATGACTCAAGAATCTCGAAGTTCTCTGGGTCAGTCGTCCAGCTTCCATCTGGCAGCAGATATTTCCAATAAATAACGTTTTTCTGACCAGGTTTCGGATTATCTAAGTACCATATGTCATCGGTCCAGAATGACCGGGATGATACTCGCATCTCTTTCCGGTCAACCGGCGTCATCACACGCTTTGGATTTGTCGTGACCATTATTCGACCCTCCCTATCGGAGATAGCGAAAACTTCTTTGCTGCTTCGATAACCTCCGGCGATGTGAAAGCTGGCAACCATTTCTTCAATAGGTATTGCAGCGCTCTCTCGTAGGCAGCCTTCCACCGCGAGTGGTCAAGATAGTACCGTGCCGCCTTCAGCTCATCGGCGAGTTGCACTGCCCGCGCCAGCGCATATGGCGAAGTCAAGTCCAAAAAACCGAGCGGGCATGCCGGGCATCGTCCCATTGCCTGACAACTGCGCCCCTCCCTTTCGCCCGGAATCGGTGACGCAAAAGGGTCCAGGCACCCCCAACCCGGCGTAGCTGCAAGTACGTCAGAATCTCCCGGAGTGCGACGAGTATCAGGCTTCCCTCCAAGGTAAGCCCAACGCTCGTAGGCGACCATCACCGGCAGAAGCTTCTCAGCACGCCGAAGCTTCGTCGGCTCGCCTTCATAATGGAACTCCAACGTTGCCCCAGCTTTAGTGCCAGCGACTGCTGATACCGCAAGAATGTCATCATCGTGCAATTCTCGAGTTACATCCAATCCCGTCGTTCTTACGATTCGCGTTTGAATTTTCGGCAAATCATATTTTTTGCAAAACCTGTCAACCGCGGCATTCCAAGCGACATCCGAACCGACACCGTCATGCTCGATAGTGTAGAAGCCACGAACGCGGCGCCTGTTTGTCGCAAATAAAAAGATGTGCTGAGGGTGCGAGCCCGCGAGCGGTCGAATATGACCGGTCCAGCGCTCTATTACCTTAAGAAGTTGTTCCGGCGAGAATCGGTCGCTCTCGTCCTTTGCGAAGGTTCGTTGATAGGTATCAGACCGGTTTTTATACAAATCCAGAACCGTTCGACGAATCCCCATTACTTCTTGCTCATCCACACCCGACTGAAGCAGACCAAACAACGGTTCAGCGTTAGCAAAGGTGTACACGAACAAAAGTAAGATGAACGGGAAGATTCCCTCTGGGCTGGGGTAAAAGGGCCGAGTGACGTTAGAGGCACGGTGATTTTGAACAGCATCCGAAACATCCGGATGAGTTTTCTCTATGTCTTCCAAAGTAGGCAAAAGTGTTCCAGCCGGAACATTGCGGCGCACCCAAGTCCAAACTGCTCTGATGTCACTATAGCGACCGGACCCCTTCTTCGTGTCATCTGGCTCAACCATCTCGTCTGAGTCCCACGATTCCCAGGCAGGCAGCAAGACATTCAATTGAAGGTCAATCTCAGACATGCAAGCCCGGATGACTTTTCCGTATGTGATGTCATCCAACCGCTTAGTCTTCTTCACACTACT
This sequence comes from Paraburkholderia phenazinium, assembly GCF_900141745.1. Classification (NCBI taxonomy): domain Bacteria; kingdom Pseudomonadati; phylum Pseudomonadota; class Betaproteobacteria; order Burkholderiales; family Burkholderiaceae; genus Paraburkholderia; species Paraburkholderia phenazinium. The sequence continues at coordinate 1,654,409 of NZ_FSRM01000001.1, read as the reverse complement.
GCGCACGTCGGGGAAGGGATTTCTCGGAAACGAAAGGTCGGCCGCGAGTTTATATCGCTCTTCCCTCAACCGTTCCAGTATGCGCCTGAATATAGAAAAATACTGTTTAGCGGTACCGTCGCTCAGGCCACGCTCACCCGACTTCAGCCACAGCAAAAAGTCGGAGACCATCTCCGTATCAATCTGAACAACAGCAATATCCGTCGAGTCTTTTTCACGTAAAAATTGCAAAAAACCAAAATTCAAATTGGTTACAAGAATTCGATAAACGCCCTTCGATTTGATGCTCTGCCCGTTGCAAACTCTTATGTATCCGACAACTATTGCCTCGGCAATCGCAAACCCCTCAACCACAATTCTCAGAATAGACAGCGCCTTCTGGAAATTCGGCAAATTTTCTTTGGGACCAGTAAAACTCCCAAACTGGTCAGCCACCAATACGTCTGCCGACCCTTTCGAAAGCACGAGCTTTTGCTGACTCGAAAGCTGAGAATAGAGCAGGGAGCCAGTTTTAGACTTCACGACGGATAGCCTCCATAAATCGGTCGGTGACTCGACCTTCGAACGTTCTAGTACCAGCCAAATAAATCGATATGGTCGTTCGAGGGTCAGCGTGCCCTAATCGGTCAGCCAAATTCATCCAGGGCTCTTCGTCTCCCGCAAACTTCAGAGCGTAGTAGGTCGTAACTGCAAATGTGTGGCGAAGGTCATGAAAAACATATTTCGAGACAATTTTCGAGAAAGTATCCGATATGATTTCGTCGCTTGACTTCATTGCGAATGACGTACACTCCACGACCTCAGTGAATCCCAACTTAATGCAAGCTTCGGAAAATTCTCGCTGAATAGTTCGAACAGAAGGAGGCTTCCCCTTGTGTGCATGAACGGACAAAGAGTTTAAGATTAACGAATTTCTCTTAATGTTCAGAGAATTGAGAATATGATTCCTCTCGCCCTGGATGTAATCCAAAATCTCAGAAATCAGGTCTCCCGAAAATAGGACAGGCTTTACCATCCCTCCTTTTCGCCGAACATTCACCGGATATAATTCGGTCTCCACCAAGTCGATAACGGCGAAACCAGTGAATTGTGACGCCCTCAATGAGGAAATCTCGGAAATACGCATACCAGTTATGAGTGCAATATCGCCATATATCCGATTTCTTGATGACTTCGACGCATCCTCCGGATTCCACTTTTTCGGCTCACAGCCAAGCGCATTTAAGAGAGTTTGTTGCTGAATTGGGGTAAGTATCCCGACCGGCCTTCTTGCCTTTCCCTTTGCTTTTTTTGACAAGTCGGGCTCGCTCAAAAGCGACCCTGGAACAGCGCATTCTAGGTTCTGCTTTCGCCAGAACTCATACATCTTGGCAATAATCATCCGGCGCCGATTTATCGTACCAACGGCGTATTCAACGCCAGTAATAGGCGAAATGGCACCACTCAGAAACTCGAGGAAAGAATTAAGATGGGCCGATGTAGCCGTATTCCAAGCAACTCCAAACTCTTCCAAAAATACGAACCACGATTTCAAGTCATTTGCATAGGCCAAGACTGTGTTCAAAACGAACACTGCCGCTCCTATCCCGGAAAACTCTTCAGCGAGAAATATGAAAGCCGGCTCGCATATGATGCCTGTTTTGTCGTCCAGGATTATGGGAAATCCCTTTGGTAGAGGCCGGTTTCTCGCATGTTTGAGAATTACAGTCGACTTGCCATGTTCGACCGCGACTGGACCATGAGTCGCTCGCGTTATCGACCAATCAGAAACGTCCTCGTCGTCAGCAATTACGACTTCATCTGATGAAATCTCGAACGAATTCATGTGACAAATATCCGTGTGGACAAGTCGTCCACCCACAGCACAAGGCTGTGGATGGCCCTACGGGTTCACGACTTGACCACACTTGAAGCTGCGCGCGCTCCGCGCTTGCCCTAAACTATAAAAAATATTTATTAAAACCAATTGCTTATAGTCTAAGTCAGTGAACAACTACATTGTCGCATAACGTGTTCGCAACCGCGATAAGGATTGAGCGAGACGTTAAACGGGATGTCGGGCGATGCGTTGCGGGTCAGGATGGTTTTGGCACGCTCTTCAAAGATCTGCGTGCGCAACTTGGGTGAACTGCCGTCCTCTTCCTCATTTAGCGCCCAGCCGTCGTCCACCGCTTCGCGCTGGTCAAGCTCATAGCGGCCTTGCAGGTTCGTCACGGCACCGCGCCCTTTGTGGGGCGTAGGCGGAGCGATCGGATATTCGGGGACGGAATCAGTCACGGCGAGGTCAGGCCAAAACAGAAAACGGAAACGAAAAAACGGCTTACCGGTACTGTATAAATATACAGTGTTTGAGCCGTTTGTCGAGTCCCGTCTTTACCTTACCGGCGGCCTATTCGCCCACCGCGATCGTCAAGGTTTCCTTGATTTCTTCCATCACCACGTAGCTCTTCGACTGCACCGCCCCGGGCAGCTGCAGCAGGATATCGCCGAGCAGCTTCCGGTAGTCGGCCATCTCGCCAATGCGGGCCTTGATGAGGTAGTCGAAGTCGCCCGACACCAGATGACACTCGAGCACCTCGGGAATCTTCTGCACCTCGCGGCGAAACTGGTCGAACATGTTGCCGCTCTTGTGGTCGAGCGTAATCTCGACAAACACCAGCAGCGCAGCGCCCAGCTCAGCCGGATTGACACGCGCGTGGTAGCCGGTGATCACGCCGTCGCGCTCCATCCGCTTGACCCGTTCGATGCACGGCGTAACCGACAGCCCAACCTGTTCGGCGAGGTCTTTCATCGCCATCCGGCCGTCCTGCTGAAGCAGCCTGAGAATCTTGTGATCGAGCTTGTCGAGCGCACGGATCGGTTGACGGTGTGTTCGCATGGTCTTTTTACTAAAAATCTGAAAAATACAATAACAAAACCTACCTGACACTCAATACTATAGCGGATAACACTGGGCTGAAAGCGTATCACCTCGTTAATCGAATTATCTACAAACGAGCTGATTTCTCCAAGGACGCGCGAGCCCCAAAGAACCTTCTGGAGCAGCTATGCGAGTCGTCGTTTTGGGCAGTGGCGTCGTCGGGGTGACGAGCGCTTATTATCTTGCACGCGCCGGTCATGAAGTCACGGTGATCGACCGCGAAGCCGGTCCGGCGCTCGAAACGAGCTTCGCCAACGCTGGCCAGATCTCGCCGGGCTACGCGTCGCCGTGGGCCGCGCCGGGCGTGCCGATGAAGGCTGTCAAGTGGATGTTCCAGAAGCACGCGCCGCTTGCCATCCGCCTCGACGGCACGCAATTCCAGTTGCAATGGATGTGGCAGATGCTGCAGAACTGCACGTCGTCGCGCTATGCGGTCAACAAGGGCCGTATGGTGCGCCTTGCCGAATACAGCCGCGACTGCCTGCAGGCCCTGCGCGCCGACACCGGCATCCAGTACGAAGGCCGTACCGGCGGCACGCTGCAGGTGTTCCGCACGCAGCAGCAATTCGACGGCGCCGCGAAAGACATCGCCGTGCTGAAAGACGCTAATGTGCCGTTCGAACTGCTGTCGCCGGACGAACTCGCGCGTGCCGAGCCAGCACTCGCTGCAACTGCCCACAAGCTGACGGGCGGCCTGCGTCTGCCGGGCGACGAAACCGGCGATTGCCAGATGTTCACCACGCGCCTCGCGGCGCTGGCTGAAGAACTGGGCGTGACATTCCGCTACAACACGCCGATCGACGCGCTCGCCATGGCGGGCGGCCGGATCGCCGGCGTGCAATGCGGTAGTGAACTGGTACGCGCCGACGCGTTCGTAGTGGCGCTCGGTTCGTATTCGACGAAGTTCCTCGCGGACATCGTCAAGATTCCGGTGTATCCGCTGAAGGGCTATTCGATCACCGCGCCAATCGTCAATGCCGCGGCCGCGCCGGTGTCGACCGTGCTCGATGAAACCTACAAGATTGCGATTACGCGTTTCGACGACCGGATTCGCGTCGGCGGCATGGCGGAGATTGTTGGCTTCGACAAGTCGCTGCGTCAGGCGCGTCGCGAGACGCTCGAGATGTGCGTGAACGACCTGTTCCCGGGCGGTGGCGACACGGCCAAGGCTAGCTTCTGGACCGGCCTGCGTCCGATGACCCCGGACGGCACGCCGATTGTCGGCCGCACGCCGGTGTCGAACCTGTTCCTGAATACCGGCCATGGCACGCTCGGCTGGACCATGTCGTGCGGCTCGGGCCAACTGCTGGCGGACCTGATGTCGGGCAAGCAGCCTGCCATTCAGGCGGACGACCTGTCGGTGCATCGCTACCTCGGCGAAACGGGTGGTGCAACGCGTCCGGCTTACGCCTGAGCGATTTGGCAAGTTACCAACCGGAACGACAGTAACGCTGTCCGCCCCTCTCAAAACAAACGGCGCCTGCAAGCTTCCAGGCGCCGTTTGTTTTTCGCGTGATCTCATCGATCACGCAGTCTCGCACTCAATTCACGCGCAACGTCAAAACTGATCCTCCGACAGCGCCAGCACACCCTCATCCCCCTTCGCGCTGACAATCGCCACTTCAAGCGCGACCGCCTGCGGCAGCACATGCTCCGCGTAGAACTGCGCGGTCGCGATTTTCGCCCCATAGAACGACGGATCTTCGGTACGCTTCTCCGCAGCCACCAGCAACGCACGCGCCATCTGCCAGCCGCCGAGCACGATGCCCGCCAGTTTCAGATACGGCACGCTGCCGGCAAACACCGCATTCGGATCGCGCTTCGTGTTGGCGACAACAAACTCCACCGCCGCCGTCAACGCACGATGTCCCTGCGCGAGCTGACGCCGCATCGACTCGAAAGCCGCGCCTTGCTGCGAGCCGAGTGCTTCGACCGTTTGCGCAATACCGTCCAGCAGCGACTTCGCCACCGCGCCACCGTCACGCAACGTCTTGCGTCCAATGAGGTCATTCGCCTGGATCGCGGTGGTGCCTTCGTAAATCGGCAGAATCCGCGCGTCGCGATAGTACTGGGCCGCGCCGGTCTCTTCGATAAACCCCATGCCGCCATGCACCTGCACGCCGAGACTGGTCACGTCGATCGACAACTCCGTGCTCCAGCCCTTTACGATCGGCACGAGGAACTCGTAGATCGCCTGGTGCTCGTTGCGCTTCGCTTCGTCCGGGTGACGGTGCGCGATATCGCAATGCGCGGCGGCGACGTAAGCGAGTGCGCGCGAGCCTTCGGTCAACGCACGCATCGTCGCGAGCATGCGGCGCACGTCGGGGTGATGAATGATCGAAACCGACTGCCTGGCCGAGCCATCGACCGGCCGGCTTTGCACGCGGTCTTTGGCGTACGCGACCGCCTTCTGATACGCACGGTCCGATACGCCCACACCCTGCATGCCCACTGCAAAGCGCGCGGCGTTCATCATGATGAACATGTACTCGAGACCGCGATTCTCTTCGCCGATCAGATGACCGATCGCGCCACCGTGATCGCCGAACTGCAGCACGGCCGTCGGGCTCGCCTTGATACCGAGCTTGTGCTCGATCGACACGCAATGCACGTCGTTGCGCTCGCCGAGCGAGCCGTCGTCATTGACGAGGAACTTCGGCACGATAAAGAGCGAAATACCCTTCACGCCTTCCGGCGCACCCGGCGTGCGGGCCAGCACGAGATGGGCGATGTTCTTCGCCATGTCGTGCTCGCCCCAAGTGATGAAAATCTTGGTGCCGAACAGTTTGAACGAGCCGTCGCCCTGCGGTTCGGCACGCGTGCGCACCAGCGCGAGATCCGAGCCGGCCTGCGGCTCGGTGAGGTTCATCGTGCCGGTCCATTCGCCGGAGATCAGCCTAGGCACATAGGTCTGTTTCTGGGCCTCCGTGCCGGCAGTCAACAGCGCTTCGATCGCGCCGTCGGTGAGCAGCGGACATAGCGCGAAGGAGAGATTGGACGCGTTGAGCATTTCGACGCACGGCGTTGCGATCAGCTTTGGCAACCCTTGACCTTCGTAGTCCAAAGGATGTTGCACACCCTGCCAGCCTCCCTCGGCGAATTGCCGGAACGCCTCGGCAAAACCCGGCGTTGCCGTGACCTTGCCGTCCTTCCAGCTACTGGGGTTGCGATCGCCTTCGACGTTCAACGGCGCCAGCACTTCGCCGCACAGCCTGGCCGATTCTTCGAGCACGGCCTGCGCGGTGTCGAGGTTGGCATCTTCGAAACCGGGCAACTTCGCAATGTCTTCGAGTGCGGCCAGTTCTTTCATCACGAACAACATGTCCTTGACGGGCGCCGTATAGCTCATTTCAGTTCTCCTCCTGCCTGCGATATAAAAAGGGACGCTGGACTTATCGGTCCCTGCGTCCCTTCGTTTGCTGCCAGACGCCTTTTTTATGGCGCTGTTATGGTCAGCCGAGTTCGCTCACCAGTTCCGGCACTACCGTGAACAGATCGCCCACCAGACCGTAATCGGCGACGCTGAAAATCGGCGCTTCCGGATCCTTGTTGATCGCCACGATGACCTTCGAGTCCTTCATGCCGGCCAGATGCTGGATCGCACCCGAGATGCCCACCGCGACGTACAGTTGCGGCGCGACGATCTTGCCCGTCTGGCCCACCTGATAGTCGTTCGGCACAAAGCCGGCGTCCACTGCGGCACGCGAGGCACCTAGTGCCGCGTTCAGCTTGTCCGCCAGCGGCTCGAGCACCTTCGTATAGTTCTCGCCACTGCCCAGACCCCGGCCACCGGAAACGATGATCGACGCCGACGTCAGCTCTGGACGGTCCAGCTTCGTGACTTCACGGCTCACGAACTGCGACAGGCCGCTGTCGGCTGCGGCTTCGATCTTCTCGACCGCTGCGCTGCCACCTTCTGCTGCCACCGGGTCGAAGCCGGTGGAACGCACCGTGATGACCTTGACCGGATCGCTCGACTGCACCGTTGCGATCGCATTACCTGCGTAGATCGGGCGCTCGAACGTGTCGGCGGAATCCACGGCGGTGATATCGCTGATCTGTGCGACGTCGAGCTTCGCTGCGATACGCGGGGCGATGTTCTTGCCGTACGCGGTAGCGGGCGCGAGGATATGCGAGTAGTCCTTCGCGATGTTCAGCACCGTCGCTTCGACGTTTTCCGCGAGGCCTGCTTCGAGTTGCGGCGCATCGGCCAGCAACACCTTGGCGACACCTGCGACCTTGGCTGCAGCGTCCGCCGCGCCCTGCGCGTTGTGACCTGCGATCAGCACGTGCACATCGCCGCCAATCTTGGCTGCCGCTGCCACCGTGTTCAGCGTCGCAGCCTTCAGCGATGCGTTGTCGTGTTCCGCAATTACCAGAATCGTCATTTCGTCCGTCTCCTCACAGCACCTTGGCTTCGGTCTTGAGCTTCTCGACCAGCGTCTTCACATCGGCGATCTTCACGCCAGCGGAGCGCTTGGGCGGCTCGACGACTTTCAGCGTCTTCAGGCGCGGAGTCACGTCAACACCGAGGTCTTCCGGCTTGAGCGTCTCCAGCGGCTTCTTCTTCGCCTTCATGATGTTCGGCAGCGTGACGTAACGCGGCTCGTTCAGGCGCAGATCCGTGGTGACCACAGCCGGCAGCGTCAGCGACAGCGTTTCCGCGCCGCCGTCCACCTCGCGCGATACCGTTGCCTTGCCATCAGCCACGACAACCTTCGACGCAAATGTCGCCTGCGGCAACCCTGCCAGGGCAGCCAGCATCTGGCCGGTCTGGTTCGAATCGTCGTCGATGGCCTGCTTGCCGAGAATGATCAGCGATGGCTGTTCCTTGTCGACCAGCGCCTTGAGCAGCTTGGCGACAGCCAGCGGCTGCAGTTCTTCCGACGACTCGATCAGGATCGCGCGATCCGCGCCGATCGCGAGCGCCGTGCGCAACGTTTCCTGCGCCTGCGTCACGCCCGCCGACACGGCGATCACTTCGGTCGCCACGCCCGCTTCCCGCAGACGCACCGCCTCTTCCACGGCGATCTCGTCGAACGGATTCATCGACATCTTTACATTCGCAATGTCGACGCCCGTGCCGTCCGATTTCACCCGGACTTTCACGTTGTAGTCGACCACTCTCTTCACTGGCACCAGGATTTTCATGCACACGCTCCAAAGTTACGAATACGTCAACCCAACGGACATTATAACGACTGGCTCTCGGCGACAGCCGTGCCGCAGGCTGGTTTACATCGAGGATAGCGCTCCTCAGCGGCGTGACAGCAATAACGAACGATCGTTCTATTTTAATCCCGAAAAAACCCGGGTGACAACCCCGGGTTCCGATTCGCGACTCTAATTCATCGTTTGCCGTCGATAGAACTCATGCGGTATCTGACGGTGGGCCTTACCAGGAGGCGATCACCGCGCCGCCGTACTTCGTGTCGATGTACTGCTTCACTTCCGGCGAGTGATACGCCGCGACCAGCTTCGCGACCCAAGGCTTGTTCCGGTCAGCCTCTCGAATTGCGATGACATTCACGTACGGCCCCTTGGGATCCTCGATCGCAATCGCGTCCTGTTTCGGCTTCAGCCCCGCTTGCATCGCGTAGTTGGTGTTGATCGCCGCCGCATCCACGTCGCCGAGCGAGCGCGGGATCTGCGCAGCGTCGAGTTCGACGATCTTCAGCTTCCTGGGATTGTCGACGATATCCAGCGGCGTGGCCTTCAGGCCGGCATCAGTCCGCAGCTTCAGCAGTCCTTGCTTTTGCAACAGCAGCAGCGCGCGGCCACCGTTGGTCGGATCGTTCGGCACGGCGATCTTCGCGCCCGGCTGCAACTCGGCGAGCGACTTGATCTTCTTCGAGTAGATGCCCATCGGGAAGGTCACCGTATCGGCAATGCGGATCAGTTTGTAGCCGCGATCCTTCACTTGCGCTTCGAGGTAGGGGTCGTGCTGATAACTGTTGGCGTCGAGATCGCCACTGGCGAGCGCGGCGTTCGGCTGCACGTAGTCCGCGAATTCGACGATCTTGATGTTCAGACCGTTCTTCGCGGCGACGTTCTTCACCACGTCCATCAACTCCGCGTGCGGACCGCCCGTGACGCCGACCTTGATCGTGTCGTCAGCGTAAGCCGCAGTGTTGGCGGCGAATAATGTTGCCGCGCCGAGAGCGGCCGCGACCTTCAGAATAAAACGACGTTGCATGACTGACCTTCTCCAATCCCTTCAAACGGGTTTCGCCAACCCTTGTTTTATTTATGGCTCAGACGCCGCACGAGCCAATCCCCGAAAGACTGCACCAACTGGACAAACACGATCAGGATCAGCACCACCGTCCACATCACGTCCGGCTCGTAACGCTGATAGCCATAACGGATGCCCAGATCGCCGAGGCCGCCGCCGCCGATTGCGCCGGCCATCGCCGAGTAGCCCACCAGCGACACGAACGTAATCGTCAGACCGGCGACCACGCCAGGCCACGATTCCGGCAACAGCACCTTGAAGACGATCTGACTGGTGGTAGCACCCATCGCCTGAGCGGCTTCGATCAGACCGCGGTCTACTTCACGCAGCGCCGTTTCCACCAGACGCGCGATGAACGGCGCCGCGGCGATCGTCAACGGCACGACGGCCGCAGCGGTACCAATCGACGAACCGACCACGATGCGCGTAAACGGAATCACAGCGACCAGCAGGATGATGAAGGGCGTCGAACGCACCGCATTGATGACGACACCCATCGAGCGATTCAGCGCGACGTTCTGCAACACGCCCTGACGGTCCGTCAGATACAGCAGCACGCCGAGCGGCAAGCCCACCGCAGCGCCCACCAGTCCGGAGATGCCCACCATGATGAGCGTCTCCCAGAACGACTGGACGAACATATCCAGCATTTCACTCAACATAGGACATTTCCTCCACCACCACGCCTTGCTCGCGCAGATACGTCAGCGCCTGCGCTACCTTCTCCGGTTCGCCACCGGCGAGCACCGCGAGCGAGCCGAATGCCTGCCCCTGGATCTCGTCGATCTGGCCGTGCAGGATGTTGAAATCGAGCTCGTAGCGACGAATCGTTTCAGAAAGGATCGGTTGATCGACACCCGTGCCCGTGAAAGCGAGCCGCAGCAGATGGCCGCGGCCGGTCTTCAGGCGCTCGGCAACGCGCGCCTTCAGCGCAGGCGGCAGCTCCTGGGCGATCACGTCGCCGATCAGCGCGCGTGTCACTTCGTGATGCGGCTGCAGGAAGACATCGATGACCTTGCCGTGTTCGACGACCTTGCCCGCATCGAGCACCGCGACGCGGTCGCAAACCTGCTTGATCACATCCATCTGATGGGTGATCAGCACGATAGTCAGGCCGAGCTCGCGATTGATGCGCTCGAGCAGTTCGAGAATCGAGCGGGTGGTTTCCGGATCGAGCGCCGAGGTGGCCTCGTCGGACAGCAACACCTTCGGCTTGCTGGCAAGCGCCCGGGCAATCCCCACACGCTGTTTCTGGCCGCCGCTGATCTGCGCCGGATAACGGTCTTTCTGCGCGGTGAGGCCAACCAGTTCCAGCAGCGGCAGCACGTTCGCGTCGATCTCGTCGCGCTTCATGCCGGCGAGCTCGAGCGGCAACGCGACGTTCTCGTACACGGTGCGCGATGAGAGCAGGTTGAAATGCTGGAAGATCATGCCGATCTCGCGACGCGCCTCGCGCAGTTGCGCGGCGGAGAGCGTCGTGAGATCGCGGCCGTTGACGACGATATTGCCTTCGGAGGGGCGCGTCAGCAGGTTGATGGTGCGAACCAGCGTGCTCTTGCCCGCGCCGCTGCGGCCGATGATGCCGAACACCTCGCCCGCCGGAATCGACAGGTTGACCTTGTGCAACGCCTCAACCCAGCCCCGGGGCCCAGCGAAGCGCTGGGAAATATTACGTATTTCGATCATGAAAAAACGAAACGGCGGAACTGCCCGCGAGCGTAGATGCGCTCCCGGCAAGCGGCCGCCGTGACTTTTATTTGGGATTTGAGCCGCGATTCTACCGCAGCGTCGACATTCCCTTTAATAATCAATTCCGATCTTTTCATAACTGGGAGGAATTAGAGGCGAGTCCCGCGCGCGGTGCTCGCGCGTGTCACGAGCGTGCGGCTATGATCGGGCGCATCAGAACCACAATGAATAAACACGGCGGATATGGAGACTACTCAGGACAACAATGCTCGGCCGTCGCCTGCGGGTGCGGCAGGAGCAGCGGGAGATGCAGGCGGTGCGACCGGTGTGGACGCCGTGAAACGAGGCGGTGCGGCCGCGTTGTCGACTGTCACGACCCGCGACGGAACCGAGTTGCCGCTGTACCGTTGGCCCGCCGTCGGCGGCCGGCGGGCGACGGTCGCACTGGTTCACGGGCTAGCGGAACATGCAGGACGCTACGCGGCGCTCGCCGGGCGACTGAACGCCGCCGGCATCGAACTGCTCGCCATCGACCTGCGCGGCCATGGCAGCGCGCCCGGCAAGCGGGCCCGCATCGAGCGCTTCGACGACTATCTGCTCGACGCCGAGGCCTTGCTCAGCGTCGCCGCGCACGACAATGCCCCGTTGTTTCTGATGGGCCACAGCATGGGCGGGGCAATTGCCGCGCTATATGCCATCGAGCGTCTGCCGGGCAGTGGTCATAAGTTGGCGGGTCTCATCCTGTCGAGCCCCGCACTCGCCCCAGGGCGCGACGTACCGCGCTGGATGCTGACCATGAGTCAGATCATCAGCCGCGTCTGGCCAGGCTTTCCGGCCATGAAGATAGACGCGGCGCTGCTCTCGCGCGACCCCGCAGTGGTCGAGGCGAATCGCAACGATCCATTGGTGCACCACGGTTCGATTCCCGCGCGCACCGGCGCGGAGATTCTGCTGGCAATGCAGCGTATCGAGCGCGGCCGTGCGGGTTTGCGTGTGCCATTGCTGGTGTACCACGGCACCGCTGACAAACTCACGGAACCCGAAGGTAGCCGCGTTTTCGGCAAGCATGCCGGTTCGCCCGATAAAACGCTCACGCTGCACGAAGCGAGCTATCACGAAACGATGAACGACCTCGACCGCGAGCGGGTGATCGGTGAACTGATTGGATGGATTGAGGCGCATTGCAGTTGAGCCTCGTATAACCGATGCGCAGTGAGGGATGCCTGTGCGCGGCGCCAGCACGCCGGGAGCTCTCAAACTCAGCGGTGCCAGTCCGGGGCCCGCTTGTCGATGAAGGCCTGGACGCCTTCGAGCGCGGACTCGTCCATCATGTTGCAAGCCATCGTCTGGCCAGCGAGCTGATACGCTGCCTCGACGCCCATCTCGAGTTGGCGGTAAAAGAGGCCCTTGCCGGCGCGTACCGCCTCGACGGGCTTCGCGCAAATGCTCGACGCCAGCGCGGCGACTGCCGCATCGAGTTCGTCCGCTGCTGCAACGCGGTTGATGAGGCCTTGCTGACGGGCCTCGTGCGCATCGATGAAGTCGCCGGTCAGCAACATTTCGAGCGCCGCCTTCCGCGACAGATTACGTGACAACGGCACCGCAGGCGTCGCGCAAAACAGCCCCAGATTGACCCCGGATACCGCAAAGCGCGCCGTGTCGGCCGCAACAGCCAGATCGCACATCGCGACCAGCTGGCAACCGGCGGCGGTCGCAATCCCATGTACACGTGCAATCACCGGTTGCGGCAAGCGCTGGATCGCCAACATCAGCTTCGTGCAGCGGCTGAACAGCGCCTGATAGTAGGCAAGCGATGGCTTCGAACGCATCTCTTTCAGATCGTGTCCCGCGCAAAAGGCGCGACCCGCGCCTTCGATCACCACAACGCGCGCATCCGTTTGCGCGATGGACGCGAGCGCGTCCTGCAACGCGTCGAGCAAGGCCTCGGACAACGCGTTAAACGCCTCGGGCCGGTTCATCGTCAAACGCACGACACCGAGGACGCCATAGGCATCATGCGTAACCTCGACGAGTGCTGCGCCGTTTGCCGCCTCAGGAGTTTTGGCGACGCAGGATTCTGCAGCGCCTGCTCCTCCCCTGCCGGCTCCCGAAGCGCTTGTGCCAGCCATGCCAGAGGTTTGATTGTCCGAATTCATCATCCACCCTCGCTTTGGTTCGCCCAGTTCACCCGGCGCTCCGACCTCGCGAAGAAGTCCGCGAACACCGCTCAGAGGCGCATCGACGCAATCAGATCTCCGCCAGCGCCTTCAAGTGCGCGACCACGCTGCGCCCAAGCGCCGACAGGTTATACCCACCCTCCAGACAGCTCACGATCCGCCCATTCGCATGTCGGTTGGCGATCTCGCGAACCTGCTCGGTCAGCCACACGTAGTCGGCCTCGACGAGGCCCATATTGCCGAGATCGTCCTCGCGATGCGCGTCGAAACCCGCCGACACGAACACCATCTCCGGCTTGAACGCATGCAGGCGCGGCAGCCACAGCATGTCCACCGCCTCGCGCACTTCCATGCCCTTCGAGCGCGCCGGCATCGGCACGTTGACCATGTTGGGCGCCTGATTGTCGGCCCCGGTGTATGGATAAAACGGATGCTGGAAGAAGCTGCACATCAGCACCCGCGAGTCGCCGGAAAAAGCGGCCTCGGTGCCGTTGCCGTGGTGGACGTCGAAATCGATAATCGCCACCCGCTGCAGACCATGCACTTCCAACGCATGACGCGCCGCGATCGCAACGTTGTTGAAGAAGCAGAAGCCCATCGCACGGGCCGGCTCGGCGTGGTGACCCGGTGGGCGCACGCTGCAGAAGGCGTTGTCGTAGCGTCCCTCAATGACGGCATCGGTCGCGGCCACCGCGGCACCCGCGGCACGCAGCGCGGCTTGCCAGGTGTGCGGATTCATCGACGTGTCCGGGTCGATCTCCGCGTAACCTGCGTCTGGTGAACGGCTCCGCACATAGTCGACGTGCGCCTGGGTATGTACGCGCAGGAGCGCGGCTTCATCGGCAAGCGGCGGCGACTCGCGTTCGATCAGCGCGTCGATCCGGCTTGCGATCAGTTGATCTTCGATTGCCTGCAGGCGCGCTGGACATTCCGGATGCCATGCGCCCATCTCGTGCAGCAGGCAGTCTGCGTGGGAATAGAAGGCTGTTGCCATGATTCTCTTCTGCGACGCGTCGCGCGAACGCGAACCGCGTGTCTCCGTCCAAAGGCGCGCACGTGCGGCGCGCCCAACACCATCAAGTTACCACACCCTCTGCACGCTTCGGACTGTAGCAACGGTTCTGCACAGTTCTGCAATGGGCCTCGGGTATACTGCCCCGTAATCTTCTGCCGCCCTCCGACCCCTTCGCACTGCGCTCCCAGTTCACTATGACCGTTAAGCTTGCTCTGTCCGCACGAAACCGGCTATGCATCCAGAACATGGCCGCTGCGCTATACGTTGCATGGTGCGCGTTCGCGGCAGCCAGTCCGGCCGAGGCACAGACCAGCGTCGCCAGACCTCCGTTGCTGGTCGCGCAAAGTCAGCCCCAGCAGGCGGTACCGCAAGGGCAGACCTTTGAAGAAGAGATCATTCCGCAGCGCTACGCAAACAATCCGGATGTCGACGGCTTTATCAACGACATGGTGGCGCGCTATGACTTCGATCCCACCGCGTTGCACGCGCTGTTTGCCGGCGTCAGCTACTCGGCGACCGCAGTCAAGCTCGTCACGCCGGCGCCGTCGACCGCGCCGTCCGTGAAGAACTGGCGCTCCTATCAGGCGCGCTTCCTCGATCCGATCCGCATCAACGCGGGTGTGCGCTTCTGGCGTAACAACCAGGCCACACTGCAGCGTGCCTATGAGCAATTCGGCGTGCCGCCGGAAGTGATTGTCGGCATTCTCGGCGTGGAAACCATCTACGGGCGCTTCATGGGCAACTTCCGCGTGCTCGACGCGCTGACGACCCTCGCTTTCGATTACCCGAACACCCCGAACCGCGCCGATCGCGAGCAGACCTTCCGCAAGAATCTCGAGGACTATCTGGTCTGGACCCGCGACTCGCAAATCGATCCGACCTCGGTGCTCGGCTCGTACACCGGGGCCATCGGTATTCCGCAATTTCTGCCGAGCAGCATCGTGCAGTATGCGATCTCGTATGACGGCAACAAGCAGATCGATTTGCGCAACAGTCAGGCTGACGCAATCGGCAGTGTGGCAAATTATCTGAAACAGAACGGCTGGGAAAACGGTCGACCGGTGGTGTGGAACATCGGCTCGGATGCCGGCAGCCAGGGTATCGCGCAAGCTGGCGCGGATGGTCAACCCGAACCGCACTGGCCGCTCGAGCAATTGCTGCACGCCGGCATGCTGCTCGATCAGCCGGGCCTCGATATGAACGCCGAGGCCGCCACGCCGGTGACGATCATCGACTTGCCCACGCCCGGGATGCCTACCGAATACAAGCTGGGGTTGAAGAATTTCTACGTGCTGACGCGCTATAACCGTAGCTTCTTCTATGCGCTGTCGGTGTATCAGCTCGGCGAGAGAATCAAGGCCCAACTGGAGGCGTCCGGCGATCTGGACAACCACGGCGCACCTGGGTCCACGCCGCCGGGGTTGGTGCCACAGGGTGCGGTGCCGCCTGGTTCGATGGCGCCAGGGGCGCTGCCGCAGGGTGCGATGCCGCCAAACTCCGTCACTCGGAATTCAATGCCGCCGTCTTCGATGCCAGCGGGTTCGTTGCCGCCCTCTTCCGCGCCCGCGACGATGGCCGTGCCTCCTTCGGCCAGCCCGATGCCTCCGCCGATGGGTATGCCTGCGCCTGCGCCGGACTCGTCAGACTCGCAATAAGCGCGCGCAACCGGCTTACCGTGTTCGAAGCACGGCCTGAACAAAAAAGCGCCGGTCATAGCCGGCGCTTTTTTGTTTGGCGAATGACCCATCAAGCGCATCCGCCGCGTTTACTCAAGCTCCATCACGCCGGGAACACGCCCGTCGAAAGATACCGATCGCCGCGATCGCATACCACGAACACAATGGTCGCGTTCTCGACCTGCCGCGCAATGCGCAACGCCACCTCGCAAGCACCCGCCGAGGAAATACCGCAAAAAATCCCTTCCACTGCCGCCATCTTGCGCGCCATCGCTTCCGACGCCGCCTGACTCACGTTCTCGACGCGATCCACACGGCTGCGGTCGAAAATCTTCGGCAGATACGCTTCCGGCCATTTGCGGATACCCGGAATGCGCGAACCCTCTTCCGGCTGCGCACCAATAATCTCGATGGCCTGATTCTGTTCTTTCAGATACTGCGACACGCCCATGATCGTGCCGGTAGTGCCCATGGCCGAAACGAAGTGCGTGATACGCCCTTCGGTTTCCTGCCAGATTTCCGGACCGGTCGATTCGTAGTGAGCGATCGGATTATCCGGATTCGCAAACTGGTCGAGGATGATGCCCTTGCCTTCGCGCTGCATCTGCTCGGCGAGATCGCGTGCGTATTCCATGCCACCCGTCACCGGCGTAAGCACGATCTGCGCGCCGTACGCAGCCATGCTCTGACGACGCTCGACGGACAGGTCTTCCGGCATGATCAGCACCATCTTGTAGCCACGAACAGCAGCCGCCATCGCCAGCGCGATACCGGTGTTGCCGCTAGTGGCTTCGATCAGCGTGTCGCCCGGCTTGATGCGCCCGCGCGCTTCGGCCTTCTTGATCATCGACAATGCCGGGCGGTCCTTCACCGAGCCCGCCGGATTGTTACCCTCGAGCTTGCCGAGGATCACGTTGTTGCGGCTGCGGATCTCATCGTCAGGCAAGCGGACAAGCTGGACGAGCGGCGTATTGCCGATCGTGTCTTCAATCGTTTTGTAAGCCATATGGGGTGCTGTCGCTGCGCGGAGTATTGAATCCAACGATTCTAAACCACCGTGCGTCGCCCTGCCGTGCGGCCCTTGTAACGGCATGGATGCATCGTCGCAAAGGTATGCCGATATAACGTATAGGTATAAACGGCGTGCAACGCAAAAAGCCCGCGGCCGAGTACCGCGGGAGCCAGTCATCTGAGTGACAGCTGAAGGAGTGTTGTATGCCGACTTCACTCCAACCTGAAGGAACGCTAAACGATACGGCGGCGCGCGCATAACCACGCGCCGCCGCATGCGTCTATTTCTTCACCACCACTGCCGCGCTACCCTTTTGCGCACCCGTTGCCGTAGCCGGCTGAGACACTGCGGTCGCAGCGGTCGCGGCGTTGCCCTGCGCAGGCGCCGCAGCCTGTACCCCAGCAGCAGCACCAGCCGGACCGACAGCGAGACCTTCCGCCTGCAGGCGCTCGACGGTATGCCCGCCCATGCCTTTGACACGCTTGCTGAGATCCGTGGGATCCTTGAACGGACCGTGCGCGTCGCGCTCTTCGAGAATGGCTTTCGCCTTGGCGGGGCCAATGCCCTTGATGCCACGCAGCCCAGCCTCGTTGGCCGTATTGATGTCGACCGACGCGTAGGCGTGGCCGAATGCGGCGAGCATTGCCGCCGTAACCATGATTTTTCGCAACATATGGAATCTCCCTCTTACAACCTGACCGGTGACGATCACCGTCCAGGAGATTCCAAGTTTAGAGAGGTCTGCGAATGATTTATAGCTGGCCGAATAGCCAACGTACGTAACGATCGACGCCTTCCTGCACGCTCAGGAACGGCTCATCGTAACCAGCTGCGCGCAGCTTCGTGAGATCGGCCTGCGTGAAGCACTGGTACTTGCCGCGCAGCGCATCGGGAAACGGAATGTACTCGATCAAGCCGCGCTGCACCTGCTCGGCAAGCGAGAGCGGCGGCTCGTTGTTGAGCGCGCGCAACGTGTTGACGACGGTCGTCGCAATGTCGTTGAACGGCTGTGCACGGCCGCTGCCGAGATTGAAGATGCCCGACCTCTCCGGGTGATCGAAGAAGTGCAGATTGACCTTCGTCACGTCTTCCACCGAAACGAAATCGCGCGTCTGCTCGCCGGCAGCATAGCCGTTGTATTCGCCGAACAGCTTGACCTTGCCCTCGGCGCGGAACTGGTTGAAGTTGTGGAACGCAACCGACGCCATCCGCGCCTTGTGCGTTTCGCGCTGGCCGTAGACGTTGAAGTAACGAAAGCCGGCAATCTGGCTTTTCGCGGTGGGCAGCACGCGGCGAATCACCTGATCGAACAGGAACTTCGAATAGCCGTAGACGTTGAGCGGTTGCTCCACTTCGCGCTCTTCCACGAAGCGGCTCGAGCCGCCATACGTCGCCGCGGACGATGCGTACAGAAACTGCACGCCCTGCGCGAGGCACGCGTCGAGTACCGCGCGGCTGTAGCGGAAGTTGTTGTCCATCATGTAGCGGCCGTCGGTTTCCATCGTGTCCGAACAGGCGCCTTCGTGGAAGATCGCGCGGACCTTGCCGAAATCGCCGCGCGCAAAGCGTTCGACGAATTCGGTCTTGTCGAGATAGTCGTCGATCTCGCAATCGACCAGGTTCTTGAACTTGTCGGCGCGCGTGAGATTGTCGACGGCGATGATGCGTTGTTCGCCGCGCTCGTTGAGCGCTTTTACGATATTGCTGCCGATAAAGCCGGCCGCGCCGGTGACGATAAGGGTCATGGTCGTCCTGCGGAATTGAGCTTTACATAGGGTTGGAGCGAGCGCTGAAGCGCCAACTCCAACCGACAGTTTCAATGACACCCGGCGCTCGCGCCGCAAGCGGGCGCGAGGCGGCGTGCGGTATTAGAGAAAGAGTTCGTCGTAGTCGACGGTAGCGGTGCCCAGCTTGCCGACCACGATGCCGGCCGCGCGGTTCGCAAGCGCAACAGCGTCGACGAGCGACAGGCCCGCGCCGAGCATCACGGCCAGCGTGGCGATCACGGTGTCGCCCGCACCCGAGACATCATACACTTCACGCGCAACGGCCGAGGCGTGCAGAATGCCGTCGTCGGAGAAGAGCGTCATGCCCTCTTCCGAGCGCGTCAGCAGCAGCGCCTTGAACTCGAGCTCCGCGCGCAGCTTCGTCACGCGCGCGATCAGATCGTCTTCGGATTTCCATTGCCCGACCACCTCGCGCAACTCGGCGCGATTCGGCGTGATCAGCGTGGCGCCGCGATAGCGTTCCCAATCGTCACCCTTCGGGTCGACGAGCACTGGCTTGCCGGCCGCGTGCGCCTTCGCAATCATCTTCGTGACGTGTGTCAGGCCGCCCTTGGCGTAGTCCGACATCAGGATCACGTCATGGGAGGACAGCAGTTCGTCAAAGCGCGCCAGGCTCGCGAGCAGTACTTCATGCGCGGGCGTATTCTCGAAGTCGACCCGCAGCAACTGCTGCTGGCGTGACAGGACACGCAGCTTGATGGTGGTCAGCAGAGCAGGATCGCGTTCCAGATGCGGTACCACGCCGCTGTCACCGAGCAACTGGATGATTCGCTCACCCGGCTCGTCATGACCGACCACGCACAACAATCCCGCCTGCGCGCCGAGGGCGACGGCGTTGCGCGCCACGTTGGCCGCGCCGCCGAGGCGATCTTCCTGCTTCTGCACATGCACGACAGGCACCGGTGCCTCAGGTGAAATACGGTTGACGTCGCCAAACCAGTAACGGTCGAGCATGACGTCGCCGACCACCAGCACACGTGCACCGCCGAGCCTCTCGCGCGGTACCGAGATGGGTGCAGAAGTGGACACGGTGGTTTCGTTGACGGACTCAGACATCGGCTGGGAGTTCGGAGGGTTGGGCATAAGGACGTCCAATCGAGTGGTAATCGATGCCCAGTTCGGTCATCGCTTCCGGTTCGTAAAGGTTACGGCCGTCGAAAATGAGCGGCGTCTTCAGCACCGATTTCAGGTGCAGGAAGTCGGGGCTCTTGAACTCCTTCCATTCGGTGACGATCACCAGCGCGTCCGCGCCTGTGAGCGTTTCGTCCTGCGTGCTCGCGAAATGCAGACGGGCCAGTTGCTCGGGCGCGTCGTGCAGGTCGATCGCGAACACCCGGCGCGCTTCGTTGAGCGCAACAGGATCGTACGCGCGCACCTTGGCGCCGCGAGCCAGAAGTTCGGCGATGATGCGCCGGCTCGGCGCTTCACGCATATCGTCGGTGTTCGGCTTGAACGCGAGACCCCACACGGCAAACGTGCGGCCGCTCAGGTCTTCGCCGAGCGTGCTGGTGATCTTGCGCACGAGCACTTCTTTCTGCTCGTTGTTCACTGCTTCGACGGCTTCGAGAATGCGCAGATTGTGGCCGCTTTCACTGGCAGTACGCACCAGCGCCTGCACGTCCTTCGGGAAGCATGAGCCGCCGTAACCGCATCCGGCATACAGGAAGTGATAGCCGATGCGCGGGTCCGAACCGATGCCGCGACGGACCGCTTCGATATCGGCGCCAACGCGGTCAGCGAGGTTCGCCATCTCGTTCATGAACGAAATGCGCGTGGCAAGCATCGCATTAGCGGCGTACTTCGTGAATTCCGCCGAGCGCACATCCATGTAGAGCGTGCGTTCGTGATTGCGGTTGAACGGCGCATACAGGCGCTTCATGAGTTCGCGGGCACGTTGGCCGGCTTCGTCTTCGTCGTGGCCTAGCACGATACGGTCGGGGCGCATGAAGTCATCGACTGCAGCCCCCTCCTTGAGGAATTCCGGATTCGAGACCACCGAGAAGCGATGCTGGTCGCTGCCGGCCAAACCGCGCTTCGCCAGTTCCTCCTGCACGACCGCGCGCACGCGTTGCGCGGTGCCGACCGGGACCGTCGACTTGTCGACAATCACCTTGAAGCCGTTCATGGTGCGGCCGATATTGCGCGCCGCTTCAAGGACGTACTGCAGGTCAGCCGAGCCGTCTTCATCGGGCGGCGTGCCGACCGCGATGAACTGCACTTCACCGTGCGCCACGCTCGCTTCGACGTCCGTCGAAAACGTGATGCGCCGTGCAGCCCGCGTACGGGCGATGATTTCCTGCAGGCCCGGTTCGTGGATGGGGACGCCACCGTTGTTGAGGATTTCGATCTTGCGCGGATCGACATCCAGGCAGAAAACGTCGTGACCGATTTCGGCAAGACACGCGCCAGTGACAAGCCCGACATAGCCCGTGCCGATGATGGTGATTTTCATACGCGTTCCGGTTATGGGTTCCGGTTATGTTACCGGTGATGGTTTCCGGGTCAGCTCGACGCCGTGATCGGTTCGACCCGGCGCGGCGCATAGGTTTCCCACCCGCTGCAACCCGGACACTGCCAGTAGAAAAGGCGTGCCCGGAAACCGCAATTCTGGCACGTATACCGTGGCAGATTTTTGGTGCGCTGCCTGATCAGCGTGCGCATCAGTTCGAGTTCGCTGCGCCGCGGTTCTTCCGCCGTGGCCTGCTGCGCTTCGAGCAGGCGCGTCATGCCCGCCAGATTGGGCGACTTCTGCATCTGCGAGCGCGCGAGCGTGTGCGCCGCGTCCTGCCCGCGCAGGGCCGCGACGTACTGGTAGGCGACATCGAGCAGATCGTTCGTGGGATAGCGGTCGACCCACGTCGTCAGCAGATCCGCCCCGTCCTCCGGACGTCCGAGCGCCTCGTAGGCCTTCATCAGCTTCTCCGCGACGAGCGGCAGATATGAAGAATTCTGCTCCTCGACCTTGCGCCACTGCGCGATCGCCGCTTCCTGCGCGCCGCCTGCCATATCCACGTCGCCAAACAGAATGGTGGCGCGCACGCTGTGCGGGTTCGCCTTCAACGCCAGATGCAACTGGCGGCGGGACTCTGCGGGATTCTTTTGCTGCAACGCTTCCTGCGCCAGCTCGCAGTGGAATTGGCCGATTTCCTTGTCCAGCGATTCGGCGCCCATCGTTTCGAGGTGGCGCGCGGTGTCGATCGACTTGTTCCAGTCCTTCTCGATTTCGTAGATGGTGAGCAGCGCACGCTGCGCACCCAGCGCGTAATCGCCGGTCTCGAGCGAGCGGAACGTCTCTTCCGCCCGGTCGAGCAGACCCGCCTTCAGAAAATCCTGGCCCAACTCGTAGAGCGCGTGATCGCGCTCGGTGACGGGCAGGTCGGCGCGGCTCAGCAGATTTTGATGCACGCGAATCGCGCGATCAGTCTCGCCGCGACGACGGAACAGGTTACCAAGCGCGAAATGCAGTTCGATGGTTTCTGGATCGAGCTTGACGACCTCGATGAACGCATCGATGGCCTGGTCCGGCTGTTCGTTAAGGAGAAAATTGAGGCCACGGAAGTATGAACGCGGCAGGTTGGCGCTCTCGGACAACAGCGTCTTGAGGTCGTAACGCGCGGCCATCCAGCCGAACGCGAAAGCGACAGGTATGACGAGCAGCCACCAGAAGTCTAGATCCATGCGATTGGTCGGGAGTACAGAAACAAAAGCCGCGCGCCACGGGCGCACGGCATGGGAAAGCCTAGATCAGCGGCGGCAGCGGCGGCGTTTCGACCACCACAGGCGCCTCGCGTGCCACGCGCAACTCGCGCTTGAGACGGCCGTTCTCGAGCCGCAACCGGACCAGCGCCGGTACCGCCGACACGAGCCCCGCCAGAAGGCCGACCACAAAGAACGCGAGGCCGATCAGGATCAGCGGAGCGGACCACGCGTAACCGGCCAGGAAATTCAGCGTAGCGGTTTGCGTGTTGGAGAGTGCGAGCACCAGCAGGAGCACGAACACCAGAACGCGGATCAGCCAGACGATAAATTTCATGAATAAGGTCTCTTGACGGCAGTTGCGGGTCGAACGCCGGCTTGATGACGCGCGTCGCGCCACGGTCTTGCCCGCGCCGAAGTGACCCGTATTGTAATTGAAGGCCCTGCGAGTGGGCAGTAACAAGCAGTTTGCACGCGCTTACTTGTGGTTTACCTCTTGAATCGAAGGGACGAAGCGTGCCCTGCACTGGCCCCGTACCGCACGCGGACCTTGCGCAACCCGGGCGCAGACAAAAAAAAAGCGCCCGAAGGCGCTTTTTTTGGTCTTTTTCCGTCTGGCGTTGGCCGCTGACGCTATTAGCACTACGCGCCGCTTACCGCGCGCAGCCGCTTACAGATCGTCGTCCGGCTCTTCGTCCTTCAATGGCTCGCCCGCGCGGCGGTCTACCCGCTCGCGCAGTTCCTTGCCAGGCTTGAAATGCGGCACGAACTTCTCAGGTACCAGCACCTTTTCGCCCGATTTCGGATTGCGCCCCACACGGGAGGGACGGCGGTTGAGGCCGAAGCTGCCGAAGCCGCGAATTTCAATGCGATGGCCGTTGGCAAGCGCCTCCGACATCGCATCAAGCATCGTCTTCACCGCGAAATCCGCATCTTTAAGTACAAGCTGCGGAAATCGCGTAGCCAGCTGGGCGACCAATTCCGATTTGGTCATACTGCAGCAGACCTCTCAAGAAAACTCAAGGCTTACTGGTTCTGGCCGTCGAGCTTGGCCTTCAACAGCGCGCCGAGGTTCGTCGTGCCGGTTGCAGCCGCGCTCGAATCCGACGAAGCCAGGCCGCGGATCGCTTCCTGTTGCTCAGCCGAGTCCTTGGCCTTGATCGACAGGTTGATACCACGCGACTTGCGATCGATGTTGATGATCATCGCATTGACCTTGTCGCCTTCCTTCAGCACGTTGCGAGCATCTTCCACGCGGTCCTGGGCGATTTCCGAAGCACGCAGGTAGCCTTCGACTTCCGCCGACAGCTGGACCACTGCACCCTTCGCATCTACCGTCTTGACCACGCCGTCGACGATCGAACCCTTGTCGTTCATTGCAACGAAGTTGCTGAACGGGTCGCCTTCGAGTTGCTTGATACCCAGCGAAATACGTTCCTTCTCGACGTCGATGCCGAGAACGATCGCTTCCACTTCGTCGCCCTTCTTGTACTTGCGAACTGCTTCTTCGCCCGTTTCGCTCCACGACAGGTCCGACAGGTGAACCAGACCGTCGATGCCGCCAGGCAGACCGATGAAGACGCCGAAGTCGGTGATCGACTTGATTGCGCCTTGCAGCTTGTCGCCCTTCTTGAAGTTGCGGCTGAAGTCATCCCACGGATTCGGCTTGCATTGCTTCATGCCGAGGCTGATACGGCGGCGGTCTTCGTCGATTTCCAGAACCATGACTTCGACTTCGTCGCCCAGCTGAACAACCTTCGACGGTGCAACGTTCTTGTTCGTCCAGTCCATTTCCGACACGTGGACGAGGCCTTCGATGCCCGATTCCACTTCGACGAATGCGCCGTAGTCGGTGATGTTGGTGACCTTACCGAACAGGCGCGTGCCCGACGGGTAACGGCGGGAAATGCCTTCCCACGGGTCGTCGCCGAGTTGCTTGATGCCCAGCGAAACGCGGTTCTTTTCCTGATCGAACTTGAGGATCTTCGCGGTGACTTCCTGGCCAACCGACAGCACTTCGCTCGGGTGACGCACACGACGCCATGCGATGTCGGTGATGTGCAGCAGGCCGTCGATACCGCCGAGGTCCACGAATGCGCCGTAGTCCGTGATGTTCTTCACTACGCCTTCCACAATCGCGCCTTCCTTCAGCGTTTCGAGCAGCTTTGCGCGCTCTTCGCCCTGGGTGGCTTCGATCACAGCACGGCGCGACAGCACGACGTTGTTACGCTTGCGGTCGAGCTTGATGACGCGGAATTCCAGCGTCTTGCCTTCGTACGGGGTCGTGTCCTTGACCGGACGCGTATCAACCAGCGAACCCGGCAGGAACGCGCGGATGCCGTTGACCATGACGGTCATGCCGCCCTTGACCTTGCCCGTGATCGTGCCGGTCACGAGTTCGTTGTTGTCGAGGGCCTTTTCCAGCGACAGCCACGAAGCCAGACGCTTCGCCTTGTCGCGCGACAGGATGGTGTCGCCATAGCCGTTTTCCAGCGCGTCGATCGCGACGGAAACGAAGTCGCCCGCCTGCACTTCTACCTCGCCCGCGTCGTTCAGGAACTCTTCGAGCGGGATGTAGGCTTCGGACTTGAGACCAGCGTTGACGACCACGAAGTTGTGGTCAACGCGCACGACTTCGGCGGAGATCACTTCGCCAGCGCGCATGTCTTGCTTGGTCAGCGACTCTTCGAACAGAGCCGCAAAAGATTCGGTATTCGGGGTAGAGGTTTGCAGGTCGGACATAAAAATCGAAATTTGCATGGTTTTCGCGGTGCCCGGCTGACCGGATGGTCAAGCAATGACGGCTAGAGTGCGAATGCCACGCGGGGTTAAGGGGTTAAAACACGCTCCACGCCCATGCGCAGAGCACCTACACGACAACGGACTGCTTCTTGCATCTACTGCTTTACAACGAAATTCCTGACTGCATTTTCAAGCGATGGGCAAAAGCGCCCGATACCACTGCACCACCTGATCGACCGCCTGGTCGACCGACAACGTGGAAGTGTCGAGCAGCTTTGCATCCGCTGCAGGCTTGAGTGGCGCGGCTACACGCTGACTATCGCGCGCGTCGCGTTCACGCAAATCCCGGAGCAAGTCATCTATATTAGCAGAAAAACCTTTTTGGATCAATTGCTTATGCCGGCGAGCGGCGCGGGCCTCGGCGCTGGCGGTCAGAAACACTTTGAGCGCAGCATCCTGGAAGATAACAGTGCCCATATCGCGGCCGTCCGCAACCAGCCCCGGCTCCTTGCGAAAAGCCCGCTGACGGGCCACCAGAGCGGCTCTCACGGGTGCGTGGACGGCAATCGCCGAGGCCCGTTTGCCGACTTCTTCAGCGCGAATCTCGCTTGAAACGTCGACGCCGTCGAGTTGCGCGAGCCCCTCGCGGAACGTGATATGGAGGTCGTCGATCAGTTTGGCAAGGGCGTCGGGATCGTCCACCGCGATGTTGTAGCGCTGGCTGGCCAGCGCGGCGAGCCGGTACAGGGCGCCGCTATCCAGCAGATGGAAGCCGAGATTGGCGGCGACCAGCGCGGCCACGGTGCCTTTGCCGGAGGCGGTCGGGCCGTCGATCGTAATGACGGGCGTCTGGTGAAAGGGACGGGTCGGTTTCATCGAAAAAGTCGCGCGTCAGGTCGATTCGGGTGAATCAAGGTTGGGCCAACGCCGTGAAGCGCTCGAAATAGTCCGGGACAGTCTTGGCGACGCACTTCGGATCGTTGATACGCACCGGCACGCCGCCGAGGCTCACCAGCGAGAAGCACATCGCCATGCGGTGGTCGTCGTAGGTGTCGATGGCGGCGTTCGGCGTCAGTTGCTCCGGCGGCGTGACGGCGATGTAGTCTTCGCCCTCGACGACCTTGGCGCCGACCTTGCGCAGTTCGGTCGCCATGGCGGCCAGCCGGTCGGTTTCCTTGACGCGCCAGCTCGCAATGTTGCGCAACGTGGTCGTGCCGTCGGCGAACAGCGCCGCGACGGCAATGGTCATGGCTGCGTCCGGGATCAGGTTGCAATCCATGTCGATCGGTTCCAGCTTGCCGTGGTCATGACCGACGCCGCGCACCTCGATCCAGTCGTCACCCATCGACATGTTCGCGCCCATGCGGATCAGCGCGTCGGCGAAGCCCACATCGCCCTGGATGCTGGCCCGCCCAACACCTTCCACGCGCAGCGGACCGCCGCCGAGCGCGCCCGCCGCGAGAAAATACGAGGCGGACGACGCATCGCCCTCCACCATGATCTTGCCCGGCGACTGATAGCGCTGCCCCGCCGGCACCGTGAACTGATGCCAGCCGTGACGCTCGACCTTGATGCCGAAGCGCTCCATCAGCTTGAGAGTGATCTCGACATAGGGCTTGGAGATCAGTTCGCCGTCCACCTGAATCACCGTCACGCCGCTTTCCGTGCGCAGCAGCGGCAAGGTCATCAGCAGCCCGGTCAGGAACTGGCTCGATACGTCGCCGCGCACGCGGATCGGTGCATCGACGGCGATCTGGCCTTCGCGAATCCGCAGCGGCGGAAAGCCTTCGTCGCCCTCGTAATCGATCCGGGCTCCGATCTGCCGCAGGCCGTCGACGAGGTCGCCGATCGGCCGCTCGTGCATCCGCGGCACGCCGTGGATGCGATAGCTGCCGCCGTTGACCGCCAGCGCCGCCGTCAGCGAGCGCACCGCCGTGCCGGCGTTGCCGAGAAACAGGTCGGCGGTCTTCGCGGTAAACGCGCCGCGCGTGCCCGTCACGACGCACTCGTCGCCTTCGCGCTTGAGCTTGACGCCGAGCTTCTCGAGCGCGTCGAGCATCACTCGCGTGTCGTCGGAATCGAGCAGGTTGGTGATCGTCGTTTCGCCTTCAGCAAGCGCCGAGAGCAACAACACGCGGTTCGAAATGCTCTTCGAACCTGGCAGGCGAATCGTGCCGGACGCACGGGAAAACGGTCCGAGATCGAGGTATTCCATGATTGAGTCCAGTTCCGGTTATTTCGCGGCGTCGGGGGCAGCGGCTAGCGCCGCGCGCTGTTCCTGCCATTCGGTGCGCGCCTCGCGCGAGCGGGCGAATACGGCCTCGAGCGCGGCGCCGTCCGCGGCCTCGACGGCCGCACGCAACTGCGCAAGCACCGCCGTGTAGCCGTCCAGTTCGTCGAGCAGCGCTATACGGTTCGCTACGCAGATGTCGCGCCACATTTCCGGGCTCGATGCGGCAATCCGCGTGAAATCGCGGAAGCCGCCTGCAGCGAAAGAAAACTTCAGCGCAGCGTCGGGAGAATTGAGAATCTGCTCGACCAGCGCAAACGACAACAGATGCGGCAAGTGGCTCACCGAAGCGAAGACACGGTCATGCTGCGCCGGCGTCATCGCATGCACCGCTGCGCCGGTCGTGCGCCACATGGCGGCGACGCGCTCCACCGCCTCAGGCGGATTCTCCGGCAACGCGCACAGAACCACGTTACGGCCGACGTACAGATCAGGCAAAGCGGCGTCCACTCCGCTCGACTCGCGTCCGGCAATCGGATGGCCCGGCACGAACTGGCTAATCCGTTCGCCCAGCGCGGCGCGCGCCGAGGCAACGACATCGGACTTGGTGCTGCCTGCGTCGGTGACGATGGTAACCGGGTCGAGAAACGGCGCGATCCGTTCGAGCAGCGGCTGGGTCTGTGCCACGGGCGCCGCCAGTAGCACAAAATCCGCGCCGGACAGCGCGGCACGCAGCGCTGCGTCATCCGCGAGCGAGGCCGTAGCGTCGATCACACCGAGTTCGAGCGCCCGCGCAGTCGATGCGGACGAGCGGCCCACGCCAATCACGGTACGCGAGCCTGCCGCATCGCCGCGCTCGCGTAGCGCGCGCGCAAGCGAGCCGCCGATCAGGCCGACACCAAAAATCACCAGCTTGTTAAAAGAAAACCCAGCCACGTCGATCACACAGAAAAGCGCGCCATAGCGTGAAACGCCGGCGCGCGGGTCAAAATCTGACGCTCGGTTTTAACGCCTTGCGCCACCACTCACGCGGGCGCAAGCGTCTTTTCGAGCGCCTTGAGAAACGCTTCGTTTTCTTCCGGCAGGCCGATCGTGATGCGCAGCCATTGCGGCAAACCGTAGTTGCCAACCGGACGCACGATCACACCCTGCTTCAGCAGCGCGAGGTTGACGCGGTTGCCGGCGTCGTCGTCATTGCCGACACGCACCAGCACGAAATTGCCCGACGACGGCACATACTCGAGACCGAGCTTGTCGAATCCTTCCGTCAGACGACGATAACCCTGAGCATTGAGCGCCGCGCTCTTTTCGAGGAACGCCGCGTCGTTCAAGGCTGCGATTGCCGCGGCCTGCGCCAGCGTGTTCACGTTGAACGGCTGACGCAGACGGTTAAGCAGATCGGTCAGTTCCGGTTGTGCAATCGCGAAGCCGACGCGCAGACCCGCCAGGCCGTAGGCCTTCGAAAATGTGCGCGACACCAGCAGGTTCGGATAACGACGCACCCAGGCGATCGAGTCGTAGCGCTTTTCCGGCGCCAGATATTCGGTGTACGCCTCATCGAGCACCACCACGACATTGCGCGGCACCTTGGCGAGGAATGCTTCGAGCGCCGCGCCTTCGATAAAGGTACCGGTCGGGTTGTTCGGATTGGCGACGAAGATCAGACGGGTGTCATCCGTGATCGCGGCCAGCATGGCGTCGAGGTCGTGGCCGTGCTTGACCGCCGGCACGACGATCGCACGCGCGCCCAGACCCTGGGTAGCCAGCGCATAGACCGCGAACGAGTACTGCGCGTAGACGATCGACTGCCCCTTTTCGACAAACGCGTGCGCCGCGATTTCGAGGATGTCGTTGCTGCCATTGCCGAGCGTGATCCAGTCAGCCGGAACATCGTAACGGCCGCTCAATGCCGCCTTCAGCTCGAACGCGTTCGCATCCGGATAGCGGCCCAGTTCACTCGCGGCCTGCACCATCGCACGTTGCGCGGATTCCGGCATGCCGAGCGGATTCTCGTTCGACGCGAGCTTCACGATGTTCGCCTCATCGAGACCGAATTCGCGGGCTACTTCCGAAATCGGCTTGCCGGCGATATAAGGCGCAATCGCGCGCACATAGGAAGGACCGAAAGGGGTTGTCATGAGTATCTCCGGATCGACTATTTGACGTATTGAATAAGGTTCGGCGAGACGTGCGGCCTGGATCTCAACGCGCTTGCGGGTACGAGCCGAGAATCTTCAGGAATTCGGCCATCTCGCCTAGCTCGGCAAGGGCTGCGGCAACCGGAGCATCGTCGCGATGACCTTCGACGTCGATGTAGAAGTAGTACTCCCACGTGCCGACACGCGCCGGCCTCGACTCGAAGCGCGTCATCGAAACACCGTGACGGGCCAGCGGCTCCAGCAGTTTGAACATCGCCCCTGGCTCATTGGCGACCGAAACGATCAGCGAGGTCCGGTCGCTGCCGCTCACGCCGGTCGGCTCTTTGCCGATCATCACGAAGCGGGTGCGGTTGTGCGGATCGTCCTGAATCAGTGCGTGTACGACCTGCAGGCCGTAGCGCGTCGCCGCGCGATCTCCGGCGATAGCCGCAACGCTCGGATCGTCAGCAGCGAGCCGCGCTCCTTCGGCGTTGCTCGACACCGCCTGACGCTCCAGATGCGGCGCATTCGACGCGAGCCAACCCTGGCATTGCGCGAGCGCCTGCGGATGCGCGCACACGCGCGTCACGCCGGTCAGGTCACCGTTTAACGTCAGAAGATTGTGATGGATCGGCAAAGCGAGTTCGCCGCCGATCAGCAATTGCGTTTGCAACAGCAGGTCGAGCGTGCGCGACACCGCGCCTTCGGTCGAATTCTCGATCGGCACGACGCCGAATTCGGCGGCACCTGCCTCGACCGAGCGAAACACTTCGTCAATCGATGGACACGGCACCCCCTCGATCGACTGACCGAAGTACTCGTGCATAGCCTGTTCGCTATAGGTGCCCACCGGCCCGAGATAAGCGGCCTTGATGGTTTTCTCGAGATCGCGGCTCGCCGCCATGATCTCGCGCCAGATGGCGCTGATGTGCTCGCTGGCAAGCGGCCCGTCGCTCATGTCCTGCAGACGCGCGATGACCTGCTGCTCGCGCTCCGGCCGGAACACCGGTGCATTGAAATGCTTCTTGACCTCGCCGACTTCGAGCGCCACCGCCGCCCGCTGGTTGAGCAGGGCGATCAGTTGCGCGTCGAGCGCATCGATGCGCTCGCGCAGCGGTTTGAGTCGTGTATTAAGTTCGTCGTCCATGCGTAAAACGGCTCTGCCGGAAAACTGCGTGAAGGGATGCGCGCACCTGAGCTTCGGCTCAAGCGCTACGCTGTTCGAATTCCTTCATGTACTCGACTAGCGCTTTGACGCCTTCGAGCGGCACCGCGTTGTAAATCGACGCCCGCATGCCGCCGACGGACTTGTGGCCCTTCAGCTGCACTAGCCCGCGCGCTTTCGCGCCGGCCAGGAAATCTTCGTTACGCGTTTCGTCCGCGAGAAAGAACGGTACGTTCATCCGCGAGCGCGAAGCGCGTTCAACCTTGTTCAGATAGAAGGAGCTGGCATCGATGGTGTCGTAGAGGAGCTTCGACTTCTCGATATTGCGCGCTTCCATGGCGGCGAGGCCGCCCTGCTTTTTCAACCACTTGAACACCAGCCCGGCGACGTAGATCGCATAGGTGGGCGGCGTGTTGTACATGGAATTGTTGGCGGCGACGGTTTTCCACTCGAACGCCGACGGGCAAATGCTCATTGCCCGGTCAAGCATGTCTTCGCGCACGATCACCACGGTGACGCCAGCCATGCCGATATTCTTCTGCGCCCCGCCAAACAATACGCCATATTTGGCGATGTCCATGGGACGCGACAGGATATGCGACGACGCGTCGGCGACCAGCGGGATATCGCCCAGGTCGGGAATCTCAAACCGTTCGACGCCGTGAATCGTCTCGTTCGTGCACAGATGGACGTAGGCCGGATCGTCAGACAATTGCCATTCGGCGTACGCCGGAGCACGGGTAAAGCCGTCAGCCGTCTCGCCGCTCGCGGCGACATGCACGGTGCCGTACTTCTGCGCTTCCTTCAGCGACTTCTGCGACCACGAGCCCGTCACCACGAAATCCGCGCGCGGCTTCGAGCCGAACAGGTTCATCGGCACGATGGCGTTTTCGCCCAGCCCGCCGCCCTGCAGGAACAGGATACGATGGCTCGCCGGCACGTCCAGCAACTCGCGCAGGTCGGTTAGCGCTTCCTCGTGGATCGACATGAACTCTTTGCCG
Organism: Paraburkholderia phenazinium; assembly: GCF_900141745.1. Lineage (NCBI taxonomy): Bacteria > Pseudomonadati > Pseudomonadota > Betaproteobacteria > Burkholderiales > Burkholderiaceae > Paraburkholderia > Paraburkholderia phenazinium. The sequence continues at coordinate 1,622,926 of NZ_FSRM01000001.1, read as the reverse complement.
CGATGGCTCATTTCCATCACGCTCATGCCGCTGCCATGCCAGTCGAGCATCTCGTCGGCTGCGTGACGCAGCACTTCTTCGGGCATGGCCGCAGGTCCGGCCGAGAAATTAAAGACGCGCATCGTGAAATCCCTGAAGCAGGCGCGCGGTGAGCAAACCGTGAAAATTCGCGCCTGAAAAGAAAATGGCCGTCTGCGCGTGTGCGCAAACGGCCATTATCGCATTGACGCCGCTACCCCGCCAAACCCAGCCGCCAAAACCCGGCGCCGTGAGGCGCCCTGTGGCAAGCCGGTTACTCTTCGGATAGCGACGCGAGCGCCAGCGGTATCAACAAACCCGCTAAGCCCGAGCGACCTGCTTACTTGGTAACCGGCGGCTTGACCGAAGCAACTTCCGAATCGGCTTGAGCGCGCGTTGCCTTGATCGATTGCGGCATGTACTTCTGCATCAGACCGTTCACGACGTCGCGGCCAACCTGGTCTTGAACCTGGATGAACTTGCGGCCCGTCGGGCTCTTGTAGAACGCCGTCAGATCTTTGATTTCCGACGTCGTGTAGTACTTCGCGTAAGCGTCGTACTGAGCTTGCATTGCGTCCTGACGGAACGAATCCGTTGCGAAGACCTGCCCTGCCGAGTCAACCAGCTTCGGCACAGCATTCTTCTGCAGCGTCGGGACGGAAGCCTGCTTCTGCTTGTCCGACATCGTCTTGTTTTCGCTCAAAGCGTCCGACAGGATAGCGGGAACCAGTTGCTTCGCTTGCATTTGCGCGCTGTTACCGATTGCGCCGACGAGCTTTTGCGCGTCGATCGCGTCCAGCAGATCCTTGATGGCAGCCTGCTTGGCCGGATCAACCGGAGCTGCAGCAGCGGTGCTGTTGTCTGCCGGAGCCGGCGTTTGACTTTGAAGCGCCTGCGCCATTGCAAAGGTCGGCACGAAAGCAGCCAGCAACATCAACTGTTTGAATCCTATTTGCATCATTACTCCCTAAGAGAAATTAGTCGAACTGCATGCTGCGTGGACTGCGCATCGGCCCGATGCGCCAGTCTGCGTCCCCGCAGCGTTCACCCTGTACATGATTGCCGGTGCGAATCAGGCTGCTCCGCCCTCTTCACCGCCTTCGTCACCGTCAGCGGGACCTTCGGCGTCACCTTCCACATCAGCTTCGGCCTCAGCAACCTGCTGCAAACCGGAAAGCTTCGTTCCTTCATCAAGACTGATGAGTGTAACACCTTGGGTTGCGCGGCCCATTTCACGGATTTCCGACACGCGCGTGCGGATCAGCACGCCCGTATTGGTAATCAGCATGATCTGGGCTTCGGAATCCACCAGCGTCGCCGCCACCACCTTGCCATTGCGTTCCGACGTCTGGATCGCGATCATCCCCTTCGTACCACGCCCGTGGCGGGTGTACTCGGAGATCGGTGTACGTTTGCCGAAGCCGTTTTCCGTGGCAGTGAGCACTGACTGCTGCTCGTCGCCCGCGACCAGCAGCGCAATCACCTGCTGCCCATCGTCAAGCTGCATGCCGCGAACGCCACGCGCTTCCCGTCCCATCGGGCGCACGTCGTTCTCGTCGAAGCGCACTGCCTTGCCCGAATCCGAGAACAGCATGACGTCATGCTGACCGTCGGTGATAGCGGCGCCGATCAGATAATCACCATCGTCGAGACCGACCGCAATAATACCCTTGCGCAGCGGCCGACTAAAGGCTTCTAGCGGCGTCTTTTTTACCGTTCCTAACGCGGTGGCCATGAACACATATTTGTCGGCCGAGAATTCCTTGACCGGCAGCACCACCGTGATCTTCTCGCCGTCCTGCAGCGGGAACATGTTGACGATCGGCCGGCCGCGCGAGTTGCGCGAGCCCTGCGGCACCTCGTAGACCTTGACCCAGTAGACGCGGCCGCGGTTCGAGAAGCACAGGATGTGGTCGTGCGTGTTGGCAATGAAGAGCGTGTCGATCCAGTCGTCTTCCTTCATGGAAGTCGCCTGTTTGCCGCGACCTCCGCGCTTCTGGGCGCGATATTCCGACAACGGCTGCGATTTCACATAACCGGCATGCGACATGGTCACGACCATGTCCTGCGGCGTGATCAGGTCTTCGGTATTCAGCTCGGTGGCGTTCAGCTCGATCTTCGAACGGCGGGCGTCGCCGAATTCGGCCTTGATCGAGGTGAGTTCGTCGACGATGATCGCCGTAATGCGCTCCGGACGCGCCAGGATGTCGAGCAGGTCGGCAATCTGGGCCATCACTTCGCGGTACTCGCCGATGATCTTGTCCTGCTCCAGACCCGTCAGGCGTTGCAGACGCATCTGCAAGATTTCCTGCGCCTGGGTGTCGGACAGACGGTAGAGACCGTCTGCTTGCATGCCGAACGCGGGGTTCAGCCCTTCAGGACGATACGCTTCCCGACCACCAGCCGAAGCGTTTTCCGTCTCGGCGCGCGCCAACATTTCGCGAACCAGCGACGAGTCCCACGGACGGTTCATCAATTCCTGCTTCGCGATCGGCGGAGTCGGCGCCGCCTTGATGATTGCGATGAAATTGTCGATGTTGGCGAGCGCCACAGCCAGGCCTTCCAGCACGTGACCGCGTTCGCGCGCCTTGCGCAGTTCGTATACTGTGCGCCGCGTCAGCACTTCCCGCCGGTGCGACAGGAAGCAACTCAACATTTCCTTCAGGTTCAGCAGCTTCGGCTGGCCGTCGACCAGCGCGACCATGTTCATGCCGAACGTATCCTGAAGCTGGGTCGCCTTATACAGGTTGTTGAGGATGACCTCGGGCACTTCGCCGCGCTTCAGCTCGATCACGACCCGCATGCCGCTCTTGTCCGACTCGTCGCGGATGTCCGAGATGCCTTCCAGCTTCTTCTCGTTGACGAGTTCGGCGATCCGCTCCAACAGCGAGCGCTTGTTCACCTGGTACGGCAACTCGTCGACGATGATCGACATGCGTTGGCCGCGGTCGATTTCCTCGAAGTGCGTGAGCGCGCGCATCACGACGCGGCCACGACCGGTGTGATAGCCGTCGCGCACGCCGGCGACGCCGTAGATAATGCCGGCCGTGGGGAAGTCGGGCGCCGGGACGATCTCGATCAGTTCGTCGATGCTCGCTTCCGGATTCTTCAGCAGATGCTGACAGGCGTCGACAATCTCGTTCAGGTTGTGCGGCGGGATATTGGTTGCCATCCCCACCGCGATCCCGGACGAGCCATTGATCAGCAGATTGGGGATGCGCGCCGGGAGGATGGCCGGCTCGTTTTCGCTGCCGTCGTAGTTCGGCGTGAAATCGACCGTTTCCTTGTCGATGTCGGCGAGCAGCTCATGGCCGATCTTGGACATGCGGATTTCGGTGTAACGCATCGCCGCGGCGTTATCGCCGTCGACCGAACCGAAATTGCCCTGACCGTCCACCAGCATATAGCGCAGGGAGAAGTCCTGCGCCATACGGACAATCGTGTCGTAGACAGCCGTGTCGCCGTGCGGGTGATATTTACCGATCACGTCGCCGACAATACGCGCCGACTTCTTGTAAGCTCGGTTCCAGTCGTTGTTCAGCTCGTGCATCGCGTACAGCACACGCCGGTGTACCGGCTTCAGGCCATCGCGAACATCGGGAAGCGCACGCCCTACAATCACGCTCATCGCGTAATCGAGATACGAACGGCGCATTTCCTCCTCTAGGGAGATTGGCAGAGTCTCTTTGGCGAATTGATCCATTATCCGTATCTTTTACGTGCGAAGACGATGGCGGGACCATGCCTTCGCGTAGGCGCTGCAGACGCAACGCATCACGCGATTCTAACACGCGAGGCATCCATCCCCGACCGGGGCACGTATACCTATTAGTGGGGAGTGCGCCAGGGGCGCTAGAGAGGCTCCAAAGAAAAGCCCGGCAGAGGCGGGAACAACTCGGGGCGCAAATCCGTTAACAAATCAGGGAACTTTCTGGCGCGAAGCAGGAGCAGGTCCGATTTATGCTGGCCCCTATTCAGCTCGCAGGCATGACTGGCGGGGCAGACTGCTCTCCACCAAAGCTCCTGTTGCGGACGCACCACAATCGGACAGGGGTATGGAAAGGGGGCAGATTTTTTTACGTGGGAAGGGAACGATATGGCAAAATGCCAACGCACAAAGAGTTAGACACTGCTCGAAGTCTACACAGCGCGTTTTTTGTTCCGCACCAATGTTATACTTCGAGCAATGTATGACTTGTCATCGTCAACAAGCTCGCAGTAAACCTGCGGTAATCTCAATTTCGAGAGGAGAAATATGAATAAACTTTCAAAGCTCGCGTTCATTGCAGCTACCGCAGTTGTGGCTGCATCCGCAATGGCACAGTCGGTGCCGGCGTCGCGACAAGCTACGAACGACAACTGGGTGAACGGCACGGGCGAGTACGTGTGGATGAACGGCACGAACGAACTCTGCTGGCGCGATGCATTCTGGACGCCGGCAACCGCTAACGCAAAGTGCGATGGCGCGCTGGTTGCTCAGGCACCGACCCCGCCGGCACCGCCGGCACCGGCTCCGGTTATCTCGAGCCAGAAGATTACGTACCAAGCTGACGCTTTGTTCGACTTTGACAAGGCTATCCTGAAGCCGGGCGGCAAGGAAAAGCTGGATGATCTCGCATCGAAGATCGGTGGCCTGAACCTCGAAGTCGTGGTTGCAACGGGTTACACGGACCGTATCGGTTCGGACAAGTACAACGACCGTCTGTCGCTGCGTCGTGCTCAAGCTGTCAAGGCATACCTGGTCAGCAAGGGCATCGAAGCCAACCGTATCTATACGGAAGGCAAGGGCAAGCGCAACCCGGTTACGACCGGCTGCAACCAGAAGAACCGCAAGGCTCTCATCGCCTGCCTCGCACCGGATCGTCGCGTGGAAGTCGAAGTTGTGGGTACTTCGAAGCAGTAAGCTCCAAATTACCGCAGTATCAAAGCCCCGCTTCGGCGGGGCTTTTTTTATGCCCAAGCGCGTCTGAGGCGTCGAATCTGCGCTGGCTACGGCAGATTCGGTCTCAGGTCAGCGTCGAGCGGCCGACCTGCCCGGGCATTTTGCCGCCCTGTGCCTCGGCCTATATACTCAGGCTTTATCGTCGACACCCGCCCACCCGCTCTCATCAAGGCCCGTATCCGCCATGACCAATGCCGATCCCCACGAACTTCAGAAATTCAGCGATCTCGCACATCGCTGGTGGGACCCGAACGCCGAATTCAAACCGCTGCACGAATTGAATCCGGTCCGGCTGAGCTGGATCAACACCCATGTAAGCCTTGCCGGCAAGCGGGTACTCGATATCGGTTGCGGCGGCGGCATTCTGTCGGAATCGATGGCTGGATTGGGTGCCCACGTGAAGGGAATCGACCTCGCGAGTCAGGCGCTCGGGGTCGCAGATCTTCACAGCCTTGAAAGCGGTGTAACCGTCGATTACGAAGAAATCGCCGCCGAGGCCCTGGCGGCCCGCGAGCCCGGCACCTACGACGTCGTGACCTGCATGGAAATGCTCGAGCACGTACCCGAACCAGCGGCCATCGTTGCTGCCTGCAAGACGCTCGTGAAACCGGGCGGCTGGGTGTTCTTCTCGACGCTCAACCGGAACGTGAAGTCCTACCTGTTTGCGGTGATCGGCGCGGAATACATTGCGCGGATGCTACCCAAGGGCACTCACGACTACGCGCGCTTCATCCGACCGTCGGAACTGGCGGGCTTTGTCCGCGCCGCGGACCTGCACACCGCGGACATCAAAGGCATCGTATATAACCCGCTCAGCAAGCATTTCGCGCTGTCGGACGACACGAGCATCAACTATATGCTCGCCTGCCGCCGCGACGCCTGACGCGCAACGACTCCAACGAACGCATCCATGAGCGACCCCACTCCTCTGCCGCAACGCGAAGACGAAGACGCCTCCATCGGCCTTTGCCAGGCGGTCCTGTTCGACCTCGACGGCACACTCGCCGACACAGCGCCCGATCTGGCCGCCGCCGTCAACAAGATGCGCCACGAACGCGGCCTCGAGATGGTGCCGCTCGACGACCTGCGCCCGCTGGCGTCGGCCGGTGCGCGCGGGCTGATTGGCGGCGCTTTTGGCATAGGGCCGGAGCATCCCGATTACGCGGCAATGCGCGACGAATTTCTCGCCAACTATGAGGCTGACCTTTGCATCGAAACGACACTCTTCCAGGGCATCGACGCCGTGCTCGACGAACTGGATGCACGCGGCGTGCGCTGGGGCATCGTGACGAATAAGGTTGCGCGCCTGACGGAGCCGCTGGTGGCGTTGCTGGGACTCGATCTGCGTGCGGGATGCGTGGTGAGCGGCGATACGACGCCGCACTCGAAACCGCATCCAGCGCCGTTGCTGCACGCGGCGCGCGAACTGGATCTCGCGCCGGAGCGGATCGTCTACGTGGGCGACGACTTGCGTGACGTCCAGGCGGGCTTCGCAGCAGGTATGGTGACCGTGGCGGCTGCATACGGCTACTGCGGTAACGACATTCCTCCGACCCAATGGCATGCCCAACACGTGGTCCGGTCGACGGCAGAACTGCAAAAACTGCTGCGAGAGATCAGCTGACCAAGGCGCCGGAACATTGTCCGATCCAAAGACAGTCGGGACAGGGCTGTCATTCTATTGTAAAATCTACTTTGGCCCAGCAATTTTGGGGCAACAAACCGCGGGGGCGACCTGGTTTCGACAGGGGTTGCGAAGCGGCTAGGGCATACCGAGGACCCGTCACCTCGTTAATCAATGGGAAAAACGTAACTGCAAACGACGATACGTTCGCACTGGCAGCCTAAGGGCCGCCGTCCTCTGCCTAGTTCACTGACGGGCTAGAGTCGCAAGACCGGTAGCAATACCGACAGAGGTCATATACGTCAGTTAAGCCTTGGCGGTGTCACGACGTCCGGGTCGAAAATCTAGTGAATCGCCGTAGTGCAGCGTGTTCGTCCGCGTCGCTGCGGTTAAATCAAATGACAGAACTAAGTATGTAGAACTGGTCGTAGAGTGCTTCTGGACGCGGGTTCGATTCCCGCCGCCTCCACCAGAACACCTGTATCAAGCATCAAGCCGTACGAACAACCCGCGAACAGCCTTGGCTTTCGCGGGTTTTTTCGTTTTGCGCACAATCAACGTACGCTCGGCGAAGCTTGCGGCACGTCAGCCGGCAATAAGAGCGAGTTCACCTGCGCCACTTCGTCTGTTGTCAGCGAAGCGGTCACGTCCTTCAACTGCAACAGCGCCAGCAGGATGTCGTAGCGCGCGTGAATCAGATCGCGGCGGGTCGCATAGAAAACGTCAACGGTCCGCAGCACATCGGAACTCGTCCGGCTCCCCACCCTATAACCCATTTGCGTAGCAGCAACAGCGGCGCGAGATGTCTGCAAGAGTCGCGACAGCGATTCGATCCGAGCCGCGCCCGCGAGAAATCGCGCGCAGTTCTCGCGCGCGGTCCCGCCCGCCTGACGGGTCGCCGACAGCAGTTCGTTTTGTGCCTTATCCTCAAGCGCTGCCGATTCATCGAGCTTCGCTTCCGTCTCGCCGCCCTCGAAGATCGGAATGGAGATCGAGAGCATCGCCGTGGAAGTCGTGGTTGGTCCGCTGTAGCCGGCCGCGGCCCCGGCTGGAGAATGCGTAGCAGTGAGATTAACCGTCGGATAATAGGCGGCACGCGCCTTCTCTACATCGAGTTCGGCAATCCGACGATCAATCTGCTTGAGTTGCACTGCGTAATCGTGCGCTTCCGCTTGCGCGGCCCATGCTTCGCCGTTGTCCGGCTCCAGACGCGGCAATCTTGCTTCGTCCGACAGTCGCGATAGTGCCGAAAACGGTTGCCCAGTGAGTTGCTCAATAGCGATACGCTTTAACAGCAAATCGTTACGCGCATCCGCCAGTTGCAGTTGTGCCTGCTCCATCCCGGCCTCCGCCTCCTGCAGGTCGATCACCGTCGCCTCCCCCGCTGACTGCCTGCGCTGCAGCTGATGCATATGTGCGTCGAGCGCCGCGTTATAGTCAACCGCTCTGGCAACTTCGTCTTCTGCTGCCAGTTCGTCGAAATACGCACGCGCGGCTCGCAAAATCAGCACTTGCTGCGCACGCGCAACTTCAACTACGCCGCGCGCTTCGACAAAACTGGCCTGCCGGTAGGTGGTCCAGCGGCTCCAGTCGAAGATTGGCTGCGTCAAGCTGACGGTCCAGCCGTTCTGCCAGTAAGCGGTGCGAGGCAAGCCGTCGATTGCCGTGCTGTTATAGGCACGCCCCCAACCGCCGCCCACCTGCGGCAGCAAACCGGCCCGCGCCTTGGGCACCGCCTGCTGCGCGGCTCTTGAAGCCGCACGCATCGCGGCAAGGTCCGCGTCATGGTCGCTAGCCTGTTCGACGACCGACAACAGGTCGACCGCGCAAGCGGGGCTAACATGCCCCAACAATGCTGCCATGGCGGCAATCGACGCCGCCAACAACGTCCGCCTATTCATGGTCTGCCACGTGATCGTTCAGCACGCCTCGGTACGTCTCCGGCTGGCGTATTTCACGCAGCAGTTCGCCATCGACCAGCCGGTAGCATGTGTCGAAAGCCGCTGCCAACGACATGTCATGGGTGATAACGACCACGGTCCGGTTGAGCCGCTGCAAAAGCGCGACAACCCGCTGTACAGACGCCGGGTCGAGATTTGAGGTCGGTTCGTCAAGCAGTAACAGTTCGCGCTGTTGATATAGCGCGCGTGCCAACAAAAGACGTTGCCGCTGACCGGCAGAGATATTTGCAATAGTGTCGCTGACGATGGTCCGCGTGCGCATCGGCAATCGCATGACGTCGGCGAGTAGCCCAACTTCGTCAAGCAGCGCGTGAATGCGCGCCTCATCCGCGCTGCCAGCGAAGAGTGAAATATTGTCTGCAATCGAACCGTGCAGGATGAGGTCGCCTTGACGCATGTGCACCGCATGCCGGCGAATCTCGTCGACCGTGAGATTTGGCCACGCAATGCCGTTCAGCGTGATCTCGCCCTCCTGAATCGGCTCAGCGGCGGCAAGCAACTTGAACAGCGTGGACTTGCCGCTGCCCGACGGCCCGGTAATGACGATCTTGTCGCCCTTGCGAATCGTGATGTTCGCACGCATCAGCACCGGCTGATCCGATATGCCATAGCGGAACGTGACGTCTCGCACGTCGATCTGCTGGAAGGTCTGAACCTCTACCGTTTTAAGCGTATCGCTCGCGGGCGTATAGCGCTCCGGTTCGCAGTCGACGATATCGCCAACCCGCGACACTGGCACGCTGAGCATGAAATATTCAAACGCCGCATTGATCGAGCGTGCAAATCGCTCCGAGAGCAACGACTTGTAAATCAGGAAAGAATAAAAAACGCCTACCGATATGACACCACCCAGCATGAGCCGTGCGGCAAACCACGTAATAGCCAGCGTTTCCACATAGCTAACGAGCTTAAGGATCGCATCGCGTACGCTGGAGAGCCGGCTGCTGTGGACCGTTGCTGCAATAAACGCGCGGTACTTCGCCATGAACATGGCCGTGCGTCGCACTTCGCCTTGCGATAGCTTGATGAGCGAGGCGGCCCGTATGGTCTCGAAGATCGTGTCATCGCAGCGCGCCGTTTCTTCGAGCACGAGCGCATGCGTGTCGCGCATGCGGGAAAAGAGCAAGAGAGAAATCGCGGCATAAAGCAGGAAAAGCCCGACGGCGATCGCGGTCAGCAGCCGGCTTTGTATCAGCATCAATGCAAGCGCGAGCATGCCAACGGCTATATCGATGCCCAGCGAGATGAATGTTCGCGTACAGAAAGCGCTGATTTCGTCCTGTGCCTTGATGCGCGCGAAAAGATCCCCAACGTGCCGCTTTTCAAAGTAAGAAAGCGGATTACGCAAAAGATGCGCCATCAGACCTTCGGCCATGTTCATCTGCACAAGTCCGTGCGCCAGTTCAACCAGGTAACCCTGGGTGTACTGACTCAAGGCGCCCACCATAAAAATCACGCTGAACGTGACGATGAGCACATTCAGGAGATTTAGGTTATCTGCGGCGACGACGTTGTCGAGCACGAGGTTGCCCAGATAGGGCATGGCCAGGATCGCGCTCTGACTGCCGAGCGCGATGAACATCACCTTCAGGATCTGCGCCCGCAATTGCGGGTTCAGCAAGCGCACCCGCTCGAGCGCTGCCGGAACGCGCGACCGTTCGCGCAGCCGCGGCAGGGCCGGGGTCGGCGAGCATTCCAGCATGTAGCCGGAAACGTTGTTGACGAAGGTTTGCATCGACACGCGACGCCGGCCGCTCGCCGGATCGATCACCTGCACATAACCACGTCCCAGCTTTTCGAAGACGACAAAGTGGGCCCCGCCAAAGTGAAGGATTGCCCCCCGCTTGATCTCTGTCAGGTGGGAGGCGTCGAACTGGTACGGCTGCACCGCCAGACCGAACTCGGTCGCCACATCGTATAGGTCCATCAACGTCAGCCCGTTGGCGGAGATGGGCCTATGCGCTTGCAACTCGCGAACTTCGGTTGCGCGACCAAAATGCGATAACACCATCGCGAGACAGGCGTAGCCGCATTCGGCCACCTCGTTTTGATAGATTGCGCGCACCTTAGCCTCGCAGAATGCGGAAAAGCGGCTCGAGTACCCACTCGGCGATCGTCCGGCGTTCGACGACGATGCTTGCTGTGCCAGTCATGCCCGGAAGAATGTCGAAACGTTGCCGGCCGAATTCGAACTGGTTGCCGGCGAGGGTGGCCCACGCCATGTAGTCGCCGTCCGGCGCACTCGCTTCAGATGCACCGGTCGGCGACATGGTTGAATGCACCGTCGTGCGGGAGATTGAATCGATGCGAGCCTCGTAACTGCCGAAGCGGGCATACGGAAATGCATCGAGCTTGAGGCGGACTATCTGGCCCTCGCGTACAAAGCCGCGCCGCCGTGATGGAATACGTAGCGCGGCACGCAGGCCGCCGCCTTTGCGTGTCGTGATCACGAGCGCGACGTCCGACGGAGTCAGCGTACGACCGGGCACGAGATCGGAATACGTGACGACACCCGCTTCGGGCGCAGAAATCGTAGTGTTCTGGCGGTTCTCCTCGAAGCGAATGCGGATGTCCTGAATGTCGCGAGCCTGCCGCGCGTCCAGTTCGTTCAACTGCGCCTCGAGTTCTGTTTGCGAGGTTTTCGCGGTGGCCCGCTCCGCAAGCAACTGCTGACGCCGGGCGGCGCCCTGTGCAACCACCACGCGTGCCTGATGCGTGTCTGCCCGCGCCTGCTCGATCCGGTCTGCGGTGACGTAGTCCGATACCGATTCGAGTCGCGTCAGCTTGCGGCCGGACTCTTCCACCAGTTCCCGGTTCTGCGCGATCTGCTCGTCGATTGCACCCAGTTCGGCGCTACGGCTTTGCTCCGTTAGCCGTGCATTGTCGAGTTGCACCGTGAGTGCAGCCCTGCGTTGGCTATATTGCGCTTCAACTGCATGAGTCTGCTCGTCGCGCATGGCGGCATCGAATAGCGGGCGCCGCTGACCGTCGCTCGCCAGTGTGAGATCGCGCTCGAGCCGGAACAACGGCGTACCCGGAACCACACGATCGTTGTTATGCACATAAACGTCCGCAACGAGCCCACTCATTCCCTGAACCTTGACGTCAGAAGGCGAGACGATTTCGGCGCGCGCGTCCTGCTTGAGTTCCACTTCGTACACAAAGGAGAAAGCAATCGCCGCAATGAGAATCGCCGACGTTGTATAGCCAATCCAGCGGGACGAAATGTCCCTGAATTGCGGTAGATTGATAGGTTCCATAAACTGTTCTTGTCGACCCGAGCCAACTCTACGTGTCCCGATGTCATCCGCATGCCGTGCGCCGAAAAATGTGCGCACAGCCGAAGATGCGTGTTACTTGCTCGCCGCGAACCCATACATTGACGGGTGCCCCACCACGAGCGAATGCTCGCAGTTATCTGTCAACGCTTTTTCGATGTATCCGGCCAACTGTTGCGGCGCATCCGGATGAGTCAACGATACCGGCGGCAGTAGTTCGCCCCTGAAGCGTCCACGTTCAAACCGAAGATAGAACGGGAGCAATAACGCATCGAATTGCGTGCCGAGACGAAACACACCGTTGTGAATCCGGGCAGCGCGTCCGAACATCGATACGCCGACGGTCTCCATCGGAAAGCGATGAAGCGCATATGGCGGCACATCGGCAAACAACACTGCCACACCGCTGCGTTTGAGTGCCCGCGCGAGGCGTAAGCCGAGCCCGTTCCGATTGTCTTCGCCGTACGTGTAGAGCACCTGGACGCCAGGTATCTGCGCGTGGTCTTCGCCGTAGATGTTGCGCGGAACACCCGACACCACGGCGATCGACGCTAACCCGAGAAGCTCCCGCATTTCGTCGATCACGTAAATGTTGGCGTACTGCGATACGTAATGAAACGGGGACACGAAGATCGGCTTCCCCGGGCTGGCGGCCTGCAATCGCCGGATCTGGTTCGCCAGTTCGTTTGCGACAGTCTGGAGGTCCGGCCAGGCTTCGGTGCCTCGCAGAAGCCTGCCGAAGTAAATCCGTTGGTCGATCAGCCGCTCGCGCACGCCTGTCGTGGCGACGCTACCCGTATCAAGGGGCGCGCTGCCGGCAACGCCGCGGGCAAACTCACAACGCTCTGCACCGCGCCAGCGAGCACCCGAATCAAAGAGTGCCTGGACACGCCAGGCCGTTGCAGTCACAGGCGCAATAGCAACCAGGGGGAGTTGGGCAATCAACGCACCCTTCACCCGAAAGAACTGGCGCGAGACGAAATTTCCAAGCAACGCCGGCCATCTTGCAAGTCTTGCGAAATCGATGTTCATGCGAAAGGCGGGAGATCGCCCGATCAGGACGACCTCCCGCCACACCATCAATTACACGCCGCGGCCATTGCTAACCGGGGCTGCCGGCTTCGACGACGAGGACTGGCAGCAGCACTTGCAGCAACCACCAGCAACAGCGGACTTGGCGAGCGCGGAACGATCGATTTTTTGCATGGAAAACCTCTATAAATAAAGTTATTAAAATTGCCCAAGACGATTACTACTCATTTTTTGAGCGAGGCGAATCCTAGCATAAAAGTTCGGAGGCATTGATCGATACAAATACATTTTAACAAACCGGCATCAATATTAATCAGCCGTGATTTTTCTTAAAAAAGGCTTTCTATGGAATTAGATACACCTATAAAAATCAATGCTTTAGAAATAAATCCATTGAAACGCACGCAGAAAGCCCGGGCAACCCCATCAAAGTATTTGACGTTGGTTTCAGAATTTTCCATCTCCAAAAATGGAAAATTCAACGGCATCGAAATAAATAATCTTATAAAGTGGACTGCATTTCTGACAGTTGCCGGAAAAGCCCGCTATTAGAAATGCGTTCCTGGAGAAGTCAAACACAGACACCAGATCCGTTTCCCCGCGGGTTGCTACGTTGGCTTATGGGCCGTCCATGGGAAATGCGCCCGAAGCGATTCCCAACCGCCTCGCTCGCAAGGAGCCAGCGGATGTCGTCATCATGGTGGCTTACGCGCTCGACAAGCTGATCGCCGAGGGCAAAGTGATGCCCGGTTCGCGGGTCAAACTGGCCGATTCGCGCATCGGCATGGTAGTTCGCGCCGGAGAACTCAAGCCGGATATCGGCAGCGTGGAAGCGTTCAAAAAGACCTTGCTGGATGCAAAGTCAGTGGCGTATTCGGATAGCGCGAGCGGCGTCTATATCGGGAATGAGCTCTTCGAGAAGATGGGCATCGAGGCCCAGATGAAACCGAAGGCCACGATGGTCCCCAAGATCCCGGTAGGCTCGGTCGTCGCCAAGGGCGACTATCAACTCGGCTTTCAGCAGGTGAGCGAGTTACTGCCGGTGCCTGGTACCGAGTTCGTCGGCAAGATTCCGGAGTCGCTGCAGTCGGTCACGCGTTACGCAGCCGGTATCCCGGTGGGTGCAACCCATCCACGCGAAGCCAGACAGTTTCTCGATTTTCTCGCCTCGCCCGAGGCTGCGCCCGACGTCGCCAGCACCGGCCTCGATCCGCCCGCCGCACACTAGAGCGTCGAGGCCACGACAGCCTAAGCTATCAGTCGTCCGGGCACTGCAGATTGCAGCCGTCCGGATCACCCAGGTCGCCCTTTTTACGCATCTCCGATTTCTTGTCAGACTGAAATTTCTTCGTCGGCGCCGAAGCGGCAAACGGCATCTGCGGGTGCTCCTGCAGATGGAATTCATCGCTCAGAATGCCACCCGGCACGCCCGGCGAATTCTGTGCAAAAGAGATCGAGACAGTGGCAAACAGCGCGCCGACCGTAGCCGCCACAGCACAAACTTTGAGTAGAACGTTCATATCGATCCAGCGCGGCGGGCCGCGCAGTTGAGGCTAAACCGTAAGGCTCAAGAGTATCGCATACGCCACGGCCGCGCAGCGGTGCCCCGGTTTCACCTTGTTACTGCCGCTTACGCTGGCACCGGACCGAGTCCGTCATCGAGATTCAGCAGCACACCACAGTCCTGCGGATCGTATCCTTCCAGCCGGGCCACACCGCTTTTGAAGGCAACGCTGCGCAGCATTTCAATCACGGTCGCAAGCGGCGCACGTTCCAGTTGCGCCCGATTGCACGCGAAGTAATAGTCCTCGTCGACGATCGGCACGAATTCCAGCCCGAAGTGATGGGCCGCCGGCTCGACGCCGAAGCCCACATCGGCCATACCGCTGGCCACAAAGGCGGCGATCGCGGAATGCGTCAGCTCGGTCGATGCATAGCCGTTGACCCGATCGGGATCCACGCCCACGCGACGCAACGCCAGATCGAGCAGCATGCGTGTGCCGGAGCCCGGCTGCCGGTTCACGAAGCGGATGTCGTCACGCGCAAGATCGCGCAATCCGCTGATCCGTTTCGGGTTGCCCTTCGACAGAAACAGCCCCTGTTTCCGCTGTGTCAGATGAACCAGCACATGGCGCTCGGGATCAAGCCAGCGCCGGTAGGTATTCGCGCACACCGCACGGAATTCGCCGCGAGGAAGGTGAAAGCCAGCCAGATCGCACTCGCCTCGCGCCAGCGCTGTGACTGCGTCGGCACTGTCGCGATACTTGATTTCGACCGGCACTTCGTCCGCGACAAGCGCAGTGACAAGCGCCGCCACCGCGTAGCCGTGCGAAGCATGTATCCGCACATCGTCGGCGGGGGGTGCGAGCCAACGGTTCAGATCGCTCGCCACCTCGCTTGCCAGCGCGCGCATATTGCCGTCGAGCCGTTCGCTACAGAGACGCTGCGCCCGCAACACGGCCTGGCCGAGTTCCGATAGCACTGAGCCGCGCCCGCGCTCCTTGGCGATCAGCGGACCGCCCAGGCGTTCTTCGATACTGCGCAGCAAACCCCAGGCGTGACGGTAGGACAAACCCTTAAGCGTCGCAGCCTGGGCAATGCTGCCTGCTTCGTCGACGAGCGCCAATAACTGCACGACATCCGTCAGGCTGGCTTCGCGGCCGTCCGGGTCGCGGACGACCAGCTGTGCATGACATTCAATCCTGATCATATATGTCGTTCTGCTTCCTATTGCGAAAGGCCCTTCACCCGCCTATCGTTCGACGTATACACACGAAACGAATGAAGCATACGTGCACACTTTATGAAATACAAGTGCATATTAGACTTCGGAGGAGCCCCCCACTTTGGACGATTCCAACGCAATCGCACCTGAGCAACTGGTGCAGCGTCACGCACTCCCCGGCCGCTCTCTGCTGGCTGTGCTGCACGCCATCCAGGACGAGCTTGGCTTTGTGCCTCCCGCTACCGTCGCGCCGCTTGCGCGGGCGATGAACCTGTCGCGGGCGGAAGTGCATGGCGTGCTCACCTACTACCACCACTTCCGTACTCGCGCGGCCGCGCCGGTCACCGTACAACTGTGCCGCGCCGAGGCTTGCCGCAGCATGGGCACCGAGGCGCTGGCGCAGCACATCGAAGCGCGCACCGGGTGCCGCTTCGACGCCGAACCGCGGCATGGCGAGCATGCGGTCGTCGAACTCGAATCGGTGTATTGCCTCGGTCAATGCGCGCTGTCGCCGGCGTTGACGATCAACGGCACGTTGCACGCAAAGCTCACATCGTCGAAGTTCGACGCACTGCTTGCCGCTGAGGTGAAACGCGTGGAGGAAACGGCATGACGCGCATCTACGTTCCTCGCGATTCAGCCGCGCTTGCACTCGGCGCCGATGCGCTCGCCGATGCGATTGCACGTGAAGCAGCGCAGCGCGGTATCGCCATCGAACTGATCCGCAACGGCTCGCGCGGCTTGCTGTGGCTCGAGCCACTTGTCGAAGTCGCCACACCGCGCGGACGGGTCGGCTATGCCAACGTCGACGCAGCTGATGTCGCATCGTTGTTCGACGCGGGATTCGTTGACGCGAGCTTCGACGGCAGCGCTCATCCGCGCCATGTGGGCATCGTCGACGAGATTCCGTATCTGCAGAAGCAGCAGCGTTTGACCTTCGCGCGCATCGGCATCACCGATCCATTGTCGACCGACGACTACCTCGCGCATGGCGGCCTCGAAGGTTTGAAGCAGGCCCTCGCCGCCGATGGCGACGCCGCCTGCGAAGCGCTGATCGAATCAGGTCTGCGCGGCCGCGGTGGCGCGGCGTTTCCCGCCGGCATCAAATGGCGCACGGTGCGCGGTGCAAAAGCGGCCCAGAAGTACATCGTCTGCAACGCAGACGAAGGCGATTCCGGCACGTTCTCCGACCGCCTCATCATGGAGAGCGATCCGTATGTATTGATCGAAGGCATGATCATCGCGGGGATCGTGACGGGTGCGACGCTAGGCTACATCTACGTACGCAGCGAGTATCCGCATGCGATCGCGACGCTCGAAGCCGCTATCGAACGCGCGCGCGACGCCGGCTGGCTCGGCGACAGTGTGCTCGGCTCCGCTCACCGCTTCGAACTCCAGGTCGCCAAAGGCGCCGGCGCTTACGTCTGCGGCGAGGAAACTGCGCTGCTCGAATCGCTCGAAGGCAAGCGCGGCATCGTAAGGGCCAAGCCGCCCGTGCCGGCCCTGGTGGGTCTGTTCGGACAGCCAACGGTCATCAACAACGTCATCACGCTCGCCACCGTACCGATTATCTTCGCCCGCGGCGCGGCGTTCTATAAAAACTTCGGCATGGGCCGCTCGCGCGGCACGCTGCCGTTCCAGCTCGCTGGCAACATCAGACAGGGCGGCCTCGTGGAACTCGCGTTCGGCGTGACGCTGCGCGAATTGATCTACGACTACGGCGGCGGTACCGCAAGCGGTCGGCCCGCCCGCGCCGTGCAAGTAGGCGGCCCGCTCGGCACTTATCTGCCTGAGAGCCAGTGGGGCATTCCGCTCGATTACGAAGCGTACGCCGCGGTCGGCGCGGTCGTCGGCCACGGCGGCATCGTGGTGCACGACGATACCTCGAATCTCGCGGAACTGGCGCAATATGCCATGCACTTCTGCGCGCTCGAATCGTGCGGCAAATGCACACCGTGCCGGATCGGCTCGACGCGCGGCGTCGAAGTAATCGCACGAATTCGCAACGGCGATACGTCGACGCGCCAGGTGCAATTGCTGCGTGACCTCTGCGACACGATGGTGTCGGGCTCGCTCTGCGCGATGGGCGGTATGACGCCCTACCCGGTGCTGTCCGCACTCGACCATTTCCCCGAAGACTTCGGTCTCGACGCCGTCCAGCCCAACGCGGCGGCGGCCTGATCATGGAGCCCACCATGTCCGACGCGCTCAAATCTACTGCCGGCGGTTGCGGCTCCGGCAACTGCGCATGCAAGACTCAAGCACAGGCGCAACGAAGCACGCAACCCCGCTCGCCCTTCGACGACACCGATTACGGCACGCCGCTGCGCCACGCCGATATAGACGTGACGCTGGAAATCGACGGCCAGGCAGTCACCGTGCCGGCCGGCACCTCCGTCATGCGGGCCGCGATCGAAGCTGGCGTTAACGTGCCAAAGCTATGCGCCACCGATTCACTCGAACCGTTCGGCTCGTGCCGCCTGTGTCTCGTCGAGATCGAAGGCAAACGCGGCTATCCGGCCTCGTGCACGACGCCTGTCGAAGCAGGCATGAAAGTTCGCACGCAGACGGACCGCCTGCAGTCGCTGCGCCGCAATGTGATGGAGCTGTACATCTCCGATCACCCGCTCGACTGTCTGACCTGTCCCGCCAACGGCGATTGCGAACTGCAGGACATGGCGGGCGTGACGGGCTTGCGCGAAGTGCGTTACGGCTTTGACGGCGCGAACCATCTGAAAGACAAGAAGGACGAATCGAATCCGTACTTCACCTACGATCCGTCGAAGTGCATCGTCTGCAATCGCTGCGTGCGTGCCTGCGAAGAAACGCAAGGCACATTCGCGCTGACGATCGCCGGCCGCGGTTTCGAATCGCGCGTCGCCGCGAGCGAAAACACGCCGTTCATGGAATCGGAATGCGTCTCGTGCGGCGCCTGCGTGGCCGCCTGCCCGACCGCGACACTGCAGGAAAAGAGCGTCGTGATGCTGGGCCAGGCCGAACACTCGGTCGTGACTACGTGTGCGTATTGCGGTGTCGGCTGCTCGTTCAAGGCGGAAATGAAGGGCAGCCAGGTCGTGCGCATGGTGCCGAACAAAAACGGCCAGGCCAACGAAGGTCACGCCTGCGTGAAGGGCCGTTTTGCGTGGGGCTATGCCACCCACAAGGACCGCATTACGAAACCGATGATCCGCGCAAAGATCACCGATCCGTGGCGCGAAGTGAGTTGGGAAGAAGCGCTCAGCTATGCGGCCTCGGAGTTCCGCCGCATCCAGGCGAAACACGGACGTGATTCGATCGGCGGCATCACCTCGTCGCGCTGCACGAATGAAGAAACGTACCTGGTGCAAAAACTCGTACGTGCTGCGTTCGGCAATAACAATGTCGATACGTGCGCGCGCGTCTGCCATTCGCCAACAGGTTACGGCCTGAAGACCACGCTTGGCGAATCCGCGGGCACGCAGACCTTCGCGTCCGTCGACAAGGCCGACGTCATCATGGTGATCGGCGCGAATCCGACCGACGGTCACCCGGTGTTCGGCTCGCGTCTGAAGCGCCGCGTGCGTGAAGGCGCGAAGCTGATCGTGGTCGATCCGCGCCGCATCGATATCGTCGATACGCCGCACGTCAAGGCGTCGCACCATCTGCAATTGCGGCCGGGCACGAACGTCGCCGTCGTGAACGCGCTCGCCCATGTGATCGTCACGGAAGGTTTGCTTAACGAAGCGTTTATCGCCGAGCGCTGCGATACGCGCGCGTTCGATCAATGGCGTGCGTTTGTCGCACTGCCGGAAAACGCGCCGGAGGCCACCGCTGAGATTACCGGCGTGCCCGCCGAGAACGTGCGCGAAGCCGCCCGCATCTACGCAAACGGCGGCAACGCCGCAATCTACTACGGCCTGGGCGTCACCGAGCACGCGCAAGGTTCGACCATGGTGATGGGAATCGCCAACCTCGCGATGGCCACCGGCAACATCGGCCGCGAAGGCGTTGGTGTGAATCCGCTGCGTGGCCAGAACAACGTGCAGGGTTCGTGCGACATGGGCTCGTTCCCGCACGAACTGCCCGGCTACCGCCACATTAGCGACACCACCACGCGCAGCCTCTTCGAAGAGGCCTGGAACGTCACCCTGCAACCGGAACCGGGCCTGCGCATTCCCAACATGTTCGACGCCGCGCTCGACGGCAGTTTCAAGGGACTCTATTGCCAGGGCGAAGACATCGTGCAGTCCGATCCGAACACGCATCATGTGTCGGCAGCGCTGTCGTCGATGGAATGCATCGTCGTGCAGGACATCTTCCTGAACGAAACCGCGAAATACGCCCATGTGTTGCTGCCTGGCTCGTCATTCCTCGAAAAGGACGGCACCTTCACGAATGCCGAGCGCCGTATTTCGCGCGTGCGCAAGGTGATGCCGCCGATTCCCGGCTACGCGGACTGGGAAGTCACCGTGATGCTGGCCCGCGCGCTCGGCTATGAAATGGATTACGCGCATCCGTCCGAGATCATGGACGAAATTGCGCGTCTCACGCCGACCTTCCATGGCGTCTCGTATGCGAAGCTCGACCAGCTCGGCAGCATCCAGTGGCCATGCAACGACAACGCCCCGGACGGCACACCGACAATGCACATCGACACTTTCGTGCGCGGCAAGGGCAAATTCGTGATCACGAAGTTCATTGCCTCGCCGGAAAAGGTCACGCGCAAATTCCCGTTGATTCTCACTACCGGACGCATCCTGTCGCAATACAACGTGGGTGCGCAGACACGTCGTACCGAGAACTCGCGCTGGCACGACGAGGACCGCCTGGAAATCCATCCGCACGATGCAGAAGAGCGCGGCATCAAGATGGACGACTGGGTCGGCATCGAATCGCGCGCGGGACAGACGGTGTTGCGTGCGAAAGTCACCGAGCGGATGCAGCCGGGCGTCGTTTATACGACGTTCCACTTCCCCGAATCGGGCGCCAACGTGATCACCACCGAGAGCTCCGACTGGGCCACCAATTGCCCCGAATACAAGGTGACCGCCGTGCAGGTCATGCCAGTGGAACAGCCGTCGCAATGGCAGCAGGACTATTCGCGTTTCAACACGGAGCAGCTCGATTTGCTGCGCCAGCGCGAACTGGCCAATGTCACCTCGGGCAAATGAGGGCGCGCCATGGATGAACAGAACCTGATCGAGATGGCCAACCGGATCGGCGATTTTTTCGATTCGATGCCGGACCGTGAAGAGGCACTCGCCGGCGTCGCCGATCACATTCGCCGTTTCTGGGAACCGCGGATGCGGCGCGCGCTGCTGGCGGCGGTTGACCGGCCGGATGCGGGTGGATTGGCGATATCGCCGATCGTCAAAGAGGCTTTGCTCGCGAATCGCGTTCAGTTGACGCCAGCGGCGGCCTCGGCCGCTTAGGTGCTGGAAGAAGACGCTTTCCGGCTTCTATCTCCACGCCGCGCGCTGTCACAGCCTCAGCTAGTCGCCTGCTGCTGCGTCATGTTGCGTCGTGCTCTTTGCAAACCACGCTTCACAGTGGCGCAGCAGGCCGTTCAGATCTGACGCTGGCCGCCCGCGTGCGCAGATGTAGCCATCCGGGCGCACCAGATAGAACGCCGGCCGTGTGCGTCCGTAGGACTCTGAGAGTGACGGCGCACCCTCGCCTTCCATATCGCTGACCCGCCAGATACGCACGGCGCCAGGCAACAACCGCTCGATGTCCGCGCTCAGCCGGTCAAGATCCGCATCGCGCGTCGCGTGTCGGCTCGCGGGTGGATCGAGCGGCGCTTCATCGGGACTCTCTGGCTCCAGCAGCAGAAACAGCGAGAAAAACGCCGGATCGTGCAGATCGAAAATGCAGCCGATACCAGGCGCCCGCCCAAGCGGTCCGTCGACCACATGCACGAGCGCGTCCGGCGCACGCTCGCCCGCGCGCGGACCGCCGTCGAGCACCCGCTCGAGCGTGAGGGGGCTGCGCCGGTACTGGATCGCCAGTTCGCTGATCGTGAGGCGCGCGGCATCGCGCAGCGGACCCAGCGCGGCAAGTGCGGGCATCACACGTTCGCGCAACAGTTTGAGCGGCCCGTGATCGGCCTCTGCCAGCTGCGTGACAAAGCTGGTCTGCCGCAACACATCGCGTTCGATCGGATGCCGCTCCAGATGATAAGAGTCGAGCAGGCGGTCCGGCGCACCTCCGCGAATCACGCGGGCCAGTTTCCAGCCCAGGTTGAATGCTTCCTGGATCCCCGTGTTCATCCCCTGGGCGCCCGCCGGACTATGGACATGCGCCGAGTCGCCCGCGAGGAACACGCGGTCGACCCGCAATTGTTCGACCATGCGCCGGTTCAGATGGAAACGTGCCGACCACTTCAGGTCTTCGAATCTCACCGGGTGATGAATACGCCGGGCCGCAAGCAGGCGGCATTCTTCGAGCGAAGGCGAGGGCGGGAACCCGGGCACGGCGAAGGCCCCGTGCGCCTGATCCGGGGAAGCAACCGATGCTGCCGCAGAGCCGGTAGAAGAAGCGGAGGCGTCGCCATTGGCCGCGCCTGCCGAGTCTTGACCGCCTGACGAATCCGGCTGCACCGGCGCCGCGCCAGACTCCGGCGAGACAGGCATCGCGGGATGATCGGCAATCAGCCGGTAACGCTGCCCGCCCATCGGGAACAATCCCGCGAGCCCTTCGCCCGACGCGAAGATATGAAACTCGTCATCGGACCAGTCCGTGTCGGCATGCAGATCGGCCAGCAAAAAGGTCTGCTCGAAAGTCTTGCCGGCGAAGCTCATCCCGAGCCGGCGACGAATCGCGCTATGCGCGCCATCCGCAGCGATCAGATACGAAGGATGCATGGTTTCGCTGCCACCATCCGAGCGTTGCAAGGTCGCGCTGAGCCCATCCGGACCTTGCGCCAACTCCGTCAGCTCGACGCCGCGTTCGACGAGCACGCCGAGCGTCACGAGATGCGCGGTCAGCAAGCGTTCAGTAATGGACTGATCGAGGAACAGCACATACGGATAACGCGTCTGCAACGGATCGAAATCGAGGCGTGCAAGGCGCTGTCCATTGGAATAAAGATTCGCTGCGCGCGCCCGATGACCCAACGCGAGAAACGGCTCGACGAGACGATGCTGTTCAAGCAGTTCGAGCGTGCGCGCCTGGATGCCAATCGCGCGCGAGTGCGGATTGGGCTGCGACGCCTTGTCGATCAGACGCACGGGAACGTGTGCGCGCGCGAGGCTCATCGCTGCAGCGAGCCCGGTTGGGCCCGCCCCAACGACCAGCACTGGCGACGCATCGTATGAAGCGGCGGCCATGCGGATCTCCGGAGACCAACATGCCGCCTAGTGTACGCCGCTGCCCCGCGGCCTGACGGTGCAGCGCGTCAATCGCGGTCAGTGCGCGTGCGGGTGTTCGAGGGCGCAATGGTGATGGCTGGTGCCGAGATCGACTTGCAGCGTGGCGTGCTGCATCGCGAATTTTTCGCGCAGCGTGATCACGATGGCATCGACGGCCGCGTCGCCCGGGTGGCCAGCTGGAATAACCAGATGCGCACTGAGCGCGTTGCCGGTGGTGGACAGGGCCCATACGTGCAGATCGTGCACATCCGTGACGCCCGGTTGACCTGCCAGGTATTCGCGGATGCCCGGCAGGTCGACGCCGGGCGGAACGGCATCGAGCGCAAGCCGCACGGAATCGCGCAGCAGTCCCCACGTGCCGTACACGACTACGGCGACGACGACGAGGCTCATCAACGGATCGAGCCAGCTCCAGCGGGTAGCGATAATGATGAGGCCGCTCACCGCGACGGCAGCCGAGATCAATGCGTCGCTCGCCATGTGCAGGAAAGCACCGCGGATATTGAGGTCTTCCTTCTGGCCGCGCATGAAAAGCCACGCCGAGAAACCGTTGACGAGCATGCCGACGGTGGCGACGACAAACACCGTCCGCCCCGCGACCGGTGCCGGGTTCAGCAGGCGGTTGACCGCTTCCGCGACGATCACGCCGCACGCGAACAGTAGCAAGCCCGCATTCACCAGCGAGGCGAGAATCGACGTGCTGCCATAGCCGAAGGTGTAGCGCGCCGAGGGCCGTCGCGTGGTGAGCCACATAGCGCCCCAGGCCAGCAGCAGGCCGAGCACGTCCGACAGGTTGTGGCCGGCGTCGGCGAGCAGCGCAGTCGAGTGAGCGATCACGCCGTAAATGGCCTGCACAAGGACGATCAGGACGTTCAGGGCGACCGCGATGGCGAAGGCGCGCCCGTTGCCCGCGGCCGGCGCGTGATGATGGTGGTGGCCGCCGTGGCTGTGATTGTGGGCGTGAGAGTGGCCCTTGGCGTTGGAACGATCGTCGTCTGTGCCGTGGTCATGCGCGTGATCGTGACCAACGTCGCCATGCCCTGCGTGATCGTGTCCGTCTTGTTCTCCACGCGCGGCTTTACGCGCCGGCTCACCGGCGTCCGCATCGTCTGCATCTAACCCATAAAGCCACATCGGCGCGTGATCATCCTCGCGCTCCTCTGCGGGCCTGTCAGGGACGGGTGGTTTCGTCATGACTGATCCAGGGAAAATTCGCTCAGCGGCTCGGCCACGTGCTCGAGCATGCCCGCGAGCATGCCGCTAATGTGACGGTCCGCCGCGAGGTAGAACACCTGCTTGCCCTGGCGCTCCGCGCGCACAATGCGCGCCGCGCGCAACAGGCGCAGGTGATGGCTTACCAGCGATTGCGACAGCCCCAGCGATTCCGCAATCGCCCCCACCGCGCGCTGCTCGTCGACACACGCCAGCACGATACGCAAGCGCGTTGGATCTCCGAGCAAACGGAACAGGTCGGCAAGCGGCACTACAGGGTCGTCGCGGTCGTCAGTGGATTGGGGCAACATGGTCCGCATACATATGAACAAGTATTCATATGTTATAGATTTATCTCTTAAAGGTCAAACCGTGGGTGCGGGGTCACGAGTGTGGGAAAATGCGACATTTGCCTTACAAGATCTGCCCTTCCCCGTCATGGAACCCCTGTTTGAAAGCGCCTACGCGGCGCATCGTGACGGCCGCCTCGATGACGCCGAGCGCGGCTATCGCGCCGCGCTGGATAGCGATCCCGCGAACGTCGATGCACTCCACCTGCTCGGCGTGCTACGGCATCAGCTTGGTCAGCACGCCGAAGCGGCCGACCTGGTCGGCCGCGCGGTACATCTGCGTCCGCAAGATGCTGCCTTGCAGCTGAATCTCGGCAACGCGCTGAAGGCACTGGGGCAAATCGATGGGGCAATCGAGCGCTTTCGCAACGCGCTCACGCTTGCCCCCGCTTTTCCACTGGCGCACTACAACCTCGGCAACGCCTATGCCGCGGCGGGGCGTCACGCGGACGCGGCCGATGCGTTCCAGAAGTCGCTGCGCCTGCAGCCGGACAACGCGTCGACGCACAACAATCTGGGCAACGCTCTCCACGCGCTCGGACACCACGAAGAAGCGATCGCTTCGTTCCAGCGGGCGCTCGAACTACACCCAGGTCACGCGGGAGCGCACAACAATCTGGGCATGGCGCTCAATGCACTCGGAAAGTCCGACGAGGCCGTGCTTCAATTTCGTGAGGCAATCTCGGCGCAACCACGCTTCGTCGCGGCGCACTTCAATCTCGCCAACACGCTCGACGCCACGGGCCAGCACGAACAGGCGCTCGTTGCGTTCGAGGCCGTGCTCGCACTGGAGCCACAATTGCCGCCGGCGCTGTTTGGCCTGGGCAATACGCTCGCAGCATTAGGGCGTCACAAGGAGGCACTGTTGCGCTTCGAGCGGGTCGTGGGCCTCGATCCGAAGTTTGCCCTCGCCTGGCTGAGCCTCGGCACCACGCATCACGCGCTTGGGGGTCATGCGGCGGCCGTACGCGCCTTCGACCAGGCGTTGCGGCTACGGCCCGATCTGGCGTCGGCTCATATGAACCGCGCGGTCGCCTGGCTCGCGCTCGGCGATTTCGAACGCGGGCTGCCCGAATACGAATGGCGCCTCAAGGCCATGGCGCAACGTGAGCCGCAGACATTGCCCCGCTGGCAAGGCGAGCCGATCGAAGAGCGCACGCTGTTCGTGCACGCCGAACAAGGTTTCGGCGACACGCTGCAATTCGCGCGCTTCGTGCCGATTGCTGCGCAGCGCGCGGCGCGCGTCGTACTCGAAGTTCAGCCCCAACTCGTGCCGATCCTCGCGCCGGCCGCGCTCGAATGGCGTGTGAAACTGATCGCCCAAGGGACACCACGCCCGCCTGCTGATCTGCAATGTCCGCTGTTGAGTCTGCCCCTCGCGCTCGGCATCAGCCGTGAGACGATCCCAGCGCGCACGCCCTACCTCAGCGTGCCCCCCTCTTACCGGCGCAAGTGGCGCGGTTCGCTCGGCGGTCACGCCAAACGCAAAATCGGCCTCGCGTGGTCAGGCCGCATCCAGCAACATGAAAACCGCACGATGCCGCTCGCGGCGCTCGAACCGCTGTTCGCGCTCGAAGGAATCGACTGGATCATCCTGCAGCCCGATCTCAGCGCGGCGGAATGCGCTACGCTGGAGAGCCATGCGCGTGCCGGCAACATTCATCGCTTCGACAAGCGCATCGGCGATTTCGCCGACACGGCTGCGATCATCGAACGGCTCGACGCCGTCGTCTCGATCGACACGTCGATCGCCCACCTGAGCGGCGCCTTGCGCAAACCGCTGTGGCTGATGCTGCCGTTTGCCGCCGACTGGCGCTGGTTCGTCGACGAACCGCGCAGCCCCTGGTACCCGGGCGTCCATCTGGTCCGTCAGCCGCAACCGGGTGCGTGGGCGGAAGTGGTCGACAAGGTCGCACGCGAGCTTCGCGACGCGTAACGATTCAACAAGGTCGACAAAGGGTCTACAAAGAAAAACCCCACGCTTTTGCAAACGTGGGGTTTTCCTTTTCAGAACCCTGCCGCTCTAGGCCGCGCGGTACTGATTGCGCGACTCAGGCGTGCGATACAGAACCAGCGTCGCGATCAAACCGCAGATTGCCGCGAGACCCAGCCACAGGCCAGGCGCAGCCTTGTTGCCCGTCGAATGAATCAGCAACGTCGAGATCGCCGGCGTGAAACCGCCGATGGTCGTGGCAAGGCTGTACGCCAGCGAGAACCCTGCGGTACGGACTTCGACCGGCATCACTTCGGTCAACGCCACCACCATCGCGCCGTTGTAGCTGCCGTACAGGAACGAGAGCCACAGTTCGACAGCCAGCAGGCGCGCGAACGAAGGATCCGCCACCAGCCATTGCACCGCCGGATACGCTGTGAGGATGGTCAGAATCGTGAACACCAGCAGCACCGGACGACGCCCGATGCGGTCCGATATCGCGCCCGCCAGCGGCAGCCAGACGAGATTCGACAGGCCGATACAGACCGTGACAACCAGTGCGTCGATCGCCGACAGCTTGAGCACTTCCTTGCCGAACGTCGGCGTATAAGCGGTGATCATGTAGAACGACACCGTCGTCATGATCACCATGCCCATGCCCGCGAGCACGACGCCCCAGTTTTCGAGCATCGACTTCATGATCTCGCCCATGCCCGGACGATGCTTGCGCGCGGCAAATTCCTCGGTTTCCTGCAGCGAACGGCGGATCAGGAACAGGAACGGCACGATCAGACAGCCGATCAGGAACGGTACACGCCAGCCCCATGCGCTCATCTGCTCGACCGGCAGGATCTGGTGCAGGACCACGCCGATCAGCGCCGCAAACACGACAGCGACCTGCTGGCTACCCGACTGCCACGAACAGTAGAAGCCCTTGTTGCCCTTGGTAGCGATTTCCGAGAGGTAGACCGACACGCCGCCCAGTTCCACGCCGGCGGAGAAGCCTTGCAACAGGCGCCCTAGCAGGACGAGCACTGGCGCGAGGATGCCGATCGTCGCATAGCCCGGAATGGCCGCGACCGTCAGTGTGCCGAGCGCCATCAGGCCAAGCGTCAACATCAGACCCTTGCGGCGGCCGTGGTGGTCGATGTAGGCGCCGAGCACGATGGCGCCGAGCGGCCGCATCAGGAAGCCCGCGCCGAATACCGACAGAGACAGCATCAGCGATGCGAAGTCGCTGCCACCCGGGAAATAGGTCTTGGCAATCGCCGAAGCGTAATAGCCGTAGACCATGAAATCGTACATCTCCAGGAAGTTGCCGCTGACGACGCGGAAAACTGTCCGGACTTTCGATTCACTGGAAGTTGCATGAGACGCAGTTGACATGACACTCTCAAAATAGCCCGGCGCCGGAGCCGATCCGGCATGATTGGGCAGTTGCAAACACTTCACCGCGTCGGCGAGCAGATGCCACTGGCGAGGGAGACTTTTCTGGAATAAACGAACGCGCCAGGGGCGCTGCATTTTGATGCCGCATACATTGCGACGGTATAAGGGTAAACCTTAGGTTGCCGGCGCACTGCAAGCTGATTCGAATGTTACCGTTCCTCGCTCGAACTTGCAGTCAAGATGGGCAATGATCGCGCCCTTAGCCTTGCTCGCAGTACACTTTGAGCTTTCCAGCCCTTACATGACCGTCCCATTGATGTCCAACGCCAGCGCTCTTTCTTTGCGCCCCGCGACCACACTCGACGCCGATCTGATCGCGTCGATTCATGCCGCCAGCTGGCAAGCCACCTACCGGGGTCTGCTGCCCGATGCGTTTCTCGATGGCGAGGTGACGCGCGAACGCGCGGCGTACTGGCAGGCGCGCCTGAACGCGCCGGGCGCCGAACGGCGCAACGTGGTGATTGCAGAACGCGCGGGCGAGCCGATCGGTTTTGCGTGCGTCGAGCGCCAACCCGACTCGGCGTGGGGCGTGCTGCTCGATAACCTGCATGCGCTGCCTGGCCATCAGGGAATCGGTGTCGGCAAACTGCTGATGCAAGCCGCCGTCGACTGGACACGCGCTCAAGGCGAAAGCCGGCTGTATCTCTATGTGCTCGAGGGCAATACGCCGGCCATCGGCTTTTACGAGCGGCAAGGTTGGAAGTTCGCGGGTGCGGAGCCCGATCACATGGGCGGCGTGGACATCACCGCGTTGCGCTACGTGTACCAGCTGGATTGAACACTGCTGCCGGCGCCCGCTTATCTGGACTCTGGCAGTCCCGACTCGCTCTGGCGCTGCAACTGCAGCACCTGGTTCTGCACCTGGCGCAACTCGGCCTGCGCCTGTTCCTTCTGGGCGCGCAGTGCGGCTGCTTCCGTCTGCGTCTGGCGTTGATAGTCGTCGACCCTGGCCTGCTGGGTACGGGCCACATCCAGATCGGCCTGCAAGCGCTTCGCGCGATCTTCCGACTGCGCAATCACATCTTCAATGAATGCCTTCTGCGCCTGCAATTGCGTGCGGTGAATTTCCACGTCGGCCAGTTGCGCGGTCTGCTGCACAAAGCCGGCGTAGACGGCTTCGGCGCGCGTGTCGTCTTGCGATTTGATGACCCGCCAGAAATGCTTGTCTTGAAATAACGCTACGTAGTACGTCATTTCTTGCGGATAGAAAAACAGACTCGCACCGTAGCTGCCGTTGTAGGTGGTGCGCAACTCGGTCAGTTGGGAGTCGTGGATCAGCTGCATCAGTTCCGCAACATTGCCTTGTGCATCGCCGCCCGCTGCAGCGCGTGCGTCCGCGCTCGTGGCGACGGCCGCCTGCAACGCGGCGGAAACGGGTTGAGGCGTCAACGAATTCATCGCCGGACGCGTTCCGACAACCGGCACCGAATCCATTGAACCGGCGCCCTCTTCTGCCAGCGCGAAACCACCATGCTGCAGCAACGCACACGTGGTCGCGAGCAGCATTGCGCGCCGTGCAGTCAAGAGGTACTTCATACGTGCATGCTCCATGCGGATTCAAAATAGCTTTGGATTATCGCGCGTATTTGTGCCCAAGCGAAGCGTTCGTATGTGCCGCGACGGCACTTTAAATCGAGATAGATAGTAATCTTAAGATTCCATCGAATCGTCTCGCGCATCGCGAAAAAGCATCCTGTTTAACGGACGAAAAAAAAGCGGCTCCGTTGGAAAACGGAACCGCTTTTCATGTCTTCGGCCCACGCACGGAGCCCAACAATTCTTTACAGAAAACGCACGCCTAGAAGCGCGTTTCGCGGGCCACGCGCAGGAAGGTATCCAGCAGCGGCGTGCAATCCAGTAACTCCGGTCCACCCGCGCGATGAAACTCCGGATGCCACTGCACGCCCATCACGAACGGCGCGCGTCGATAGCGAATCGCTTCGATGATGCCGTCCGAGGCCGATACCGCCTCGATATTGAGATCGCGCCCAATCGTCTTCACGGCCTGGTGGTGAATCGAATTGACGATCGCGTCGCGCCGGCCCGGAAACATGTTGGCGAGCGTCGAGCCATCCGGAAAATGGATGCCATGGCGATGCTGGTCGTAGTGTTCGTTGACGTGCACGCCCGCGGTCGGCACATCTGTGGCGATATCTTGATAAAGAGTCCCGCCAAACGCCACGTTGATCAGCTGACAGCCGCGGCATACGCCCAGCACCGGCTTGCCGGACTCGATGAATTCATGCAACAGCTCCAGCTCATACATATCGCGCACGCGGTCGCCGGGCCACTCGGGGCTCGTCGCCTGTTCGGCAT
Source organism: Paraburkholderia phenazinium (assembly GCF_900141745.1). Taxonomy (NCBI): domain Bacteria; kingdom Pseudomonadati; phylum Pseudomonadota; class Betaproteobacteria; order Burkholderiales; family Burkholderiaceae; genus Paraburkholderia; species Paraburkholderia phenazinium. The sequence goes on along the minus strand of NZ_FSRM01000001.1, from coordinate 1,592,737 downwards.
AGGACTGCGGCGAAACATCCGCGCCACCTTGCAACAACAGGCCATCGAGGTGCTTGGCGTAGTCGCGCAGACGGATATTGCTCGGATGCAGCATGCCTTGATGGCCGACGGTTGGAATCATGAACACCAGCACGTCGCGCGACATCACCCAGTGCGCAATGGATTCTTCGAGGTATTGCAGCGTCTTCCCGCGCAGGCCTTTGGCGCCCGGCTCCGGATGGAAGATGCGGGCCGACACGCCAATGCGCAACGTCCGTTGCGTGATCCGTTGCCCCGCCCTGTCGAAGATCTGGCGAGCCCGCGCCGCGATGATGCGGCCAAAAACCGACCACGCCGAATCAGTCTGCTTCAGATAGCGCGGTGGTGCCGGTGGCAATGCATTCGGCGGAGGAGGATTCGTTGCGGTGAAGTCCGGGGCGGCGCCAAAACCAGGCGGCACGGAGCTGGTGGCGCCGCGAGTAGAGGATGCCGTTGACGACTCGCTATCCGCAGCATCCGCTGAGGCAGTCTCCGTTGACGCCGCAGGCTGCGGGGCACGCGAACTGGACGGCGTGCCGTGTTTGGCCTGGGCAGCATCGCGTTTCTGCTTCACCTGGGCCTCCTGCTGCGCAGTCGACTCGGCAGCGGATGCGCGGGCTTCGGCGGCATCTCGTTGCTGGGCAGTGACAGGGTCGGCAGGGGTCACGGATGACGCGCTGATCGGATCGTCAGTCGAAGAACGCTCCGCGGCCTCTTCGGCCGCAAGGGAGGGTTCGGCTGACGCAGAAGAGATATTCGGTGGTGACCCCGACGGAGGTAATCCCGGTGGCACACCAGCCGTCGAATCAGCAGGCAAATCTTTGAGCGGCGACTGGATCGCATCCTCGTGTGAGGTGGGCAAGCTGACCTTCGGGGATGCGGGCGCAGTCTCGGCCGTTGACACGTCGGGCTTTGCAACGCCGGGCTTCGAAACCTCAGCCGGCGTGCCGGACGGGGACGGGGTGCCGGGCGTACCGGCATTCTCTGGCTTGTTTTCGCTCATGACTGTCGGACGGGCGCCTTCCACGCGAACGAATGAGTATGACCTGATTATCCGCTACCGGGCGATGTGCGGCAAACCTGCACACAATTGCTCACATTGTTACGCAACACAGATCGTCGCGCCCGATAACGTCATTTATTTATGGATCAGGTTGCTCGTCGAAAGTTTCGCGCAATGCGATCTGCAGGGCCGCGTGGATCTTCACGCACCAGCGCCAGAGCAGCGTAACCAGAAGCGCTGCACATACCAGCACCACCACCAGCAACCCGGTGGGCGGCAGGATGCCGCCTGAAAGTGCCACCAGCAGCAGGAACACACCGACCATCGAAACGATCGGCACAAGATCGGAAATCGCCGAGCGGATCGCACGCGTGAAGCGCCCGGCTTTCGCCGGCTGGACGCTGAGTTCGGCAAGCAGCAACGCGAGCGATTTGGTCTTGCGATACACGGCGACCAGAAACGGCAGCGACAGAAGCAACGCCGCGCTCCAAAGCACCACGCGTTGCAGTGGCTCAGAGGGTAGCCAACGGTCGAGTAACGGGTTCGCGTAGGACGCGCCGTACGTCACCGCGAGAAAGATCGCCACCACCAGCGCGAGGTTCACTGCAATCTGCAGAACGATCCGACGTGTGATGCTAAACGGTGTCGGGCCGCCGCCGGCCGGCCGCAGACTCTCGAGCCATTGCGAGTACATGCCGAACACGTTGGCGACGGGACGTGGCATCGCACGTCCGAGGCGCTGCGTCAGCGGATCGGCGGCGCGGATCAGGTACGGTGTGAACAACGTGGTCAGCGCCGACACGGCAACCGCAATCGGATAAAGAAACGCACTCGTCACCTTCAGCGTGAGACCGAGCGAGGCAATGATGAAGGAGAACTCGCCAATCTGCGACACCGTCATGCCGACCCGCATCGCGGTGCGTCCGTCCTTGCCGGCGAGGAACGTGCCGAGGCCGCAGGAGACGATCTTGCCGACGATCACCGCGACCGTAATGACCGCAATCGGCCACGCGTAGTCGACCAGCACATGTGGGTTGAGCATCAGCCCGATGGTGACGAAGAAGATGGCCGAAAACGCATCGCGCAGCGGTGCAATCAGATGCTCGATACGACGCAGATGGCGCGACTCGGCCATGATTGCACCGATCAGAAACGCGCCGAGCGCAATGCTGTAATCGAGCTTGACGACCAAAAGGCAAAAGCCAAAGCAGAAGCCGAGCACGGACACGAGCAGCATCTCGTCGCTCCCCGAGCGCGCCACGTAATTGAGCGCACGCGGCACGACGAGTACCCCCACCACCAGCGATACCGTCATGAACAGCAGCAGTTTGCCTAGCGTGACGAGTGCGATACCCGCGCTCAACTGGCCTGTCTGCGCTATGCCCGACAGCAACACGAGCATCGCGATGGCGAGGATGTCCTCGACGATCAGAATCCCGAACACGAGTTGTGCAAAGCGCTCACGCTTGAGGCCGAGTTCCGATAGCGCCTTGACGATGATCGTCGTCGACGAGATGGCGAGGATCGCGCCGAGAAACAGCGAATCCATCGAACTCCAGCCGAACGCGCTGCCGATCTCGTAACCGAGCCATAGCATCAGCACGATCTCGGAGAGCGCCGCGACAATCGCTGTGGCGCCGACCTGAAACAGCTTGCGCAGGCTGAATTCCAGTCCCAGCGAAAACATCAGGAACACGACGCCGAGTTCGCCGAGCGTCTGGATGGTCTGCTCGTCGTGGATCAACTGGAACGGCGGGGTGTACGGTCCGATGATCACTCCCGCGGCGATATACCCAAGCACCACCGGCTGTTTCAGGCGATGGAACAGCACGGTGACGACGCCCGCGAGCGCCATGATCACCGCCAGGTCCTGAATGAAGCCAATTCCGTGGTGCATGGACAGATTTCCTTACAAATTGCTGTCGAAAAATCTGATAGTAACGCAGCTTGGCGACAGCGCACGTGTTGTGCGCTGCCCGAAAACCCTGTGGATTGTTTTTGACACGCTGGACGTCTGTGAAATATCACAATAATATTTGTCGAATATTCAGACGACGGAGTGCAGTAATGACGCAGTTATCGTTCAACGTATCCAACGTAAGTGGCCGCTCCGAAACCAGCGCGCCGCTGATGATCGAAGTGAACCGTTTGACCATTGCCGGGTGGGCGGGACGCGACCGCGCGGCCATCGAACATCACATTGTCGAACTCGCCGAACTGGGTGTGAAGCGGCCCTCGACCACGCCCTGCTTCTACCGCCTCGGCGCCGAATTGCTGACGCAAGCCGAACAGATCGACGTGGTTGGCAGCCGTTCAAGCGGCGAGGCCGAGTGCGTGCTGGTGCAGTCGACGGCCGGCCTTCTTGTCACCGTCGGCTCGGATCACACCGACCGTGAGGTCGAGGCCTACGGCGTGACGGTGTCGAAGCAGGTGTGTCCGAAGCCGCTCGCCCGCGACGCGTGGCGCTTCGACGACGTCGCCGGCCATTGGGACCAGTTGCAGTTGCGCGCCTTTGCGGTTGCCAACGGTCTGCGCAGGGTCTATCAGCAAGGCAGCGTCTCCTCGTTGCTGGCGGCATCGGACCTGCTCGAGCGTGCCCCGCTCGCAGCGGGTGCCGCCATGTTCTGCGGCACGCTTGCGGTCGAAGGCGGCATCGTCGGCATGGTCGACGGCGACGCGCTCGAACTCGAATTGCACGACCCAGTGCTGAACCGCACGCTGCGCCACGCTTACCGCGTGCATGCGTTACCTATCGTCGAATGAGGCGCCCATGAACCCTGCCCCGCCGTCAGCAGAGTTGCGTGTGACCGCCCACACCGGGTCTTCCCAGGACGCTGCCATCGAAGCCAGCGCGCTGCGAAAAATCACCTGGCGCATCATGCCGTTCCTGTTTCTGGTCTACGTGCTGTCGTATCTCGATCGTGTCAACATCGGCTACGCGAAACTGCAGTTCACGGGCGACCTCGGCTTGTCGAACACCGCTTACGGACTCGGCGCAGGGATCTTCTTCTTCGGCTATTTCGTCTTCGAAGTGCCGAGCAACCTCCTGCTGAAGAAATTCGGCGCCCGCGCGACGATCGCCCGCATCACGATGCTGTGGGGCGCGCTGTCGTGCGTGATGATGTTCGTGCGCTCGGAGACAATGTTCTACGTGTTGCGCTTCCTGCTCGGCGTGGCGGAAGCCGGGCTCGTCCCGGGCGTCGTGCTGTACCTGACGTTCTGGTTTCCATCGGACCGGCGCGCCCGGATGGTGGCCGTGTTCATGGCGGCGATTCCGGTGGCGGGGATCATCGGTGCGCCGCTTTCGGGCTTCCTGATGTCGGCGCTGCACGAAGCCCACGGGCTACGCGGCTGGCAGTGGATGTTCCTGATCGAAGGTATTCCCTCGATCCTCGCCGGCTTCTGGGCGCTGGCCGTGCTGCGCAATACGCCCGCTGAAGCAGCCTGGCTCGATGACGAGGAAAAACGCGTCGTCCTCGCCCGGCTAGCACGCGAAAACAGCGCAGCGGCGTCCGCCGGCGCCGAACACAACCTGCGCGCCGCGCTGTGCTCCGGGCGCTTCTGGCTGCTGACACTGATCTACTTCTGTCTGGTCACGGGCAACGCCGGCTTCTCGTTCTGGTTGCCGCAGATCGTCAAGGATCTCGGCGTCACCAACCTGGTGAGCAACGGGTTCGTCACCGCCATCCCCTATCTGGCGGCAGGGATCGGCATGATCCTGATCGGACGTTCGTCGGACGTCACCGGCGAGCGGCGCTGGCACTATGCCGTGTGCTGTTTCATCGGCGCGGCCGGACTGCTCGGCAGCGCGTCGGTGACGAACTCGATTCCGCTGGCGGTGACCGGCCTGTCGATCGCCTATATCGGCATCCTCGCGGGCTTCGGCATTTTCTGGTCGATGTCGACCACGTTCCTGCAAGGCAGCGCCGCTGTGGCCGGCATCGCCGTGATCAACTCGATCGCCAATCTGGCCGGCTACGTCAGCCCGTATGTGCTCGGCGTCGTCAAGGATGCGACGCATAGCGTGACCTTCGGACTCGTGCTGATCGCGGGAGCGCTGATCGTCGGCGGACTCGTCACGCTGCTGATGCCGCGGGTCAAGGTGCCGCACGGCGTGGCGGAGCTCGCGTGAAGGCTCGACTACAATGCGGGCGAATGAGCTTCACCCTTGCACCTGACCTCGCCTGCACCCTTTATTCATGACGCTTTTGCAGACTTCCCGCGCTCCCATGACCGCCCGCCAAAACGGTGCGAGCCTCGCCGAACAGGCCTATGAATTCGTCAAGCGCGAAATCATCACCATGCGTTTGCGCCCAAGCGAAGTGCTCAACGAGGCCGAGCTGATGACGCTGACCGGCATTGGCCGCACACCCGTTCATCAGGCGCTGCACCGGCTCGTGCACGAGGGCATGCTGACGATCATGCCGCGCAAGGGCATCATGGTGCGTCCGGTCTCGCTCGACGACGTGCTCGCGATCATCGACGTGCGCCTGATCAACGAAGGCCATTGTGTCGAACTGGCGGCGCGCCACGCTCAGGCGCATGATTACGAAGTGATGGAAGCGCTACTCGAGCGCTCCAAGGTGTGCGTCGCTGCGCATGACGTAGAAGGCATGATGGATATCGACCGCGAATTCCATCTGGCGATTTCGGCGGCGTCGCGTAATCCGGTGCTCGCCGATATCCTGCGCGGGCTGCATGAGCGATCGCTGCGTTTCTGGTTTATCTCGCTGTCCGAACCGCACCATCTCGAGGATGTCCACGAGGAACATCTCGAACTGTTTCGCTTGCTGCGCGAGCGCGATGCCGACGGCGCACGCCAGTCGGTACAGCGCCATATCGAAGCGTTTCGCGCGACCCTCTTCAACCGGATTTAACCGTCAACCGCATCTGATTGCATCTCACTGGACCGGAACGACCATGCCCACTGAATTCACGCCCTTCCCGCCGCTCGCCCAGCTCGCTGCCGATCTCGCCGCGGGCCGCACCACCAGCCGCAAACTCGTCGAAACCGCGCTCGAACGCATCGCCGACCCAGCCGGCCAGGGTTCGGCCGTTTTCATGCATGTCGATGCCGACCGCGCCCGCGCCGCCGCCGACGGACACGACCGTCTGCGCGCCGCAGGCTCGGTGATGTCGCCGCTTGCGGGGATTCCGGTGTCGATCAAGGACCTGTTCGACATCGAAGGCCAGGTGACCCGCGCCGGTTCGAGCGCACTCGCCGATGCGCCGCCCGCGACCGCCGATGCGGTCGCGGTTGCTCGCCTGAAGCGGGCGGGCGCTGTGATAGTCGGACGCACCAACATGAGCGAGTTCGCGTTCTCCGGGCTCGGGCTGAATCCGCACTACGGGCATCCGCTGTCCCCGTACCGGCGTGATGTGAAAGGCGACGAGCGGGTTTCGGGCGGCTCGTCCTCTGGGGCCGCAGCGTCGGTGGCGGACGGCATGGCCGCTATCGCGCTCGGCACCGACACCGGCGGCTCGATCCGCATCCCCGCCGCGCTGTGCGGCCTGACCGGCTTCAAGCCCACCGCCGATCGCATTCCCAAGCAAGGCGGCGTACCGCTTTCGCCGACGCTCGATTCATTCGGGCCGATCGGCGTCTCGGTTGCCTGCTGCGCACTGGTGGATCGCATGCTGGCGGGGCTCGAGCCGCGCATTCCGGCGGCTCGCCCGCTCGAAGGCGTGCGACTCGGCGTGCTCACCAACTATGTGACGGACGGCGTCGAGCCGGCCGTGGCCGCTGCCATCGACACAGCGCTCAAACATCTGGAAGCCGCCGGCGCGATTGTCAGCGAAGTGCGTTTTGCGCCGCTCGACCGTTTGCCGGAGATCAACCGCTTCGGCTTTCCGTCGATCGAAGCGTACGCGTGGCACCGGCCGCTGCTGGAAAAGCACCGCCAGCAATACGACCCGCGCGTGCTGACCCGCATCATGAAAGGCCAGCCGGCCAGCGCAGCCGACTATCTCGATCTGGTGGCTGAGCGCAGCGCGCTGCTGGAAGCCGCCCGCAGCACGCTGTGGCAACGCTTCGACGCGATCGTCGCGCCCACGGTGCCAGTCGTGCCGCCGCGCGTGGCCGACCTCGTGCATGACGACGATGCCTTTGCCCGCACCAACGCCTTGATCCTGCGCAATCCGAGCGCATTTAATTTCCTCGACACCTGCGCTCTCTCGCTGCCCTGCCATCCGCGCGGCGACGCGCCGGTCGGCCTCATGCTGGCGGGCGCCCCGCACGGCGACGACGCGCTGCTTGCCATTGGCCGCGCCGCCGAAGCCGTGCTCAATACGATCCGGTAGCCGGAAACCGAAGGGCGGTGTTCGCGCTAGAATCGCGGGCACCCGCTCTTTTGAGTTTTCGACTTTCGACAGCCACACGATCCATGAATAACGACAATGCAATGCTGCGCCGCGAGCGCTCCCTGCTGGTTCTGCTTGGCCTGATCTGCGTTGCCCTGGTCGGCGGCGCGCTGTACATGCAGTACGGCCTGCACGAAGACCCTTGCCCACTGTGCATTCTGCAGCGCTACTTCTTTCTCCTGATCGCGATCTTTGCGTTCCTCGGCGCGCGCTTCGACAGCTGGCGCGGCGTACGGTTACTCGAAGCGCTGGCTGCGCTGTCGGCGCTGGCCGGCATCGCAACCGCGGCACGCCATGTGTATGTGCTGGCGAATCCGGGTTTTAGCTGCGGCTTCGACGCGCTGCAACCGCTGGTCGACAGCCTGCCGCCGGCTCACTGGCTGCCGGGCGTGTTCAAGGTAGCCGGATTGTGCGAGACCGCGTATCCGCCGATCCTCGGCCTTTCGCTGCCGGAGTGGTCGCTGCTCGCCTTTTTTGTCGCGTATGTGCCGCTGGTGTTGAGCCTCATCCGAAATCGCCGCCGGATCGCCTGAGAAAACCGGGCGTGACGGACGTTAGCCCCTGCGGTGGCCCGGCCCCCTGCTGGGCCCGAACGCTCCGCTCCCGCGAAGAACTGCATACCTCGTCGTAAACACCTGGAAGCCGGAAAAGCGCCTTTTTGCTCGCGTCCGGTCCCATTCCCCCCTTTTTGGTGCTCACCGCACCGCCCGCTGCGCCCAGCTCCGCGTGGCTTTGCGGCTATTCCGCCGCGGCGGCCGCTGTCTCACGGGCCACGCCGCCTCCCACGCTCATGACCCTCCGCGAATAACCCGCATCACCGTGGGGAAATATTTTCGAGACGAGGTAGTGCTATCTTCGGATATGGATGGCGATCTACGTGCGCGAGGCCGGCTACGGCGCGACCCCCTGCGTAACGCGCGCCCGGTCCGCAATGTCTTTCGGATTCGCCATGACAACGCAAACCATCCGCTTCTTTTACCGTGGCGCCGTCCGTGAGGTTCAGGGCGTGCCGGCGACGCGCACCGTGCTTCAGCACCTGCGCGAAGACCTGCATTGCACGGGCACCAAGGAAGGTTGCGCGGAAGGCGACTGCGGCGCCTGCACGGTCGTGGTCGGCGAACTCGACGCCAACCGGCACCTCACGCTCAAGGCGGTCAACGCCTGCATCCAGTTTCTGCCCACGCTCGATGGCCGGGCACTCTTCAGTGTCGAAGACCTGCGCACAGCGGACGGCACTCTGCATCCGGTCCAGCAGGCAATGGTCGACTGTCACGGTTCGCAGTGCGGCTTTTGCACGCCGGGCTTCGTTATGTCGATGTGGGCGCTATACGAAAACCAGCCGGCAGCCGCCGGCCTGCCGACGCGCGACGAGATCAATACCGCCCTGTCGGGCAATCTGTGCCGCTGTACTGGCTACCGGCCGATCGTCGACGCTACGCAGAAGATGTTCGATTACGCGCAGTATCCGCGCGTCCCGTTCGATCGCGCGGCGGTTGCCGAGGCGCTAAAGCCGCTGCAACGCCGCGATACTTTCGAATATCGTGCCGCCGATGTACGCGGCGACGCTTTCGGTACGCCACTCTTCTACGCCCCGGTCACGCTCGATGCCTTCGCTGCCTTGCGCGCCGGGCATCCGGACGCACGTCTCCTTGCCGGCAGCACGGATGTCGGGCTATGGGTCACCAAGCAGTTCCGCGATCTCGGCGACATCCTGTATCTCGGCAATGTGGCGGAACTGAAGGCCATCGAGCGCGACGCGCAGACGCTGACAATCGGCGCGGCCGTAACACTGGAAGACGCGTACGCCGCGCTGGCTGTCGATTACCCAGAACTCGCAGAACTCTGGACCCGCTTCGCGTCGCTGCCGATCCGCAACGCGGGCACGCTCGGCGGCAATGTCGCGAACGGCTCGCCGATCGGCGACTCGATGCCGGCACTGCTAGCACTCGGCGCCGAAGTCGTGCTGCGTAACGGTGCCAAAACCCGCACGCTCCCGCTCGACGCTTTTTACCTCGGCTATCAAAAGACGGCGCTGGCTGCCGGCGAATTCGTCGCCGCGATCCGTGTGCCGCGACCGGCGCGAAATCTGCGCTTTCGCACCTACAAGGTCTCGAAGCGTTACGACCAGGACATCTCGGCGGTCTGCGCCGCGTTTGCACTGCAGATCGAGGACGACGTCATTGTCGAGGCGCGCCTCGCCTTCGGCGGCATGGCGGCGACCCCGAAGCGCGCCGCCCGCGCTGAAGCCGCGCTGACCGGCGCGGCCTGGGACGACACGGCAACCCAACGCGCCATGGATGCGCTCGCCGCCGACTATCAGCCGCTCTCCGACATGCGTGCGTCGAGCGCTTATCGGTTGAAGGTGGCGCGCAACCTGCTGCGGCGCTTCCAGCTGGAAACGCGCGATGACGCGCCGCTAGCCCTGTTCGACGTCAATGCGTTTGCATTCGAAGCGGACGTGGCGCCCGCGCAGGAGCCGCTGTGATGAACAAGCAGACCGACGCATTCATCCACCATGCCGCGGACCGGGCCGAAAGCGAGACGGCTTCGATCGGCACATCCTTGCCGCACGAGTCCGCCGCGTTGCATGTCAGCGGCGAAGCCACCTATACGGACGACATCCCCGAGCTCCAAGGCACGTTGCACGCAGCGCTCGGACTGTCACGCCATGCGCACGCGCGGATCGCCTCGCTCGATCTGAGCGCCGTGCGCAGCGCCCCGGGCGTAATCGCGGTGTTGAGCGCCACCGACATTCCAGGTGAGAACAATTGCGGGCCGGTGTTGCATGACGATCCGATCCTCGCCGACGACGAAGTGCTGTACCTCGGTCAACCGGTGTTCGCGGTCATTGCCGAAAGCCACGAACTCGCGCGCCGCGCTGCGGCGCTGGCGAAAAGCGATGACGTGGTCCGCTATGACCCGTTGGACGTCGTGCTCACCCCGGCCGAAGCCAAAGCGAAAAAGCAGTTCGTCCTGCCGCCCTTGCATCTGACGCGCGGCGAGCCCGCGGCGAAAATCGCCGCCGCGCCACATCAGATCCAGGGTAGTTTCGACGTTGGCGGTCAGGAGCAGTTTTATCTCGAAGGCCAGGTCGCGTATGCCGTCCCCAAAGAGATGGACAGCATGCTGGTCTACAGTTCGACACAGCATCCGAGCGAAATGCAACAGGTGGTCGCGCATATGCTCGACTGGCCGGCGCATAGCGTCGTCTGCGAATGCCGGCGTATGGGTGGTGGCTTCGGCGGGAAGGAATCGCAATCGGCATTGTTTGCCTGCGTCGCGGCGCTCGCCGCAAAGTTGCTGCAACGTCCGGTCAAACTACGCGCCGACCGCGACGACGACTTCATGATCACCGGCAAGCGCCACGATGCTGTCTACGAATACGAAGCCGGCTTCGACGACACCGGCCGCATTCTCGGCGCACGGGTCGAAATTGCCCTGCGCGCAGGTTATTCTGCGGACCTTTCCGGCGCCGTCGCGACGCGCGCAGTGTGCCACTTCGACAACGCGTACTACCTGTCCGACGTGGACATCGTGGCGCTGTGCTGCAAGACCAATACGCAGTCGAACACCGCGTTTCGCGGCTTCGGCGGCCCGCAGGGCGCGTTGGTAATGGAAGTGATGCTCGACAGCATCGCCCGGCAGCTGAAACTCGATCCGCTCGATGTGCGGCTTGCCAATTACTACGGTGTCGGCGAGCGCGATGTCACGCCATACGGACAACGTGTCGAAGATAACGTGATTGCGCCGCTCACCGACGAACTGCTCGCGTCAAGCGACTACCGGGCACGCCGCGCCGCGCTCGCCGTCTATAACGCAACGAGTCCCGTGCTCAAACGCGGCATCGCCTTCTCACCGGTGAAATTCGGCATCTCGTTCAACGTGCCTTTTCTCAATCAGGCCGGCGCATTGGTGCACGTCTACAAGGACGGTTCAATCCTCGTCAATCACGGCGGCACCGAAATGGGCCAGGGGCTCAACACGAAGGTGGCCCAGGTGGTCGCCAACGAGCTCGGCGTGCCGCTCTCGCGGGTACGCGCGACGGCGACCGACACGTCCAAGGTGGCCAACACCTCGGCCACGGCCGCCTCCACAGGCAGCGATCTGAACGGCAAGGCAGCCGAAGCCGCAGCACGCACGATTCGCGAGCGGCTCGCCGCGCTGGCTGCCAGAGAACTCGGCGGCGAACCCGACGCCGTGCAGTTCAAGGACAGCATGGTGCACGCCAACGGCGTGACAATGCCCTTCCCGCAACTCGTCAACATGGCGTATCTGGCGCGTGTGCAGTTGTGGTCCGATGGCTTCTATGCGACACCCAAGGTGCACTGGGACGCGAAGACACTGACCGGTCATCCGTTCTACTATTTCGCGTATGGTGCGGCGGTATCGGAAGTCGTGGTGGATACGCTGACGGGCGAATGGAAGCTCGTACGCGCCGACGTGCTGCACGACGCCGGGCAGTCGATCAATCCGGCCATCGATATCGGCCAGGTCGAAGGCGGCTTCATCCAGGGCATGGGCTGGCTGACCACTGAGGAACTCTGGTGGAACCGCGACGGTCGACTCATGACGCACGCGCCGTCGACATACAAGATCCCGGCGGTCAGCGATACGCCCGCCGCTTTCCACGTGCAGCTCTACCGCAACGAGAATGCGGAGCCGACAGTATTTCGCTCAAAGGCGGTCGGCGAGCCACCGCTCTTGCTGCCGTTCTCGGTGTTTCTTGCGATCCGCGATGCGATTGCAGCGACGGCGCCGCAAGCGAATCATGCCCCGCCGCTGCGCGCGCCGGCGACGCCCGAGGCGATTCTCGATGCGCTGGAGGCGATGCAGCAGGCAGCGTCCGTTGTGAGCATGCCGGCGGCAGGTTCAAGCGATCCAAAGGAGCCCGAAACAGCAGCAACTTCGGTGGGCAATACAACAGCCGGCGCAGCGCCAAAGACACCGGCCAGCGTCGATACCGCAACATGAATTTTCACGCGCTGCGCGACACGAACGCACAGCGCCACGCTTAACCGGCTGCACGGACACCCCTTGCAGCCATGGATGGAGAACCGCCGGATGCAACCCTGGCTAACCGATCTGCAACAACTGCTCGCACACGGCGACGCCGCCGTGCTGGTGACGGTCGCGCGCGTCGAAGGATCGGCGCCGCGCGAAGCCGGCACCAAGATGATTGTCACGCGCGATTCGGCACGCCATACGATCGGCGGCGGCCACCTCGAATGGAAAGCCATCGAGTCCGCGCGCCAGGTCCTCAAGGAAGGCATGCGCATGTCGCATATGCGCAGGCTCGAACGCTTCGCACTCGGTCCGAGTCTCGGCCAATGCTGCGGCGGCGCGGTGGTGCTCGCATTCGAGCGACTGGACGTGGCCGATCTCGGCTGGATCAGCTCGCTCGCCAAGCGCGTGGCGGCAGGTCAGTCGACGGTGCGTAGCGTATCATTCGGCCCCGCGCCGGATGCGGTGATGCTGTCCGAACCTGAGCCCGGCGTCGAAAGCGCCGACTGTCTGCTGTGGGACGGCGCCGGCTTCGAGGAAAGCAGTTCGCTGCTCACCGAGACCATCGCACCGCGCGACTTCGCGGTGGTGCTGTTCGGCGCCGGACACGTCGGCGCCGCGCTCGTGCGCGTGCTTGGAACGCTGCAGTGCCACGTGCGCTGGGTGGACGAGCGCGACGCCCAGTTTCCGCCGCCCGAGTTGCTGCAGGCGTCGAATGTAACGATCGACCCGAACGATGCGCCCGACGAAGCGATCGACCAGGCCGCACCGCAGACGTACTTTATTGTGATGACGCACAACCATACGCTCGACCTCGAGCTCGCCGAGCGCATCTTGCGGCGCGGTGACTTCGCGTTCTTCGGCATGATCGGCTCGCACTCCAAGCGCAAGCAGTTCGAACACCGGCTCGCCGCCCGCGGCATCGATCCTGCGCAGATTGCGCGGATGAAATGCCCGCTCGGCGTGGATGGCATCGACGACAAGTCGCCGGAGATCATCGCGATTTCCGCGGCCGCGCAAGTATTGCAGGCAGTCGAAGCGAACGCGCACGCTACCCAGGCGGCGTGACCGCTCAGCGCCTTGCGGTACACATCCGGTAAAGCCCAACTTCTCGCACACCAGACCATTAAATCGAACCACTAAAGAAACCAGTATGAATACGCCCACCGCTCTCACTCTCGCCGACAAAGTGGCAGCCGCGCCGAAGGCCGAACTGCATATCCATATCGAAGGCTCACTGGAACCCGAGCTGATTTTCAAGCTCGCCGAACGCAACGGCGTGACGCTCGCCTACGATTCGATCGAAGCATTGCGCAAGGCGTATGCGTTTACCGATCTGCAATCGTTCCTCGACATCTACTACGCCGGTGCGAGCGTGCTGCTGCACGAGCAGGATTTCTACGACATGACGATGGCCTACGTCGAGCGCTCGCTCGCCGACAACGTCATCCACACCGAGATCTTCTTCGACCCGCAGACGCACACCGAACGGGGCGTGTCGATCGCCACCGTCGTGGCCGGCATCGAGCGTGCGCTCGCCGACGCGGAGAAGCGCGGCCTCACGAGCAAGCTGATCCTGTGTTTCCTGCGCCACCTCTCCGAGGAAGACGCGCTTGCCACCTTCGACGAAGCGTTGCCGTTGTTTGACCAGTACAAGCATCGGCTGATCGGCGTCGGTCTCGATTCGTCCGAGCGCGGCCATCCGCCGTCGAAGTTCGAGCGTGTGTTTGCGAAGGCGCGGGCCAAGGGTCTGAAGCTCGTAGCGCATGCAGGCGAGGAAGGGCCGCCGTCGTATATCTATGAAGCGCTGGATCTGCTGAAGGTGGATCGCGTCGATCATGGCGTGCGCAGCATCGAAGACCCGGCGCTCGTCACGCGGCTGGCCGACACGCGCGTCGCACTGACGGTGTGCCCGCTGTCGAACCTCAAGCTGTGTGTGTTCGACGATCTGACCAAACACACGCTGAAGGCGCTGCTCGACAAGGGCGTCGCCGTCACCGTGAATTCCGACGATCCGGCTTACTTCGGCGGCTACGTCAATGCGAACTACCTCGCCACCATCGAGGCGCTCAAGCTCACCGATGCCGAGGTCTACACGATCATCCGCAACAGCTTCGAGGCGGCGTTCGTCACGCCCGTGGAACGCGATGCGTTGATCGCGAAACTCGACGCGCACTGGCACGCCGCTGACGCGGACTGACCAGCGCGGTCTGGAGCGCGAACAGCAGGAGAAGCGGCGCGAGCGCGCCGCACCTGCGACTCGCCTCTTCCGCTTTGTTTGCGGCGTCATTTACCGCCAATTTATCGCTTCATATTCCATACAACGGAGACGGCTTTCCCCATGAATCACTCGGCTCAAGCGGCCCAAACCGCATTCCGCGCGCAACTGCTGACCTTCAACGGCGACCCTGCGCAATCGTCCAACGCAGCGGTCTTCAACGAAGACGGCCTGCTGATCGTGGAAGACGGCCACGTCGTCGCAGCGGGCGCGTATGCAGCGCTGTCGTCCCAGCTCGCCCCCGGCACGCAGGTGCAGGACATGCGCGACAAGCTTATCGTGCCTGGCTTTATCGACACGCACATTCACTATCCGCAGACGGACATGATCGCCTCGCCCGCGCCCGGCCTTCTGCCGTGGCTCGATACGTACACCTTCCCGACAGAGCGCCGCTTCGCGGATCCGGCCTACGCTCAGGACACAGCCAGTTTCTTTGTCGAAGAACTGCTCGCCTGCGGCACGACCACGGCGCTCGTGTATTGCACGGTGCACAAGGAATCTGCGGATGCGCTTTTCACCGAAAGCGAGGCCCGCAACCTGCGCATGGTGGCGGGCAAGGTGTTGATGGATCGCAACTGCCCCGAGTTCCTGCGTGACACCGCGCAGTCGGGCTACGACGACAGCGCCGAGTTGATTGGCCGCTGGCATAACCGTGGCCGCCAGATGTACGCGCTGACGCCGCGTTTCGCACCGACCTCGACTGAAGCCCAACTCGAAGCGTGCGGTGTGCTCGCGCGCGAGCACGCGGATATTTTCATCCAGAGCCACGTCGCCGAAAACACCGACGAGGTGAAATGGGTCGCCGATCTGTTCCCCGGCCATCGCAGCTATCTGGACATTTACGATCACTACGGCCTGCTGCGCCGCCGTGCCGTGTATGGGCACTGCATCCACCTCGACGCGGAAGACCGTAAGCGGATGGCGCAGACCGGCACGGTCGCCTCGCATTGCCCGACCTCGAACCTGTTCCTCGGCAGCGGCCTGTTCGACTTCGACAAGGCCGCCGAAGCCGGCATGCCGGTCGCACTCGCGACCGACGTCGGCGGCGGCACGTCGTTCTCGATGCTGCAGACGATGAACGAAGCGCACAAGGTGGCGCGTCTCACCGGCCATCATCTGACCGCCACGCGGATGTTCTGGCTCGCCACGGCAGGTGCCGCCGAAGCGCTTGACCTGGCGGACAAGGTCGGCACGCTGGCGCCGAAGTCGGAAGCGGATTTCATCGTGCTCGATCCGCAGGCGACGCCGCTGCTGGCGCGCCGCACCGGGCGCACCGAGTCGCTCGAAGAACTGCTGTTCGCCTTCGCGCTGCTCGGCGACGACCGCGCGATCTTCGAAACCTACGCTGCCGGCAAGCGCGTGCATCAACGCGAAGCGCCGCGGCAACATACCGCGCGCAAGACGAAGATCGCTGCGTAAGCCTGGCTCGACGCGTTCGGCTCGCGGCTCGCGGCTCGCGGCTCGCGGCTCGCGGCTCGCGGCTCGCGGGACGTTAGCGTTCTGAGCCACCACGGTCCGCAAGCCAGGTTGTTAGCGCCGCGAGTTTCGAACGTCACGACGCAAAACGGCCCGGCAGGTTCACCCTGCCGGGCCGTTTTGCTTGCGCGTCTGTCGCGGCTTGCTAGCCGATGGCCAACAAGCTTCCTGCTCGCTGCGTGCTCTTACTGCACGACTGTCGGAGCCGCAACCGGCGAACCCGGCGCCGGCGCACCGGCCGCCTCGTTCGACATCCCCGCATTCTTGTCGACCGGCAACTTGACCGTGCGCACCGCGCCATTGCTCAACGGGAAATCCGCCAGCGCACTACGCGCCAGATACGGCATGGCACGCACCAGCGACGCCTCGTCGCCCGCGTTGCGCGCCAGTACGTTGTAGACCTCCTTGCCAGTCGCGCGGTCCGTGATGCGGACGCCGAGCGTATGTGTAAACACGGGGTAAGTGGAAGTCACATAGGCGGGAGGAAACGCTCCGAACGGGCCCCACGGGTCGATCGGACGGCCCCAGTAAGGTCCCGGCCACGGGCTGCTGTAAAACACCGGCTCGGTCACGCTGACGGCCTGGCTCTTGGTGCCATATGACAGGCCAACCAGATAATGAGCCTGCTGTGCGTCGACCTGCCTGAACGCGCGCACGGCCAGTTCATTGGCCACCAGCACCTCGTAGGTCTGCTGTTCCAGGCTGTTCTGCTGCGCGGGGCCACGCGTGAACGCATAAGTACGGCTCGCGTCGCTGCCGCTCCAGTCGGAGAACGCTGTCACCTGGGTGGTCACGTAACTGGTGCAGCCAGAGAGCAGTGCCGTCAGCGCCACCAGCATCAGCATGAAGCGCCCGGTCCAACGGTCTGATTTCATGGTCATCCTCATCCTTACGAGTAATCGCCGCACGCAAGCGCGGCGGCCCGATCATACGCTGACCTGGCCCCGAGACAAAAAGTTCGACCCGCAGAGCGGCCCGAGCTTTCTTTGTACAATGGCTGACATACCGGTGCGTACTGGATGCGCCGCCGGCTCAATATCTTATTCTTACAAACCGCCATGGCTGATACCGCAACGCCCCCTGTGATCCGTCGCGCCGACTACGCGCCGCCCGCCTTCCTGATCGATACCGTGGCACTTGAGTTCGATCTCGTGCCCGAACGCACAGTCGTCAAAAACACGATGCGCCTGCGCCGCAATCCGGACGCCACGCACGCGACACATCTCGAACTGATCGGCGAACGACTCGAGTTCGTCAGCGCGGCCATCGACGGCGCGCCGTATACCGCGGTGCGTCCGGCGGAACACGGGCTGACCGTCGAGAACGTACCGGACAGCTTCGAACTGACGATCACGAGCATCTGCAAACCCGTTGAAAACACTACGCTCTCCGGCCTGTACGTGTCCAGCGGCAACTTCTTCACCCAGTGCGAGGCGGAAGGCTTTCACGGCATTACCTATTTCCTCGACCGGCCGGACGTGATGGCGACCTACACGGTCACGCTGCGCGCGGACAAGTCTGCGTATCCGGTGCTGCTGTCGAACGGCAATCTGCTCGAGGAAGGCGATCTGCCCGACGGCCGCCATTTCGCGCGCTGGGAAGATCCGTTCCGCAAGCCCTGCTACCTGTTTGCACTGGTAGCAGGCAAGCTGGTGTGCATCGAAGAACGCGTGAAAAGCGGCTCCGGCGCAGAGAAATTGCTGCAGGTGTGGGTCGAACCGCACGACCTGGACAAGACCCGTCACGCCATGGATTCGCTGATCCATTCGATCCGCTGGGACGAAGAGCGCTTCGGGCTGGAACTCGACCTGGACCGCTTCATGATCGTCGCCGTGAGCGACTTCAACATGGGCGCGATGGAGAACAAAGGGCTCAACATCTTCAACACGAAGTACGTGCTGGCGAACCCGGAAACCGCGACCGATACCGACTTCGCCAACATCGAAGCGGTGGTGGGCCACGAGTACTTCCACAACTGGACCGGCAACCGCGTGACCTGCCGCGACTGGTTCCAGTTGAGCCTGAAGGAAGGCCTGACGGTGTTCCGCGACCAGGAGTTCTCGGCCGACATGGCCGGCGGTCACAACGGTCACGACGAAGCCGCGCGCGCCACCAAGCGCATCGAAGACGTGCGCGTGCTGCGCCAGATGCAGTTCGCCGAAGACGCGGGTCCGATGGCGCATCCGGTACGCCCGGAAAGCTACGTCGAGATCAACAACTTCTACACGATGACGGTGTACGAGAAGGGCTCGGAAGTCGTGCGGATGTATCAGACGCTGTTCGGCCGCGATGGCTTCCGCAAGGGCATGGACCTGTACTTCAAGCGCCACGACGGCCAGGCCGTGACCTGCGACGACTTCCGTCATGCGATGGCGGACGCGAACGGGCGCGACCTTGCCCAATTCGAACGCTGGTATAGCCAGGCCGGCACGCCGCGTGTGGCTGTCAAGACTGCGTACGACGCTGCGGCTCGCACCTACCGCGTGACGCTCACGCAAGGCTACGGCGACGCTGCGCCGGCCGCCCGCGAGACGCAAAAGGGTGCGCTGCTGATCCCGTTTGCGATCGGCCTGATCGGCAAGGACGGTGCGGATCTGCCGCTGCGGCTCGAGGGGGAAGCGAGCGCGGCGCCGGGCACTACGCGTGTCCTCGAATTTACCGAGAGCGAGCAGACCTTCACGTTCGTCGATGTCGCCGAAAAGCCGCTGCCTTCGCTGCTGCGCAATTTCTCGGCACCGGTGATCGTCGAATACGACTATAAGGCCGACGAACTCGCCTTCCTGCTCGCCCACGACAGCGACCCTTTCAACCGCTGGGAAGCCGGTCAGCGACTGGCGACGCGCGAGTTGCTCGCGCTAGCCGGGCGTGCCGCGACCGGCGCGCCGTTGCAACTGGACGATTCGATCGTCGCCGCATTTGCACGCGTGCTGACCGACGAATCGCTCTCGCCGGCGTTCCGTGAGCTGGCGCTGATTCTGCCATCCGAAGCGTATCTGGCCGAGCAGATGTCCGAGTCGAATCCGGCTGCAGTGCATGCTGCCCGCCAGTTCGTGCGCAAGCGCCTTGCGACGGCGCTCAGGAGCGAATGGCTCGCGGTGTTTGAACAGCACCATACGCCAGGCGAGTACGAAGCCACGCCGAAGGCAAGCGGACATCGTGCGTTGAAGAATCTTGCGCTGTCCTATCTCGCCGAACTGGACGATCCGGCCGAAGCCGTGCGCCTCGCCTCGGCGCAGTATGCCGCTGCAAATAACATGACCGATCGCTCGGCCGCGCTGTCCGCGTTGCTCAACGCTGCAGCGGCCGGCGGCGGCACGCAGGCGCAGGAAGCGCTCGACGACTTCTACCGCCGCTTCGAGAAGGAACCGCTTGTCATCGACAAGTGGTTCGCCCTGCAGGCCACCCAGCGCGGCAACGCACAACGTCCGGTGATCGAGATCGTGCGCAAGCTGATGACTCATCCGGCGTTCACGTTGAAGAATCCGAACCGCGCCCGCTCGCTGATTTTCAGTTTCTGCGCGGCCAACCCGGCACAGTTCCACGCCGAAGACGGCTCGGGTTACGCGTTCTGGGCCGAGCAGGTCATCGCGCTCGACGCGCTGAATCCGCAGGTCGCCGCGCGCCTCGCCCGCTCACTCGAACTGTGGCGTCGCTTCACGCCGAAGTTGCGCGACGGCATGCGCGCAGCTCTGGAGAAAGTAGCGGCACAGGTGAAATCGCGCGACGTGCGCGAGATCGTTGAGAAGGCGCTCGCCTGATCTGCCTCGGTACTTTCAGGCAGGAGAAAGCCGGCACATGTGGCCGGCTTTTTTTTCGTCCGCAGAGTCCGTAGGAGTCAGTCCTACACACGCGTTGGCCATTCGGACGACTGTTTTTGTTGGGCCGCCGGGGTGAAAGTAAACCCGTTCATTTAACGGTTTACGTTTAACGCGAGGCGTTATATCATCCCTATGATTACGACATTCGGCAACAAGGCTACAGCACTGTTATTTAGAGGCGGCTTCGTCCGTTCGTTACCCACGCAAATTCAGTCCGCCGCGCATCGCAAGCTGCTCATGATCGACGCCGCGGTTTCGGTTGAAGACCTGTACGCGCCGCCCGGCAATCGGCTGGAGGCGCTGCAAGGGCTACGCAGCGGGCAATGGAGCATCCGCATCAACGCGCAGTGGCGCATCTGCTTCCACTTCGTGGATGGCGAGGCGCTGAATGTCGAGGTCGTCGATTATCACTGATTGATTGGGAGACCAGCATGGTCATCAAACGCTCCGAGCTGGAAAGCACCGACTTTTCGGACATCGAAACTGGCGAGCAAATTGCGCCCGTCCATCCGGGCGAGATCCTGCGCATCGAGTTTCTCGATCCGCTCGGCATGTCGGTCAACGCTTTGGCAAAAGCGCTGCGTGTGCCTACGCCGCGCATCAACGACGTGGTGCTCGGCAAGCGCGCAATCTCGGCAGATACCGCGCTGCGGCTTGGCCGTTATTTCGGCGCAAGCGCGCAGTTCTGGCTCAATCTGCAAATCGCCTACGACCTGCGCATCGCCACTGAGGCAGCCGGCGAGCAGATCGCCAACGAGATCGAACCGCTCGCCCGCGCACGGAGGCCGAAACTGCCGGGTATGCCGCGTGGCCACGCACGCGCGGTCAGCCACGCCGCCGGCATGGTCAGCAACGTTGCCGCTGTGAAGGCAGCGCGCAAAGCCTGAGATTTGAGGTCGACGCCAGCACTCCGTCGCCTTTCCGGACGGGCTGGGCGCCTGCTACAGCGGTGGTGTGTGCTGGTGCAGCACGCGCATTCCGCCTCAAATTTTTCTGTGGCACAGGAAAGACACAGCGAGCGGGTAAAATCACGGGATTCCTTCGCCTTACCGGAGTACTGCAATGGCTTTGCAACGTCGTACCACTCTCACGAAGTATCTGATCGAGCAGCAGCGCGAAACCAACAACCTGCCGGCAGATCTACGCCTGCTGATCGAAGTCGTCGCACGGGCTTGCAAGGCGATCAGCTACCACGTCAGCAAGGGCGCGCTGGGCGACGCGCTCGGCACCGCCGGCAGCGAGAACGTCCAGGGCGAGGTGCAGAAAAATCTCGACATCCTGTCGAACGAAATCCTGCTTGAAGCGAACGAATGGGGCGGCAATCTGGCCGGCATGGCGTCCGAAGAAATGGAGAAGTTCTCGCCGATTCCGGCCAACTATCCGAAGGGCGAATATCTGCTGGTGTTCGATCCGCTGGATGGCTCGTCGAACATCGACGTGAACGTGTCGATCGGCACTATCTTCTCAGTGTTGCGCTGCCCGGACGGCCAGCAGCCGACTGAGCAGTCGTTCCTGCAACCAGGCACGCAGCAGGTCGCCGCCGGCTACGCCGTCTACGGTCCGCAAACCGTGCTGGTGCTGACCACCGGCAACGGCGTGAACTGCTTCACGCTCGACCGCGAACTGGGTTCGTGGGTACTCACGCAAAGCGACATGACCATTCCGGTCGAAACGCGCGAATACGCGATCAACGCGTCGAACGAGCGCCACTGGTACCCGGCTGTCCATCAGTACATCGATGAACTGAAGGCCGGCAAGGACGGCTCGCGTCAGGAAGACTTCAATATGCGCTGGATCGCATCGATGGTCGCCGATGTGCACCGTATCCTGAATCGCGGCGGCATCTTCATGTACCCGGCGGACAAGCGCTCCCCGGACAAGCCAGGCAAGCTGCGCCTGATGTACGAGGCCAATCCGATGGCGTTCATCGTCGAACAGGCAGGCGGCGCCGCAACCAACGGCGAGAAGCGCATTCTGGATATTGTTCCGAAAAGCCTGCACGAACGGGTGGCCGTGTTCCTCGGCTCGAAGAACGAGGTAGACCGCGTAACCCGCTACCATCTCGAAACAAAAAGTTGAACCCGGGGGCTTGCCAAGGCGTTAATAAAGTCCCTATAATCTCGTTTCTCCTGATGCCGGAATAGCTCAGACGGTAGAGCAGCGCATTCGTAATGCGAAGGTCGGGGGTTCGATTCCTCTTTCCGGCACCAACAGATTCAAGCACTTAGCCCAGTCATTGCGACTGGGCTTTTTGCTTTCTGGGGCGCACGTAACCGCCATGCAGCCAGATTCAGTCAACCAGCACAAGCCACGCAGGCCCAACCTTACGCCATAGACAATTGAACTGACCGGTCGAAATTCACGTGGTCGTTGATTCGCGCTGGATCAATATCTGTTCAATGCACGCGCCGCCATCGGCGGAGGCGATTTTCCTTCCCTATGCCGCCTATCCAGGGATATTCGACGAAACGATATGTGAGGGCGGATAAGGTGACGGTCGCCAGCACGACGGGGACGACAAGCGCCCAATAACGTACGGGCGACAAGCCCGCGACCGCCGTGTAGTGGTTGACCATACGGGAAACGAGATACAACACCCAGTTATGGAGCAGGTAGACGCTGTAACTGAGGAGGCCCAGAAGCCGCGCGGGACGACAGGTTAGCAACCCGAATAGTGAATTGCCTGCTGCGAAAATAAGAAAAGGAACAAAGAGCAATGCGGCGGCGAGCGGCGAATACGTGAGCGGTTGATACAGCGCGGTAGTGGCGATGCAGGCAAGCGCAACGAACGAGCCCGTTGGTCCCACACTCAATTCCTGCACGGCCTTAACGCGGACAAAATAGGCCGCGACGCATCCACCAATGAAAAACCACTCGATCTGGGTCGCTGAAAATAGCGCTATGCACAGTCCTGCGCCAACAGCCACAGCCCACGCGCGACTAACAGAAGCGATGGCGGCCGCGAACGGCAGGATCAGATAGAACCTCCACTCGTATACGAGCGACCAAAAGACCGTGTTTATCAGACTGGTCTGCTTGAGCCCATTGATGTCGGGCATGCCAGGTATGGTGAATAGCAACCAGGACGTTATCTGCGAGACCAGATCGGCAAGCGGCGCTGAAATGCGAAAATGTGTCAGCGCCAAAGCAGTGGCAATGAGAAGTCCCGCACTCGCAAGGTACATCGGCACGAGACGACGGACACGAGACACATAAAGCTTCAAGGTGTCGATCCTGCCGTCGCCTTCGATAACTCGCCCCCAGAAAAGGAGCGCTGTGATCATGAAGAAGAAGGCGACGGAACCGCGTCCAACAAAAGTGTTTAATCGCGACGGCGTCAACTCCCAAGTTCCCGTCCGATAGAACTGCTCGTTAATCACGACGTGGTGCAACAAAACGCCCAATGCCAGATAACCGCGCAGGCCGTCGATCGCATGAAATCTGTTGGCGGAGATTTCCCCCTCTACCACGGACTTGAAGAAGCCGAAGCGGACCAAACAGGCTGCAACCGCGAACGCTATGGCGATGACGAGGGCAGCGCCAGATGCCAAAGAAAGGCCGCCTATTTGCATGGGGTTGTATAGGGAAAGCCTCAATTATAGCGATGAGACGCCTCTCGGCGAGGACGCGAAAGTGACACTCGGGTAGCTTCCCCATCCCGCACGGCTGTCAGATTCAGTAAGAAGCCGGCGTCGTCGACAGCATTTCAGATCCGTACAATCGCCTCAGAATAGAACTCGGGCGGCTACCAGGTGAGAGAGATGCGAGCAGACATCCGGCTTTGTTTTCGATTTTTTCTATCCCTGCCGGTCCTCGGCGCGATCTGCTTAGGTGGCGCCCAATCCGCGCATGCGAATTGCGTTTCCAGCGGCGCCAGTCAACCGCTGGATCTCACGCTTCCTTCGACGAATATCGCTGTCTCGCCAAGCCTGCCAGTAGGTGCGACGATCGGGTCGGTGCGCGTCGCGGCGCCACAAGATATTCCATTTGTCTGCAGCGGGGCATCGAACACGCGCGAGGCCCAGTTGGCGATGGCGCCGGCTCCTGTGGCCGATTTCGCGGGCGCATATAGCACCAACATCGCTGGCGTCGGCATGCGTATCACCGCCAGTGGCGGAAATTTTGCCGGCATAGACGACGGCCCGCGCCTGGCCCCTTACAAAGTCCCCCTGCCGAAAGACGCGAAACACTTGACCGGCTTCGCGCTCCAGGTCGACTTTGTCAAGACGGGCCAGGTTCAGAACGGGACCTTGGCTGCGGGCAAGCTCGTGACCGTGCTAGTCGGCGGAACCGAGCTCGTCGACGTTGCGATCCCGAGCGACACGGTCGTGTTTGCGGCGAATCAGTGCGACGCAGTGCATGTGGGAGGCGCGGTCGGAATGGGCGTCAGCAACATGGGCGCATTTACGAACGAAACCATCGCCGTCGGCCTCGGCTGCAATCCTTCAATCGGCGTGCTGGTGCAGGTGAATCAGGGCTATGTCTACGGCAGCACGCCGCGCTGGGATCATGAGGATACCTACAAAAAGGTCGCAGCCGATCCGCGCGGCGTCTATGCTCGTCGAGCTGCCCGGGGCTTGCCGAATCCGGATTCAATCGATGCCAATGGCACCAGCGTCAACTCAGGCGCATTCGACGCGAGTACATCCGGCTCGGGCTCGTTCAGCGCAGGTTCGCCCGGTGGAAATACGTTTGGCGGAAGTGTCGTGCGCCGCTGAGTCATTCACTACAGCCACGATTGCCAAGACCCACAGCACGACGTCACAGGATACAAAAAAACCCGCCGGTGCAACGGCGGGTTTGACAAGGGAGATATGTCCATGAAAGCACCTCTCGCTAGAGGCAACTTCAGTGTAGGACGCACAACCTCGCTTTAGGTTTCGATGTCGATTACACGTTTTACGAACCATTTCCGACGAAACCTGCTGGGGTGGGCAGACGTCACCGTCCGGCCCAGACCCCAGAACAACGTCACTACAGTGATTTAGTGACCGGCGTAAATCGAGCGTTGGCCTGTGAATGTCGAGACTGCAGCAGCGCCCGATTCCGACGAACCGCTAACCACACCACCGACACCGCTCGTCGAACCATTCTCTGCAGCAACGCGCGCCTCTGCAGCCTGCAGGTCAGCCGGGTAAGTGGCATTGTCAGCCGACGCTGGGTTATAGCCGGCCTTTTCAAGTTGAACCAGTTGACTGCGCACCTCTGCACGGGTCACAGGTTGGTTCGATTGAGCGAATGAAGCGACCGGAGCGGAAAGAACGACAGCGATGGCAACAGCCTTGATGATCGAGTTCATGATTAAACCTCCAGAATTTGTTTTACACAGCGCCGCAAACAGGTTTGTGTGCAGCAGGTGAATACAGTCTAAGAGTCGATAAACCCAGGGTAAATACCTAAGTTTTGAAATCACTTTTCTCGCAAATCTGACAATCGTGAGCGCGTGTCAAAACATGCTGCTCAAACTGCTTCACCCCGGACGCTTCGGCGAAACACATAGATGCGCGCCACGCGACGGATAGCGCGGACGTTTAAGGCACACAAACTGCTATGCTTTCGTCTCTAACTCTCGGGAGATGTATCTATGAAGAAGATCGGCGCGACAATCCTCGTTGCAGTGACAACGCTATGCGCGGCAATGCCGGCGTTCGCTGACTATGACCATCACCATCATTGTCATTGGGTCTGGCATCACCACCATCGAGTGCACGTCTGCCGCTGACGTAGAGGGCGACGGAAACTCTCCGTCTATCCGCCCCGCTTTCGCTCACACAACGGGCCAGCAGGAAGGTCATTCACGTCGCACAGCTTGAGCGGGTCGCGTACACCCGGGCATTGCCCATTGCACGACTTCACGTCTGACCCATGCACACCGCCTCCAAAGGGACGCGGTGTGCTTTCGTCATTTCATATGCATACGTAAAAGAACGTCAAAGACGTCAACGAAATCACGTAACCCGTCGTTAACAAAAAATGAGGGATGGTTGAAACAAGCGGCGACGTTTCCTGGTGTATGTGCACTGCAGCGAAACTGATTGCTTAAAGGCCTCGATAACCATTCAGTGTGACAGACACCTTTACGCCGCTTCTGCGGTAAAGGCTACGTAACGCTAAAGGGCCCGGTCGGAAATACGCGAAAAACGACGACACACGCAGGCGCTGCAATGCAGCAATGAGAAAGCTCGAACATAGCAGGGCGACGTCTTCGACAGCGAGCAGTGGCAGGCGGTACAAGGCCGTGCAGGGCGGCAGATTCAAATAAGCGCGACCGTTCGTAAAAATGCAGAGCAGGCCTTAAATTTTATTCAAACGAGTTCAAGCAAAGTGATGCTGTGCCGTTAAAGCAACAGACAAGCGTTGAAAAACAGTGTTAACGCTTTGCAGCACTAGTGCAGATTGGGGACCGCGGCAGATAATCAGTTGGTACAGGAGAAAAATCATGGATGCCAAACCGCCCAAGATTCCGACCCCGGATAAAGTCTTCAGTCCGGATCCGGAACCTGCTGGCGTTGAGTTCCTGGGCGCCGAACTGCCTGAGCATGTTCGCGCGTTCTTCGACGAACAACGCAAGTCGTGCGAGCCGAAGTAAGAGTGAGCTGGCGCGCTGCAGCATCGGGGACACGCACACCGTGCGTGACCGGCGAGCGCACGTGCGCACATTTTGCGGGCCGCAGCAGGTTGTATTGACTCATTGGTACGCGCCGGATCAATCAGTTCAGCGCCATGTTCGCGCACGTCTCCCGCTTTATACCCGTCGCTTTACCGCCGCATCGTTTATTCTTCAGGCTTTTCTCCCTCGACTGCCCGGTCGCCCCTCTCATGAATCGTTTGTATCGTAGCGGTGTACTGTGTGCGCTCGCGCTGTGCGCCGCATCGACTCTATCGCCGCGCCTCGCTCATGCAGACAGCGACGACACCGCCCTGACCAATCTGATTTCGCTCGTATCTCAACGACTGGCTCTTGCTGAGCCTGTCGCGCGCTGGAAGTGGGCAAACCATCAGGCCATCACCGATGCACCGCGCGAAGCCGCTTTACTCGACGATGTCGCCAAGCGGGCGGCCGCCGCGCAGGTCGACCCTGAGTTTGCACGAGCATTCTTCCAGGATCAGATTGACGCCAGCAAGGAAGTGCAGAACGCCCTGTTCGCCACCTGGCGCAGCACGCGCCCGCCTGAGGGGGCTCCTCCCGACCTCGCGACCAGCACCCGGCCCCAGCTCGACCGGTTGACCAAGTCGATGATCGCCGGGCTCGCACGTGTGCAGACGCTACGTACGGCCCAAGACTGCCCGTCGCGCGTGGCGCAGGGTATTGCGAACTGGAACTCATTGACCCGCTATGACTCCGCCCGCTCGGGCGCACTCACCCACGCGCTCGGTCACGTGTGTGAATCCGGCGGGGTTGGCGCGACGGGCTAGGCGACGCTCGCTGCACTTGCCGCGATGGGCAACCCAAGCGGCATGACCCGCAGGCCGCGCGCGAGATGCGACTGCAGGATCCGGTAAGTCGAAAGTTCAAACGAACCCGCGACGCTCGACGCATGCAGGCTTGCCGCCTGGGCGAGCGAGGGGGCGTGACCGACGTAGCGCCAGCGGTCGACCACGTGAAAGGCGCGGGCTTGCAACTCCGCGTCGCGCTCCTCGAAAACGATAGGTCCGTCGAACGGCCACGGGGCATCGACAGGGTCGCTTTTCGCGACCCGCGGGACGCGGTTCTGCCCCGGACGCAGCGTCGCGATCCACTGAGCCTCCGCCAGCATAGCCCCCAACTCGCCGCCGGTCGCCAGCCACTCGACGCGCCGCACCTGCTGCGCGAGCCGCATGTCCTTCGACGAGCGGCGCTCGCCGCTCAGATGCGAGCGCAAGCGTTGCCGGACCCGCACGCTGCGGCCGACATAGAGCGGCACATCGTCCTCTCCGTAGAACACATAGACGCCGCAACCGGCCGGCGCCGTATCGAGCAGGTCTTCCGTGATTTCGCCCGCCAGCCGGTAACGTCGCAACGTGCGGTCGATCTGCGTGCGCAGCACCTCGAGCGGGACCAGCCCATGCAGGCGCTGCCAGAACTGCCACAGGAGGTCGGCATCGGCCAGCGCACGGTGCCGGTCGGACGGTACCAATGCGTACCGCTCGACTAGCGCGTCGAGTCCGTGGCGCTTTTCTGCCGGAAAGAGTGCGCGCGACAGACGCACGGTGCACAGTACATCCGGATTGAACGCCAGTCCCGCGCGGCGAAACTCGCTGCGCAGGAAGCCACGATCGAAACTCGCGTTGTGCGCAATAAACAGCTTTCCCTCGAGGCGCTCGAACAGGGCGGGAGCAATTGAATCGAATGTGGGAGCGCCGCGCACCATCGCATCGGTGATACCCGTGAGTTGCTGGATAAAGGGCGGAATGCTTTGCTGCGGATCGACCAGCGTGCTCCAGCGGGACACACCCAATGGACCTACTTCGACGACGCCCACTTCGGTGATGCGATGTTCCCCGGTCGATCCACCTGTGGTCTCAAGGTCGACGAACGCTATCGGCAAATCGATCGCGGGATTCTGCAAAAACTGTTCTGACATGGGCAAGGATAGGGTTCGATACGTGGCTTGCTGCAAGTATGCATCAGTTGGCGCACCGGCATGCGCGCGGTCTGGCCGCTTTAATGCGGGGCTGAGGGAGCGGTACGCGGTGCGGTGGCAGTCTTTAGCGAATCTGGACGTCGTGGCAACATTATGTTTTTATGACTCGAACACGGAAAGGCCGGCCATTTTTATACTCGAAAACCCTGGGTAAATCGACGTAACAGAACGCGTGCGCTTCACTCAGGGGCAATATCGGCCACGCACATACTGCCTTAAGCCCTCTGCAGTCACCGAGATACGCCCGAGCAGGAATTAAAATAGGAATAAACCCGTATCAAACATCACCAATAAAAAAGCCCCCGGCAATGCGAGGGCTTTCCTGCTCTACGATGCAGTGTTGCGGCCGCGCGGTTGGCGTGGCCCGCACGGCTTACAGCGGCTGGATGTTCGCTGCCTGCTTACCCTTCGGGCCCGTCTTCACTTCGAAGGAAACCCGCTGGTTTTCCTTGAGCGATTTGAAACCTTCGGCGCGAATTTCCGAGAAGTGCGCGAACAGATCGTCGCCACCCGAGTCCGATGTGATGAAGCCAAAGCCCTTAGCATCGTTGAACCATTTTACGATACCAGTTTCCATATTCCAATTTCCCTCTAGATTTGATTAAGACGGGCAATGCCCTCACGCCGATTACGATACGACCTTATTGAGGTACGTGGTAGCGATATGCCATCACGTCTTCTAATCTAAAATTCAGCATTGCCGTTATACGGGGAAGAAAGATCAGCCGTCAAGAAAATTTTTAATAGAGGCTTATAAGCTGAAACAATAACGAAACGACACCTGACTGGATGCAACGAACGCGCGCATATTAAGTAACAACCGAATATCCGGCACGTCAGTTTTACTTGATAACTCCCCTCCCCGCATAAAGAGGGAATTTTTCCCTGGATTTGTAACAGAGTATGTCTTTCGTAAGTGTTTGTCCGGGTTGTTCCAGTAAACCGGTCGCCTCATGATGGTCTTGGAAGTATGTAAAGGAGATAGTCATGCTGCTGAACGAACTCCATCGCTTTACCGCCTGGATGAGCCGCTCGCTCCACAAGGCGCCCGCGGACAGGGCCAGACAGCCGGCAGAGTCGGCCTTCGACTTTGATCCCATGTGGCATGGCGATCACTGGCAAAACCTGTTGTCTTCCCCAATGGATGCCCGCCATTACGTAATGGAAGACTGGAGCGTGGTTACTGATTTCGAATCTCTGCCGGGCGTCCTCGCTACCGATATCCGCTAGAACCGGTTCACGGAAAACATAGGCAAAAAAAAGCGCGACTGGGAAGTCGCGCCGACAAAGGTTTGGAGATCTTTTTCGTCAACGAAAAAGTCCGCTTCGAAAAGCAGAAAGACCAGTATACAACCCGCGCTTCGAAACATTGCCGGTGCGATGGACAATCATGTATTGCTCGTCCCGCAACAATCTTGATTTTCATTCTTTTCGCGTTGTTTTTGCGCATCATTTGGTGTAGCAATTGAACAACGCACGACTGTTGACACACCCTCTCCCCACCCGTTGTATCCACGCAAAGCCTTTTCCAATAAGGCTTTGACAAACATCGCCAATAATTGCGCGTCAAGTAATACTTTATTGCGCAAATCGGAAGGTCCGCTGGGCGACCACGTCCTTACACTCTGCCTGTCCGGAAACAAGCGCGCCGCTTGCATCGTGCGCACTCACGCAGACCATCGCCTCTCGCAGCGTACGCGTGACGTTTCCTCGAAGCCTGGGTTTCCAAAACCCATCCTGTTCTCGGAGTTTACAAAGATGAAAAAGACACTCATGGTCGCGGCCCTCACGGGCGTTTTTGCTACTGCAGCGCACGCGCAAAGCAGCGTTACGCTGTACGGTTTGATCGATGCAGGCATCACCTACACGAACAACCAGAATGGTCATTCCAACTGGCAAGCAACGGACGGCGCGGTCAACACGAGCCGTTGGGGCCTGCGCGGCTCTGAAGACCTCGGTGGCGGTCTGAAGGCAATCTTCACGTTGGAAAACGGCTTTAACGTCATGAACGGCACCCTCCGCCAGGACGGTCGTCTGTTCGGCCGCCAGGCATTCGTTGGTCTGGCAAGCGACCAGTTCGGCGCCGTGACCCTTGGCCGTCAATATGACAGCGTTGTGGACTATCTCGGACCGCTGGCACTGACGGGCACGCAATACGGTGGCACGTTCACGGCTCACCCGTTCGACAACGACAACCTCGACAACTCGTTCCGCGTCGACAACTCGGTCAAGTTCCAGAGCGCGAACTACGGCGGCTTCAAGTTCGGCGGCCTGTATGGCTTCTCGAACGCAGCTGGCGAGTTCTCGAACAACCGTGCTTACAGCGTTGGCGGTTCGTATAACTACGGCGGCCTGAATGTTGCAGCTGCGTACCTGCAACTGAATAACAACGTTGGTGCTCTCGGCGCAATCACGAACACCGCCGGCGCAGTCGACGGCGACAACACGCTGCTGGCAGGTCGTCAGCGCACGTTCGGTGCTGGCATCAGCTACGCATTCGGCCCGGCAACGGCAGCCTTCGTGTACACGCAAACCAACCTGAACGACCTCGCAGGCATCGCTGCGGGTTCGGCAGGTACGTCGGCAACGGTTCCGCTCGGCGCGACCAGCGGTCACTTCCAGAACTTCGAAGTGAACGGCCGTTACCAGCTGACGCCGGCTCTGAGCCTGGCTGCTGGCTACACCTACACGCAATCGAGCATCGATGGCGCGAATCCGAAGTGGAACCAGTTCAACCTGCAAACTTCGTACTCGCTGTCGAAGCGTACCGACGTGTACCTGCAAGGCGAATATCAACACGTGAGCCAGGACGGCTCGGGCCTGAACGCAGACATCAATGGTCTGACCGCTTCGGGCAACAACAACCAGGTTGCTGTGACGGCAGGTCTGCGTACCCGCTTCTAAAGCATCCGGTAGTAGAAGTACTGAAAGGCGCCGCTTGCGGCGCCTTTTTTTTGTCACCTGTGACTTGAAGGCAGTGCGTGCCCGCACCGCCTGGCCCAGCGATTAACCGCCTTCATCCGGCGGTGGGTACACCACGTCGATGATATCGATCGGTTCTGGGCCCGCGGGAGTGTGCAACGTCACCTGATCGCCGATCCTGGCCTTCA
Source organism: Paraburkholderia phenazinium (assembly GCF_900141745.1). NCBI lineage: Bacteria > Pseudomonadati > Pseudomonadota > Betaproteobacteria > Burkholderiales > Burkholderiaceae > Paraburkholderia > Paraburkholderia phenazinium. The sequence continues at coordinate 1,561,049 of NZ_FSRM01000001.1, read as the reverse complement.
CCAGCGCCCGCGCCACGGGCGAAATCCAGCTTACCCGTCCGTGGTCCAGATCGACCTCGTCGACACCGACTATCGTCACCGTGTGCACCTCGCCATCCGCGGTCGCATAGTCGACGGTCGCACCGAAAAACACCTGGTCGATATTTTCCTGCTTGCTGCTATCCACAATCTCCGCCAGATCAAGGCGTTTGGTCAGAAACCGGATGCGCCGGTCGATTTCGCGCAACCGCCGCTTTCCGTAGATGTAATCGCCGTTTTCGGAACGGTCGCCGTTCGAGGCCGCCCACGAGACCAGTTTCACGACCTCCGGACGCTCCTCGTCGATCAGATGCAGCAGTTCATCGCGCAGCCGCCGGTAACCGGCGGGGGTAATGTAGTTTTTCGCACCGGCTGGGATCGCAGGTTGCGCGGCGTCGAGATCGTCGTCACTCTCTTCGCTCGATTCTTTAACAAAGGCCTTGTTCATGATCTTCCATAGACTGCAGCAAACCCTGCCCATCAAGGTTACACGATCAGGGCAACCAGACAAATCGCCGTTTCACGCTTCCCTTTTTTGATACCTTTGCTATAATCTCGTTTCTGCGTGCGGCTGTAGCTCAGTTGGATAGAGTACTTGGCTACGAACCAAGGGGTCGTGGGTTCGAATCCTGCCAGCCGCACCACTTATTTCGAGGGCCTCCCTCCGGGGAGGCCCTTTTGTTTCACCCGGCTTTTCGTTGTATCCAGTTTGCCGTGCGGCTGTAGCTCAGTTGGATAGAGTACTTGGCTACGAACCAAGGGGTCGTGGGTTCGAATCCTGCCAGCCGCACCACTCATGAAGGGCCTTCCATATGGAAGGCCCTTTGTTTTTGCGTTGATGGGTTAACGGCGTTGAAGTGCGCCGCATCCATCGTGACACTCGCAGCCATGCGCAGACCGGCGCCTTAAGGCCGCTCACACAGGTTGGCACGATGGACAACAGTGGTGGCAATCTCCCGTGTCCTGCCCAACTCGCGTTTCACCGCGGCGCTGATTGAATGTCGCCGATCTGCCCGTCAGGCGTCGGAATATCTTCGGGCGACATCCCCGCCGTTACCTCGCTGATGAGTTCCGCCTTGAGGCCGTCGAGCGCCTGCGACTGCTGCAAGACATCTTCCACGGTATCGCCGAACCGGCTGGTCACAAACGCCCGCAGCACCGCCACGCGCAATGAGTCGCCCCGCCCCTCCGCCGTCCTGTGGCCGCCTTCGAAGTCCGCGACGCAATGCGCCTGCTGGCGATTCACGTGCTCCCGCACCTCGAGCCGCTGCGTCCGCTCCAGTACGGTCGCAGCCGCCTCCCATGACGTGGAGGGGGTGAACCGGCCGTCCCATGGACGTCCGCGCTCCTCGCCGCGAATCGAGACGGTCTGTCCGCCATCGGTAAAGTGGATTTCACGCACGAAGTCGTGCAGGCTGCGGGCGACCCAATAGTCGAGGTCCATGCCGTTCAGGTCAGCTACGTTCATTGCGCTCTCCCTCAAGAACAGAGTGAGACCCGAATCTGGCCCGAGTGTTCAGACCGGCGCTGCAGAATTGCAGCAGGAGAAGCCGTCAATAATCGGCGCGTTCGCGATCGATTCGCATCCCGCCATCGTGACGGTGATGCCCTTCTTCGCTAGGCCGTTCGCGTGCGATGCGCATGACGTCAGGATTCGTGCGAACCCGGCGCATGACGTTGGCCAGATGCACCCGGTCGCTGACCTGAATCACAAAGCGCAAGACCGTGGATTCCTGCGACAGGTCTTCGTCCATCGCAATGTGGACGATGTTGGCGTCTGCGGACGTGATATCCGCCGCCACGCGGGCGAACACGCCCTTGGTGTTCTTGACGAGCACCTTCACCGCCACGTCGAACAGACGGCCTGGCTGCGGCGCCCAAGCCACGTCGATCCAACGGCCCGGATCGCGCCGGTGAATGCGCTGGGCGACCCGGCAGTCGGTGGTGTGAATAGCCATGCCGAGGCCGATGCCGATATAACCCATGATGTCGTCGCCCGGAATCGGCCGGCAGCAGGCCGATAGCTGCACGGACATACCTTCGGTACCCGTGATCACCACCGGCGGCGCATGCGACGTGTGGCCGGACTCAGAGCGCGGGCTGTCGTCGTCGGCATCGTGCCCGTTCATCAGCACCTCGATGCGCTTGGCCATGACCGCCGCCACGCGCCGGCCAAGGCCGATATCCGCGAAAATTTCCTGACGGCTCTTGTTGCCGGTCCACTGCACGAGCTTTTCCCACGCTTCCGGTGTGACCTCGGAAAGCGCGAGGTCGTAGCCCTTCAACGCCTGATCGACGAGCCGCTCGCCCAGTTGCACCGACTCGTTCAGCCGCATCGTCTTCAGATAGTGACGGATAGCCGAGCGCGCCTTGCCACTGCGCACAAACCCGAGCCACGCCGGATTCGGCTTTGAATACGGCGCCGTGATCACTTCGACGATATCGCCGCTCTTCAGCTCAGTGCGTAACGGCAGCAGTTCATTGTTGATCTTCACCGCAACGCACTGGTTGCCCAGGTCGCTGTGGATCGAATAGGCGAAATCGAGCGCGGTCGCGCCGCGCGGCAGCGCCATGATCCGCGACTTCGGCGTAAACACGTAGACCGCATCCGGGAACAGATCGATCTTCACATGCTCGAGGAATTCGCTCGAATCGCCCGCTTCGCTCTGGATATCGAGCAGCGACTTGAGCCACTGATGCGCGCGCTTCTGCACGTCGTTCAGATCCGCACCGCCGTTCTTGTACAGCCAGTGCGCGGCGACGCCCGCTTCGGCGATCTCGTGCATCTTGCGCGTACGCACCTGGAACTCGATCGGCGCACCGAACGGGCCAACCAAGGTGGTATGCAGCGACTGGTAGCCGTTCACCTTCGGAATGGCGATGTAGTCCTTGAACTTGCCCGGCACCGGCTTGTAGAGCGCATGCAGCGCGCCGATGCAGGTGTAGCACTCCAGCGCGCTCTCGACCACCACGCGGAAGCCGTACACGTCCAGCACTTGCGAGAACGACAACTGCTTGTCGCGCATCTTCTTGTAGATGCTGAAGATGGTTTTTTCGCGGCCGGTGACTTCGGCGTCGAGCTTCGCGTCCGCAATGGCGCGCTGCACCGACTCCAGAATCTTGCCGACCACCTCCCGCCGGTTGCCGCGCGCCGCCTTGACTGCTTTTTCGAGCGTGGCGTAACGATGCGGGTTGAAGTTCGCGAAGCTCAGGTCCTGCAACTCGCGATAGGTATTGTTCAGGCCAAGCCGGTGGGCGATTGGCGCGTAGATATCCAGCGTTTCGCGCGCCACGCGGCGGCGCTTTTCCGGCGGCACCGCGCCGAGGGTGCGCATGTTGTGCAGCCGGTCGGCCAGCTTCACCAGAATCACGCGCACGTCGCGCGCCATCGCGAGCAGCATCTTGCGGAAATTCTCCGCCTGCGCTTCCTCGCGATTACGAAACTCCATTTTGTCGAGCTTGGACAAGCCGTCGACCAGTTCCGCGACCTTGGCGCCGAAACGCTCGGCGAGTTCGGCTTTGGTCACGCCCTGGTCTTCCATCACGTCATGCAGCAGCGCCGCCATGATCGACTGGGCGTCGAGCTTCCAGCTGGCGCAGATCTCCGCGACAGCAACCGGGTGCGTGATGTAGGGCTCGCCGCTCTGGCGATACTGCCCGAGGTGGGCTTCGTCGCTGAAGTGGAACGCCGCCTTGATGTCCTTGATCTCTTCCGGCGACAGATAGCCGGACAAGGCAGAGGTCAGCTTGGCGATCGAAACGACGTCATGCCGGCGCGGCTGCTCCGGCGTGGCGGTCGGCCCGAACAGATGGCGAAACGATTGTTCGAGGACCGCGTCGATGTACTTGCGTGCCGAGGCCGGTGAGTCGCCCTCGTGGACTTCGTTCTCCACTTCCGTGACAGGGGGCGAGGGGGTAGTGCTCATATTCGCCTCCGTATCAGGTTCAGGTTTGACGCCGGTCTGCACGCGCGTGTGAATTACATGGCAATCGAAAACGGATGGAACGTACCTTAGACCGGTACCTTCTTCAGCATTTCGACGCCGACCTGGCCAGCCGCGATCTCACGCAGCGCGACGACGGTGGGCTTGTCGCGGCTTTCGATCTTCGGCGTGTGGCCTTGAGCGAGCTGGCGTGCGCGATACGTTGCGGCAAGTGCCAGTTCGAAGCGATTCGGGATCATTTTCAGACAGTCTTCGACGGTAATGCGGGCCATGTTGGATTCCTTCTCAGTATGTTGCTTATTCTACCTTATGTGCTCGATACCTCGCCGCAGTCACGCGTGCGGGAGGTGGATGCCGAGTTGCACAAAAAGGTCCGTGTGGCGTGCGTATTGCGAGGCGAAGCGCAAGCGCGTTGAGGCTACGAGACACTGCAACTCCGCCAGCGCACGGTCGAAGTTCTCGTTGATCACCACGAACTCAGCTTCAGCCGAGTGCGCGATCTCGCTACCGGCGGCCAGCAGCCGCCGTGTAATCACGTTTGGCTCATCCTGGCCGCGCTTTTTCAAACGGTCTTCCAGCGCTTCGAGCGAGGGCGGCAGAATAAAGATTTCGACAGCATTGCGAAACTGTTTTTTCACCTGTTGCGCGCCCTGCCAGTCGATTTCGAGCAGCACGTCATGGCCGCTTTTCATCTGTTCTTCGATCCACAGACGCGAGGTTGCATAGTAGTTGCCATGCACCTCGGCGCTTTCGAGAAACTCGCCCGTGGCGTGCCGCTTGAGAAAGTCGTCGACCGTCGTGAAGTGGTAATGCTCACCGTCCTTCTCCTTCGGACGCGGCGGGCGCGTCGTGTAGGAGATGGACAGGCGGATCGCCTCGTCGCGCGCGAGCAGCGCATTGACGAGCGTCGATTTGCCCGCGCCCGAGGGCGCAACCACCATGAACAGGTTGCCAGGGTAAGCCCCAGCGTATGGATTGCGCGGTGCGCTGTTTTCGCGTGTGTGGTCGGTCATTGCAATCGTTATCCGAAAGTGGCTCGAAGATTACTCCAGATTCTGCACCTGCTCGCGCATCTGTTCGATGAGCAGCTTCAAGGTCATCGACGAATCCGCCAGTTCTTTCGCAGCAGCCTTCGAACCGAGCGTGTTCGCTTCGCGGTTGAGCTCCTGCATCATGAAGTCGAGGCGCTTGCCGACCTTGCCGCCCTTCTCGATCACGTGGCGCGTTTCGTTCAGGTGGGCGGTCAGCCGCGACAACTCTTCCGTGATGTCGATGCGGATGCCGTACATCGTCACTTCCTGCCGGATACGCTCGGCGATCTCTTCACGCGAGATGCTGGTCGACACAGTGTCCGGCGCGGCAATGCCCAAGGCTTCCTGCAAGCGCTCGACAATCTTCTGCTGATGCCTGGTGATCAGTTCCGGCACCAGCGGCGTGATCCTTGCAACGATCGTTTCCATCTCCGTGACGTTGCCGAGCAGCATCGCGCCCAGTTGGGCGCCTTCGCGGCCGCGCACGTCGATCAGGTCGGTAATCGCCTGCTTGCCGCACCCAAGCACCGCATCGCGCAGCGTTTCAGCGGGGACACCGCTTTCGGCGAGCACACCCGGCCAGCGCAGGATTTCGCCGGTCCGCAGCCGGCCGGCTTCCGGAAAAGCGTTGACGACCGCGCGTTCCAGCAGCGCAAGCTGGCTCAGAGCGTCATGATTGATCGCTCCAGCGTTGGCCGACTGTTCGCTACGCTGCAGATTGATACGAATATCGACCTTGCCGCGCGAGAGCTTGTTCATCAGCATTTCGCGCAGGACCGGCTCGCAGACGCGCACGTCTTCCGGCATCCGGAAGTTCAGATCGAGAAAGCGCGAGTTCACCGTGCGCAGTTCGACCGATACGCTCACGCCACCATTGCCGGTATTCGCCGCGAGTTCGCGCGTGGCGCTCGCATAGCCAGTCATGCTGTAGATCATCATTTGTCTCGCGATGAGGCCATGCCGCTGACGGGATGGCCGAAAGAGTCGAATCGCCCGGCGTGTACGAGACGCGGGGCGTGGAAACGGCATTATCCCATCTTTGGCGGAACGCCCCGCCATACCTGGATCTGGCCTCTCTGCGACACACGCCGGAGCAGACACGGAACCGCCCCGTACGATCAGCGGTAAAATTAGCGTTTCCCTCCCGCCTACCCCACCCAGACCCCGAACGATGAACGACACCACCGCATTTTCCAAAGGCCGCCCCAGCGGCCGCCGCGCCGATCAGCTGCGCGATGTGCGCATCACGCGTCACTATACGAAGCATGCGGAGGGCTCGGTGCTGGTCGAATTCGGCGACACCAAGGTGATCTGCACGGCGAGCGTGGCGGAGACCGTCCCCGGCTTCCTGCGCGATCGCGGTCAAGGCTGGCTGACGGCCGAATACGGCATGCTGCCGCGCGCCACCAACACCCGCAACGACCGCGAAGCCGCACGCGGCAAACAGACCGGCCGCACCCAGGAAATCCAGAGGCTGATCGGCCGCGCGCTGCGCTCGGTGTTCGATCTCGAGAAACTCGGCCAACGCACCATGAATCTCGATTGCGACGTGATCCAGGCCGACGGCGGCACTCGCACGGCGAGCATCACGGGCGCCTTTGTCGCCGCGCACGATGCGGTGACAAAGCTGCTGGCCAGCGGCCGCATCGAAACCTCGCCGATCACGGACTTCGTGGCGGCGATTTCGGTGGGCGTCTACAACGGCTTGCCGGTGCTCGATCTCGACTACGACGAAGACTCGAAGTGCGACACCGATATGAATGTCGTGATGACGGGCGCGGGCGGGTTCGTCGAGATCCAGGGCACGGCTGAAGGCACACCGTTCTCGCGCGACGAGATGAACTCGCTGCTCGATCTCGCTCGCGACGGCATCAGCACGCTGGTGGCGAAACAGAAAGAAGCGCTGGGGTTGAAGGGTGAGTGATCGCGACATCGCCCGCGGCGCAGCTCTCCCGGCTTCCGACGCGGGAAAGGCAATGACCGCGTCGCTTGGAAAAGTGGTGCTGGCCTCGAACAACGCGGGCAAGCTGCGCGAGTTTGCGGCGTTGCTCGACGCGGCCGGCATCGAACTGATCCCCCAGGGCACGCTCAATGTGCCCGAAGCGGAAGAGCCCTATCCGACTTTCGTCGAGAATGCGCTGACGAAGGCCCGTCATGCGGCGAAGATCACCGGCCTGCCGGCGCTGGCCGACGACTCCGGACTGTGCGTGCGCGCGCTGCGCGGCGCACCCGGCGTCTATTCGGCGCGCTACGCGCAACTCGCGGGTGGGCCGAAAAGCGACGCCGCGAACAATGCACGCCTCGTCGAGCAACTGCAGGGCCACGCCGACCGTCGCGCTTACTACTTCTGCGTGCTCGCGCTCGTGCGTCACGCCGACGACCCCGAGCCGCTGATTGCCGAGGGCCGCTGGCCAGGCGAGATCATCGACGCGCCCCGCGGTGCACATGGTTTCGGCTACGACCCGCATTTCTTCCTGCCTGAACTGAACGCGACGGCGGCCGAGCTCGATCCGGCAGTGAAGAACGCCAGCAGCCATCGCGCGATCGCACTGCGAAAATTGCTCGCGCGCCTGACGGAGGAAGCGTGATTCCCATCAAGGTCGCCGGCCAGAGTGGCCCCGGGGTGATCCAGGCGTTCACACAGCCGGGCAGTATCCATCTGACGTCGCTGCCTCCGCTCGCGCTGTATGTGCATTTTCCGTGGTGCGTGCGCAAGTGCCCTTACTGCGATTTCAACTCGCACGAGTGGAAGGGCGAGGCGTTCCCCGAGAATGAGTATCTCGATGCGCTCCGCGCCGATCTCGAGCTGGCGTTGCCGCTCGTCTGGGGCCGTCAGGTGCATACGGTGTTCATCGGCGGCGGCACGCCCAGCCTGCTGTCGGCGGCGGGGCTGGACCGGCTGCTGTCGGACGTGCGCGCGCTTCTGCCGCTCGATGCCGACGCCGAGATCACTCTCGAAGCCAACCCCGGCACCTTCGAAGCTGACAAGTTCGCGCAGTTTCGCGCAAGTGGCGTGAACCGGTTATCGGTAGGTATCCAGAGTTTCAACGAGGCGCATCTAAAGGCGCTCGGCCGGATTCACGATTCGGCGCAGGCCCGCCATGCGGTGGAAGTGGCCGCCACTACGTTCGACAACTTCAACCTCGACCTGATGTTCGCGTTGCCGCAACAGACGCTCGCGGAGTGTCAGGCGGACATTGAAACGGCGTTGGCGTTTGCGCCGCCGCATTTGTCGCTGTATCACCTGACGCTTGAACCGAACACGCTGTTCGCGAAATTTCCGCCGTCGCTACCGGACGACGATGCATCCGCCGACATGCAGGACTGGATTCACGAACGTACCACCGCGGCGGGTTATGGACGCTATGAGGTCTCGGCGTATGCGCAGCCGCATCGGCAGAGCAAGCACAACCTCAACTATTGGCGCTTTGGCGACTACCTTGGGATCGGCGCTGGCGCGCATACGAAGCTGTCATTTCCGAATCGCATCCTGCGGCAGATGCGCTACAAGCATCCGACTACCTTTATTGAGCAGGCGAAGGCGGGCGCTCCGGTGCACGAGGAGCATGAAGTCGCGCCGCGCGATCTGCCGTTCGAGTTCATGTTGAATGCGTTGCGGCTGGTGGAGGGCTTTCCCGTGCATCGGTTTATCGAGCGTACGGGCTTATCGATGACGTCCATTGAGCCGGCGTTGCGGGAAGCGGAACAACGCGGCCTGATTGCGCGAGACCACGAAAAGATTGCGCCGACGCCACTCGGGCAGGCGTTTCTGAATGATTTGCAGGCGCTGTTTCTGAAAGATCCGCAGTGATAAACCGACTGTGACTGCGTGCGAAGTTGCCGTAGCGAGGAGATTTCAGGTTACAATTTCGGGCTTGGAGGTGTGGCCGAGCGGTTTAAGGCACCGGTCTTGAAAACCGGCGAAGGAGTGATCCTTCCGTGAGTTCGAATCTCACCGCCTCCGCCAGGACACCGCCTTAAAATCTCGCTCATGCTTCCGCAGCAGGGCGGGATTTTTTGTTTTCTGGCCTCATACGGCAAATGGCCCACCACCACTGCACGGCAGTGGTCGTGGACCATTTAAAAAGATGAGGACGCGCAGACGATACTGCGCGCTCAGTAAGCGACGTTAGCAACCGGATAAATTGCCAACGGCTCGCCGATCTGACTGATTAGTGACCAGAGTCAACAACCGAACGCGGGCCACCCAATGCCGGAGCTGCAACCGCGCCCGATTCCGACGAGCCGTTCACCGCGCCACCGACACCGCTAGTAGAACCATTTTCGGCAGCTACGCGAGCTTCCGCTGCTTGGATGTCCGCCGGGTAATACGGGTCTCTGCCGCTGCGGGCCGGATTGTAACCAGCCTTTTCGAGCTGGACGAGTTCAGCGCGAACCTGAGCCCGCGTAACAGGCTGACTGGTCTGGGCGAAGGACACAACGGGAGCAGCGAGAACAACAGCGACGGCCACAGCTTTAATGAGCGATTTCATGATCACTACCTCCAAAGATTGTTTTTCACAGCGCCGCACATCGGTTTGTGTGCAGCAGGTGAAGACAGTCTAAGAAGCAAGAGACTTAGGGTAAATACCTAAGTTGCGAAATCACTATTCACGCAAACGTGACAATCGGTCCGCAAGGTGGCTGTCGCCCCCGCACAATCCCTACTCAATTTTTGCACCCAGCCGGTCGATAGCACAGCTACGAGCATTATCAAACTCGTCTGGGAGCCACACATGAACCTTCGTCCCGTTATCACCTTGCTGGTCTCGCTGGGCATTGGCGCTTCGCCTGCGTTGGTGAACGCGCTGGCTTCCACCGATCCGGACGCCGCCACGCTATTCGGCGGCACGACGCTTTCGACCGTCCAGCAAACCACCGGCACGGCGACGTCGTCAACGACGACCGTATCCGTCGGCGCAGACGTGTTGCGTGGGGCGACCGGTAACGTCGGCGTCAATGTCGCAGCGGGCGCGCTGAATGCGCAGGCCAATCAGATCGCGCTGGTCAGTTCGCCATCCGCCGATGTCAACACGCTGCAGGATGCACGCGCCACCGCGTCGGTCAGCGGTAGCAGCAGTGCAACGCTGGGAGCCGGCGCGTTGTCGCATGTAAGCGGCAATGTTGGGTTGAACATCGTGTCGGGTGCGGGCAACGCGCAAGTGAACGCGCTTGTGATTCACTAAGGCACTCGTCTAGAAAACGCAACCGCGCCCCCCGTCTAAATACCTCACGCTTCACACCCCGCGACTGCGGCCACAAAGGCCACCGCACGTTCGAACCGGTCGCATCGTTCGTCACGCATCGAAACATTCCGTCAGGGGACGCCCTAGACTCAAAGTCCCACCACGACGACGGAAGCCGATCATGACCATAGAGGCCACACAAGCCGAGATTCGCCACATCTACGAGCAATGGCACGAATCGGTCAAGAGCCGCGACCTGGACGCGCTAATGGCGCTGTACGCTGAAGAAGCCATCTTCGAAAGTCCGCTGACCCTCGCCACCTTGCCGGAGAACCAGAGCGGCATCCTGACCGGCAAAACGGCGATCACATCGTTCTTCGCCGCCGGCCTGCGCGCCCCACCTAACGACCTGGGCCGCTGGTACCGCACCGGCACCTTCTTCTGCAACGGCACACAACTCACGTGGGAGTATCCGCGGCAGACTCCGGACGGCGATCAGGTCGATCTGGTGGAGATGATGGATATCGCCGCCGGATTGATCGTCCATCACCGGGTCTACTGGGGATGGGTCGGCTTCAGATCGCTGCATGCTTTGCTGGCGAAGCAGCACGACTAGCGATACCGTCATCCCTTCAGAATCTGAGAAGTCGGCAAAGCGGACAACCTAAGCCAAAGCCGTTGCCTCGATTTCGATCTGCAGGCCAAAGTGAAGCGCACTCACCGGCACAACGGCGCGAGCCGGCTTTGCCTCGCCGGCCCAGCGTGCATAAATCTGGTTGAAGCTCGCCCAGTGCTCGACATCCACGATATACACACGCACCTGGAGCAGTTGCCCGATGCTGCTGCCGGCGCTTTCCAGCGCCGTCTTGAGATTCGTCAACACCTGTTCGGCCTGGACTTCGAACGACGCGTCCGTGAGCTTGCGGCCCTGGGCGTCGATCGGCAATTGCCCCGATACGAACACGAGACCATTGCCCGTCGCGACGTGACTATAGTGCCCGCCTGGCGTAGCGAGACCAGCGGGGTTAGCGGTGTGCGGCACGCGCGCGTCGTGTTCGTTACCAGCCATGAAGGCGACTCCATTCGGTAATGGCGCCATCGTCGGATAGCGCGTCATGTAGTTGGGAAAACAGTGTCTCGTTCATGGGAACGCGTGTTGAATATCGCTCGCGGAGACTGGCGATCCACGTGAAGAAAATAACACTCGTCACGAAGCGTAATAGCTGTAAGAGCAGATGAAACCCAGGACGCGTCGCGCGCACCTACACTGGAAACGCCTCATCCCCCATGAGGTTTTGTTGTGAATCTCCTCAGCTTTAGCCCGCCCCGACCCGGCGGGCTTTTTTATAGCGCCGCCGCGGAGCCACGCTGACGAATTCACACAGCAATCAACACGTGCCGTTCTCGCGCGTCTGCGCAACGGAGGTTCAGATCGCGATGTATACCCGGACTATCGAGCAAGGCCGAGACATCCGATAGCCCGTGATCGAAGCGCAACACGTATTCGATATCGGTGTAGTCGTGATACGCACCGCTGTCTGCCAGCTTGCGTGCTTCGGCGATGGCGGCATGCAGCCGCTCGCTTTTAGTCAAATCTCTGATCGCCATGATTGCCGCTCCGAGGAACAGTAACGCCATCATATCAACGCCGCTCGCGCTACAAGGTCGCGCGCGCGCAACACCCGGGGTTTTCCGCAACTTTGCTGCGACACCAGCACGTGTTTGTCGGGGTTCGCCGCATTCCATTCCTCTGACATGTGTCGAACGTAAGCATCTGTAAATGGGGCTCGCCCCTTATGACGCGGCCCACACAGTGCTGCCGCCTTGCGCCGGGAATCGGCCTCGTTCGCGTCGTAACGCACCGTCACACGCGTGGCCGCACGAATGAAGCTGCGCCGTGCTCCAATATCCAAAAGGAGAATTCATCATGACCAGAAGACTTATCGCCCTCGCCTCACTCGTAGCAATCGCGGCCAGCCTCAGCGGCTGCATCGTCGCACCGACGCCGTACGGCTATGCGCCGGCGCCGGGCTACGGATACTATGCTGCGCCAGGATACTACGCGGCCCCAGCGGTCGACGTAGGGATCGGAGTAGGCGGCGGCTGGGGTGGTGGCTGGCGCCGCTAGGCGCATGCACGCCGCGCTCTAACGACGCGTGGCGCGCCGCCTTGCACGTTGGTGGCATCCGGTGGCGGAGCCAAAAAAATGCCCGCACGAAGCGGGCAAATATAAGACCTTCCACCGATGCCTCCTTGGGAGAGGCAATTGCAGTGTAGAGCGATTTGCTCTTCATGGAATTTCGTCAATGTTTCGTAGAATTACATGAGCGTTATTCCTCGCCATTATTTCTCTGCGGTTACTTCGTAACCGGCTGAAAAACATACGTAACGCCTGCAAGATCCCCATCTTCTAACATCGTCAGACGCTGCCTTGCCAGCACACGCGTCCTGCCGATGAATCTCTCACGTCCCTTTATCGAACGCCCCGTTGCGACCACGCTGCTTTCGATAGGCGTGGCGCTCGCCGGTATATTTGCATTCGTCAAGCTTCCGGTCGCTCCGTTGCCGCAGGTCGACTTTCCGACCATCTCGGTGCAGGCGAGCCTGCCCGGAGCGAGTCCCGATACGGTCGCTAACAGCGTTGCCAGTCCGCTTGAGCGTCACCTCGGACAGATTGCCGACGTCACCGAAATGACCTCGCAAAGCACGGTGGGTTCGTCGCGTGTCACCTTGCAGTTCGGACTCGATCGCGACATCAATGGCGCTGCGCGCGATGTGCAGGCCGCCATCAATGCAGCTCGCGCGGATCTGCCGGCGAGCCTGCGCAGCAACCCGACGTATCACAAGGTCAATCCGTCCGACGCGCCGATCCTGATTCTCGCGCTCACCTCGCACACGCTGCCGCGCGCCAGACTCTACGATCTGGCCTCGACGATCCTCGCGCAGTCGTTATCGCAATTGCCCGGCATCGGCGAAGTCGATGTCAACGGTTCTGCCAACCCAGCCGTGCGCGTCGAGCTGAATCCGACCGCGCTGTATCACTACGGCATCGGTCTTGAGGACGTACGGGCTGCGCTCGCGTCTGCCAATGCCAACAGCCCCAAAGGCATCATCGAAAGCTACGGCGAGCGTTATCAGCTCTACGCCAACGATCAGGCACGCATAGCGGACCAGTACAAGGATCTGATCATCGCGTATCGCAACGGCGCGGGGGTCAAGCTCTCGGACGTCGGCGAGATCGTCGATTCGGTCGAGGACCTGCGCAATCTCGGCCTCGCCCGCAACAATCAGCCAGCCGTACTCGTGATGCTGTACCGCCAGCCGGGCGCGAACATCATCAGCACGGTCGACGCCGTGCGCAAACAGATCGAGCAACTGAAACCCGCGTTGCCCGCCGACGTCGACGTGATCGAAGCGTCTGACCGTTCCACCACCATCCGCGCTTCGCTGCACGATACGGAAGCGACGCTGATAGTCGCGGTGGGACTCGTGATCCTCGTAGTGTTTATCTTCCTCGGCAGCGGACGCGCGGCACTGATCCCTACCGCGGCGGTGCCGGTGTCGATCATCGGCACTTTCAGTTTCATGTACCTGTTCGGCTATTCGATCGACAACCTCTCGCTGATGGCCTTGACCATTGCAACCGGTTTCGTCGTCGACGACGCGATCGTCGTGCTCGAAAATATCGCGCGCCACATGGAGGACGGCATGCCGCGCATGCAGGCGGCCCTGGTCGGCGCCCGCGAAGTGGGCTTCACCGTGCTGTCGATTTCGATTTCGCTGGTGGCCGTGTTCATCCCGATTCTGCTGATGAGCGGCATCATCGGACGGCTGTTCCGCGAATTCGCCGTGACGCTGTCGCTCGCGATTGCCGTCTCGCTGGTGGTCTCGCTCACGACGACGCCGGTGATGTGTTCGCGCCTGCTGCGCACGGCCGGCCCGAAAAACCCGACGCGCATCGGCCGCCTGTTTGCCGTGCCATTGCAACGACTGAACGACGGTTACGCGCGCTCGCTCGAATGGTCGCTACGTCATCCGTTTCTGCTGCTCATGACGCTAGTGGCAACGATCGTGCTAAACGTCTATCTCTACACGGTGATTCCCAAGGGCTTCTTTCCGCAGGAGGACACGGGGCGTCTGATCGGCGGCATTCAGGCTGATCAGGACACTTCGTTCCAGGCCATGGGCCCGAAGCTCAGGCAACTCATGAAGATTATCGGCGACGACCCCGCGGTGGATAGCGTCGTCGGCTTTACAGGCGGCCGGCAGACCAACACCGGTTCCGTCTACGTCGCATTGAAGCCGCTGTCGCAACGCGCCGAAACGGCCGACGAGGTCATCGCGCGGCTGCGGCCGAAACTCAATGCCGTGCCCGGCGGCAGACTCTATCTGCAAGCGGTGCAGGATATCCGCGTCGGCGGACGGCAGAGCAACGCGCAGTATCAGTTCACGCTGCTCGGCGATTCGACTACCGAACTCTATCAATGGGCGCCGCGCCTCACGCAGGCGCTGCAAAACGTGCCCGAGCTGGAGGACGTCAATTCGGACCAGCAGCAAGGCGGCCTCGAAGCGAACGTCGATATCGATCGCGGCACGGCCGCGCGCCTCGGCATCACCCCCGCGCAGATCGACAACACGCTCTACGACGCATACGGTCAACGGCTCGTGTCCACCATCTATAACCCGCTGAACCAGTACTACGTCGTCATGGAAGTGGCGCCGCGTTACTGGCAATACCCGGAAACGCTCGATGAACTGTACGTAAGTACCTCAGCAGGCACGCCGAGCGGCACACAGTCGACCAATGCGGTGGCAGGCACGGTAACGACGGCAGCGAGCTCGTCAGGTTCCGGTTCGGGAGGCTCGTCGAATCCGGCGATGACTGTCACCGGCACCGGCCCGACGGCAACAGCCGGCGGCACCGCCACGCCGACCCAACCGCCTCCGCCGTCCAGCACGCCGGCGGTCGGTATCCAGTCCACTGCGGCAGAGGCGTTGGCTTCGGCTGCCAGTAGCGCCGGCACGTCGGCCACGATCAGCGGCTCGCCTTCGACACCCGCGGCCACGCCCTTCGCTTTGGCCGGCGCCGGGTCAGGGGGTGGAGGTGCATCGTCCGGCGGCGGCTCGGCCAGTTCAGGCAGCTCCAGCAGTACCTCGAGCAGCGCGACCAGCGCGGCTGCCATCGCGGCCGACTCGGCACGCAACCTCGCCATCAACTCGCTGGCGGCAAGCGGACACTCGAGCGCATCCGCAGGCACCTCGGTCAGCACCGCGCAGGAGACCATGATTCCGTTCAGCACGTTTGCGCGATGGGATCCGGGTCACACGCCGCTCGGCGTCAATCACCAGGGTGACTTTGTCGCCACCACGATCTCGTTCAACCTGCCGCCCGGCGAACCGCTCTCTACAGCGGTCGCCGCGATCGACCGGACCATGGCGGAGATTCGCATGCCGGGCACAATTCACGGCGGCTTTCAGGGCACGGCGCGCACCTTCCAGCAATCGCTCTCGGACGAGCCGCTGCTGATTCTGGCGGCGCTCGCGGCCGTGTATATCGTGCTCGGCATCCTCTACGAGAGCTATGCCCATCCGCTGACGATTCTCTCGACGCTGCCGTCGGCGGGCGTCGGTGCGCTGCTCGCGCTGATGGCATTCCATATCGAGTTCACGGTGATGTCGCTGATCGGCGTGATCCTGCTGATCGGCATCGTCAAGAAAAACGCGATCATGATGGTGGATTTCGCGATCGATGCCACACGCGAGGGCATGTCGTCGCGCGACGCGATCTATCACGCCAGTCTGATGCGCTTCCGCCCGATCATGATGACCACCTTCGCAGCGCTGCTCGGCGCCTTGCCGCTAGCTTTCGGCCACGGAGAGGGCGCCGATCTGCGCCGGCCGCTGGGCATTTCGATTGTGGGCGGCCTGATCGTCAGCCAGATGCTGACGCTCTATACGACGCCGGTCGTGTATCTCTACATCGACCGCCTGCAGTCGTGGATGCGCACACGCGGCCAGCGCCGCGCGGCCGTCTGAGTTGGCCGCCTGACCTGTGCGTGAAAACCGCCGACCCAAAAACAACATGGCTGCCGTTAAAAACGGCAGCCATGTTCAGGTGAAGCCAATCGTTCCGCTCAATACGCGCCAGGCGGCGGCGGAGGCGGCGAACCCGGCGGCGGCGGCGGGGTGGTGGTCACATACCCACCACCGCCTCCGTTCGACTCCATGGTGCGCATGCGGCCCTGCACCGGAATCCGGTTGCCGTTCGCATACATGCATTGCAGATACGCGTAGTCGTAGCGGCGCTGGACATCGTAAGCCGAATTCTGAGACGCGCCGGCACCGAACAGCGAGCCTGCCAGCAGACCGGCACCTGCGCCGACTGCTGCGCCGCTGCCACCGTTGAAAGCTGCACCGGCGGCGGCGCCGAGCGCCGTGCCGACCACCGCGCTACCCACCGCGCTGTTGGTCGCAGCCTGGTTGGTCGAAACCCCGCCCACCTGCTGGAAAGCAAACTGACGGCACGAGTTGTCGTCAACGCGGAACTGGTCGAAAGTTTTACCGGTGCCCGGCAGCGCCATGACGCTAGGACCAGCAGGCATGACCGAACACGCGCCTAGAAAGCTCAGTGAAGCGATAAGAGCAAGCCTTGAATATTTCATTTCCTTCTCTTTGCGGTAATGCGTTTTTGGTTTGCAGGCTACTGCGACTGCTGCGCCGGCACGGGGCGCCAACCCGATGAGCATGACTTCACATACGGGTAATAGCTCCTCGTGTCGTCACAGTAGTACCAGGTGCCACCCGGTTGCCCGGACGCCGCCGGGGCTGCAGAAGTCTGGCCCTGCTCCACATACTCCTGCGGCTGCACGGGTACCGGCACCGGCACGGCAACCGCCGGCGGATACGGATAGTAATACGGCACGCCCCACGGGTAGTAGTAGCCGCCGCCCCCAATGAACACCCCTACGTGTGCTGCATGGGCTACGCCGCTCGCACAAACCATTGCAGCAGCGGACAAGCCGAGCAAAATTTTCAAGCTTTTCACAACAATCTCCACGACGTAAACCGGCACCGATATGGTGTCTCACAGTACTACTGAACGCTATTCCACTCTAACCCGCAATACAATTACTTCAGAGCAAAGAATTTTTTCCGCTCGTTACACTGCAATGTTGCTGTCATGAATTTTAGCAGGGACGGACGGGGCGATCCGGCTGCAGGGCGTTTTCAACGCTTTATTGCAGCCGGCCGCCGTCCAGATGCAGACGCTGCAACAATTCGCGACCACGCCGGGTCAATTGCAGCGTCGAGCCATGGCGGTCGTGCGAGCGCACTTCGACCAGCTCATAGCGACGCAGCGCAAGAACGTCCGGATCAAACTCTTCCAGATGCCGCCCGGTATCCCGGAACAACATGAGCGTCGCAAGTTCGTGATGGCTCAACATCGGACCTCTCCTTCGTAAAACGCATGGGCGATGTCGACATCCTAGTGAGCTACGCCAACAGTTTGGCTACGGCCTTGTTTCGAGAGGTTACGCAGTTACATCTGCCTGGGAATGAACGTGCCGCATGAATGGCCATTCTTTCCATGCCAAATCAGGGCCAACTCGAATTGAAACCTGGCGGGATTTGACTAGGATGAAACTACGTCCTGACATCGAACGGAGCCTGGATGCTCACCCGCACACGCCACCTTCGTTGCCCGGCTTCGCATCGCCGTTCGTGGTCCCCGCTCGCACGCGGCGCAGGTTTCGCACTCGTCATGGCCCTCATGGCGGCCGGCTGCACTTTCACGCCGTCTGACCGGCCGCTGCTCATTACTCCGCCCGCTGCCGTAAACAGCGCAACGCTCGATCAATACCGCGTCGCGGTCGCTCGGCGCATCCTCGATCGCAATCCGTCTTACGTGTTGCAAGGTACGTTGCAGCCGATGCTGCGCTCGCTGGTGGTAGTCTCGTTCACCGTCGACCGCGACGGTCAGGTGATCCAGTCAGCCGTCTATCGCACCAACGGCGACGACGAAGCGGAAAGCACCGCACTCGCGACACTGCGCCGTGCTGCGCCGTTGCCGCAGCCGCCTGCCAGACTGCTCAATACACGCGGCCAGGTCGAGCTGTTCGAAGACTGGCTATTCAACGACAACGGCAAGTTCCAGCTCCGCGAGTTCGCCTCGCCACAAGCGCAGACCATCGACTGACGGGCCGCACGCTATAATTTCGCGATCCCTCGCCGGAGCCTTCCGGCACGGGCGTGATCGTCGATGCTGCCCGCTCACCCGCCGGCACCAGCCGTCCCGCCCCTCGCGTTGCCGCGCCACCCGCGCGCCTTGCATTGCTCCAGCCGGCTGCCTACGCCGGTGCAGGCCGTCTGGCCGCGGAGCATACTAATCCAAACAAAAGACGCCGTATGCGCGCCGCCCGCGAGGCGCGCCACGCTGCGTCACGACACAGGAGAACCTTGGAATGTCCACTTCGCCGATTTCAGCGGCCAACCCCGACGACGCCGGTCAAACCAGCAGTTCGCGGATCATCTTCGCCAGCTTCATCGGCACAGCGATCGAGTTCTACGACTTCTACGTCTACGCGACAGCCGCCGCGCTTGTCATCGGCCCAGTGTTCTTCCCGCATGGCTCAGCGACTGCGCAGGCGCTGTCGGCGTTCGTTACGTTCGGCATCGCGTTCGTCGCGCGGCCGATCGGCTCGTTTCTGTTTGGTCACTTTGGCGACCGCATCGGCCGCAAATCGACCCTCGTCGCTTCGTTGCTGGTGATGGGCCTCTCGACCACGCTGATCGGTTTCGTACCCGGCTACGACTCGATCGGCAGCCTCGCGCCGATCCTTCTGTGCGTCCTGCGCTTCGGCCAGGGGATCGGCCTGGGTGGCGAATGGGGCGGCGCAGCGCTGCTTGCCACCGAAAACGCCCCCGCCGGCAAGCGTGGCTGGTTCGGCATGTTTCCGCAGCTCGGACCGTCGATCGGTTTTCTGGCATCCAATGGCCTGTTCTTCGGCCTCGCGCTATCGCTCTCGGACGAGCAGTTCCGTAGCTGGGGCTGGCGCGTGCCGTTCATCGTCAGCGCCGTGCTGGTTGCGCTCGGCCTGTACGTACGCCTGAAGATTACCGAGACGCCGGCGTTTCGCGCCGCCATCGAGCGTCAGGAACGCGTGCGCGTGCCAATCGCAACACTGTGCTCGAGCTACTGGCGGCCAACGCTGCTCGGCGCTCTGGCGATGGTGGTCTGCTATACGCTGTTCTACAACGCGACGACGTTTTCGCTGTCGTACGGTGTATCTGTACTGCATATTCCGCGTCAGAGCTTCCTCGGCCTGCTGTGCGTCGCCGTGCTGTTCATGGCGCTCGCCACGCCGCTGTCCGCATGGGCCAGCGATCGCTACGGGCGCAAACCGGTGCTGATCGTTGGCATCATCGCAGCCATCCTCTCCGGCTTCACGATGGCGCCGCTGCTCGGTAGCGGCTCGATGCCGCTCGTGCTGCTGTTCCTCGTGATCGAGCTGTTCCTGATGGGCGTGACTTTCGCCCCGATGGGCGCGCTGCTGCCGGAACTGTTTCCAACCAACGTGCGCTATACCGGTGCAGGCGTGTCGTATAACCTGGGCGGGATTCTCGGCGCATCGGTGGCGCCGTACATCGCTCAGGTGCTCGCGGCGCATGGCGGTCTGACGTGGGTCGGCGCTTACGTATCGATTGCCGCCGCGGTCAGTCTGTTCGGTGTGCTGTGTATGCGCGAAACACGCGATGCCCAACTGATGTAAGCGCGCTCTTAACGTCGCGCCGCTTCAGCCCCTGGTCTCACCTGGTGGGTTTCCCTCTTGCACGTCTTTTTGACGTGCTTATACTCGAGCCAGATCCCCAGTGAGCCAGGAGGCAACCATGAGGCTGTATCTCCAGAACTCAGACGTCGTGATGATCATCGCGCTGGCACTGCTGTGCTCGCTGCTGCTGGCCATTCGCTTCCGCCCTTCGAGCTGGAAAGCCATTGTGCTAGAAGCGCTCGCTGCCAATGCGGCGGCCATCGTCGCGGTGGTCGCGTTCGAGATGATGCTTAGCTGATCCTCTGGGAGGATCTGGCTAAACGCCATGCAGGCGACCGTCGCATGCCCGGTGCGTTCCGGCCATGCGACGGTTCTGCCCGCTGCCGGCTTTACAGCCCTCGCCTCCCATGTCGCGGCACACAACGTATGCGCGACTTCCCTGCTTATCAGTTGTAGTACCCGTGGTCGTGGTGGTAGTAGCCGCCGCCGTAATAACCCGGCGCCGGTGCGATCACACAGCCTCCCAGTGCAGCTGCCAGCAGCGCACCGGCAATCAAAGTCAGCGTCAAGCGTTTCACGTCGTTCTCCCTTCGTTTCGGTGGTATTCGAGTTCGCCTCGAATGAGATTGATTGGACACGAAGCGCAGGTGCGCGGGCGTTGCATTTTGTAAGCGATGATGAGGGTTGCGTTACAGGTTTCGCGACCCGCGGCGGCTTCAATACAGGGCGCGGAGCAGGACCCATTGAGGTGTGGCCTGCATTCAGGCACTCTGTGTGAACTCGGTGGATGCATGGAACGCGTAAGCTGCGCGTCGGCGAACTACCAAATGCGACACTTTTAACAGCCGTGTAATGCGGGAAATGGGTGCCAGCCGAGTGGCAGTTGCATCGGCTTGCGTCTGCAACGCGCAGCCACATCGCGCAAAGGTGATTGAACTCGACGCACCGGGCGTAGTCTTTAAGGGTGCAGTCCTGTTGTGTTCATGTAGGATCCTCTCCGCCCGTCGTTCCCCGACGCGGGCGCTTTTAGAGGCGTGCCGCGGCAGCGTCCATTCGATTGGGCGGACTGTGCGTCACGCCTTTTTTCTTGGGCGAGGAAAGAGTGCCTGCTATGGCACGCGCATTGGAGCGGCAGCGGGGCGGCTGCCTGCGGACGATCAGACAGCGGTGGCGGAATGCGCTTGCGCGCCAGTGGGACGCGGTTCGCCATGCACGTAGTCGATCGCCTGGATCGCTTCGCTGACGGGCGGCACCGACAGGCCATCGCCGATCGAGATCGAGCGATACGGCGCTTCGATACCGAAATGGTCGCGCGAGGTCGCGACAAAGATCATCACCGTGCGCTTTTGCAGCGCGTGAGCGACGTGGACAAAGCCGGTATCCGTACCGACCACAAGAGAACACGCGTCGATCATCCGGGCGATCTCGGTGACGCTCATCTGCGGCAACACGGTCGCGCCCGGCACTTCTTCGGCGATTGCTTCGGCTTCCTCACGCTCGCGCGGCGAACCCCACGGCAGCACGATGCGAAACCCGCGCCGCGTCAGTTCGCGTCCTACCTCGCCCCAATGCTCGACCGGCCATTTCTTGTCGTCTTTGGAGGTGGCATGGAACAGCGCCGCGACAGGTGCGTCACCTGCCTCGAACGGTGTGGTACCGGTTTCGGGTAATTTCAGATCGAAGACAGGCTCGCCTTCGGGCTGGTAGCCGAGGGCCTCACCCGCGCTGATACGCATGCCTTCCCAGGCGCTGACGGGCGGACGAGGGCCGAACCGTGCCGTATAGGCGAACGATGCGCCCACCTCGCCGAGGTCCTTGTTGCGGTAGCCGACACGGCGCGACGAACGCGCGAGAAAGGCGATGATGGCGGTCTTGTAGACGCCCTGGATATCGATGATGCAATCGTAGCGGTAAGCGCGAAGCTCGCCGATGGAGGCGCCGATAGCCTTGAGGTCCGACCAGCGGCGCGCCTTCTTGAAGCGGCGCAGCGGTGCGCACAGGACGCGGTCCACACGCTGGCTCCAGTGGACCACTTCGGCAAACGCTTCGTCCGCCGCCCAGTCCACCTGCACCCCCGGAAATGCTCGCTTGATGTCGGCAATAACCGGAAGGGCTTCGACAATATCGCCCAGGGAAGTCACCTTGACGATAAGAATTCGCTTCATTAGTAGCCCGTCACAGTATCGATCGCGGCGCTTATTATAGCCGACCGCGTTTTCGTCACATACGCGAGGCGGCGCGCTGTGCGGAGCGCGGCCAGCCAAAGGTACATCTCGAAATGGCACGCAGCAGCGCTCTCGGGCACTATCCGTCGCAATTATTTCAATATCCTTTCACGGTCGCGCGAGGTGATCGATCGGTATAATTCACGCTTTGCCTGAGCGCTCATCTAATGCGGGCATTCCCACCTCTTCCCTCCAACGTCATCCGGCGCACGCGCCGCCTGTGGCGCCAATACGGTGTGTTCTGGCTCGGCGCCATCGCCGTCGGTCTGATCGCGGTGTTCTACGCCCGCCTCATCAACTTCGGCTTCGACCAGTTCAGCGCCATGCAACACCGGCATGTGTGGCTGCCGCTGATTGTGACTCCCGCGATTTCAGCCTTGTGCGTATGGCTCACGCGCACATTCTTTCGCGGCGCGGAGGGCAGCGGCATTCCGCAAGTCATTGCCACACTGCACGCCAAACCCTCTGAATATGGCTCGCGGCTGCTGTCGTTCCGGATCCTGTTCGGCAAGATCGCCGTGTCGTTCCTCGCTATCCTCGGTGGCTTTACGATTGGTCGCGAAGGACCGACGGTCCAGGTGGGCGCCGCGCTGATGTTCAACCTGCGCCGCTTCTACCCGCGCTCGAACGCGCTGATCGAGCGGCAGCTCGTGCTGGCCGGCGCAGCGGCGGGCTTGTCCGCAGCATTTAACACGCCGCTGGCAGGGATCGTGTTCGCCATCGAGGAACTCACCCGCAGCTTCGAGGCGCGCGCAAGCGGTGTGCTGATTACGGCCATCATCATCGCCGGTGTGATCGCGCTTGGGCTGAACGGCAACTACACCTATTTCGGCACGATCCAGATTGGTACGCATTTCCCGGATCTGCTCGCCGTGGCTGTGGTGCTTACGGCTGTCGTCACCGGTATCGCCGGCGGCTTCTTCTGCTGGCTGCTGCTCAACACGGCGCGCTGGATTCCCGCGCCGCTGCGCAAGCTCCATAGCGAGCGGCCGGTTCTCTTCGCCGCGCTGTGTGGGCTGGTGATCGCTGTTGTCGGTTTGATCTCGGGCGGCTTGACCTTCGGCAGCGGCTACGCGGAGGCGCGTGGTCTGCTCGACGGCAGCGAGCATCTGTCGGTGTTCTATCCGTTTCTGAAGCTCATCTCGATGGTCGGCTCGTATCTGCCGGGTATTCCAGGCGGCATCTTCGCGCCGTCGCTGTCGATCGGTGCAGGCTTCGGCAATCTGCTGCATATGGTGTTCGGCAGCATGCAACTGCAGATGCTGATCGCGCTCGCCATGGTGGGCTACCTGGCCGCCGTCACCCAGGCGCCGATTACGTCGTTCGTGATCGTGATGGAAATGATCAACGGCCACGCCCTCGTGATCTCGCTGATGGCGACGGCGCTGATCGCGAGTCGCGTATCGCGTCTCTTTGCGCCGCCCCTGTATGAAGCGTTATCGCAGCGCTATATGGCGCCTTTGCCGCAACCCGCGCCTGTGCCGGTACCGGAAGTGCCCGAGGCGCTCATCGACGAGGAGCCCGAGGCAAACACGGCTGATGAGGCCGACGCGCCGCCGCGCTAGGTCGAGCCTGGCTCAGGCGGCGCTCACGCTGTGCCGGAAAGCGCCGGCGCGTCGCAACCGCAACGCGCCGCTGCCAAAAGCTTAGCCCCAGTGGCCTTCAACCCAGCGGTAGTTCGGACCATGGGCGACCCAGTGGCCAGGCACCCAGTGATAGCCGACGCGCTCGGGCTGCCAGTGGCCCGGCACCCACACGTAGCGGCCGTGGTCCCAACGCCAGTGACCCTGATCCCATACGAAGCCATGGCGCGGCGCAGGCACGGCTTCATAACGCACGGGCGGCGGAGCCGACGGCGCCACCACAACGACCTGTGCGGATGCCGAACCGACAGCCGCTGCGCCCGCGGCAACGAGCACAATCTGAGCGACCAGCAAACGAAGATTCCTGTTCATATTCCCCTCTTTCTTAAAAGCACCGGTGGTGGTGGTGTCCGTTTAATGCGCGAGACCGCGTTTTGGCTGACATGCCGGACGTAACGCCTGTCCCTCAAGTGCAACCGAATATTTCCGGCGGCGCCAGTGTGATAAAGAACCGCGACAGGGCCGTGTCAAGAGACACCCAGCACTACCAGTGCGGACGCGTAGCGACGCCTCGCGGCAACAGAATCGCAGCGGGCGGCATTGAGCATTCGAGGGGAGCACACGGAGACACGAAAACCGGCAGCGGAACCGCTGCACGAAAGCGTACGACATCACGCAACACGGTGGCAAGACCCGCGTTACACCCCCTGCCCGTCACGATGCCGGACAGGGAGCGCATAAAACATCATACAGACCGCCCTTGCGGCAATCAGGCCTGCGGAATTTCGATCTTGACCTCGAGTACTTCGAGGTCGTCCTGGCGCTCGAGGCTGACGCGAATATCCTCATCGGAAATCTTCACGTACTTGGAAATCACGGCGACGAGTTCGCGTTGCAACGCTGGCAGATAATCGGCAGGCGCATGGCCGCCGGCGCGCTCATGCGCGATGATCAACTGCAGGCGTTCCTTCGCTATTGACGCGGACTTCTTCTTCTCGCCCAGCAAAAACGAAAGAATCGACATTACGTGCGCTCCCCTTACTTGGTGCCGAAGAGGCGCTGCAGGAGGCCTGGCTTCTGGTAATCGGTAAAGCGAAGCGATTTCTGCTCGCCGAGGAAACGCGACACAACATCCTTGTAGGCTTCAGCGACATCGGTGCCGTCGAGGTGCACGGCCGGCAGCCCCTGGTTCGACGCATGCAGCACCGCTTCCGATTCCGGAATCACGCCGATCAGATCGATGCGCAAGATCTCCTGAATATCGGTGAGCGAGAGCATTTCGCCTTCGCTCACACGCTTCGGGTTGTAGCGCGTGATCAGCAGATGTTCCTTGATCGGCTCCTTGCTTTCGATCGCGCGCTTGGTCTTCGACGACAGGATACCGAGAATCCGGTCCGAGTCGCGCACGGAGGAAACTTCCGGGTTCGTCACGATCAGCGCTTCGTCGGCGAAGTGCATTGCCAGCAGAGCGCCCGATTCGATACCGGCCGGCGAATCGCAGACGATATATTCGAAGTCCATCGCGATCAGGTCGTTGATGACCTTTTCGACGCCTTCCATGGTCAGCGCGTCTTTGTCACGCGTCTGCGAGGCCGGCAGGATGAACAGGTTCTCGCACTTCTTGTCCTTGATGAGCGCCTGATTCAGGTTGGCTTCGCCCTGGATCACGTTGATCAGGTCATACACCACACGACGTTCGCAGCCCATGATGAGGTCGAGGTTACGCAGGCCGACGTCGAAGTCGATCACGGCGGTTTTGTGGCCCCGTAACGCCAGGGCCGATGCAAAACTCGCGCTCGTGGTCGTCTTGCCCACGCCACCCTTGCCCGATGTCACCACAATGATTTTTGCCATTACCCTTACCCTGAGTTCGTCAATTTCGTTCAAATAAGTCCGGCGGCAGCCAGATCCCAGGCACGCGCCGGGCACGGCGCGCGCAACCGGTGATCAGGTGAGACGCAGCGGTTCAATCATCAGCTTTTCTTCATCGAGCCAGATCTGCACCGGCTTGCCGAGCACATCGGCCGGCAGCGGGTTCTCGGTCGTACGGTAGATACCGGCGATCGAGATCAGTTCCGGCTCCAGACACGTACAGAAAATGCGCGCGTCGTGGTTGCCCTGCACGCCGGCCAAGGCCCGGCCGCGCAACGGCGCGTAAATATGGATATTGCCTTCGGCGATCACTTCCGCCCCGTAGCTCACGAGGCCCAGCACCACCAGATCGCCCTTCGCGTAGATGCGCTGGCCGGAGCGCAGCGGCTTGTCGACCACCGTGGTTGTCGACGAGGTGACCAGCTTCGCGGGGTCGGCTGGCGCTGTCGCCTGGGTGCCCGCGGCACGGCCGGCCGCCACAACTTCGACGGAGGCTGCCGGCGCGTCGATCGGCAATTCCCCCTGCACCGGAGCGGTGCTCTCGCCACTGTTGCCACTGTTGCCGCGCTCGCCACCCTCCGGCGCTGCGCCGCTCTCAGCACCCTGCGCGCCCTCTTCGGCTCCCGGCCTGGCGCCCGCTGCTCCGCGCCGGTCGCGCGCTTCGAGCAGCGGCAACGCGGACTCGGCAGCCCAGCCCTGCTGCGGATTCGCTACCACGCCCACCGGGCGCATCCGCACGCTGTCGAGCAGTTGCGAGATCTCGGCGAGCGGCACGCGCTCGTCGTCGGCAAGGCGGCGCACGTCGATCGCGACGACGTCGTTAGCGAAGAATTCGGGGGTCGCTTCGAAGCGCCGGGTCAGTTCGGCACGCATGGCGTCGAGGTCGGTCGTCTTGACCACGAACAGGAGCGTGTCGACAGTGCCACTGCGGAGTTCGAAAAATGGCGATTTCTTGGGCGACATAGCGTTCGACAAAAAATTTTGCGTATTTTACAGGCGTCCACGCGTGGAGCCAGTATTTTCGGCGAGAGGGATAAATGCCGCTGCCCAACCGGCGACGGCGGACGCAACAGCAGCGTAGGCAGGAAGGGAGCGGCGCCCGGCGGGACCGCTCGGCGGATCACTGGGAGGAGGCTTGCGAGGCGCGCTGTACGTGGCGCACCAGCAGGCTTTCCGACTGGTCGGGCCAGCGTGCCGTGCGGGCATGCTCGCCGGTCGGGCCGAAGCCGAGGCGCTCGTAAAAGCGCATCGCCGTGCGATTGGCGTCGGCCACCCATGCGTAGATTTCCTCGGCGCCTTCAGCGGCCAGCCACTCGCTGGCGGTATTGACGAGCAGCTCGCCGCCGCGCAGATGACGCACCGCAGGCGCCACCCACAGCTCGCCTACAAAGGCACGGCGCGCGGCGCTGTCTTCGAAATGCGCTTCGATCAGCCCGGCGGGATGGCCCTCGGTATAGAGAATGAACGACGTAGCCACCGTCGAGACCGCGTGGCTGGCAGCGGTAGCATCGAAGCTTGCGGCGTCGACCGACAGGGCATCCTCGAGCGTCTCGCCGAAGGCATAGGGCGCCTCCCGCAGCGACGCAGTACGGAGTTCGCGGAATACTGCGCCCTGCTCAGCGGCGATGCGGCGAACGGTCAATGACGGACTCATGCAGACGAAAACCCCTTGAAACACTAAGGCGTAGCTTTAACCGAACCGGCGCGGGAGTCAAATCCTTATTTTCCGGATCTGTGGGCGAGCGCCCTTGACGACACCCGCTTATCTCTTTTCTCTCGGGGGATCTTCACGGCGCCTGATAGCTGCCCGTGCCGTCCGGCCAGGGCGTCAACAGCTCGAAACCGTCTTCCGTGACGGCGACCATGTGCTCCCATTGCGCAGACAACGAACGGTCTTTGGTAACCACTGTCCAGCCGTCGCGCAGGACCGTGGTGCCGGCGCGTCCCGCGTTGATCATCGGCTCGATCGTGAACACCATGCCCGGCCTCAGACGGATGCCCTGCCCCGGCTGGCCGTAGTGCAGCACCTGTGGATCTTCGTGATACACCTTGCCGATGCCATGCCCGCAGTAGTCGCGCACGATCGAAAAACCGTCGCGCTGTGCGGTCTTCTGGATCGCATGGCCCACATCGCCGAGCGTCGCGCCCGGCTTTACCTGACGCATGCCGGCGACCATCGCCTCATAGGTGGTGTCGATCAGTTGCCGCGCCACCGTGCTCGGCTTGCCGACGCAATACATGCGGCTGGTGTCGCCGAAGTAGCCGTCCTTGATCACGGCCACGTCGATATTGATGATATCGCCGTCCTTGAGGACTTCGGTCCGGTTAGGGATGCCGTGGCAAACCACCTGGTTCACGGAGGTGCAGACCGTCTTTGGAAATCCCAGGTAGCCGACATTCGCCGGAACCGCTTTCTGGGTATTGACGATGTAGTCGTTACACAGCGCGTCAAGTTCGTCCGTCGAGATACCGGCCTGCACGTGTTCGCCGATCATCGCGAGGACGTCGGCCGCGAGGCGTCCCGCGATTCGCAGCGCGGCGATGTCCTCAGGAGTCTTGTAGGTAATGGCCATGAAGTCGGGGCAGGTTCGTGAACGCGCGACGGCAAAGCAGTTGCCCGCGTTCGTGTGAAGAAGGCAAACCGGCTGGGTACGCGGCGGCGTGTAGCACTCGCGCGGGCAACCCGATCCGGTCATCGATCAGGGGAATTGTACAGAGGATGGCGGCAGGAGCTAGCGGAAGCCGCCCCCGCGCTTTCGCAAGGAATGCTGCGAACGCACGCAAATATCTTTTGTGCGCGCTGCATCCATGGACGGACTCGACTCGTAAAGTTCGTTGAGGACTCGCCTTTTCTCAGTCGTCGCTAAAGCTTCGTCCGAGAGCAGCGATGTGTCTTCATGTCCGCGATTTGCGCATGTGCATCGCGTCAGTTGTCCTGTTGTGTACGCGTTTGCGTCGCAAATGGCGTGGCTTTCCTGAGGTCTATCTGAGGAGCACGGTCATGTCCGAAAAGTCAGAAAGCAGCCAGAGTAATTCAGCACAACTAATCGATACATTCGAGCGCCGGGTGCAGCGACGCACACAACGCAGACAATTTTTCCGCAATGCAGGCGGCCTGAGTCTCGGTCTCGTTGGCGGCACGCTGATCAGCGCTTGCGGCGGTGGCTCCGGCGTCTCGTCGATGGCTCAGTCCACCGCGCCGACCGACGAAGAGATTCTCAACTTCGCGCTCAATCTCGAGTACCTCGAAGCACAGTTCTATACCTATGCGACAACGGGTAGCGGACTTCCGGCCAGCATGCTCAGCGGCGTCGGCACGCAAGGCACCGTCATCGCGGGTGCGCAAGTGCCGTTCCAGGATCCTGTCGTGCAGGCCTACGCAAACGAGATCGCCAACGACGAACGCGAACACGTGGCGTTCCTGCGCACCGCGCTGGGTTCGTCGGCGGTGGCCATGCCGTCCATCGACGTGAGCGGCACCAACCCTAACGGTGCGTTCTCGGTAGCAGCGCGCGCGGCAGGTCTCGTCGCGGCGGGCGTCGCGTTCGACCCCTATGCGAGCGACAACAACTTTCTGCTCGGCGCGTTCATCTTCGAGGACGTCGGCGTGACGGCCTATAAAGGCGCGGCACCTTTGCTCGCGAGCAAGACCTTCCTGAGCGCCGCGGCCGGCATCCTCGCAGCGGAGGCTTATCACGCGGGCCTCGTGCGCACGACGCTGTACGCGAAAGGGCTCGATACGGCGAGCCTGATCACCGCAGCCAATGCCATCTCCGCAGCGCGCGATAGTCTCGATCAGGTGGGCAACGATGACCAAGGCATCACCGGCGCTACCGCAGGTACATCCAACATCGTTCCGCTCGACAGCAATGGCCTCGCGTTCGGACGCACCTATTCAGATGTGCTTAACATCGTGTACCTGACCAGTACGGCGGCAGTGAAAGGCGGATTCTTCCCGAACGGCGTGAATGGCTCGCTCAACATGAGCGGCTGACATCGGCGGCTGAAAAGCTGCTGCTCACATCACCCGAGATACCGGCAACGGGCCGCCTCGACGGCGTTCGTGATCCCCGTTGGCCGGAGTTCCATCCATAACCGCTTGACCCGGGTTGACGACACACAGGAGATGTCATGAACGAAGCCATGAGTCCAGCGGTCGTGCCGCAGACGCTGACCGAGCAGACTTGTTTCCGCATTAGCGAAGCACTCGCCGGACGCCGCCGCGGCCCGCGTGTGATGTTGTCGTTTGTCGGGCCGGCCGTGGTTGCATCCATTGCCTATATGGACCCGGGCAACTTCGCGACCAACATTCAGGCAGGCGCGGGCTACGGTTATTCGCTGCTTTGGGTGGTGGCCGTGGCGAATATCGTCGCCATGCTGTTCCAGGCGATGTCCGCCAAACTTGGCCTCGTCACCGGTCGCAATCTCGCCGAGTTGTGCCGCGAGTCGCTGCCGCGCCGTTATGTGTACGGTATGTGGGGTTTGAGCGAGATCGCCGCGATGGCGACCGATCTTGCGGAATTCGTCGGCGGCGCTATCGGGGTTTCACTGCTGCTGCATCTGCCGATGATGGCCAGCATGCTGGTCACCGGCGCCGTCACCTTTGGGCTGCTGCAGTTCGAACGCAAGGGCTTTCGCCCGCTTGAACTGGTCATCGCCGCACTGGTCGGCGTCATCGGCCTGTCATATCTGGCCGAATTGCTGATCGCACCGGTGCACTGGCCGTCAGTATTCCTGCATACCTTCAAGCCGAGCATCCCCGATAGCAACGCGCTGACCATTTCAGTCGGCATTATCGGCGCGACCGTGATGCCGCACGTTCTGTTTTTGCACTCGGGCCTCACGCAGAATCGTGTGACGCCGCGCAACGAGCTCGAACGCTCCAGGCTGCTGAAGTTTTCGCATATCGAGGTCGTACTTGCTCTCGGCGTTGCGGGTCTGATCAACATGGCGATGGTCATTATGGCGTCAAGTGCGTTTCATCAGGGTCACTCGGACATCGCCAGCATCGAGACAGCGTGGCATACACTGACGCCCCTGCTAGGTGGAGCGGCGGCGGCCCTTTTCCTTGCTGCTTTGATCGCCTCCGGAATTTCGAGCTCGGTAGTCGGCACGATGGCCGGCCAGATGATCATGCAGGGGTTCGTCGGCTTTCGTATTCGGGTTGGCGTGCGTCGACTCGTCACCATGGTGCCGGCCTTTGCGGTGGTGGCCTGGGGTGTCGACGCGACCAGGGCGCTGGTGTTGAGCCAGGTGGTGTTGAGCGTTGCGCTGCCGGTGCCGATGATCGCACTGCTGTGGTTCACTTCGCGTCGCGATCTGATGGGCGTCTACAGGAACAGCCGGCTGACGAATGTTGCCGCCGTGGTCGGTACGGTTGCCGTGCTGGCTTTGAACGGTGTGCTACTGGCTCAGGCAGCGGGAATTTCGCTCTAGCCCATATCGCCCACGCCCCGTGCAAAGGAAAACGCCGTGCGCGAGCCTGCTTGCATCCGCCGACGGCTGCCGTGCGTAGATAGTACGAAACCCACCCTTCGGACTATGACCCCCTCCTATGCCTCGACGCCTGCTTACCTTGACCGCCGCGCTCGCGTTCACCGTGCTCGGCGGCTGCAGCGGAACCGCCATGCTCAATGCCGCAGTACCCCGCCAGACGTTCCGCGCCAGCACGGCCATCCCGTACGGCAGCGACGCGCGCCAGAAACTCGATGTCTACGAACCGTTCGAAGCGACAGCGGCGGCGTCCCCGCACGGCCGGCCTGTGGTGGTGTTCTTCTATGGCGGCAGCTGGCAGAACGGCAAGCGCGGCGACTATCTGTTCGTCGGCGAGGCGCTCGCTTCGCGCGGCTTCGTCGCCGTCCTGCCTGACTATCGAACCTGGCCGGAGGTCCGGTTCCCAGGTTTTGTAGAGGACGCAGCCGCGGCAGTACGCTGGGCGCGCGACCACGCCGCTGAGTTCGGCGGCGATCCGTCGCGCATCTTCCTGATGGGACACTCCGCGGGAGCGCACATTGCCGTACTGTTGGCAACGGACGGCCACTATCTGGCCGCGCAGCAGATGAGCAAGCGCGACCTGAGCGGTGTAATCGGCCTCGCGGGACCCTATGATTTCTTGCCGCTCACCGATCCGGTACTGAAGAACGTCTTTCCGGCACCGCTGCGGGCCGCCAGCCAACCCATCAACTTCGCGAGCGGCGACGAGCCGCCGATGTTCCTCGCCGCCGGCAAGCGCGACACCACCGTCGACCCCGGCAACACAGACCGTCTTGCTGCGAAGTTACGAGCGGCCGGCGATACCGTCGAGGTGAAGCACTACCCTGTAGTTGGACACGCGCTGCTGGTTGCTGCGCTTGCCGCGCCGTTGCGGTTTTTCGCGCCTGTGCTGGCCGATTCCAGCCGGTTCATCGATGCCGAAAGCGGGCAGGCGGCGCAACGCGGCAACGATTCGACGCAAGCCACGGTATATGGAGGCAATGTGTATCCACTGAATTCACTGCATCCTGTTCATGCGGACACCGTGCGAGCCGCTTCCTCTGCGCGTGCGCCAGCGGTGGCCTCGGGCAGTTCGTCGTCGGGTCATGCGGAGTAAAGCCCGACGCGCTTCTGCGTAGATGCCGGCGCGTTATTGCAAGTCGCCAAGCAAATGCTTGCGCAGCGAAGGCGCACGTGTGGACGGATCGAGCCAGATGCCAAAGAACGCGCGCGCAAACGCGGGATCATCGAACTCGCCGGTCTCGCGCTCCCCTGCATAGAAACGCACGCCCTTGCCCGGCAGAAACACTGCGCTCAGCTCATCGCCAGGCTCCACGTCAACGAACGCGCGCAGCATATCTTCGCGCCATCGATCGAGCGTCTCCGGTGCAATCGGCGCCTCCGCCTGACGTTTGATTTCGTCGATACCCGTGTCGGCAAGCCGCTTGCCCTTGATACTGCGCGTATAGACGATATGCAGCGCAAAGCGCTCGTCATAGTCCACCGGCACGCGTTCGCTCCACAATTGCGCGCGATACAGACTGAAGCCAAATACGCGGAAATCGCCCTCGCCGACAAGCCGCGCAGACTGCACGTCGCTGCGCCAGTCGGCGCTCGCCGAAGCGGCCCACAACAGCAGCACTAACGCGACGAGCGAGCGCATGTCAACGATCCGACGCAACCACGAACTGCATCACGTCCGTACGGCCTTCATCGAAGCCTGCCTCGCAATACGCGAGATATAGACGCCATGTCCGCACGAAGGTCTCGTCGAAGCCCTGCGCGCGGATCGCCTCGAGCTGATACTCGAAGGCACTGCGCCAGCGCCGCAACGTCTCGGCATAGTCGCGGCCGAAAGCCAACGACACATTAGCCGCGAGCCCCGAGTGCTTCGCTACCGCGATAAAACGCTCCGGACTCGGCAGCATGCCACCCGGGAAAATGTATTCGCGGATGAAGTCGCTGGTGGCACGATACGCGGCGAAGTGCGAATCGTCGATTGTGATGGTCTGCACCAACGCTCGCGCGCCGGGCAGAAGGCGTTCGCGCAGGATGCGGAAGTACGTCGGCCAGAAGCGCTCGCCTACTGCTTCGAACATCTCGATCGAGACGATGCCGTCGTACTGGGCGGTCAGCATGCGATAGTCGCGTAACTCCAGAGTGACATGATCGCTCAGACCCTCTTCTTGCACGCGCTGTTCGGCGAATGCGAGTTGCGCCTCGGAGATCGTCACGCCATGCACATGAATACCCTGACGCGCCGCATGCATCGCAAAGCCGCCCCAGCCGCAGCCGATTTCGAGGATGCGCATGCCGGCCCGCAAGCCAAGCGTATCGATGATGCGTTGATATTTGGCGTGCTGCGCATCTTCGAGCGACGTGTCGAAGCGTCCGTCGAATACGGCGCTCGAGTACGTGAAACTCGGATCCAGCCAGCGCTCGTAGAAGGCGTTGCCAATGTCGTAGTGTGCGTGGATGTTACGACGGCTGCCTGAGCGCGTATTGCGGCGCAGGCGATGCCGCAGACCGTACCAGACCTGCGCGAGCCAGCCGCCATAGACGGTGCGCTGCAAGGCGCGTTCATTGCGGATCGCGAGGCGCAGGAGTGCGGACAAATCCGGTGTATCGACCCAGAATGCGCGCCATGCATCGGCAAAACCGATGTCGCCTTTGCGCAGGATCGCACCGCACGCCCGCCAGTCGCGCAGTTCGAGCCGCGCACCGGGCGACGCATGCGGATCGCCGAACACACGCGGTTGACCATCGGGCGTGATGAGTACCAGGTGCCCGACACGAATCCGCTCGAGCAACGACAAAAACAACCGGCCCGACGCAGGGGCGGATTCGCTTCCGCTCAGGGTCCTTGAAAGCGTCATGGCTGAGTCTCCTCAATCGACGAAGAATGGTGTGGGGCTCCGGTTTCGAGACCGGCTGCAAGAACGTGAGTGGCAACGCTGGCGGTGCGGCCCGGCGCAGGATGTTTGCCGTAAAACGGCACCTTCTTGAGTAAGAGCCGCAGCGCCTGCCAGTGAATGCGCGCGACCACGCCGAGCGTGAGTAACGGCTGGTGCGCGAGCGCGCGCAGCGCTGCGCTGCGCGTCAACGGCTGCAAACGGCCGGCGAGCAAAGTACGGATCAGCAGGCCGTCGGCATCGTGATAATCAATGACCACGGATGACGCGTGATGCGACTCGCGGACCTGGAAGCGATAGCTGCCCTCGACCCGGCAAAACGGCGAGACGTGCAGCACTTTGCAGCAAGTCAGCTTAGTGGATGCATCGATCGGGCCACCGCCGTCCGCAGTCAGCAGATAGCTGTGGCGCGCACCGAACGTGTTGCGCACTTCTGCGAGCAGCGCGCGCAGTGCCCCGTCACAGTCGTGGCAAAACCAGAAACTGACCGGATTGAACGCATAGCCGAACACGCGCGGAAAAGCCTGCAGCCAGATCTCGCCGTCGGCCGGCACACCGGCCTCGGCTAGTTGCGCGCGCATCCATGTGTCGAGATCAGTGCCGTCGCAAGGACCGTGGTCGCGCGCGAACAGGCTGAGCGGACCCCAGCGGTTGATGCCGAACCACCAGCTATCGAGCGTGGCGAGGCGCGCGAGATTGCAGCGCACGTAGAACACCGGGTACGTGAAACGATGATGACGCGGTCGCAACCGCTCGTGCATCACGCGGCCGACCAGAAGCCGAGCGGCGCTTTCGCGATGCTCGTATGGCGCGCTGCTGTTCATAGCTTGGCCCAAGCCGGCGAAGCGCCGAAATCGGCCGCGACGCGCAGTGCGGATTTCAGGCCGTCCTCGTGGAAGCCGTAACCGGTCCATGCACCCGCGAACCAGGTGCGACGACGACCTTGCAGCGACGGCAAGCGATGCTGCGCGTCGATCGCGGCCAGATCGAATAGCGGATGGTCGTAGACGAAGCGGCGCAACTCGGTGCCCGGCGCCGGTTCGACCACCGGATTCAACGTGACGACTAGCGGTGTGTCGAACGGCAGCGGCTGCAGCTGGTTCACCAGATAGCTGACGCAGACCGGGCGTGAACCGTCCAGATGCCGGCCGCCCAGATAGTTCCACGCCGACCAGACGCGGCGGCAGCGCGGCAACAGGTTCGTGTCGGTATGCAGCACGGCGATGTTCGGTTGATAGCGCACGGCGCGCAGTACGCTGCGTTCGGCTTCGTCGGCGTCGTCGAGCATGCGGAGCGTGTCGGGTGCATGCGTGGCCAGCACCACTGCGTCGAAGCGTTGCGGACCGGTATCGGTCAACACGTCGACCCCTTGAGCATCGCGTCGCACGCCACGCACGGGGGTGCCGATACGCACGTCGTCGAGTTTGCCGACGATCCGCCGCACGTATTCGCGGCCACCGCCCATCACCGTCTTCCATTGCGGACGGCGATTGACCTGCAGCAGCGCGTGATTCAGGCAAAAGCGCAGGAACGTGGTGGCGGGAAAGCTCAGCACGTCCGCGGTAGCGCTCGACCAGATTGCGGCGGCCATCGGCAACAGGTAGTGCTGCTGAAACGCGCCGCCGTAGCCGCCGGCCGCGAGGAGATCGCCCATCGAGGCGCCGGTCTGCGCCGCGACATCGAGATTGCGCTCAGCGCTGCCGTTAAAGCGCATGATGTCGCGCAGCATGCCGATGAAGGTCGGCGAGAACATGTTGCGGCGCTGCGCAAACACAGTGTTGAGATTCGTGCCCGCCCACTCGAGACGGCCTTCATCGAGCGAGACCGAGAACGTCATCTCGCTCGGATGCGCTTGCACGCCCAGTTCGGCGAACAGCGCAATCAGATTCGGGTAAGTGCGATCGTTGAAGACCAGAAAGCCGGTGTCGACGGGATGGACATGGCCTTCGAGCTTCACGTCCACCGTGTTCGTGTGGCCGCCGGGGTACGAACCGGCTTCGAAGAGCGTCACCTGATTGTGCTTCGACAGCAGGTAGGCGCTCGCCAAGCCCGAAATGCCGGCGCCGACGACCGCGATCCGTTGACCGTGTGGCTGTGGGTTCGAAACGGGGTGACTCATTAGCAGGTCTCCAGCTTGGAAAGGGCGCCCGTAAAAGTGGGATTTGGTTGGATTTGCGCACCCATGATCGAAATACGCAGCAGGTGTGGAATCGGATGCAGAGGCGTCGTGAAAATGGGGGTGGGGTTCGGGGAGCGTCGCGCCTGGGCTAGACGTGGGGAAAAGCTGGGAAGCTGCGTGAGTTAGACGCGGACCGGCATAATTGGCCGCTGACAGGTAAACCGGCGTGGGCGGAAAACGTGCGCAGACGTGGAAATGAAAGCGGTCAATCGGGACGCGTAAACGGTTGGCGGATGGCGCTGCCGTTACTCGGCGCGCTTGTGTTTTCCGCTGGCGCGGCACAGGTGCTTGCCGAACCAATTGGGCCAGGCAATGCGCAACAGATTGCTTTGGTAGACGGCGTCGATTTGCCGGTATTTACTTACCGGCCAAGCGGCTGCCAGCCGCGGTTTTTGCTGCTGGTGTTTCATGGCGTCGGACGCGACGGCGGTCCGTACCGCGATCACGCCCGGCCACTCGCGGACCGCGTCTGTGCGATCGTGGTGGCGCCGCAGTTCGATCGGAAGCGGTTTCCACGTGACGAGTATCAGTATGGTGGGATGACGTCCGCGTCTATTGCTTCTGGTGCTTCGGCTACGTCCGCAGCCGGGCGTCGCACCGTCGACCTGATACCGGGACTTGTGCGCTGGGCACGGGACGCAGCGGGACAAACTGAATTGCCTTATATCCTGCTTGGGCATTCCGCTGGCGCGCAGTTCGTGGACCGGGTCGCCGCCTACGCGCCCGTGCCGGCAGCGCGTGTGGTCGTTGCCAACCCGTCTACCTGGGTGCTGCCCGATACGAAAACTGCAATACCGTTTGGCTTTGACGGACTCGGCACGGATGAAGTGGAAGAGAAAGCTCTACGCGCATATCTGGCTGAGCCGCTGACCGTATTGCTCGGGCAAGACGACGTCCATCAACGCTGGCTCGCACAAGGCAAGCACGCGAGAGCTCAAGGGGACAACCGCTACGACCGTGGGACACATGCGTTTCACGCTGCAGAGGAAGTCGCCAGACGCAATGGCTGGGCGTTCGGATGGAGGCTGATCGAAGTGCCTGGGGTTGGGCACGACGCGGCGGCCATGTTCGGGTCGCCGCAAGCGGTAGAGGCGCTGGGTTTGGATGGTGGCGGCTAGGCGTGCTAGCTAGTCCCAGATATTCCGGAATGCGACAGCCACGATTACCGGTACGCACAGCACGAGCGGAATGGCGAAGTAAGGCACTTCCATATCGACGAAATAGCTGTAGACGAGCCAGCCGACCCCTGCGCCCAGCGTTGCGATGGCGACCAGCCAGGTCAGGATAGTCAGCGTCCGGTTTGACGGACGTTTACGCGAACGCTGATCGGTGGGGGGTGTTTTCATCGCAGGACCAGAGGGTTTTGTTGCGGGTCAATCACGCTCCAATTTTACTCCGGTGGGCAGACGATGAGCAGGTCGTGGGCGCGCCACGGATCGGCTTGCAAACCGTTGCAAACGAATCGCAAATCAGCCGCACAAACAAAAAGCCCTGCGGAATTTCTTCTGCAGGGCTCTTTTGAATTTTGGCGGAGAGGGTGGGATTCGAACCCACGGTACGGGAAACCGTACGCCTGATTTCGAGTCAGGTACATTCGACCACTCTGCCACCTCTCCGGCATCGGCGACGGCTTGCTAAACTACGCTCCACCACCTAAACCAAGCGGGTCGTTGCTTGGCGAAGCGAAGATTATAGAACACTTGAAACAGGTTTCCAAGCCCCTTTTCACAGAATCTGTGAAGCTATGGCCTGGAAAACCTTCGGCCCAGTTTCAGGCAGCCGAAACTTCCAGCCGCTCCATGCCGCCGACGTACGGACGCAGCGCCGTCGGCACCGTTACCGAACCATCGGCGTTCTGGAAGTTCTCCAGCACGGCGACCAACGTCCGGCCCACGGCGAGCCCCGAACCGTTCAGCGTATGCACCAGTTCAGGCTTGCCCTGCGCGTTGCGATAACGCGCCTGCATGCGGCGCGCCTGGAACGTCTCGGTATTCGAGCAGCTCGAGATTTCGCGATACGTGTTCTGCGCCGGCAACCAGACTTCGAGGTCATAGGTCTTCGTTGCAGAAAAACCCATGTCGCCGGTGCACAGCGTAATCACGCGATACGGCAACTCAAGCTTCTGCAGAATCGTCTCTGCATGGCCGACCATTTGCTCGAGCGCGTCATACGACGTTTCCGGCGCGACGATCTGCACCATCTCAACCTTGTCGAACTGATGCTGGCGAATCATTCCGCGCGTATCGCGGCCGTACGAACCCGCTTCCGAGCGGAAGCATGGTGAATGCGCCGTCAGTTTGATCGGCAGCGCGTCCGCTTCGACAATGCTCTCGCGCACCGTGTTGGTCAGCGAAATTTCCGAAGTCGAAATCAGATATTGCGTCACCGTATTTTCGGCACCGCCCTTCTCGACGCGGAACATGTCGTCGGCGAATTTCGGCAACTGGCTCGTGCCGTACAGAATCTCTGGATTAACGATGTACGGCGTATAGATTTCGGTATAGCCGTGGTGCAGCGTATGCGTGTCGATCATGAACTGCGCGAGTCCGCGATGCAGACGCGCAATCTGTCCGCGCAGCATCGTAAAGCGCGCGCCGGAGAGCTTCGCACCCGTCTCGGCATCGAGACCGAGCGGCGTGCCGACATCCACGTGGTCCTTCACCTCGAAGTCGAACTGACGCGGCGCGCCCCAGCGGCGCACTTCGACGTTGCCGGCCTCGTCCTTGCCCACCGGCACGCTTTCGTGCGCCAGGTTCGGCATGCCGAGCATCAGGTCGGACACGCGTTTCTGGATGTCTTCGAGTTGCAGCGCCGATGCCTTCATTTCGTCGCCAATGCCGCCCACTTCCGCCATCACCGCCGAGGTGTCCTCGCCCCGCCCTTTCATCCCGCCAATCTGCTTTGACAGGCTGTTGCGGCGAGCCTGCAGCTCTTCGGTACGGGTTTGCACGGCGCGGCGTTCCGCTTCGAGTGCGGTGAAAGCCGCCACGTCGAGGGTATAGCCGCGGTCGGCGAGGCGTTTCGCCACGCCGTCGAGGTCTTTGCGCAGCAACTGGATGTCAAGCATGGGGTGGGAGCGGAAGTTCGTTGTATGAGTCTGGGATTTTAGCGCACCGGCGCGGGCTGCCGACTGATCGGCGGTTCAGTTCTTTTTCGGCTTGTTCTCGCTGCGCCATTGCGCATCGAGTTCGGACAGACGCGCCAGCTTCTCACCGATCTTGCCTTCAAGACCGCGCGGCGTCGGTTCGTACCAATGCGGCTCACGCATGCCGTCGGGCAGATAGGTCTCTCCGGCCGCGTATGCGTCGGGTTCGTCGTGAGCGTAACGGTATTCGTGGCCGTAGCCGAGTTCCTTCATCAACTTGGTCGGGGCGTTGCGCAGATGCACCGGCACGCCGCGCGACTGGTCCTTGCTGACAAAACGCCGTGCCTCGTTATATGCCATGTAACCGGCGTTCGATTTGGGCGCCACCGCCAGATAGATGAGCGCCTGGGCCAGCGCGAGTTCGCCTTCGGGTGTGCCTAGGCGTTCATAGGTTTCGGCGGCGTCGAGCGCGATACGGGCGGCGCGCGGATCGGCGAGGCCGATGTCTTCCCACGCCATGCGCACGATACGCCGCGCGAGGTAGCGTGCGTCGGCGCCACCATCGAGCATCCGGCAGAACCAGTACAGCGCACCGTCAGGATTGCTGCCGCGCACTGACTTATGCAGCGCGCTGATCTGATCGTAGAAGGCGTCGCCGCCCTTGTCGAAGCGGCGCAGGTTCTCAGCGAGCGCGCTGCCGAGCAACGCACCGTCGATCTCCGTGGTCTTCTGCTGCGCCGCGGCCCGCGCGACGATTTCGAGGTTGTTGAGCAGCTTGCGGCCATCGCCGTCGGCCGAGCCGACCAGCGCATCGCGGGCCTCGTCCGTGAACGTTAGCCCGCCGAGTTCTTTCTGCGCACGATCGAGCAGCTCACGCTGCTCGTCGTCATCGAGACTCTTCAACACATAGACCGCCGCCCGCGACAGCAACGCGCTGTTCACCTCGAATGACGGATTCTCGGTGGTCGCCCCCACGAATACGAACAGCCCCGACTCGACGTGCGGAAGGAACGCATCCTGCTGGCTCTTGTTGAAGCGATGCACTTCGTCGACGAACACCAGCGTCTGATGTCCATGTGCACGATGCACTTGCGCGGTCTCGACAGCTTCGCGGATATCCTTGACGCCCGAGAGCACGGCCGATAACGCGATGAATTCAGCGTGGAAAGCATCGGCCATCAGGCGCGCGAGCGTGGTCTTGCCGACGCC
Source organism: Paraburkholderia phenazinium (assembly GCF_900141745.1). Taxonomy (NCBI): domain Bacteria; kingdom Pseudomonadati; phylum Pseudomonadota; class Betaproteobacteria; order Burkholderiales; family Burkholderiaceae; genus Paraburkholderia; species Paraburkholderia phenazinium. Next base: position 1,520,563 of record NZ_FSRM01000001.1, on the reverse strand, counting down.
GGGCGGCCCCCAGAGGATCATCGAATGGGCCTCGCCCGATTCGAAAGCGACCCGCAACGGCTTGTTCGGACCGAGCAGATGTTTCTGGCCGATCACCTCATCGATATTGCGGGGGCGCAGACGCTCAGCGAGCGGGACGTTGGCACGGGTTTCTTCAAACATGGCGTTTTGTGGATAATCTCGGCTTTCCGGGCTTGGTTCGGCAATATGACGCAAACCCAGCACGACGCGCGCCCGGCCAGCGAAACAGCCGGCGCGCGATCTGCGGCACGGTCCTGCATTATGACAGTCAGTGCGCCGCGACGAGCCTGAAGCGTGTGCAAGCACAAAATTCACGACCAAACATAGACAACGACAGGGATATCACCTGATGGCACAAGATCCACTCGCCGGCGACGCCGGTTCCACCTACGCACCGCTCACGCCGGTGCCCGACGCGCGTCGCGCGTTCCGCACCGGCGATGCGTTCGCGTTGTGGTTCTCGCTCGGCATCGGCCTGCTGGTCGCGCAGGCGGGCGCGCTGCTGGTGCCGGGGCTGTCGCTACCGTGTGCGCTGGCGGCCATCGGCATCGGCAGCGTGATCGGTGTCGTGCTGCTGGCGCTCGCCGGCGTGATCGGCACGGATACGGGCCTCGCGGCCATGTCCTCGCTGCGGCCGACGCTCGGCGTACGCGGCGCCTCCGTGCCCGCGGTGCTCAATGCCGTGCAACTGGTCGGCTGGGGCTCATTCGAAGTGATCGTGATGCGCGATTCCGCCGACGCCCTCGCCAAGCAGGCGTTCGGTCTCTCGATACCGCTCATCTGGACGATCGTCTTCGGCCTGCTTGCGACAATGCTCGCGATTAGCGGCCCGCTGTCGTTCGTACGGCGCTTTTTGCGGACCTGGGGAATCTGGCTGCTGCTGGCAGGCGCCGTTTGGCTCTCGTGGAATCTGCTTGCCAGGCACGATCTGGCCGCGCTGATGCGCCGTCCGGGCACCGGCGATATGTCGTTCGGCGGCGCGATCGATCTGGTCGTCGCGATGCCGCTGTCGTGGCTGCCGCTGATCGCCGATTACACGCGCTTTGGCCGCCGCGCCGGCGAGTCGTTCCGCGGCACGCTGCTCGGCTACGGCATCGCCAACATCTGGTTCTATGCGCTCGGGGCAATCTATGGGCTCGCCGCGGGCGGCGGCGACGCGCTGCTGACCGGTGCGCTCGCGCAAGCGGGCGGCGGCTTCGCGTTGCTGCTGATCCTGATCGATGAAGTCGACAACGCCTTCGCCGATATCCACTCGGCCGCCGTCTCGACCGGCACGTTCTGGACGCGCGCAACGGTGCCGCTGCTGTCCGCGGCGTTCGGTGCGCTCTGCACGGCGATCGCACTGCTCGTGCCGATGGCGAAGTATCAAAACTTCCTGCTGCTGATCGGCTCGGTGTTTGCACCGCTGTTCGGCGTGGTGCTGGTGGACCACTTCATCGTGCGCAAACGCCGAATCGAGGCCGCCGCGCTCGCCGATCTGCAGGGACGTTACGGTTTCTCGGGTGGCTGGCATCTGAGCGCCTTCATCTCGTGGGCAATCGGGATCGCCGCGTATCAGGCCATCAATCAATGGCTGCCAAATCTCGGCGCGACCTTGCCTGCATTGGCAATCGGCGCCCTCTGCTATTTCGTCATGGTGTCGACACGTAAAACGGAATACGCGTAAGCAGAAGCCATTCGACGATTCGACGGCCCGTGCAAGGCGGGCCGTTTTCGCGTCTTCCCGCCCTCCGTCTGTGCCTCCACTCGCAACCTCTCCCTCGACTTTTACGTTCGTCCTATGGCTTCCGGCGGAGGGGCATTTCTATTGCGAAATCCACGCCTGAATGATGTAGTTACTATCTGGCATGCATATTTTCGAGATAGATTTCCTCACCACTTAACACTTCCGAAAACGAATCGCCGACATATCTCGAGCATGCCTACATCCATTTGGTTGTCACTTGACAACCAGATTCAACGAACTTATGATGAGGCTATTGATGATTCGAGGGACACACGCAAAGAAGGAAGTTGAAGACGCACTGGCCTATGCCGAAGCATCCGGCTGGCGCATCAGCAGCGGTGGCAAAGGGCACGCCTGGGGAAAAATGTACTGTCCGTACAACGACTCGGAATGCCGGTGCGGAGAGTTCTGCATCACCAGTGTCTGGAGTACGCCTAAGAATCCAGGGAATCACGCTCGACTTCTCAAAAGGGTAGTCGACAATTGCACGACACACCGGCAAAAGCGCGTGCCTCAAAGCACGAACAAGAACGCCGAAAAGCAGGAGTAACAGATGGAATACGACTTCACCTTGAAATACCAGCTCACAGCAGCCGACAGTGACCACGACGAGATCGTGGAACGTCTGGCGGAAGCAGGATGCGATGATGCAACGATCGGTATCGGGCAGCCGGGGCGCATCGCCCTTGTCTTCGCTCGCGAGGGTACCAGTGCGCTTGGCGCGCTGATGAGCGCGCTCGCGGACGTGAAGCGCGCCGTGCCGTCGGCCCGCCTTGTCGAAGCCGCGCCGGACTTCGTCGGCCTGACGGACGTGGCCGACGTAGCGGGTGTCTCGCGCCAGAACATGCGCAAACTCATGCTGAGCCATACCGCCGATTTCCCCATCCCGGTCCACGAGGGCAATCCATCGGTCTGGCATTTGTGGGACGTTCTCGCGTGGTTGAACACGCGAGGAGGTTATGACATCAAGCCGGACGTGCTCGAAGTGGCGAAGTCAGCCAAGCAGGTCAACCTCGCGAAAGAAGCGCGAGAACTCGAGCCTCTGGTCAATCGACAGCTCGAGAACCTGGTTGCGTAAGGCCTGGGCCATCCTAAGTGTTTGACAGGCCGATATTCCGCGCCAAATGGCAGATACCCAATAAAAAGGCCGCGCAAACCTGCGCGGCCCCGGGCAATACCCGACCAACAGCTGCGATGCGCGCTTAGCCGTTGATCACATCCGCGCCCTTCGGCACGGTGAACTTGAACGCATCCGCGGGCAGCGGCGGATTTTTCTGGATGTTCGAGAAGGTCAGCAAGGTTACGTTGCCGAACACGTCGTGTAACTCCATGGCTTGCAGATTGCCGTCGCGAAAACCGATACCCACGCTTTGAAACTGCGTGTCTTTGGCCTTCGGAATCAGCTCGAGCCAATCGATCCCAGCCTTCACACCCGCGTCGCGCAGCGTGAAATTCTTGTCCAGGTCGTTGCTGCCGAACAGGATCGCGGCAGGGCTAGCGCCCAAGGCACCCCCAAGCGGGCGCACCGTAACCTGATTCAGATCCTTGTCGTATACGTAGAGCTTGTCGCCGTCTGCCTGCAGAATCTGTTGATAGGGTTTCTCGTACGACCAGATGAACTTGCCTGGTCGCGCGAACACAAACGTGCCGCTGGACGTACTGTTTTTCGGCATGACCTGCACAGCGTCGCTCGCGCTTTGTGCCTTGCTCGGCGCGCGCACTTCCTGCTGCACGAAATCGCCGCGCGCCGAATGCACCTGTGAAACAAACGCCTTCAACTGCTCGGTTCCGCTCGCGAATGCGTGTTGCGCGACCAGCAGCGACGCACCGATCGCGACGCGGCCAATCCCGCGCACGAGCGTTCGAACCAGATGTCCGAGACGGTCAGGGTGGGCGCGGTGCCCAGCGTATTGCTGCATATCATTCTCCGTGAATTGAATCGGACCGGCGACGGGGTGGCGACGCGCAAGGTCAGCGTCGCCGGCCGTCTATGTTGGGGCGTGGGCCACTTGAATGTTCATCTAAGATGTTCCCTAAGCGGACCACGCGGGTGAGGCCGCCTACTCGGCTTCGCGCGCCGGGGTGAGAATCTCGCGATTGCCGTTCGACGACATCGCGGACACGAGCCCGGATTGCTCCATCTGCTCGAGCAGGCGCGCTGCGCGGTTGTAGCCGATACGCAAATGCCGCTGCACCAGCGAAATCGACGCACGGCGATTCTTGATAACGACTTCCACCGCCTGATCGTACAGAGGGTCCGACTCGCCGCCGCCCGCGCCAGTTCCCTCGGCGCCTGCAGATCCTTCGTCGCCGTCGCTGGTCACTCCACCTTCGAGAATGCCCTCGATATAGTTCGGCTCGCCCTGTTCCCGGAGTTTCTCGACGACGCGGTGCACTTCCTCATCGGACACAAACGCGCCATGCACGCGCACCGGCAGGCCGCTGCCAGGCGGCAGGTAGAGCATGTCGCCCATGCCGAGCAGCGATTCGGCGCCCTGCTGATCGAGAATCGTCCGGGAGTCGATCTTCGACGACACCTGGAAGGCCATCCGCGTCGGCACGTTGGCCTTGATCAGGCCGGTGATGACGTCGACCGAAGGCCGCTGCGTCGCCAGAATCAGGTGGATGCCGGCCGCCCGCGCCTTCTGCGCGATCCGCGCGATCAGTTCCTCGACCTTCTTGCCGACCACCATCATCAGGTCAGCCAGTTCGTCGATTACGACCACGATATTCGGCAAGCGCGTGAGCGGTTCGGGTTCGTCCGGCGTCAGACTGAACGGATTCGGCAGTTTTTCTTCGCGCTTGGCCGCTTCGTCGATCTTGTTGTTGTAGCCGGCGAGATTACGCACGCCAAGCTTGCTCATCAGCTTGTAGCGGCGCTCCATTTCCGCAACGGCCCAGTTCAGCGCATGACCGGCCTGACGCATGTCCGTAACCACCGGACACAGCAGATGCGGTATGCCTTCGTAGACGCTCATTTCCAGCATCTTCGGGTCGATCAGGATCATCCGGACCTGCTCGGCGCTCGCCTTGTAGAGCAGCGAGAGGATCATCGCGTTGATCCCCACGGACTTGCCCGAACCGGTTGTGCCGGCCACCAGCAAGTGCGGCATCTTGGCAAGGTCGGCGCACACCGGCTTGCCGCCGATGTCCTTGCCGAGGCCCATGGTGAGCGGCGAAGCAGCGTCTGCGTACACAGCCGAGCCGAGAATCTCGGAGAGGCTCACAGTCTGACGGCGCTGGTTCGGCAACTCCAGCGCCATGAAATTCTTGCCGGGAATCGTTTCGACCACACGGATCGACACCAGCGACAGCGACCGCGCCAGGTCCTTCGCCAGATTAACGATCTGGCTGCCCTTCACACCAGTGGCCGGCTCGATTTCGTAGCGCGTAACAACCGGGCCTGGATAAGCCGCCACCACACTCACTTCGACGCCGAAATCCTTCAGCTTCTTCTCGATCAGACGGGAGGTGAACTCGAGCGTGTCGGGCGAAATGGTTTCCTGTGCGGCCGGCGCGGGGTCGAGCAGCGAGATGGGCGGCAGTGTCGAGTCGCCTGGCAGATCGGTAAACAGCGGCACCTGACGTTCTTTCTCGACGCGCTCGGACTTGGCCGGCGTGACCACCGGCGGCACGATCATGACCGGCTCGTGCTCTTCGATGCGCACGCGACCCTGCTCCACCTTGCCCTCACGCTTCACGGCGGCGGCCTCGCCCAGCTTGCGGTCGCGGCCAGCCTCGCGGCGCAGACGGGCAAACGTGACGGCAGAGATGATCGATTCGCCGACCCGTTCAGCCACGGAAAGCCACGAAAAACGAAAGTACAGCGATAAACCGATGGCCAGCGCCACGATCAGCGCCAGCGTGCCGCCCGTGAAGCCGAGCGCGTGCGAAACGCCCCGAGCCACCGCCTCACCGATCACGCCGCCCGGCGCGCGCGGCAACTGCACCTTGAGGGACCACATGCGCAGCGCTTCGATGCCGTCGCTAGCGAGCAGGACCAGAACGAAAGCGAATACCTCGGCGAGCCAGCTCGCATCACGTGGCTTGTCCTCGTTGAGTTCTTCGTGACGGGTGATGCGCCGGTAGTTGGCCGAGATGCTGCGGCCGAGCAGCACCACCCACCAGTAGGCGGACAGGCCGAACAGCAGGAGAAGAATATCGGAGGTCCAGGCGCCGACCCGGCCGGCCCAGTTGGCTATACGGTCGACCTGGGCAGCATGCGTCCAGCTCGGGTCGTGCCGGCTGTAGCTGACGAGCGCCATCAGCAGGAAAACGCCAAGCGCGACCTGCAGGATCCAGCGGATTTCGGTGAAGAGGCGCGACATGCGGTGGGGCAATGCCTGCGCGCTCGCGGAATAAGGAGCTTTTGCCATTGATCCTGTTGCGGGTGCGGCCCAAATGCGCGCCCCCAGGCGGTGCTGGGCGCCCGGTCGTGGCCGCCGGGTCGTTCGATCCGGGCTATTGTAAACGTAGTGTCGCGCACAAGGCTGTAAATGACGGTAACTGCTGCCGGGCAGCGTGGTTTTCGGGCCAAAACTGCCGCAACAGGCTATCGGAACGATCAGGAAGCTTCATGAAGCAGCCCTGCGGCCCGCCCTTTATAATGCTGGTCTGATACCCATCTACAGTTTCAGCTCACGTTCAGCTGTAGTCGCGCGGCCTCGCATGGGCGAGCCGGGCGCTTTTAACGGATTCTGATCATGCCCGCATCCACCACGAAACACGCCAAAGTCCTGATTCTCGGTTCCGGCCCCGCAGGCTACACGGCCGCCGTCTATGCGGCGCGCGCAAACCTGAATCCGGTCCTCGTCACGGGTCTGGCCCAAGGCGGCCAACTGATGACCACGACGGACGTCGAAAACTGGCCCGCGGACGCAAACGGCGTGCAGGGCCCGGAACTGATGACGCGTTTCCTGGAGCACGCCGAGCGCTTCAACACCGAGATCATCTTCGACCACATCCACACGGCGAAGCTCGACGAGAAGCCGATCCGCCTGATTGGCGACTCGGCTGAATACACCTGTGACTCGCTGATCATCGCGACCGGCGCGTCGGCGCAGTACCTTGGCCTGCCGTCGGAAGAGGCGTTCATGGGCAAGGGCGTGTCGGCCTGCGCGACCTGCGACGGCTTCTTCTACAAGCAGCAGCATGTGGCGGTGATCGGCGGCGGCAATACCGCGGTCGAGGAAGCCCTCTACCTCTCCGGCATCGCTAAAAAGGTGACGGTGATCCATCGCCGCGACAAGTTTCGCGCCGAGCCGATCCTGATCGACCGTCTGCTGGCCAAGCAGAAGGAAGGCCTCGTCGACATCAAGTGGAACCATGTGCTGGACGAAGTGACTGGCGATCAGTCGGGCGTGACCGGTCTACGCATCAAGGACACTAAGACCGGTGAAGCGACGGATCTCGCGCTGCAAGGCCTGTTTGTGGCCATCGGTCACAAGCCGAATACCGATATCTTCGAAGGTCAACTGGAGATGAAGAACGGCTACATCATCACCAATGGCGGGCTCTCGGGGAATGCGACGGGCACCAGCGTGCCGGGCGTGTTTGCCGCCGGCGACGTGCAGGATCACGTGTACCGCCAGGCGATTACCAGCGCCGGTACGGGTTGTATGGCTGCACTGGACGCCCAGCGTTACCTCGAGACCATTGATGAAATGGCCGGCGAGCACGCAATGAGCGCCGAAGCAGAGCGTTAAGCGGTGCGATGGCGATCAAGCCGGGCAAGCACGCCGGCTTGATGAAGCGGCAAAGGTAAAATGGCGGCAGACCTCAGGCCTGAACGCTTACCGGATACCGCTGGCAGCATACGAAGGGCCGCGGCTGGCAAGCTGGCGGCCCTTTTGCTTTTGCGCCGTGTCGCGACCGTGCGGCCGGTTGTTTCGAGCATCAGATGCACTGCGAGACGCGCGATGGCCTCACGCGACGATCGACTTTCCACCGTATCACCGTTATGGCAAAGAATCTGCCCCACCCTAGCGAACCTAAACGCCCACGCGCGGCCGCTGTTGAGCCGACGCCCGCGCCAGTTGCGCCGCCCAAACCGGTGATCGAGCCGGCGGCTGGGCTTGCCGGTTTGGGTGCCTTGCGTGCCGCGCTGAAAGGCGATGCCGAGCGGCGTGAACGCGAGCGCGCGGCGGCGGCGCAAGCTCAGCGGGAGGCGTCGGCGGATGCCGATCTGTTCCGGCGGGAAGTGGGCGCCGTGGCACCCTTGGTGGTGCCGGCAAGGGTGCCACCGACACGCACGCCTCCATCGCCTATGCCGGTGCAGACAAAGCTGGATGAAGAGGCCGTGCTGCACGAAGCGATTTCGGATGAGTTCGATCCTGAGGTCTTGCTCGAGACCGATGAGACGCTTTCCTATTGCCGACCTGGAGTGAGTCAGGAGGTCGTACGCAAACTGAGGCGCGGGGCGTGGATCGTGCAAGCCCAACTGGATCTGCATGGAATGCGGCGCGACGAGGCACGTGAGGCGCTGGCTGAGTTTATTCGTGAGTCGGTCAAACGCGGACTGCGTTGCCTGCGCGTGATTCATGGCAAGGGGCTTGGATCTATCGGCAAGGAACCGGTGTTGAAGGGCAAAGTGCGGGCGTGGCTGGTGCAAAAGGAAGAAGTCATCGCGTTCTGCCAGGCAAGGGCGCATGACGGCGGCGCTGGCGCGGTGCTCGTGCTGCTGCAACCGGGCGCGCAGGCCGCTCACTCCAAACCGTGACAGGGCTTCATCAATGCATCCGAGGCTGACCCTCGCGCTTGGCATCATGGAGGCGCTGGCGATTTTCGCCTATGCCATCTCCGGTTTTATTGAGGCACGTACGCGACGGCTCGATGCCGTCGGAACATTTCTCGTGGCGATGGCAACGGCATTTGGCGGTGGGACCGTACGCGATGTGCTGCTGGAGCGCAGGCCGTTCTACTGGGTCGAGCATCAGCCGTACGTGATAGCGATCTTCGTGATGTCGCTGTTCGCGCCGACGTTGTTGAAGATGACGTCGAAGCTGCTGTCCGAGCGCGTACTACTGGTGGCGGATGCAATCGGGCTTGGCCTTTTTAGCATCTCCGGCACATCGTTGGCGCTCGATGCGCAGATGCCCTGGTTCACATCGGTGATGCTGGGTGTCCTGACGGGCGTGTTCGGCGGCGTGATCCGCGACGTGGTCTGCAACGAAGTGCCGCTGATTCTGCGCGATTCAAGACCCTACGCGACCTGCGCGTTTCTTGGATGCTGGCTGTATCTACTGCTCGATTACTTCAACTTCGATACGGTCTACAGCGTACTGATCGCCACCGCGTTCATCCTGCTCACGAGACTCGCCACGTTTAAGTTCAACGTACGGTTGCCGCACTGAGCCAGGTCATGCGAGAGTAACTTCACTCGCGTCTACATACGAACATAAGGCTGCGAAAGCGCTTTCGACGATCGGATCAGATCTTCCAGCATCGTGGTGCGTTTTTTCCGGCGCCGTATCGCGGCTCGTCATGAAGCAAAGCGCAGCGACCGGCAGACCGGTCCGGTCGCGTATCGGCGCCGCCATGCAGTATCGAAAGGTGTGCGACAGTCCTTCGGTACAACAGTAGCCCTGTTCGGCGGCCTTTTCGACGTCCCGCAGGAAATCCCCGAATTCAACCCGGCTGCCGTTGTCGAGGACAAAGTCCTCGTCCGGAATCAGCGCGCGAATCTCGTCCGGACGCAGATGTCCGAGCAGCAGCCGGCCCGTCGCGGTCCACGGAATCGGCACTTTCACGCCGATGTCCGAGCTGATGTTGAACGGCCGCGAGCTATTCTCCGACAGCACCACGGTGTACTTGTTGCCCTCGAGCATGCACAACTGCGCGGTCTCGTCGTGGTTCCTGACGAGCGCGAGGATCGTCTGATGAGCACGGCTGATCAGATCGTTATGCACCGCGTAGTCGGCGCCGTAGTAATGCATCTCGCGACCGAAAAATACGCTACCGTCGGCCGCTATCTCGAGCCACCCCGCTTCCGTCAGAATCGTGACCAGCTCGTAAATGCTCGAGCGCGGCGCGCCAGTCGCCTCGATCAGTTCGCGCATCGTCATCGGACGGCGCGCGATATGCAATTGCTTGAGAATACCGACGACGCGGTCAACGCCTCGCGCTCTCGATGACTCTGGTGCTGACATTCCTTCAACTCCGTCGGCGATAGGGTTCGCAGTTTAGCGCACGGTGAATGGTCAATGGTCGAGCACGCGATGCAGGAACTGCCGGGTGCGATCATTCTGCGGGTTCACGAAGATATCCTCAGGCGCGCCCTGCTCCGCTATCACGCCTTTGTCCATGAACACGACGCGGTCGGCGGTTTTGCGCGCAAAGCCCATCTCGTGCGTGACGACGACCATCGTCATACCGTCGCGCGCCAAGCCGCGCATGACCTCCGTCACCTCGCCGACCAGTTCCGGGTCGAGTGCGGAAGTGGCTTCGTCGAAGAACATGATGCCCGGCTCGACCGCCAGCGCCCGGGCAATCGCCACCCGCTGCTGCTGGCCGCCGGAGAGCTGGCTCGGATAGTGATCGGCGCGATCGGCGAGGCCCACACGATCGAGGGCATCGATCGCGCGTTTGCGCGCATCCCTCTGGCTCATCTTGCGCGCCTTGATCAGCGCAAGCGTAACGTTGCCGAGCGCAGTCTTGTGGGGAAACAGGTTGAATTGCTGAAACACCATACCCACGTGCCCGCGGATTTCCTTGGCGCGACGGGCGTCGTGCAGCGGCACTTCGTTGACCCAGACTTCGCCGGCGTCGGCCGTTTCCAGACCACTCATGATGCGCAGCACCGTGCTCTTTCCGGACCCTGATGCGCCGATCAGCACGAGCACCTCACCCGGCCGCACATCCAGGTTGATCTCCTTGAGCACCTGCGTGGCACCAAAGGACTTGCTGACGCCAGTCAGATTGATGATCGGCCTGGACGCAGCAGAAGCGGTGGTAGAGGTAGTAGCGGTCATGACAACAGGCTCCTTCTTCGATCATGGTGGCGCACCCACTGCGACAGTGGGAAGCACACAACGAAATAAAGCACGGCAACGAGTCCATAGATTTCAACCGGTTTGCCTACCCGATCGACAATAGCCTGACCCGCATGCATCAATTCCGACATGCCGATCATGCTGACGATCGACGTGTCCTTGATAAGCGATAGATACTGACCAATGAGCGGCGGCATCACGATCTTTCCGGTCTGCGGCAGAACCACCGAAAAGAACGCTTGCGTCTTGCTGAGCCCGAGGATCTGCGAGACTTCCCACTGTCCTTTGGGCACGGCCTCGATGCCGGAGCGGAATATCTCGGCAATGTAGGCACCTTGATAGACGCTCAGGCCCACCACGCCTGCTGCAAAGACATCGATCGCATAGCCGAAATACGACACGCCGAAATAGATAAACATCAGCGTGATCAGCACAGGTGTACCGCGAAACAGTTCGGTATAGAGCCTGGCAATGCGCGGCGTCCCCCACGGTCCGAATGACCGCAGTACGGCTGCGAGCAGTCCAATCAGCGTTCCGCCAATAATCGACGCCACAGATAGCAGCAGTGTTGCCACCAGCCCCTGAATCAGGATCGCGAGGCTCGTGGTTAGCAATTCGCTTGACATGTCCGGTCTCCTGGTTGCGCGCTCACGTGCGATCGCTTTGTCGCGCCATAAAGAATGGGCGACGCGAGCGTTTCGTCATGACCAGCGGAGGATGGAAAACACGCGTACCGATCTGGCCTGCGATCCACGACAGCACGCCGCTCAACACCAGATAGGCGATCAACGTGATCGTGAAGGTCTGGAGATAGAGCAGCGTGCGTGCGTTGATCACCGTCGCCGTCCCGCTCAACTCCGGCAACGCAATCGCCGACAGAAGCGACGTGCCGAGCAGCAGTTGAATCAGGTTATTGACGATCGCCGGAAAAACGGCACGCGCGGCCTGCGGCAAAATCACTTCTACAAAGATCTGCGAGCGCCCCAAGCCGAGAATCGACGCAGCTTCCAGTTGACCGCGCGGCACCGACTGAATGCCCGCACGAAACACCTCGGCGAGGTATGCGCCGACGTTCACGCCCAACGCAATAACGCCCGCCGTATAGGCATTCAGCGTAACCCCGAGCGATGGCAACCCAAAGAACACGATGAATATCTGTAGCAGTACTGGCGTATTGCGGATCGCTTCGATATAGACACTTGCGATGGCGCGCAACAGTCCGACACGCGACGCGCTCGCCAGCGCGGTCAGCAAGCCGAGCAGCATCGCGAGGATGAAGGCCAGCAGCGTGATCTGAAGCGTCAGCCACGCTGCTCGAACAAAATCGTTCCAGTAACCCGCAAGGGTCAGCCATTCATAGCTCATGGTTCCTCCGTCCTTGAGACGACGTTGAGCCGACGTGGAGCACGCGCGGATTCAATACTGCGGATTCAGCGGGAAGCGCGGATCTGTGCCGAACCACTTCTTGTAAAGCTGCGCGTTCAGCTTGGAGGCGTTGGTGTTGAACAGGAACAGGTTCAGATAATCGAGCCAGACCTGATCTCCCTGCTTGACGCCGAACGCGTTGTATTCGAGCGGCACCAATGCTTCGTTGGTCACGGTCAGATCCGGATCGAGCGTTGCCTGATACGCGAGGAAGTTGTTGTCCTCGATCATGGCGTCGGCCTGGCCTTGCTTGACCGCCAGGATCGCGGCCTCCGAGCTGTCGAACTCCTGAATCTTGACCTGCATGTTCAACGAGCGCACTTCATCACCGTTCGTCGAGCCTTTGACGGTGGCAATCGTGCGATTCGACATATCGGCAATGGACTTGATGCCGCTGCTTTTCTTCACCAGCAGCGCTTCGCTCGCCACCACGTACGGATTCGTAAAGGAGATTTCCTTGGCACGCTCGAGGTTGCGGGTGAAGTTGCAGAACACCACGTCGACCTTGCTCGTTTGCAGATTCGGAATGCGATTGGCACTCGTCGTATTCACGACTTCGAGCTTGACGCCCATCTGCTTGGCCAGTTCTTTCGCGAGGTCAACGTCGTAACCGTCGGGCTGGCCATCCTTGTTGTAGAAGCCGAATGGTGCAAAGGTCAAACAGTCGCCTACGCGCAAGGTGCCGCGCTGCAGAACCTGCTTGAGCGCCGAATCAGCCGCGCCGCCCTGATCTGACTGGGCGATTTTCGTGCAGCCGGCGAATACCATCAGACCGGCCACTGCGAGCAAACACGCGACTCTTGCGCTTTCCCTGACGATTCTCATTTTTCAATCCCGATCTGAAGTGAGAAGTCCACGCATGGACGGAAACGGCGATCAGCCTAGCCTTCGCGGCGCGCTCCAATCGAGGAGCTCAAAGGCAATCGCACGCCAGAATTCATTTGTCTGGTATATCGGATAACAGTCCGACACAGCAGATGGACAGAGTGTTTCACGGGAAAAAAATCGTTGCAATGGGGTATACGCCAGCCTGACTTCACTGTGCCTCGCGGCTCCGGAATGCTCGAAGCGCGAAAGCCTCGCGCGTTTTTGGCGAATCCGCCCCGTGCTCGGGCGGCTCTTTTAACTTTTCGCCGCGTAGAATTGCTTGCTGAAATCCAGCGGGGCTTCGCCCTGGCGTATCGCCCTTTCGTTTGACGTCGCTAACCAACAAGGATCAGCACGATGGCGAAGATCTCCCCAGGAGTGGGTCCGCGGTTTCCCCAAGTAGTCGTCCTCTTCGGCGCCACCGGCGATCTGGCGCGACGCAAGCTCTTGCCCGGTTTGTTCCATCTGGCGAGTGCGGGCTTTATTCCCGGCTGCCGGGTGATTGCGGTCGCGCTCGATGACATCACGCTGGATGACTTTCGCCGTATTGCGCGGGAAGCGCTCGAAGAGTTTTCCAGTCGCCCGATCGTCGAGGCGGAATGGGAGACCTTTTCCGCGCATCTCGACTATCTGTCGCTGGCCGCAGGTGCCGAGGCGCTCAAGGTCGCGGTTGAACGCGCCGAACAAAGCCTCGAAGCTCAATGCCAGCGGCTGCACTATCTGAGCGTGCCGCCAAACGCGGCCTTGTCCGCAGTGGGGATGCTCAAGGACGCGGGACTGGTCGAGCGTTCCCGGATCATTATGGAAAAGCCGTTTGGGACCGATCTGGCAAGCTCGGTGTCGTTGAATGCCAGGCTGCACGAAGTGTTCGAAGAAGAGCAGATCTTCCGCATCGACCACTTCCTGGGGAAAGAGCCGGCGCAAAACATTCTCGCGTTCCGCTTTGCGAATGGGCTATTCGAACCTATCTGGAATCGCAACTTTATCGACCACGTGCAGATCGACGTGCCCGAGACGCTCGGGCTCGGCAAGCGCGCAGGGTTCTATGAGCAGACCGGAGCGTTTCGCGACATGGTGGTCACGCATCTGTTCCAGATTCTCGCGTTCATGGCGATGGAGCCTCCGACCTCGCTCGAACCAGCGCCGATCAGCGAGGAAAAGAACAAGGTGTTTCGCAGTATGTTGCCGATTCAACCCTCCGATGTCGTGCGAGGGCAATACACCGGTTATCGGGCCGAGGAAGGTGTTAGTCCTGAGTCGGAGACGGAGACATTCATTGCGTTGAAGTGCTCTATCGACAATTGGCGTTGGGCCGGTGTGCCGTTCTATCTCCGTACCGGGAAGCGGCTTGCTGAAGGACAACGAATCATTTCCATCGCATTTCGCGAACCGCCCAAGAGCATGTTTCCCGCTGGGTCCGGTGTCGGTTCCCAGGGACCGGATCATTTGACGTTCGACCTGGCGGATGCGTCGAAGATGTCGCTGTCGTTCTATGGCAAGCGGCCGGGTCCCGGGATGCGGCTGGACAAGCTGAGCCTGCAGTTTGCCATGCGTGACACGGGGATGATTGGCGACGTGCTTGAGGCGTACGAGCGGCTGATTCTTGATGCCATGCGAGGCGACCGTACGCTGTTCACAACCGCTGAGGGCATCGAGCGCTTGTGGCAAGTGTCGACCGCGTTGCTGGAATCTCCTCCGCCTGTCCGGTTCTATTCACCGGGGTCGTGGGGGCCGAACGCTATTCATCAGCTCGTCGCGCCGCGGGCGTGGCGGCTACCGTTCGAACGGGCCTGGCGGGATCCGAACAAGTTGGGGAGTTGAAGCGAACGCAGTCTTTGCACACGTCCGAATCGAAGCGGGCACAACCCTCTGGCATGCAGGGTTGTGCCCGGTTTCAGGCAGGCTTACTGTTCGCGGACCTGCAGTGCGTTGGTCACCGACGTCACGCCCGCTACGCCTTGAGCGGTTTGCGTAGCAATGTCGCTTTGCCCTTGATCGGACACCCGACCTTCTAACGTCACGACACCGCCGCGTGCACGGACCGTGATGTTTTCAGCGGTCAAGCCCTTCGCCTTGGCCAGTGCCTTAAGCACCTTGCGTTGCAGAGCCCGGTTGGAAGCCCTGGTCGCCTTGGCGCTCGGGGCAGCTGACATGGCGGGCGCCGCCGTCGCATCGCTGCTTTGCGCATAGGCGTTGAGCGAGGCCATTACGATGAGCGCGCCGCTGATGGCCTTGATCACCTGGAATGCTTTCATTTAGCTATCTCCTTTTATCATGATTCGTCGTGATTCCTCTCGGGTCTTATATTGACACGGGTCGATCAGAATGAGTGTTCAATACCGGCGTACACGCCGCTCTGGCTGTGACCTGGGAGCGGGTTATCCGAATTGCCCGGGAGGTTGGCTTCAAGGCTGAAGTCAGCATTGTTGCTGTTACGCACGGTAGCCACCTGGACGTCAAGCAAAGTGCGCTTCGAGAGGTTGTACGAACCGCCAATGGTGTACATCGTGGCATTGCCCGCGCCGTTGTTCGCATTGACGTGGTACACGGCTGCAATCAGCTGTGCGGCCGGCGTAGCATGCCATGTCACACCGCCGTATTCCTGGTTTGCTGTCGTCGGAATGCCAGTCGGGGCACCGCTCACCCCCGAGCTACGCAGGCCGTCATACATCGCGTTCAGCGTGAATGGTCCCAGGATCACGTTGCCGCCAGCCATATATTCGCGCGAAGAGCCCCACACGCCGTTGGTTGTGTCACCAAGGCCGCCGTTCACATTGCGAACTTCGTCATACACAGCGCGAAGCTGGAGAAGACTGTTGTTGTACTTGAGCTCCACAGCATCTGAACGGCCTTCATTGTTCAGTTGACCGCCGTTGCCCGTAGCGCCATCGTTAAAGTTCGTTGTGTTACCCAGTGAGTACTGGACGCGCGCAGCGAAGCCGCCGAAGGTTTGCGAGTCAAAATTGATGTTGTTGCTCGAAGCCTGCCAGTTGCGGCCACGTACAAGCGATGCCGACGACCACGACGACTGGGCGAACGGGTCATATGCCCACAGGTCCTCGCCATCGAGTGTCAGCTCGCGACCCAAAGTCAGGGTACCGACCTGGTTGTCCTGGATCCCAACCAATGCATAACGATTGAAGAGGTTGTTAGGGCCGCCGAGGGCGCCCGTCGCTGTGCTGAAAGAACCTTCCAGGTGGAACACCGCCGACAGGCCGCCACCCAGGTCTTCCACGCCCTTCATACCCCAGAGGCTGGTACCCCAGTCACCGCTTTCCAGTTTGACGCGAGACGTGGAACCCGTGCCAGTCGCACTAGGTATGCCGCTCATGTATTCAACGCCCGCATCCAGGCGGCCGAACAGCGTCACGCTGCTTTGAGCGTGGGCAATGACGCCAGCCGACATCAACGCAGCGGCGAGTAAAGCTTTTTTCATCGTCTCCTCCATACCTTATCAAAAAGAAAAAACAGGAAGTACTACTAATGGTGCTCGGGCACCGGAGGCGCCGAACAGACATCTCATACGAGGGAGACAGTCAGACCGATCCTGGTGTGTTGTCCTGACCATAGCCTTGGGGGCCATCTTTGCGTCACGTGGATCTTGCGTCGACCGGTCTCTCCCCCTGCGCGGCGTAGTCAAACTACTTTCAAATTACTTTCTTTTCGTACTTTGCCTACTGATTTGTCAAGAATACCTGAGACTCGGATAAAAAAATCGATGTCGGCCAGACTGGTGTGGCGAAATTGCCATATTGATCCGTGTAAGCGGATCGTCGAAAAGTGCCAGAACCTCATATAACAAGGGAATTAAAGTTCTCAGGGGCTAACGACAAGGATTGTCACTATTGACACTCAAAATCGATGAGAGTATCGCTCACTCAGCAAGAGATTAATGCAGATAATGAAATTTCGATGGGAAATTTATTCAGACAATGGCAATAATGCACAGCTCAGTAAAATAACGTAACAAACAGGTAATATGAGTAATGCTCCACCCCACCAATCCTCATATCAGGGCTTCGCTAGGCCGCGAAACACCTTTCGGGTCGCCATTTAATACGACTCGGCGAGTCCCGCAGGACCTCAATCGGGCTGGAGGCCTTATGCATAAAGGAGTTGAGATTTTTCGAAGAAAGGCAGATGTAGTTCGCAAAACACGACGCTGCCGATTGTTATCATTATAGATAAAAGTCTTTTGCTCAATATCATGATATTGACCATTTTCTGCAAAAATTCACATGGCGATGAGCGGTCACGGGCGAACAAGTAAAACCATGCAACAGACCGGCAATATAAGCAGCGATCAATTTGCTGTAGCATGCCCATTGATGCGCGTTATACGAACCTCAAATCACACCTCATCTTTGTGTGCCGTTCGTTGATGAACAGGGCAAAAGCAACACCCACATGCGCAAATTGAAATACAGAATTTCAGTTTAAACACGCCCGGTAATGGTGGAGGCTGATAGGTTTAAGTCGATATCGGTCCAGCGGAAAGATTGCCGAGTTGCAGGTCAGTAGTGTTTGCTTCAGCTTCTGCAGACGAGATATAGCCGAGCGGCTCCATCAGCCGAGGGTGGTCGAGCAAGGCCAACTATCCCGGCATCGCCAGTCCAACAGACTCACGTGTTTTTCACGGCGCACGACGATGAATCAGTTCCGCCTTCTACAGGCCGTTGATCGTTTCAGTCAGCGTGTTGTCGTCGCCGCCTTCCCGGCTGTCGATCGACAGCTCGATGCCTGCGTGGGCCGGCCGTTCGCTGTAGCTAATGTCGATGTACCAGGAACCGCTGTCGGAGCGATAGATCAGCGCTCCATCATTGCCCGCCCGGCGAGCGTGCCGCGCCGGTTCAGGTGCATCCAGAACGATTTGTTCGACTTGTTCATTGCCCCATTTGCTGAGGAGTCCAAGCCTCCACCAAACTCGAGCGGTTCAGTTTCGTAGTTGCGCGTCCCGGGTCAATGCCGCATGCGCGTGTAAGGCAGTCGATGTCCGCGCTGAGGCAAATGGGTCGTCTATTTCTGTTGATTGCGGGACCGCGCAAGCTCGGCGTGCTGAAAACCGCCGCCGCTGCGCTATAAAAAAATGCCATCTCAATGCTGGCAAACGACAACGGAGTGAGACTCGATGTCTACTGGTGTGAGAAGTAATGCTGCCCCGGGTGCGGGCCAGCACGCTGACGGACCGAGGCTGCTAGCCGACATCGGCGGCACCAACGCGCGCTTTGCGCTGGAGACAGGGCCGGGAGAGATTTGTCAGGTGCGGATCTACCCCTGTGCCGACTCTCCGGGCGTCGCCGAAGTCATCAGGAAATACCTCAAAGACTTGAGGATTGGCCGCGTAAGCCACGCGGCGATCGCGATTGCGAATCCCGTCGACGGCGACCATGTCAGCATGACCAATCACGAGTGGACCTTTTCGATTGAAGCGACACGGCGCGAGTTGGGCTTCGACACCATGCTGGTGGTCAACGACTTCGCGGCGCTGGCGATGGCATTGCCAGGCCTGACCGATACGCAACGCGTGCAGGTGGGCAGCGGCGCACGCCGCCCGAACAGCGTGATCGGACTGCTGACCCCCGGCACGGATCTCGGTGTCTGTGGCCTGATTCCCACTGCCGACCGCTGGATTGCACTCGGCAGTGAAGGCGGCCACACCACCTTCGCACCGGTTGATGAGCGCGAAGATCTGGTGCTGCAATATGCGCGCATGCAGTGGTCACATGTGTCGTTTGAGCGCGTGTCGGCGGGGCCCGGCATCGAGGTCATTTACAGAGCGCTGGCAGCACGCGACCAGAAAGGCGTGCCTGCCAACTTCGACACCGCCAACGTGGTCAAACTTGCGCTCGAGGGCGAACCGCTGGCGGCGGAATCGGTTGATGTGTTCTGCGGCATCCTCGGTACGTTCGCCGGCAACATGGCGGTGACGCTGGGCGCGCTGGGCGGCATCTACATTGGCGGCGGCGTGGTGCCGCGGCTGGGCAAATTCTTTGCGCGTTCGTCGTTCCGTGAGCGCTTCGAGGCGAAGGGCCGCTTCGAGGCGTATCTGCAGGACGTGCCGACTTACGTGATCACCGCTGAGTATTCGGCGTTCCTCGGAGTCTCGGCGATTCTGGCGGAACAGTTGTCGAATCGCCCGGGCGGAAATTCGACGGCGGTGTTCGAACGCATCCGCCAGATGCGGGACGCGTTGACGTCCGCAGAGCGGCGCGTGGCGGATCTGGCGTTGAATCATCCGCGTTCGATCATCAACGACCCGATCGTCGACATCGCACGCAAGGCCGACGTGGGCCCGTCGACGGTAATCCGTTTCTGCCGCTCGCTGGGCTGGCCGAGATTGTCCGATTTCAAGCTGAAGCTGGCGGCCGGAGTGACCGCAACGATTCCTGTGAGTCACAGCCAGGTGCATCTGGGCGACACCGTGACGGACTTTGGCGCGAAGGTATTGGACAACACGATCTCGTCGATTCTGCAGTTGCGTGAGCATTTGAACTTCGAGCATGTCGAGCGGGCAATCGAACTGTTGAGCGGTGCGCGCCGGATCGAGTTCTACGGGCTCGGCAACTCGAACATCATCGCGCAGGATGCTCACTACAAGTTCTTCCGGTTTGGCATTCCTACGATTGCTTATGGCGATCCGTACATGCAGGCGGCGTCCGCGGCGCTGCTTGGGAAGGACGACGTGATTGTTGCCGTGTCGAAGTCAGGGCGTGAGCCGGAGTTGCTACGAGTGCTGGAGGCCGCGATGCAGGCCGGAGCGCAGGTGATTGCCATTACGTCTAGCAATACGCCGTTGGCCAGGCGCGCTACCGTGGCGCTGGAGAAGGATCATATTGAGGTTCGTGAGTCGCAGCTCTCCATGGTTTCGCGAATCTTGCATCTCGTGATGATTGATATTCTTGCGGTTGGGGTGGCTATCCGGCGCGCTGTACCTGGCGAGGATGTGGCCGAGACGTTCTCCAAGGTGCGCGGTAGCGCGGATGATGATGCCATTGCAGCGCTCGATTGGCTCAGTCATGGAGCGGCTGTCTGCGCCAAGGATTCCCGCATGAAGTCGGTCCTGCAGAATGGCGTGAAGCCAGACGTGCGGCTGGAACGGGCGTGAATCAGGGAGCGCTGGGCGAACCCCATGAAGAACTGATCAAGACTCTTTCACTTTACGGCATACACTGGTGCGGTCTGCGAAGGGCCGATTGCGCCCCATTGAAACGCCCGTCCGCGAACGCTCCCAAGATTGTTGTCCCTCGAAGAATAGTAAATTCGGGTTATCAACATAAAATTCCAATAGTACGGGTATACACTCCGTTCGACTGTGCTGCGACGCGAAGTTCTGGTTCCTTCCGCAGCCTCTTCCGAACGCCGAAAATCTATTGGAGGTATCTCATGAACACCAAACTTATCGCCGCTGTCCTGATCGCGGCTTCGACCGCCATCGCCGCACCTGCTTTCGCGGGTGGCACCGGCCCTGCCGGCCCGGTTGGTTACGACTGGGGCGCTACGCCGCAAGGTCAGCAGGTACAAAAAGCCTGGGCTCAACGGGCTGAACGTCAAGCCGCCCAACGCAATGCGAACGCGGCTTACGGTGGCAGCGACAGCACGGGATCGCAATCGGGCGCACCGTCGTCCGCTGGCGAAGCTCACTGATCGCAAGCGGAGTCCCTGCCTCGCACCTGTTGGCCAAATCCGGTCGCGGCGTGTGATTGCTGTGGAGAATCCCGACCGCCTCATGTGAGTGGACTAGCGTCGATCGCATCTTTCGAAAGCGGACACTCGCAGCAGTCGCAAAAAGGCCCCATACGTCTTCCGACGCATGGGGCCTTTCTTTTCTTCGCTAAACCTACCGCGAAAAACCCTTAAGCAATCCGCTCTTCATTAGCCGGATCAAACAGCACTGCCTTGGAAACATCAAACAGCAGCGTCATGTTGCTAAGCGGTTGCGGATTCGAAGCCGGATGCACGCGGCTCACCACGCGCTTACCGTTGACCTGAGCAAACACCAAAGTGTCGGGCCCGGTAGGCTCGATCACATCGACCTTGACCTCGATCGGCTGCAACTGCGCATCTTCGACATTATGCGCACTGCGAGCATCCGTAATCCGCTCAGGCCGCAGACCCAGGATAACTTCCTTGCCGACCTGCGCCTTAACCTTGGCCGACGTAAACGGCAGATTCAGCACGCTACGCTTGATGCCGGTATCGATCTCAACGCCCACACCCGATCCTTGCTCAACCAGCTTGCCCTGGATGAAGTTCATCGGCGGCGCGCCAATAAACCCGGCTACGAAGAGGTTGGAAGGCGAATCGTAGATGTCCTGCGGCGCGCCAAACTGCTGCACCACCCCATCTTTCATGACCGCGATCCGATCGCCCAGCGTCATAGCTTCGATCTGATCGTGCGTCACATAAACGATGGTCGTCCCAAGACGCTGATGCAGCAGCTTGATTTCCGAGCGCATCTCAATCCGCAGCTTGGCATCCAGATTAGACAGCGGCTCATCGAACAGGAACATCACCGGGTCGCGCGCCAGCGCACGTCCCATCGCCACACGCTGCCGCTGACCACCGGAGAGTTGCCCCGGCTTCCGGTCCAGCAAATGCTGAATCTGCAGCATGCTGGAAACCCGATCGACAATCTGCGCCTGCTCCGTCTTGGGCACCTTGCGGATACCCAGGCCGAACGAAATATTTTCACGCACCGTCATCGACGGATACAGTGCATACGACTGAAACACCATCGCGATGTCGCGATCCTTCGGCGACAGGTTGTTCACCGTCTTGCCGTCGATCTGAATATCGCCCTTCGTCACGGTCTCGAGACCGGCGATCATGTTGAGCAGCGTCGACTTACCGCAGCCCGAGCCGCCCACCAGGATCAGGAACTGGCCATCTTCGATGTCGATGTTGACACCCTTCAGGACCGGCACCCCATTCGGGTAGGTCTTGTACACGTCACGGATGGAAAGACTTGCCATGCTGTGAATCCTCTTGTCTCTGGTACAGCTTCAGCTGCGTCACACTCAGGCGGCGCAGGCCGGATGCCGGTTCGCACCGCAGCCGCCAGGTAGCGCGCTGCGGCAATCGTTTTGGGTTAGCCCTTCACTGCGCCTGCCGTCAGGCCACGCACGAAGTATCGGCCGGCGATGATGTAGACGAGCAACGTAGGCAGTGCGGCAATAATGGCGCCTGCCATGTCGACGTTGTATTCCTTCACACCGGTCGACGTATTGACGAGATTGTTCAGCGCCACCGTGATCGGCATCGAATCGACACCCGAGAACACGATACCGAACAGGAAGTCATTCCAGATCTGCGTGAATTGCCAGATCAGGCAGACCATGAAAATCGGCAACGAAACCGGCAGCAGAATCTTCGAGAAGATCAGGAAGAAGCCTGCCCCGTCGATACGCGCCGCTTTCACGAGTTCCGCCGGAATGCTGACGTAGAAGTTGCGGAAGAACATCGTCGTGAACGCAATCCCGTACACCACGTGCACCAGCACCAGTCCGCCCACCGTGTTCGACAGGCCCATGAAGCCTTCGAAACGCGCCATCGGCAACAGGATGGCCTGGAACGGAATGAAGCAGCCCACCAGCAACATCGTGAACAGGATGTCCGCGCCACGGAAGCGCCAGTGCGTCAGCACGTAACCGTTGAAGGCGCCGATGATCGACGAAATCAGCACGGCCGGAATCACCATGCGCACCGAGTTCATGAAGAACGGTTCCATACCGTCGCAACGCACGCCGGTACATGCCTGGCTCCACGCCTTGATCCACGGCGCGAAAGTCGGATGCGACGGCGGCGTCAGCAGGTTGCCGGTGCGCAGCTGATCGATGTCCTTGAACGACGTGGACAGCATCACGTAAAGCGGAAACAGGAAGTACAACGCAAACAGAATCAGCGCCGCATAAATGACGGCACGGCTGATCGTCATCTTAGGCTGCATTACGCGTGCTCCTCGATTCCATATACATCAGCGGCACGAGCACGGCCACGACGGTCGCGAGCATCATCATCGACGATGCAGCGCCGACGCCCAGTTGCCCGCGGTTAAACGAAAACGTGTACATGAACATCGCCGGCAGCGACGACGAGGTACCCGGGCCACCCGCCGTCAACGCGACGACGAGGTCGAAGGTCTTGATCGTGATGTGGCAGAGAATCAGCAGCACCGAGAAAAACACCGGGCGCATGCTCGGAATCACGATCTTGCGGTAGATGGTGGGCAGCGTCGCGCCATCCACCTGTGCCGCCTTGAAAATTTCCGCATCCACGCCGCGCAGGCCGGCGAGGAACAGCGCCATCACGAAGCCAGTGGACTGCCAGACGGCCGCGATCACGATACAGAAAATCGCGCGGTCCGGATTGTCGAGCCAGTCGAACTGGAAGCTCGTCCAACCCCAGTCGTGAAGCACCTTTTGCATGCCAAGATTGGGGTTGAGAATCCATTGCCATGCCGTGCCGGTCACGATGAACGACAGCGCCATTGGATACAGGAACACGGCGCGCAATGCACCTTCGTTACGGATGCGCTGATCCAGCAGGATCGCAAGGAACAGCCCGAGCGCAACGCAGATCGCAATGAACGGAATGCCGAACCAGCCGAGGTTAGCGGCCGAAGTCCACCAGACGTCGTTATCGAACAGCTCGCGATAACGGTCGAGGCCGACGAATTCGTAGCGCGGCATCAATCGCGAATTCGACAGCGACAGATAGCCGGTAATAAAAATGAAGCCGTAAACGAAGACCAGACTGATCACGATGCTGGGAGAAAGCACCAGCTTCGGAATCCAGCGGTCGGCGAGCGCCGCCATTGGCGACGTGCGGCGGGTCGCGGTGGCCGTGGCCTTTCCGTTTCCGCTAAGAGAAGCAGTCACTACTCGACTCCTGAAACTGTGCCGCCGGGAGCAGCGCGGCGAGCGCGCGACACTGGGCTGGCATAGGCTGTGACTCTGGGTACATCTTCATGCCCGGTGATGCCTGAAGCGAACGCCCGGTTGCGCGTGGAGTCGCAACCGGGCGCCCTGCTACGTTGCTTACTTCGTCTTCGCAGCCTTCGCGAGCGCTTCAACTGCGCTCTTCGAATCCTGGTCCGAGTTCATGAACTTCGTCACGACGTCGGTGATCGCGCCAGCCGTTGCATCCGGCTGAGCCATACCGTGCGCGAGCGACGGAACATAACCGCCGGCCTTGATCGCCGTTTGTTCATCCGCGTACGACTGCTTGCCGCAAGCGTCGAACTTGTCCATGTTCACGCCCAGACGGACCGGAATCGAACCCTTGTACAGGCTGAACTGCTCCTGGAATTCCGGGCTCATGATCGTCTTGGCGAGTGCCAGCTGACCAGCGGTTGCATCCTTCGCGCCCTTCTGTGCGAAGAACACGAACGAGTCGACGTTAAACGTGTAGCCCTTCGACGTGCCCGGCACCGGTGCGCAGATATAGTCCGTACCCGGCTGCTTGTTCGCGTTCGCGAACTCGCCCTTCGCCCAGTCGCCCATGAACTGCATGCCGGCCTTGCCGTTGATGACCATGGCCGTTGCGAGGTTCCAGTCACGGCCCGTGCGGCCCGTGTCCATGTACGACTCGATCTTGCGGACCGTGTCGAACACGCCGACCATCTGCTGCGACGTCAGGGTCTTCTGGTCGAGGTCGACAATCGCCTTCTTGTAGAAGTCAGCGCCTTGCGACAGCACGACGTCTTCCCACAGCGTCAGGTCTTGCCACGGTTGACCGCCGGCAGCAACCGGCTGGATGCCGGCGGCCTTCAGCTTGTCAGCGAGGGCGAAGAATTCCGGCCACGTGGTAGGCGGCTTGGCGCCGACCTTGTCGAGTGCTGCCTTGTTGATCCAGATCCAGTTCACGCGGTGCACCGAGAACGGCGCTGCCACGTAGTGACCGTCTGCGTGCATGATCTTGTCGATCTGCGGCGGCAGGTTCTTCTTCCAGTCACCCGCGACCGAGTCGATCGGCACCAGCACGCCCTGCTCCGCCCATTCCTGGATCAGCGGACCCTTGATCTGCGCAGCGCTCGGCGCGTTGCCCGAGATCACCTGCGTCTTCAGTGCCGTCATGGCCGCCGCACCTGCGCCGCCCGCAACCGCGAAGTCCTTCCAGGTGTAGCCCTGCTTCTGCATGTCGTCTTTCAGCACGCCGACGGCTTTCGATTCGCCGCCTGACGTCCACCAGTGCAGCACTTCGATCGACTCGGCAGCTTGCGCTGCGGATACACCACACATCAGACCTGCGGCGCACAAAGCGCCCATGATCGCGCGAAATTTCATTGCTTATCTCCTCCAGACACCTGAACAAAAAACGAATGGCCCCTGACTCTCCAGGGCGCTGTGGTTGGTTCAAACAGGCAAAACACTGGGCGGCGATCGAGCCTCGGGCAGACGCATGCGCATGCATGTGCCGGCAAGCCGACGTTCGGCCGCTGGAAGCTCAGAAGATGAGTGGTTCGGGATGCAACTGACTGTCTCCTCTTTTGATTTTTGCCTGCCCGCGTCGCGCGCGGCAGACTCGAGGCACCTCACACGTTAACCCTGACACCCGCATGGCTGTTTGCCGCCCCGCGGCAGCCAACACATGCGAAAAGGCAATGTCCGTTAACATGCAGGGGACGCCAGCCGACTCGGGAAACGCGCATCTCGTCTGACCATGCCCGCTTTTTTCATCGATTTAGCGCTACCTCTTGATTTGGATTGTAGTTAAACTACAATTCAGTGTCAAAAAAAATTTTATCGGACTACGGTCGCTGCGGGCGGCCTTCAGGACATCGACGGAGACTCATGTTTACCGATTCAAGTTTCACCTTCGTGCTCTTCGGCGGAACCGGCGATCTGTCGATGCGCAAGATCCTTCCTGCACTGTATGAAGCACACCGTGCGGGAATGCTGGCGGAAAGCGGCAAGATCGTTGGGGTGACGCGTCATGTCGAAGATCGCGCAGGGTATATCGAGTGGGTCAACGAACACGTCAAGCCGTACGTCTCGCAGAACGGTCTCGATGAAGCGGCGTGGGCTGGCTTCCTCGAACGCATCCAGTATGTGAAGCTCGACCTGGGCAAAGCCGAAGACTTCGCGCTGCTGCGCGATGCAGTGAGCGAGTTGCCCGGTATCCGTGTGTTCTATCTCGCCACCGGACCGTCGCTGTTCGTGCCTATCTGCCGTGCGCTCGCCGCGGTGGGCCTCAATACGAATTCGCGCATCGTGCTGGAAAAGCCGCTCGGTTACGACCTGAAGTCGTCCAACGCGATCAACGACGCAGTGGGCGAAATCTTCGCCGAAGAACAGATCTACCGCATCGACCACTATCTCGGCAAGGAGCCGGTGCAGAACCTGCTCGCGCTGCGCTTCGGCAATGCGCTCTTCGAACCGCTGTGGCGCCGCGAGTGGGTCGAGAGCATCCAGATCACAATCGCGGAAGAACTGGGCGTGGAAGCGCGCGGCGACTTCTACGACAATACCGGCGCACTGCGCGACATGGTGCAGAACCATTTGCTGCAGTTGCTCTCGATTGTGGCCATGGAGCCGCCCCACTCGATGGATTCGGACTCGGTGCGCGACGAAAAGCTGCGCGTGCTGCGGGCCTTGAAGCCCATCGATCAGCGCGACATCAGCAAGATCGCAGTGCGCGGCCAGTATCATGCGGGCGGCATCCGCGGCACCTCGGTGCCGGCGTATGCCACGGAACCGGGCGTCAAGGCGAACACCAACACCGAGACCTTCGTCGCGCTGAAGGTGGAAATCGAAAACTGGCGCTGGGCCGGCGTGCCCTTCTTCCTGCGCACCGGCAAGCGTTTGGCGGATCGCGTCGCCGAGATCGTGGTGAACTTCCGTGCAGTGCCGCATTCGGCGCTCGGACCGACAGCCCTGCGTCCGGGCGCGAACCGGCTGGTGATCCGCCTGCAACCGAACGAAACGATCCGTCTGTATTGCCTCGCCAAGCAGCCTGGCGAGGGCATGAACCTCGCTAGCGTTCACCTCGACCTCGCGTTCGACCAGTTCTTCCGCGAAGGACAGATGGAGGCTTATCAGCGTCTGTTGCTCGACGTGATCAACGGCCGGCTCGCGCTGTTTGTCCGGCGCGACGAACAGGAAGCCGCGTGGCGCTGGGTCGAACCGATCCTGAACGAATGGGCAGCCGCTAACAAGCCGCCCAAGCCCTATGCAGCAGGCACGTGGGGGCCGGCGGCCTCGAGCGCGATGCTGGCGCAGCACGGCACCTGCTGGCTCGAAGAAGAAAACTGATCTGCGGTGACGCAGCGCATCTGAAAAGCCGCGCCGCGTGCACCGTATGCGATATACCGATCGACTGAACGGGGTGGCGCCGTAACAGCGGCAACGGCAGCGTAAGGAACCGGTCCCTTAGGCAGCAGTTGTCCAGCGTGACGGCATATTCCGCAGACCCGACAAAAAAGCAGTACGGAGGAGAAATGATCGAGCTTCACACTTTCGACGACCAGCGCGCCCAATCGGACGCGCTGGCGAAAGCGGTGGGCGACGCGTTACAGGCGTCCCTGACCGCTCGCGCGGCCTCGGCCGGTAATGGGCCGAACCACGTCACGCTCGCAGTGTCGGGCGGCAGCAGTCCGCGTCCGTTCCTGCAAACGCTGTCCACACAACCGTTCGACTGGGCGCGCATTGCTGTGACGCTGGTCGACGACCGCTGGCTTCCCGAAACGGACAATGACAGCAATTCGCGTTTTGCGCACGAGACGTTGTTGCAGAACGCCGCGAAAGCTGCCGCATTCTGGCCGCTGGTGGACACCAGTCAATCGCTCGAGGCGCACGTTGCGGCGTTGAACGCCGACGCGCGTCGCACGCTGCCGGATGTCGCCGTGCTCGGCATGGGCGAGGACGGTCACACAGCGTCGATCTTTGCGGATGCGCCCGAGTGGGACTTCGCCATCACGACGCAGGAACATTTTGTTGCCGTGCATCCGGGCGCTGCGCCGCATGCACGCGTGAGCTGGTCCATGTCCGCGTTAAAGCAGATGGGCCGGCTATTTCTGTTGATTGCAGGACCGCGCAAGCTGGACGTGCTCAACGCTGCCGCCGCTGCGCCACAAAAAAATGCCATCTCACAGTTGGCAAACGACAAGGGAGTGAGACTCGATGTCTACTGGTGTGAAAAGTAACGCTGTCCCGGGCGCGGGCCAGCACGCCGACGGACCGCGCCTGCTGGCCGACATCGGCGGCACCAATGCGCGTTTTGCACTGGAGACGGGGCCGGGCGAAATTGGCCAGGTGCAGGTGTATCCCTGCGCCGACTACCCGGGCGTCGCTGACGTCATCAAGAAGTACCTGAAAGATACGAAGATTGGTCGCGTGAACCACGCGGCGATTGCGATTGCGAACCCGGTCGACGGCGACCAGGTCAGCATGACCAACCACGACTGGACCTTTTCGATCGAAGCCACGCGCCGCGCGCTGGGCTTCGACACACTGCTGGTCGTCAACGATTTCACGGCGCTGGCGATGGCATTGCCGGGCCTGACCGACACGCAACGCGTGCAGGTGGGCGGCGGCGCACGCCGCCCGAACAGCGTGATCGGACTGCTGGGTGCGGGCACGGGTCTGGGCGTCTCCGGTCTGATTCCGGCAGACGACCGCTGGATTGCGCTGGGCAGCGAAGGCGGCCATGCCACCTTCGCACCGGCTGACGAACGCGAAGACCTGGTGCTACAGTACGCACGCAAAAAGTGGTCACATGTATCGTTCGAACGCGTGTCGGCGGGTCCGGGCATCGAGGTGATCTACCGGGCGCTGGCGGCGCGCGACAAGAAACGCGTGCCTGCCAGCTTCGACACCTCCGAGGTGGTCAAACGCGCGCTCGAGGGCGAGCCGCTGGCGGCGGAATCGGTGGATGTGTTCTGCGGCATCCTGGGCACGTTCGCCGGCAACATCGCGGTGACGCTGGGTGCGCTGGGCGGCATCTACATCGGCGGCGGCGTGGTGCCGCGGCTGGGCGAATTCTTCGAGCGTTCGTCGTTCCGCGAGCGCTTTGAGGCGAAGGGCCGCTTCGAGGCGTATCTGCAGAGCGTACCGACTTACGTGATCACAGCGGAGTACCCGGCGTTCCTGGGCGTCTCGGCGATTCTGGCGGAACAGTTGTCGAACCGCGCGGGCGGCAGCTCATCCGCAGTATTCGAGCGCATCCGCCAGATGCGCGACGCGTTGACACCGGCAGAGCGCCGCGTGGCCGATCTGGCGCTGAATCATCCGCGTTCGATCATCAACGACCCGATCGTGGACATTGCGCGCAAGGCCGACGTGAGTCAGCCGACGGTGATCCGTTTTTGCCGCTCGTTGGGCTGCCAGGGCTTATCCGATTTCAAGCTGAAGCTGGCGACGGGGTTGACCGGAACGATTCCGGTGAGTCATAGCCAGGTGCACCTGGGTGACACCGCGACGGACTTTGGCGCGAAGGTACTGGACAACACGATCTCTGCGATTTTGCAGTTGCGCGAGCATTTGAACTTCGAGCATGTCGAGCGGGCGATCGACCTGTTGAACGGCGCGCGACGCATTGAGTTTTATGGGCTCGGCAATTCGAATATTGTCGCGCAAGATGCGCACTACAAGTTCTTCCGCTTTGGCATCCCAACGATTGCTTATGGCGATCTGTACATGCAGGCAGCGTCGGCGGCGCTGCTTGGCAAGGGGGATGTGATTGTTGCCGTGTCGAAGTCGGGGCGTGCACCGGAGTTGCTGCGCGTGCTGGATGTGGCGATGCAGGCTGGGGCGCAGGTGATTGCTATTACGTCTAGTAACACGCCGCTGGCTAAGCGTGCGACGGTGGCGCTTGAGACTGATCACATCGAGATTCGCGAGTCACAGTTGTCGATGATTTCGCGGATTTTGCATCTTGTGATGATTGATATTCTTGCTGTTGGTGTCGCCATTCGGCGTGCCATGCCTAGAGAGGATGTGGCGGAGGCTGTCGCTAAGGCTCGTAGCGGGGCTGATGATGATGCGACTGCTGTGCTCGACTGGCTTAGTCATGGGGCGGCTTCTTCGGCGCCGGACTAAGGTGGGTGGTTTTTTGCCTGCGCGGCCGCTTGTCGGTGTTCTTGCTGCTTTGGCCTTTCCTTGCTTTGTTAGTGGTCTATTAGCGTTGCCCCTGTGCGGGGCGGCACCTACTTTTCTTTGCCGCCGCAAAGAAAAGTAGGCAAAAGAAAGCGGGCTTCCAACCGCTAGCCAGTAGGTGTCCACCACTGGCATGAAACCAGAGTGGTCCGCGCACGCGTTCCGCCCTCGCGCTGCGTCCGTTAGTGACAAGGCAGTCATCCGTTCCAGCGTCGCGCTGCGCACCCCGCCGTCGGGCACAACGCCCCAGGAAACTCTGTAGGAACGCTAACTATATTAGGCAGCCTTTGTTCGGCAGCTTGAGCCGTTTCTTCATCTCGCTTCCGGGACGCCGTAAAGCGCGGCGCTCTAAGCATTCCCACAACCCCGCTTTCCCTTGCAGACCCATCCGCGACGCACGTAGTGCGGAGTGGGGTGGATGAGCGCTTTGTCACTGAGGGGAGTGGTGCGAGGGACGGTCCCGTGCGCGGACCTCTCCGGCTTCATGCCAGTGGTGGACACCTACAGGCTAGCGGTTGGAAGCCCGCTTTCTTTTGCCTACTTTTCTTTGCGGCGGCAAAGAAAAGTAGGTGCCGCCCCGCACAGGGGCAACGCTAATAGACCACTAACAAAGCAAGGAAAGGCCAAAGCAGCAAGAACACCGACAAGCGCCGCGCAGGCAAAAAAACCCCTAAACCCCACTCCTATGCCACCGCAAAACCAACCCCCTTCCACAAAAACAAAGCACCCCAGCAACCCCAACAGTAACCCCCATACCGGTAGGCGAAACCCCTTGCCAAAGCCCCACAGCAAGACTAGAAGCCGCGCCAAGCGCCAACTGCACTGCCCCAAAAACCGCCGCAGCCGCCCCCGCATTATGAGGATACCGATGCATCAAATCCGTCGTGCAATTGGCCGACAACAACCCCACCACCCCGACCACAAAAAACAACCCGGCAACGATCGACCACAACCCACCCCACCCCGTCAGGCAAACCAGACAAACAAACAACGAAGCCACACAACTGACGATCGCCGAAAAGGAAATGATCGGCAACGACCCCAACCGCCCAATCAACCGTGTGTTGAGAAAATTGCCAAACATGATCCCAACAATATTGAGCCCAAACAAAAACCCATAATGCTGCGCAGAAACGTGGAAATACTCGATATACACAAATGGCGTCGCGGTGATGTACGCGAACATCGATGCAAATGCCATCCCGCCGCATAACATCAGCCCCCATGCCACCGGATCCCTCAGCAACTTCCCGTACACCCCAAACGATTGCAGCACCGCCGAGTGCTTGCGCTTCTCAGGCGGCCATGTCTCCGGAACCTTCAGATAAGCCGTCACCGCGCACACCGTGCCAAACAAAGTCAACGCAACGAACACCACGCGCCATCCACCCAGCAACAGCAACTGCCCGCCAATCAGCGGCGCCAACAACGGTCCAATAGAAGTCACGATCGATAGCATCGACAACACCCGCGCCGCATCGGCCGGTTCGTGTGCGTCGCGCGCAATCGCACGTGAGAGCACGGATGCCGCACCCGCGCCAAGTGCCTGCACAAAACGGAACGTCACCAGCGATCCAATCGAAAACGAAAACCCGCATGCGATGCTCGCAAGCGCATACATGATGATGCCGCCCAGCAACACCGGCCGTCGTCCGTAGGAGTCGGAGAGCGGTCCGTACAGCAACATCCCGACCGAAAAGCCAAGCATGAAACTCGTGAGCGTCGTCTGTGCGGCACTCGTGCTGACCAGAAACGCCTGCGCAATTGATGGCAGGCTCGGCAGGTACATGTCGATCGAAATCGGCCCGCACGCGGCGAGCGCGCCGAGCAACAGGATCAGCCGGCCATCGGGCCGGCGTCGGGTGACGTGAGACATGGGAATCCAGAAGAGGCAGCCCGCCAACCACGCGTCGGACTGCAGGGAAACAGCAAAGATTGCGGTATTACAGATGTAATTGTACGCGACGGTTAACGGGGCGTCGCCCTCTCGCCTGGGTGCAGTAGACCTTCGGCACGCGCAGCGGACGACGAACGCAGCTATGCCGTCAATCGGTTAAGCTCCCGCCTGAGCCCGTCACGGCCATTCCAACGCACCCGCTTCTAGCCCGTTATGACCGCCTTCCTGTTGATCTGGAGCCCCAAGAAATGGCCTTGGCCAGAACTGCCCGATATCGCCAAACGTGTCGCCGCCGGCGAAGCGGTAACTGATGTCTGGGGCTGTGGCGTCGCGCGCAGCATCCTGCCGGGCGATCGCGTGTTCGTTCATCGCGTCAGTCAGGAACCGCGCGGGGTATTCGGCTCCGGCTACGTCACGCGCGCTCCGTACGAGGTGCCCGATGTCCATTCGAAACGTGGCTATCGTCTTTGCATTGATTTCGTCTACGACTGGCTCGTCGACGCGAATCAGGAAGTCGTCGTCACGCGCGAGGCTTTGCGCGTACACCCGTTCTCCGTGCAGACGTGGGATGCGCAGGCATCGGGAACCTCGATCAAGCCGGTCGCCGAAGGCGCGCTAGAGAAACGCTGGGCCGAGCTGACAGGCAAGCGCAAACCGCCGAAGCTCGATGCGCCGGCGGGTCCGACCCACTCCAGCAAGGTCTCGGCTCATGCGGCGGCGAAACAAGCCGCAGAAGCGAAGCTGAAGTCCGCCAGCGTGACGCGTAAAAGCCCGCGTCGAAGCAAACCTGCAGCCTGACGGGTTTGCCTGCTGCGTTCACGAGGCGCGTTGCGGGGCCTCGCGAGCGCCCCACCACTAGCAACTCCAAAACGCTTAACGTGCCAACGCCTTCAGGAAGCGTCCACGTGCCGGTTTCAACACCAGCATCGCCAGCGCGGCCGTGCCGAGGTCGAGCGCAATCGCGCAGCCAAACACCGGGATCCAGCTACCCGTATGCTGATGCAGCAGTGCGGCCAGCGGACCGCCGAAAATCGAGCCCACGCCGAACGAAATATAGAGCCAACCGTAGTTCGCGGTTGCGTAACGGGTACCGAATGTATCGGTCAAGGTCGACGGGAACAGCGAGAAGATTTCTCCCCAGCCAAAGAACACGAGGCCCGAAAGTAGCACGAACAGCACCGCGTTATCGCGCGTCAGCAGCCAGAGCGTCATGGCCACGCCCTCCAGCGCGAAGGCGAATCCCATTGTGTTTTCACGGCCCAGCCGATCCGAGACCCATCCGAACAACGGCCGCGTCAGACCGTTCGTGAAGCGGTCGATGGTCAACGCCAGAGGCAACGCCGCCAGCCCGAACACCATGACTTTGCTCACGCCGAAGTCGGCGGCGAAAGTCGCCATCTGCGATGTGACCATCAGGCCGGAGGTCGCCATCATCGTCATCATCAGGAACATCAACCAGAAGAGCGGCTGCTTGAGCATCTCAGACGGTCGAAAGTCGCGCGGAGCGACCCCCGTGAGCGCACTCGGCACGCTCGCGCCCAGATCCGCCGGCGGCACGCGCAGCCCCTGTGAAGCGATGAACCCGACCGCGGCAAAGACGATCCCGAACAGCCACAGCGTCGACTCTACGCCGCGCGAAGCCAGCGATGCCGCGATCGGAAAGGTCGTCACAATCGCGCCCATGCCGTAGCCGGCCGCCACCGCGCCGGCCGCGAAACCGCGTCGGTCGGGAAACCAGCGGACCATCAGTCCCACCACGCCGACATAGACGATGCCGGTACCGAGACCGCCGACGCCGCCATAGGTGAGATACAGCATCGGCGTGCTGTGCGCGTAGGAAGCCAGCACCCAGCTCACGCCCGCCAGCAGCGTGCCGATCGAGATCAGCAGGCGCGGGCCGAAGCGATCGATGAGCGCGCCCTGAAACGGCGAAAAGAACGCCTGCAACAACACAAGAATCGAGAAGGTGACCTGCAACTCCGGCAACGCGATGCCGAGCTTGGCGGCAAGCGGTTTGGTCATCAGGGTCCAGACATACTGCGGGCTCGAGATCGTCATCATGCAGACGAGCCCGAGGGCAAGCTGAAACCAGCGGGTGCGTGCGATTGACGGCGCGATTGGCGTGGCCGTGCCGTCCAACGCATGCGTGCGGCTATTCATTGGTGCTCTCCGGTTCGAATGGCGCGAGCCGCTCGAATCACCCCGGATTCGCTTGGACTACAGCCGGCGCCCTATGTATACAAGCTCGTCGACATTAGCGAGAAACATGCCGATTGAATGCCCGAGCCGGTCCGATCGAGAGAAGATCCTTAGGGGACGGGGGTTTCCAGCCGGAGGAACAAAGCCGGCCGCGGGCATCGCGTTGCCGCCGGGTGAGTCCCAGGTGAATCTAGATGGTGCCGCGGCCCTTCGGCGGTGCGCCCGTCACTGCGGCGCGATCCGCCTTGGTGCGCACGCTATGGAGCCGGTGCACGGTCAGCTTGCGGACTTCGGCCTGACTGCCGTGAATGTGCCGGGCGATGCAGTCGACCGCCGCGTTGGTATCGCCCGCACGGATCGCCGCGAGGATGGCGGCGTGCTCCTCGTAGGTTTCGTCGATGCAATTGCCGTACACGAGATCGAGCCGTCGCACGACGCGAATACGGTCCGTGACGCGCTGCAGGGCGGCTGCCAGTTCGTCGTTGTCGGTTGCCGACACCAGCGCCAGATGAAACGCTTCGTCGAGCGCCGCCACTTCGCGGCCGTCAGTGAGACGTTCGCCCGCTGGCGCCTGCCAGATCACATCAAGTTGATCGAGGAGACCGCTCAACGCGGCGGAAAGCGGCCCATCGCGCTGACAAAGGCGTCGAATCGCGAAGGTTTCGATCAGCTCGCGCATCTCGTACAGATCGTCGAAGCGCTTGAAGTCGATCGGCACGACTTCCCAGCCGCCGCGCACGTAACCTTGCATCAGACCGTCGCCCTGCAGCCGCTGCAAGGCTTCGCGCGCAGGTGTACGCGAGACGTTGAAACGCTCCGCGATGCCGCCTTCGGTCAGACGGTCCCCGGGCAGCAGCCGCAATTCGAAGATGTCGTCGCGCAGTTGTGCATAAACGTAGTTCGCGCGCGACGCGCCCGCACCCGGCGGCGTGGTTGCCGATGCAGGAGCGGCTGGGGTCTCGGGTTCGGCGGTCGCGGCCGCTGCGGAAATAAGGGTGTCGCGCATGATGGACGAGGATACCAATAAATATCGGCGCTTCAAAAGCGGCATTGCCTCGCCGCACCGCACGCCCGGCCAATCTCCCCAACCCCCGCTGCGCCCCGCCGCCCGCCGACTGTGCGCGACTCCGGTACAATTTCAGATAACCATTCAGCCGCCGCGAAACAGGGAAACGAGCATGCGGGCCGGAGTCTCCTCCGGCTGCCGGTCGACCCTGCTCGCCCCTGTGCATCCCTTTCTGACAGGTCCAACGTCCATGTCCAGCAATTCCCGGAACGAAGCGCTTTTCGAGCGCGCCCAGCTCACCATCCCGGGTGGCGTCAACTCGCCCGTGCGCGCTTTCCGTTCGGTCGGCGGCACGCCGCGCTTCATCGAGCGTGCGCAAGGCGCCTACTTCTGGGATGCGGACGGTCAGCGGTATATCGACTACATCGGCTCGTGGGGCCCGATGATCCTCGGCCACGTCCATCCCGAAGTGCTCGAAGCCGTGCAGAAGGTACTGGTCAACGGTTTTTCGTTCGGCGCGCCAACCGAATCCGAAGTCGAGATTGCCGAGGAAATCTGCAAGCTGGTGCCGTCGATCGAACAGGTGCGCATGGTGTCGAGCGGCACGGAAGCCACCATGAGCGCGCTGCGTCTCGCCCGCGGCTTCACGAACCGCAGCCGTATCGTCAAGTTCGAAGGCTGCTATCACGGACACGCGGACAGCCTGCTCGTCAAAGCCGGCTCGGGCCTGCTGACGTTCGGGAACCCGACTTCGGCAGGCGTACCGGTAGATATCGCCAAGCACACCACCGTCCTCGAATACAACAACGTCGCCGCGCTCGAAGAAGCGTTCAAGGCGTTCGGCGACGAGATCGCTTCGGTGATCGTCGAGCCGGTGGCGGGCAACATGAACCTCGTGCGCGCCACGCCCGAGTTCCTGAACACCCTGCGGCGGCTGTGCACCGATTACGGCTCCGTGCTGATCTTCGACGAAGTGATGTGCGGCTTCCGCGTCGCCCTCGGCGGCGCCCAGCAGATCTACGGCATTACGCCGGACCTCACGTGCCTCGGCAAAGTAATCGGGGGCGGGATGCCGGCGGCGGCATTCGGCGGTCGCCGCGACATCATGGCCCACCTCGCGCCGCTCGGCGGCGTCTACCAGGCGGGCACGCTGTCGGGCAACCCGATCGCCGTGGCGGCTGGTCTGAAGACGTTGCAACTGATCCAGGCACCGGGCTTCTACGAGACGCTCAGCGCATGTACCACGCGTCTCGTGCAGGGGCTAAGCAACGCAGCGCGCGAAGCAAAAGTGCCGTTCGCGGCGGATTCGCTCGGCGGCATGTTCGGCCTCTACTTCGCGGACAAGATTCCGGCGAGCTTTGCCGAAGTCACGAAGAGCGACGTACCGCGCTTCAACGCGTTCTTTCACAAGATGCTCGACGCGGGCGTGTACTTCGCGCCGTCGGCTTATGAGGCAGGCTTCGTATCGATTGCTCACGACGATGCGATCCTCGACGCCACGATCGATGCGGCACGCCGCGCCTTCGCCGCGCTGACCGTCTGAGGCGCCAGAAGCATGCTTCAGGTCACCACTACTCACGACAGAACACGCCACAGCACTTAACGGACGCCGATGTTCTCGCAAACCGATTTCGTTCATATGGAACGCGCGCTGGCTCTCGCGAAGCGCGGCATGTACACGACCGATCCGAACCCGCGCGTCGGCTGCGTGCTGGTCAAGAACGGCGAGGTGATTGGCGAGGGCTTCACGCAGCCGGCAGGACAGGACCATGCCGAAGTGCGGGCGCTGAAGGATGCGCGTTCGCGCGGCCACGATCTGCGCGGCGCTACGGCCTACGTAACGCTCGAACCAT
Organism: Paraburkholderia phenazinium; assembly: GCF_900141745.1. Classification (NCBI taxonomy): domain Bacteria; kingdom Pseudomonadati; phylum Pseudomonadota; class Betaproteobacteria; order Burkholderiales; family Burkholderiaceae; genus Paraburkholderia; species Paraburkholderia phenazinium. The sequence goes on along the minus strand of NZ_FSRM01000001.1, from coordinate 1,483,486 downwards.
GCAGCCACTTCGGCCGCACGCCACCGTGCGCCAACGCGCTGATCGAGGCGCAAGTGGAACGCGTGGTCGCGGCCATGGAAGATCCGAATCCCCAGGTGTCGGGGCGCGGTCTCAAGATGCTGCGCGATGCGGGCATCGAAGTGCGCTGCGGCCTGCTCGCCAATGAAGCCGCTGAACTGAACATCGGCTTTGTGTCGCGCATGACGCGCGGCAGGCCATGGGTGCGATTGAAAGTGGCCGCCTCGCTCGACGGCCGCACCGGACTGCCATCCGGTGAAAGCCAATGGATCACGGGAGAAGCCGCACGCGCCGATGGCCATGCGTGGCGCGCCCGCGCATCGGCGATCCTCACGGGCATTGGTACTGTGAGGGAAGACGATCCGCGCATGACGGTGCGAGCCGTGGATACACCGCGCCAGCCGCAACGTGTGTTGATCGACAGCCAGCTCGATGTGCCGCCTACGGCGCAAATTCTGGCCGGCGCACCGACGCTGATTTTCTGCGGCAACCTGGATGAGCGTCACACCGAGCGCGCTAGCGTATTGCGCGATCGTGGCGCGGAAATCATTCAAATGGCGAACGCCACCGGCAAGGTGGATCTGCCTGCCATGCTGAAGGTGCTCGGCGAACGCCAGGTTAATGAGTTGCACGTCGAGGCTGGCTATAAATTGAACGGCTCGCTGTTGCGCGAAGGCTGTGTCGACGAGTTGCTGGTCTATCTGGCGCCGAGTCTGCTCGGCACCGACTCGATGGGCATGTTCAGCCTGATCGCACCGCTCGCGCTCGAAGACCGTGTACGTCTGAACTTTCACGCCGTCGACCGGATTGGCGACGACCTGCGGATTCTGGCGCGCTTCGCGCCGCCATCCGCGCCCCGCCCTACTGGGAATTAAACAAGGAACCAGCACGATGTTTACCGGAATCGTCGCGGCGGTCGGCCGCATCGAATCAGTCAAGCCCCTCGGCAGTGACGGGGACGCAGGCGTCCGCCTGAATGTCAACGCAGGTGGCCTCGATCTCGAGGACGTCCAGCTTGGCGACAGCATCACGATTCAAGGCGCCTGCATGACCGTGGTGGCCAAGACGGCGGATTCGTTCGAAGTGGATGTGTCGCGCGAGAGCCTTAACTGCACGGCCGGGCTTGGCGAGCCGGGTGAGGTCAATCTCGAGAAAGCGCTACGCGCGCATGACCGGCTTGGTGGGCATATCGTGTCGGGTCATGTGGATGGACTTGGGACGGTGACGCATTTCGCGCCGGTTGGCGAGTCGCACGAATTGCGTGTGCTGGCGCCGCGGGAGATTGGGCGTTATCTCGCGTACAAGGGCTCGATTACTGTGAATGGCGTGAGCCTGACGGTCAACGCGGTGAAGGATCGCGATGATGGTTGTGAGTTTTCCATTAACCTGATTCCGCACACGGTTGAGGTGACTGCGCTTAAGAATCTGCGTGAGGGGGCGAAGGTTAATCTGGAGATTGATCTGATCGCACGGTACGTGGAGCGGATGCTTAGTGCGTCTCAGGACGGCTATAAGCCGTTGAAATAACCACCTGACCAACCCGCCGCTCTGACCAGAATGGCGGACAGGCTGAGACAGGTACGGCGCCATCCTGGCGATGGCCGCCGCGATTCCATCCCAGCGGCTTTGCGCTTTCCAGTCGTGCTTGAGCACCGGCTGCCGCGGCGCCCGAGGGACACGCGGAACAAAGCGAGCCTGCGCCTTAGGCTCCACTTCCTGCTCCAAGGTCGCGCTTGCCGTCCCTCGGCTCCGGCCCAATGTCCGTCGCGCCGCCTGCGGATTCGGCAAGCCACACCAGTTCCTCCATATTGTGCTGGTGCATGCTCTTTGAAGTCAGCCGGTCGTCGACCAGATTGACGACAACCAGGTCGAGCGAGGGCACCACGACGGCATATTGGCCGTGGCTACCATCGGCCCAGTAGGTTGGCCTGAGCAGCGCCACCTTCGGACCACGCGGGCCGCTTGCGGGCGTACTTGTCCACCACATGTATCCGTAGCCGCCGGTCGGGGTGTTGGAGTACGAGGCTGTCGATTCGGCAACCCACGCTGCCGGAACAATCTGCTGGTCGCGCCAGCGGCCGTCATGCAGATACAGCAGGGCGAAGCGCGCCAGATCGCGAGCGCTCATGTTGAAGGGATAAGCCGGATACCGGGTGGCAAGGCCGCCCGATACGTAGTGCCCATCCGAAGGACGATAATCCTGCATGCCGATCGGATTTGCGATCTCAGTCTTCAGGGCGTCGAAGATGCGCTGTCCGGTGGCCTTTTCGTAGATCGCGCCAACCGTGTTGAAATCCCAGTTGTTGTAGTACCAGAACGTGCCCGGCGCATGGCTATAGCGCGGTGGCTTGGACGCCTCCATACCAGCGGTTTCATACACCGTCGGGTGATAAACGCCCGAGCGCGCTTCGAGCAGCATACGCACGGTTGCCTGCTTCTCGGTTGGCGTCAGGGATGGCTCGCTGTCGTCGACACCGAGTTGTGCCAACGTCTCGTCAAGATTTATCTGGCCCCGTGCGACTGCAATGCCAATCAGGGCGCTCGCGAAACTCTTGCGCGCTGAATGAAGATTCGACTTCCTTGAAACGTCGCCCCATTGGGCGACGACAAGGCCGTGCTGGACAATCATGCCGGAGGTCGATCCTTCCCGCTTTGCATAGGCGACGGCCTGGTCGATTCCTTCCTGTGAGAAGCCTGCTGTCGCAGGATCGACACGGGTCCATTCAGCACCGGGAAACGGCGATTGCGCACTGTACTGGCCGGGCACAGAGACTGGCGGCTGGTCCGTAGCACACGCGCTCAGTAACGATGCGAGCAAGACACTACTGGCGATACAACCTGCAGGTTTGATAGAGGTAGTCATCCTGTTTCCTGTACTGGTTTCTGGCTGCCATCACGCCGCTCGGACAGGTGCTTTATATCACCCCGGCGTGAGCAATCTCATATACTCCCAACACGTACCAATCGCGGCCACGATCCCCATCGTGCCGTCCGTTTCCCCTCAACCACCGAAACGATGACGACGCCTTCGACATGGATTCCGTTTCGATACAGCAATATTGCGAAGTCTGGTTCAAGGAAGGTCAACGGGCGTACCAGTCCGGCGACCTGAACACCGCAGCGCAGTTGCTTGAGCGTCTGATCGCCGTCAATCCCTCACATGCCGACGCGTTGCATCTACGCGGCCTGGCCGCCTTCAACGCGAACGAGCAGGCTTCTGCCGAAGCATGGGTTTCGCACGCAATCAACGTCTTCCCCAATCCGGCGTTCTACAACAGCCTGTGCATCGTCCAGTTGACGATGAAGGCGTTCACAGCCGCGGCTCAAACCGCGCGCGAAGGACTGGCGCGGCAGCCGGATTTCGCCATGCTGCATTACCATCTGGCACTGGCCCTTCAGTTCGACGGGAATCTATCGGACGCTGCCCTCCACTATCGCAACGCAATTGAGCTTGATCCGGGCAATTCCGAGGCGCATAACAATCTTGGGACTGTCCTGAATGACCTGGGGGATCCGGAGGCGGCTCTGCAGCATGTCCGCGAAGCACTTGAACTCGCGCCAGACGTTCCGGCGGTACACAACAACCTAGGCAAAACGCTCATGTCGTTGGGCGATATGGACGGAGCGGAACTGCATTTCCGGCGCGCCATCGCGATAGACCCTGAGAATTTTTCCTATTACCGGCTTCTGACTCAGAGCAAGCGTCTGTCTGTCACCGATCCATGCGTTGTCTCCATGGCCGCTCGGGTAAAAAGCGTTGACCCGCTATCGCCAACTAACCAGATGCACCTGCACTTCGCACTCGCACAGGCGCTGGACGACAACGGCAACCATGAGGAATCGTTCGAACACTTCCGGCGCGCCAATGCCCTATATCGCGCCAGCATCGACTACGATGAACAAGGCGCGCTCGACCTGCTCAGACGCATCCCGAGCCTGATAACGTCCGAGCTACTGGAAGCCAATCGCGGCACAGGCGCCCTCTCCCGCTCCCCGGTCTTTATCGTAGGCATGCCACGCTCGGGTTCAACGCTGATCGAACAGATCCTGGCCAGCCATCCGCAGGTGTTCGGAGTCGGCGAACGTCCCGACTTCGAAAAAGCATTGAAGACACGGATTCACCCTGGCAGCAAGATAGACATCGACGCCCTGCGCACAATCGCAGCCACACCATTGACTTCAATTGGCCACGACTACCTGCGCCGTATTCAGGCAGTTATCAGTAATCCTCAAGACTATCAGCGGATCACCGACAAATACCTGTTTAACTTCATCTATCTGGGGGTGATTCATCTCGCGTTGCCGAACGCCAGATTTATCCATATCCACAGAGACCCGGTGGAAAACTGTCTATCGATCTATTCGAAGCTATTCGGCGGTATTCCGTTTGCCTACGACCTGGGTGAACTTGGCCGCTATTACCGCGCTTATGAGGAACTGATGGCGCACTGGCGAAGCATCTTGCCCGAAGGCGTCATGCTCGAAGTGGAGTACGAGGACCTGGTCAATGATTTCGAGCGCAACGTGCGGCGGATGCTTGCCCATTGCGGGCTCGAATGGGATGAACGCTGCATGGCGTTTCATCAAACGAGGCGTCAGGTCCTGACCATGAGTGCGCGGCAGGTTCGCGAACCGCTTTTCAGATCGTCATTGCAGCGTTGGCGCCCGGCTGAGGTGTTGTTGCAACCTCTTCTGGATGGCTTGCAAGCCTGAAGGCCTCGCTAGGCGCGACGCGTAACTCGTCGCGCCCTGCCAATCACAAAAGACGGCTGAACGAAGGAGGATCCTCATCCGGCCGACCGCGATCAATACCGCCTTACTCTTTATCGTCCTTCAGTTGCGGAAGCGCCAACGCCTCACCCGGCGTAAGCAGCCCCACGTCCGAATAGATAAGCAGCTTCGCACGCGTATCCGTGATGTCGAGATTGCGCATCGTCAGTTGACCGATCCGGTCGCGCGGCGAGAAGGTCGATTCAACCTTCTCCATCGAAAGCCGCTCCGGCTGGTACGTCAGGTTCGGCGACTTCGTGCTCAGGATCGAGTAGTCGTTACCACGGCGCAGTTCGATCGTGACTTCGCCGGTGATCGCGCGTGCCACCCAGCGCTGCGCCGTTTCGCGCAACATGATCGCCTGCGGGTCGAACCAGCGGCCCTGATACAGCAGGCGCCCGAGACGCCGGCCGTTCTCGCGGTACTGTTCGATGGTATCTTCGTTGTGGATGCCCGTAACGAGACGCTCGTACGCGATATACAGCAGCGCGAGGCCCGGTGCTTCGTAGATGCCGCGGCTCTTCGCCTCGATGATCCGGTTCTCGATCTGGTCGCTCATGCCGAGACCGTGACGGCCGCCAATGCGATTCGCCTCCAGCAGCAATTCGACTGCATCCGTGTACTGAACGCCGTTAAGCGCGACTGGACGTCCTTCTTCGAAGCGGATCGTGATTTCTTCTTTCGCGATCTGCACGTCATCGCGCCAGAATGCAACGCCCATGATCGGATTGACAATCTTGATGCCGCTTTCGAGGCTTTCGAGATCTTTCGCTTCGTGCGTCGCACCGAGCAGGTTCGAGTCGGTGGAATACGCCTTTTCCGCCGACATCTTGTATTCGAAGCCCGACTGGCGCATGAACTCGGACATTTCCGCGCGGCCGCCGAGTTCGTCGATGAACGCCTGGTCGAGCCACGGCTTGTAGATCTTCAGGTCCGGATTGACGAGCAGGCCGTAGCGGTAGAACCGCTCGATGTCGTTACCCTTATAGGTGCTGCCGTCGCCCCAGATGTTGACGCCGTCTTCCTTCATTGCGGCGACCAGCATCGTGCCGGTTACAGCCCGGCCAATCGGCGTCGTGTTGAAGTAGGTCACGCCGGCGGTCGAGATATGGAACGCGCCGGCTTGCAGCGCGGCGATTCCTTCCGCGACCAGTTGAGCCCGGCAGTCTATGAGCCGCGCCCCTTCTGCGCCGTACTGGATCGCGCGACGCGGGATCGAATCGTAGTCGTCTTCGTCGGGCTGGCCGAGGTTAGCCGTGTACGCGTATGGGACGGCGCCTTTGATCCGCATCCAGTGCAACGCGGCACTCGTGTCGAGTCCGCCGGAGAACGCGATGCCAACTTTCTGGCCGGTCGGAAGACTTTCAAGGATTGTGCTCATGTGGAAAAACCGTTAAATCGAGTTAGAGAGAATGCTGGGCGACGTGAAAGGATCAGCGGTGCCTGACCGCCCGTAACCCTCATTTGTATCATACTCGGTCGAAACGGCTGAATTCCGGGGAGTACGTGGCATTGCGGTGCAACGCGCACTCCCGATAAATACGAGGAAAGCCGTCTGGCCAAAGACGGCTAGGGCGGCCCTCAGAACGGCTTGGTCGGCAGATATTTACCGTCCAGCGTGATGACGGCACGCTTGCCGCCTTCAGGATCGTCGATTACCTGAAAGTCCAGCTTGAAGTTAATCGCGCTAATGATCCCGTCGCCGAGTTTTTCATGGACCAGCGCCTTTAACGTCGAACCATATACCTGCACGATCTCGTAGAAGCGGTAGATGGTCGGATCGGTCGGCACGCCGCCCGGAATGCTGCCGCGCACGGGAATGGCCTGCAGCAGACGCAGCGCGTCCTCGCCGAGTTCGAGCTTGTCGACCACCACCTTGGCCGCATCGGCCGGCAGCGGATGCTGGCCGAGCAGCGCCGCGGTAACGAATGCGAGGCTGAGGCCGGTGCCTTCGTTGATCTGCTCGAACGTCAGGTTTTTGCGCAGCTTCGCGTCCATGATCGTGTCGGTCAACGCTTCACGGGATGCCGGGCTGTGTAGGGATTGCGTCATCGCGATACTCCTTGAGGTGGAAGTCGATTGACGCAGCATATGCCGCCTAAAAAAATAGCGTCGAAGACCCGGTCCCCGTCCCCTTACGCCCCCGCCGCACTCACATGCGTATCGATCCACTTGAGGATCCAGTCCGCGACGTCGAGGTTGTTCCGGTCCTGCATCATCATGTGCGTATTGCCGTGAATGCCTTCGTTCGGCAACAGCACGAGCTGCGCGCGGCCGCCGGCACGGTCCACCGCGTCGACGAAAACCTGGCAGCTTTTGAGCCGCGGAGCCCAGCGAGGAGACAGGTCGACATAGTCACCAAACAGCACGAGGATGGGCAGCCGGGTGTACGGCGCGAGATCGCCGGTCGCAGACGGGCATTCGCCGGGTTCGATGGACACGATGCCAGCAATACCCTGCGTACTGATAGCCGCCGTCTGGAACGGGTAAATGCCAGCCTGCGAGTGACTGATCAGCACCGTATGACGGAGTTGGATCGCAAGTTGCGAAAGCGCCGGAACGGTCGGATTGGGCACGCCGACCGACGGGCTCCAGTCAGGCACCATCTGCTGCCAAAGGGCCGCTTGCGCATCGACGGGAAACTGCTCGCCGGGGAAGGTCTCCGGATATTTCGGTCCGAAACGGAAGATGGCCCACGCCGATTCGTGCGACGCTGCGAACACGTTCGGCAGCTGGGAAGCCGGCGCCTTGCCGCTGCGCGCGGCATTGATCGCGCTGATGTCAGTCGCCGAACGTCCGCGGTCGGACTGATCGATCACATACGTCGGATAGCCGTTCCGGACGAAATACTCCTCCCACCCCATCCGCCCGTCCGGCGTCGTCTCCCATGTCATGCCCGTCAGGCAGCAACCATGTATTAGCGTCAGCGACACCGGCTTGGCGCTCGTGGGAACCTGGTAATGAACATACATCTGGTCGACGGTGACGGTGCCCGAGGCCACGTAGTTCGGCAGCGTCGAAAGCGTGTCCGAATGCACGTCACGTCCGCCTATGAAAAAGCTGCCCTGTTTCGCAATCGACATCGGGCCGGACAGCACCGCGGCGCGATTGACCGGAGACGATGCGCAGGCAACCAGTCCTACGGCGCATGCGGCCGCAACGAGGATTGTGCCAATCAGACCTGCTGTGCGCTTTCTCGTACGTATCATGCGACTGTCTCCTCGTTAGCGGTGGGTGCCTTGGCGATCAGGGCCGTCATGCGCAAAGCGCTCTGACGTTGCCCATGATTCTGGGTCGATATCGTACAACGAGCGCTTGCGGGACGTCCGTCAGCCGCTGACGTTGAAGGCTCCCGGCCGTGGATCGAAGGTGGGATTTTGAAAGCGGGACGGTCTAAAATAGTTAAATTGGCATCGGCGCCACGCAGCCGAATCCGGAGATCCCATCATGAAGATTGCGAAAGTCGTAATCGGAATAGCCGCCCTGGTCGGTGTAACCGCAGCGTATGCCGACGGGTTCGTCATCACGAGATCCATTTCGAACGGACGCGAACTGCGCCTGCTGGAGCACACCAGCGAATGCGATGGCGGCCCGGGCGCGTTCATTTACCGGCGCGGCAAGCAGATTGACCAGACCTGCAATGTCAACGTCACCGCACGAGGCGCGACGGTGATCATGCCTGCTTTCGAACCGCGCATGTTCTTCCCGCGCGACACGCTTTACGAAAACTCGAAGTCGTAGGCGGAAGGTGCGCTTGCCCGCGCGAAGTCAACACAATGACTACGCGCAGGCAACCACCGATCAACGGTTAGAACCTCTTCACTTCCTTGCTCGAAGCCGCCGACGCTGGGGCAGCCCCCCTTGCCCGCGAGCGCTGCGTGGCTCATCTGCCGGACGCCGGGTGCCCGTCGGACCCATGCCCTGCAATGCCGATTCCGCGCGAACAACATTGTCATTCGCATGGCCACCGGCATCCCCCGGGCCTATACTGCCGAACAGCCGATCAACGTCGCCATGGAGCGTCAAAAGAACTCGGGCGTCGCAAGTCGGACTCAAAAAAACTGGAGGAAGACAAAATGAAGCGATTCGTTTCCCGCTGTATGGTTGCCGTCTCAACGATCATCGTTTGTTCGCTGTCGGGACTGGCGCACGCCGATGCTGCCCATCCAGTGGTGGCGCTCCTGCCCGGCGTGGTTGATCCGTTCTACTTCACAATGCATCGCGGCGCCGAGCGGGCCGCCAAGGAAGAGAACGTCGAATTGCTGTTTCAGGTTCCCAAAGAATGGAACACCAGTGAGCAGGTGCCGATTCTCAAGGCATTTATCGCCAAGCATCCTGATGTCCTGCTGATTTCCCCAGTCGACAAGCAACAGCTGATCGGACCGCTCAAAGAGGCCGCCGACGCCGGCATCAAGGTGATTACCGTCGACACCTATATCGGCGATGGCCATTACCAGACCGGCAAGGGCGATGCGGATTTCCCGCTGTCCTATATCGCTTCGGACAATCTGGAAGGCGGCCGCGTGGCTGCGCGCGCACTTGCCAAAGCAATCGGCGACAAGGGCACGGTCTATTGCGAAAACAACAAGCCGGGTATTTCAAGCACCGACGCGCGTGCTGAAGGTTTCGCGGACGAGATGAAGAAGCACCCGAATATCACCGTGCTGCAAACCCTCTATAACGAAGACGACGCGAACCAGGCTGCTGCTCACGTCGCCGCGGTTCTGGCGCGCAATCCGGGTCTGGCCGGCGTGTTCGGCGCCAACACCTTCTCGGGCAGCGGTGCGGCCCAAGGCGTTAAGGCAGCCGGCAAGCAAGGCGTGGTGAAAGTCGTCGTATTCGACGCGGTTCCGGGCATCGACAAGCAGATCAAGAGCGGACTCGTCGACATCGCGATTGCCCAGCGCCCGGACGAGATCGGCTATTACGGCGTCAAGTTCGCCGCCGACGTGATTCACGGCAAGAAAATCCCCACCCTCAAGAGCACGGGTTTCGAAGTTCTCGACAAGAACAATATCGACCAGCCCGACATGCAGCAATACATCTATTCGAACTAGCCAAAGCAGGCCGGCTGGAGTCGTAGATCGTCCCGCGTGCGCTGCAGCGCATGCGGGTTTTTGCTCCTGGCATTGCTCCTGATAAAGCGGATCACTTCATGGATAACTCGCGTCTCGACCGGATCGCGCTGATCACCAAGCTATGGCCGTGGCTGTTCCTCGCCGCCTTGCTGGTCTTTTTCGAGGTGTATGCGCAGGTGTCGGCACATCGGTCGTTTGTGTTGAACGCCTACAACCTGCAATCGATCGGTCTCGCCGCCGCTGCCCCGCTGCTTCTGGCCATTGGCCAGACCTTCGTGATCATCACGGCCGGCATCGATCTGTCCGCGGGCTTCGTGATGGGACTCGCGGCCGTCTGCGTCGCGCAGTTCACATTGTTCGGCAACGGCTCGCCATGGATCCTGCTCCTGTCTATCCCGCTCACCGTTGTGGTCTGCCTGATTCCAGGTCTCGTCAACGGTGTGCTGATTGCGTGGCTGCGCGTGCCGGCTTTTATCGGCACGCTCGGCATGTACGGCGTGGCGCGCGGTGCAGGCTTTCTCGCTGCCGGCAGCGGCATGACGGTCTCAGTGGACAACCCCGGCCTCGTCTGGCTCGGCGCCGGCTGGACGCCGGTGTTGCTCACTGCCGTGTTGCTGGTCATCATGCATCTGCTGCTCTCGAAAACGCGCTTCGGTCAGTATACGTACGCGATCGGTGGCAATCCGCAGTCCGCGGTGCGGGCGGGGATCAATGTCAAACGTCATCTGCTCGTGGTGTATGTGATCGCCGCAGCGTTCGCCGCGGTCGGTGGGATCATCTATACGGCGCGTTTTGCTGCAGGCGCAGCCAACGCCGGCGAGCCGATGTTGCTCGATTCGATCGCTGCAGTGGTGATCGGTGGCGCGAGCCTGTTCGGTGGGACGGGCAATGTTGTCGGGACGCTGATCGGTGCGCTGATCATCGCGGTGATCCAGTTCGGCCTGGTGTTTATCGACGTCAACGCGTTCTGGCAATTCATCGTGGTGGGCATCGTCATCATCCTGTCGGTGCTGATCGATCAGTACAAGGACCGTCTCGGAGGTGCGCAATGAGCACGCCCATCCTTGAGGTACGCGACATCTCGATCCGCTTTGGCGGTGTCGAGGCGCTCAGGAACGTGTCGCTGCAGCTGATGCCGGGCGAAGTACTGGCGCTTGCCGGCGATAACGGCGCGGGCAAGTCGACTTTGATCAAGATCATCTCGGGCGTGTACCGGGCCGATCAGGGCGAGCTGCTGTTCGACGGCGCGCCGTTGCAATTGCGTGATCCGCAAGACGCGCGCGCTCAAGGGATCGAGACGATCTATCAGGATCTCGCGCTCGCGGACAACCTCGACGTGGGCAGCAATATCTTCCTTGGACGCGAACCGACACGCAGGCAACTCGGCTTCCACGTGATCGACCGCCCTCGCATGGCGCAGGTCGCGCGCGAGGTGCTGGAGCGCCTCGACATCGTGATTCCCGAACGCAAGCTCGGCGGTCCTGTGAAGATGCTCTCAGGCGGCCAGCGCCAGGCCATTGCAATAGGCCGGGCCATTTACTGGAACGCCCGCGTGCTTATCATGGATGAGCCCACCGCCGCGCTCGGCGTGCCCGAGCAGCGCAAGGTCATGGAACTGATTGCGACGCTGAAGACGCAAGGCGTGTCCGTGATCCTGATCTCGCACAATCTGCACGATATCTTTGCAATCGCGGATCGCATCGTCGTGCTGCGGCGTGGCGAAGTGGCCGGCGAGCGTCAGGTCGGGCAGACCAATGGCGATGAGATCGTGCACCTGATGGTCGGCGATACCTACGTGAGTCCCGGATAGGGAGCACAGACAGATGGCGCCGATCCGGTCACTTCATGCGCACTTCCTCAAATTCCAATCAGAAGAAATGACGCAGGCCGATAGTCCCGACAAACTGCGTGGGTCCCGACGAAGGCGTGGTGTTTTGCGAATCGCCGACCACTGCCACCGCGCTGACAATCGAAGTGCCGTTCGACGCCAGCGCGTCCCCGCTTGCGTGCTGATAAGCCTCGAGGAAGTAGATGCAGGTCCGCTTCGAGAACGAATAGGTCTGTTCGAACGAGACCTGGTTATAGCGCGCCGAATCCGAGATGCCGTTCGATTCGCTGGCCCGCGTGTAGCTGTACCCGCCTGCCAGGGCGATTGCTGGCGTCAGCTGGTAGGTTGCGATCGCGCCGTAGGTGTTGAACACGGCCGTCTGCTTGAAAGCCGACACGGTACCCGGGCGATACACCACGTTCGAGTAGTTCAACCCGACCATCGCACCACCGAACTTGTACGTGGCCGCCGCGGCTAGCATCTGGTTGCTTTCGGCGCTTGCGTACGCAACGTTGACAGGCGAGTTGTCGGCGACGGTACCCAGCGCCGTGCTGGTGGAGAGATCGTTCAGCCGGATGTAGCCCACCGCGGCCCTGAAACCGCCCATCTCGTATTTGAGCGCCGCGCTCAGCGTATTGCCTTCCGTGAAATCGCCCGCCACACCGCCCAGACCGTACTGCACACTGCCTTGCAGACCGCTGATCAGCGGCGACGTGTAGGTCAGGGAATTGTTGAAGCGCAAGGTGGTGTCGAGTGCGTCGAGGTCGCCCGGATGTGCGCCGGTCGCCCCCGTCAGATAACCCGTCGGACCTAGCGCGCCCACGAAGTTGAAGTACGGAGTGTACTGGCGACCTACCGTCAGCGTGCCGTACTGCTGATCGTTAAAACCCACGTAGGCCTGGCGGTTGAATATGTAGCCTGACGAGCCGGAGGCACCCGTCAACGAGTTATAGCCGGCTTCGAGCCGGAAGATCGTCGACAGGCCGCCACCCAGATCTTCCGAACCGAGGAAGCCGAATTTACTCGCGTTCAGGGCGCCCTGGGTCAGGTAGATGTTGTGGTTGCCCTTCTGGTTGCTGCTGTAGGCAATCGCATTATCGATAGCGCCATACAACGTCACGCTGCTCTGGGCCTGCGCGACCATCGGAACACCCGACGAGACTGCCGCACAAAGTCCTGTCACCACACCTCTGTAAAGCACTGCTCGTTTGATACTCATCTCAAGATCTCCGGTTGAATGCCACTACTATTTCGTTAACCTGATTATTTTTTCTTTTCTGCAAGATCGAAAAATCAACGCCAATGCGAGTCTGTTTCCGATCAGTGCTCGTATGGACTCAGTGTGCTGACGAGAGCCGAAATCATCTGGTGCGCAAAACCGCCGACACGATCACCAGGCCGCAAACCGGTTGCATGATCGTGTGGCCAATCTGGAACGCGCCGACCACGTACTAGTACAGCTGCGTCACGCGTGTTGGCATGCGCAACCGGGCTTCCGGGCCGTTACTCGCGCTCAGACCATCAATACGTCAACCAACCACCTGAAATTGTCGGTCATCGTATCTCACCGTTTAGCTCGAAGTAAAGCGTGGATAGTCGGTGTTTACCCACGTTTCAGCTTGCTGGAATTTTCTGCTAGGGACGTCACACAGCTGTTCTAGGGATATGCTTATCTCTATGTAGGCAATTCCCTGGCAAACAAAGAACTCAGGCCAATCTCATTTTTGTTGTATGTCGTCGTATAACTATAGTTGGCATGGCGGCAATGGAATCAGGCCAAGCCACTCTCTTGTCCTTTTCAGCCTGTCCTATAGTGTTCTTCGCCCTGCCGTGATTCAACGCGCGACGTGGCACGACGGGCACCCCTGAACAACAAGGAGAGTCTCGATGGCGGGAAACAACATGAGCCGACGCGAACTATTAGCAATGCTGGGAGGGATCGCCCCGTTGCTATTGACCGGAGGAGCCGAAGCCAGTCCGATCGATACCAATCAGACCCTGTACACACTGCCCGGCGATATCAAATTCACCCCGCAGGACGGCGCCCCACCGCAGAGCGTCGAAAGCGCGTTCCTCTACAGCAATCCGTCGAAGCAAGGCATCTATTACGCACTGTTACGCTGGCACCCTGGCTACATGAGCGCGCCGCACAGCTACGCCTCGGATCGTCTCTGCGTGGTGTTGTCCGGCACCTGGTGGATCAACAGCGGTGCGGACTTCGATCCCGCACATACAGTCCCGGTGCCAGCCGGCACCTTCGTGCGGCGCATTGCTCGCACCTGGCATTACGACGGTGTCCCACGCGGCGAAGCAGGGCCGGCGACCATCGCCATCTGCGGCATCGGTCCGGTGGACATCCGCCTGGCGGAACCGGATAAGCCTCTCGCGCGGGCCGTATAACCTAGCGCTTCTGATTTCGTTGCGTTCGCAACGACTACGAATCAGCCCTCATCCAGGCGCTCATGCCGCGGGTCGCTGCATGCGGCCCTACGCCTTTCATCGCGCTTACCACGCCGCGACACGACGCCGATTTTGTTGCAAGCGTTGCAAGAATGAGACATCGCATTGGTTTTACAACGCGAAACAATCGGGTTTGAACTGCTTTCACCGAACTTTAATCTGGCGACGTCAGCATCACTCGGGCCTGAAAGCATGCGTGTCCCGCGAGCCCGGCGGGACCGGCGAGAACCGCTCTACAAGGTTCGTTCTTGCTCTCGACAGGTTGATCGGAGTGCGAATCTCACAGCGTATGACTTGTGATACGCGCATCGGGTGACCGACACGAATGGATCACGTTCGTTATGCGAGCGATAGATCCATCCTCTAACAACACGTGAAAGACAGATGAAAATGAAAAAGACCTCGGTGGCTCTTCTGGCGCTCGGCGCATTTGCCGGCGCTGCACACGCACAAAGCAGCGTGACCCTGTACGGCATCGTCGACACAGGTATCCTCATCAACAACAACGTCAAAGGCTTGCACGAGTACGCACTCTCGCAAGCAACCTCGTCGCGCTGGGGCCTGAAAGGCACAGAAGACCTGGGTGGCGGTCTGTCGGCGATCTTCGACCTGGAAAACGGCTACACCACGGGCACGGGCGCACTGTCCCAAGGTGGCCTGGAATTCGGCCGTAAAGCATTCGTCGGTTTGAGCAGCAAGCAGTTCGGTACGTTGACGGCCGGCCGTCAGTACTCGGTCAGCAATGACTACACCGCCAACTTCGCGTCGGGCGCCGACTGGGCCGCTTCGGGCCTCGGCTACGGCACGCGCGCAAGCGACGTCGATAACGTCGATACGTCGAACCGTATCCAGAACTCGCTCAAGTACGAAAGCCCGAACTACAACGGTCTGCAAGTGGGCTTGCTGTACAGCCTGGGCGGTGTGGCAGGCAACTTCTCGCAGAACTCAATCTGGGACGCGTCAATCGCTTACTCGAATGGCCCGATCAGCCTCGGCGCAGGCTATACGTTCGTGAAGGATCCGTACTACTCGTTCTTCGGCAACCAGGGCAATTCGTCGACACCGTCGACCGCGGTTTCGTCGAGCGCAAACGACAACATGAACAACAAGATCTTCGGCGGCTACGCTTCGGCGGGTTCGCAGCAGATCATCGTGGCGGGCGGTTCGTACGCACTCGGACCGGCAACTATCGGCCTGCTGTACTCGAACACGCAATTCCAGAACCTGGGTTCGGTCACGGCCGTCGGTGCGATCGCCGCTCCGAAGTACGAGGGCGGTACGGCAACGTTCAACTCGGGTGAAATCAACCTGAAGTACCAGGTGAACCCGGCTCTGCTGCTGGCAGGCGCGTATATCTACACGCACAATGGCGGCGCGGACAACGTGGGCAGCGCGAAGTACAACCAGTTCAACCTGGGCGCAATCTACTCGCTGTCGAAGCGCACGTCGCTGTATGCGATCGGCTTCTACGAAACGGCTTCGGGTATCGACTCGACAGGCAAGGCAGCCGTTGCCGACCTGAACGGCAGCGCCTTCTCGGCTGACAAGCACCAGCTCGCCGGTATCTTCGGCATCACCCACAAGTTCTAAGCGGGTGAACCGGCCGCTCTCTGGCGGCCGGTCAGTCTGAACAAGCTGATACCAGGCCTGGCTTTGTCAGTACCTGGACATGGACACCCTTGGCGACCTTGCCACGACGGTGTCCATTTATTTTTGGTCCCCGGCTGATCCTGCTAGCCGGCGCCCTCTCGTTATCACCGTGAGGGCGCCGCAGCCAACGCGGCCTGGGCGCGCTGCAACCATTCGCGGTTGTGCTCCTTCGCATGTCTCGGCCAGTGCCTTGCGTCCTGCGCAATATCTGCGTACAGGCTCATGGCCCGTTGACGATCCGCCTGATCGCCTTGCTTTACCAGCCAGTCGGCAAACAGACATCGCGGCGCCGCATCGCTTGCACAGGCCAGCGATTGCTCGAACGCGGCGCGCGTGCCGGGTGCATCGAGCGCAGCGAGGGTCCGCGCATAGAGCAAGGCCGGCTCGGGCTGCTGACGCGCCTGCGGATTGGCTTCGAACAGCCGCGCGAGGCTGGCGTCCGCCGCCGCATGCTGGCCAACTGAGAATTGCGCTTTTGCCATGCCCAATAACAGCGCGGGATCCGTGGCAAACGGACCGCTCGCCGCAGCCTGATAGTGCTGCAGTGCTTCGCCAGGCTGCCCGGCCTCCAGCAACGCCGCACCAAGCCGCATCCGATGCTCGACGGTAGGCGCACGATCGAAGTTATCGCGCGCCTCGCGCACCGCGCGATTGGGATCCACCAGTTGCGAAATGGCGCGCGTAGCGGCCCGGCCGCTGCGCGACTGGCGCAGGCTCGGCAGATAGATTGCAAAGAGATACACCAGGCTGCCGAGCAGCGGGAAGGCGAACAGCAGCAACAGCCAGTACATATTCTGGTTAGTGCGCACCACATGCACAGCAAAAAACAGCGCAATGATGACGTGAATACCAATTCCGAAAAATGACATGTTGATTCGACTTGTGACCAGGTAAGACCACAGTCTACCTAAGACGGCGCGGGCAATGTCCCGACCAGGCTCGCCGCTTTACAGCACCTTTCAGCCCGTGCCGCCACCCGCCAAACGGACTATCCCATTCGCCGCAACGACGCGGACCCGCGCGTGGCGTAAAATACGCGCTTTCCCGAAATTCTCGCCACCATGACGCTCGCCTCCACCCTTGAGATCATCGCCGAACTGAAAGCCGGCCGGATGGTGATACTCGTCGACGAAGAAGACCGCGAAAACGAGGGCGACCTCGTGATTGCGGCCGAATTCGTCACGCCGGAAGCGATCAACTTCATGGCCCGCTACGGCCGCGGCCTCGTCTGCCTGACGCTGACGCAGGAGCGCTGCAAGCAGCTGAACCTGCCGCTGATGACATACCGCAACGGCACCCAGTACGGCACGGCCTTCACGGTCAGCATCGAAGCAGCTGAAGGCGTCACCACGGGCATTTCGGCGGCCGACCGGGCCCGCACGATCCTCGCCGCCGTCGCGCACGACGCACGGCCCGAGCATATCGTTCAGCCTGGTCACGTATTTCCGATCATGGCCCAGCCCGGCGGCGTGCTGGTGCGCGCCGGCCATACCGAGGCCGGCTGCGATTTCACGGCGCTCGCGGGGCTGACGCCCGCCGCGGTGATCTGCGAGATCATCAAGGACGACGGCACGATGGCGCGCCTGCCGGACCTGATCGCGTTCGCCGAGGAACACAAGCTGAAAATCGGCACGATCGCCGATCTGATCCATTACCGCAGCCGCACGGAATCGATCGTCGAGCGCATCTGCGAGCGCACCATGCAGACCGCGCACGGCCCGTTCCGCGCGGTGATGTACCTCGACCAGCCGAGTGGCCAGCCGCATATCGCACTGGTGCGCGGCAAGCCCACGCCGGACCAGGAAACGCCGGTGCGGGTGCACGAGCCGCTATCGGTGCTAGATCTGCTCGAAGTCGGCGCGTCGACCCATTCGTGGACGCTCGACGCCGCGATGAAAGAAATCGCCCAACGTGATCTCGGCGTGGTCGTGCTGCTGAACTGCGGCGACTCAAAAGATCATCTGATCGACGTCTTCAAGGCGTTCGATTCGAAGGACAAGGCCGATGCGCTGAAGCGCCGTCCGGTCGACTTCAAAACCTACGGCATCGGCGCGCAGATTTTGCGCGAACTCGGTGTCGGCAAGATGCAGGTGCTGTCGAACCCGCGCAAGCTGGGCAGCATGTCGGGCTACGGTCTCGAAGTCACAGGCTTCGTGCCGATGCCGGGCTGCCCTTCCCAGGCGCCGCAGACGCCCTGACCGGCACTCGCAACGCAAGCCTGATCCGACCATTCACGCGCCCTGGCGCTCACTCAAACACACTACGGACTCACTATGGAAATCGGACAATACCAACCGAACCTCGACGGCGACGGACTGCGTATCGGCATCGTCCAGGCGCGCTTTAACGAGCCCGTCTGCAATGGCCTCGCGGATGCATGCATCGAAGAACTCGAACGCCTTGGCGTTACCGGCGAAGACGTACTGCTCGTCACGGTGCCCGGCGCACTGGAAATCCCGCTGGCGCTGCAAAAGCTCGCTGAAAGCGCGCAATTCGACGCACTGATCGCGCTCGGCGCGGTGATTCGCGGCGAGACATACCACTTCGAACTGGTGTCGAACGAAAGCGGCGCCGGCATCACGCGCGTCGGCCTCGACTTCGGCATTCCGGTGGCGAACGCCGTGCTGACGACCGAAACCGACGAGCAGGCTGTCGCACGCATGACCGAAAAGGGTCGCGACGCTGCACGCGTGGCCGTCGAAATGGCGAACCTCGCGGTCGCGCTCGAGCAGCTCGGCGGCGACGATGACGACGAGGAAGAAGACGAGGACGACGAAGAGGCACAGGCATGAAGAGCGCTCGCCGACGTTCCCGCGAACTGGCCACGCAGGGGCTGTATCAGTGGCTGCTGTCGGGCGCGCCCGGCGGCGAGATCGACGCGCAGCTGCGCGGCGCGCAAGGATTCGACAAGGCCGATCTCGAGCATCTGAACGCGCTGCTGCACGGCGTGATCCGCGACTCGGAAGCACTGTCGGCCGACCTCACGCCGTGCCTCGACCGCCCCATCGACCAGCTCTCGCCGGTCGAGCGTGCGGTGCTGCTCGTCGCAGCGTATGAGCTGAAGAATCACGTCGATATTCCGTACCGGGTTGTGATCAACGAGGCCGTCGAACTCGCCAAGACGTTTGGTGGCGCGGACGGCTACAAGTACGTCAACGGCGTGCTGGACAAGCTGTCGGCGCAGTTGCGCGTTGCCGAAACCCAGGCCAACCGCAAGCAATAAGATGCCTGTATGAACTCCGTGACCGAACCACTGGTGCGGCTTGCTGCACGCGTCGACGCCATCCAGCCTTTCTATGTGATGGAGCTGGCGAAAGAAGCCGCCCTGCTGGAGCGCGAAGGACGCAACATCATCCATATGGGAATCGGCGAGCCCGATTTCACTGCGCCCGAGCCGGTCATCGAAGCGGCCGCGAACGCGATGCGCCGTGGCGTCACGCAATACACCAGCGCGCTTGGCCTGCACTCGCTGCGCGAGGCGATCGCCGGGCATTATGCGCAGGCCTATGGCATCAGCGTCGATCCGGCGCGCGTCGTGGTCACCGCGGGCGCTTCGGCTGCATTGCTGCTGGCGTGCGCGGCGCTGGTCGACCGCGACGATGAAGTGCTGATGCCCGATCCGTGCTATCCGTGCAACCGGCACTTTGTTGCCGCCATGGAAGGCAAACCCGTGTTGGTGCCGAGCGGTCCTGCGGAGCGCTTCCAGTTGACCGCAGCTGACGTCGAAAGCCTATGGAACGAACGGACGCGCGGTGTGCTGCTGGCGTCGCCGTCCAACCCCACCGGCACGTCTATCGAGACCGCGGAATTGAAGCGCATCGTCGAGGCAGTTCGTGCGCGCGGCGGCTTCACGATTGTCGACGAGATCTATCAAGGCCTGAGCTACGGCGCGCCGCCGGTTTCGGCTTTGTCGTACGGCGACGATGTGATCACCGTCAACAGTTTCTCGAAGTACTTCAACATGACCGGCTGGCGTCTCGGCTGGCTCGTTGTGCCGCCGTCGCTGGTGGGCGCGTTCGAGAAGCTCGCGCAAAACCTGTTTATCTGTGCGTCGGCGCTGGCCCAGCACGCGGCACTCGCCTGCTTCGAACCGGACACCCTGGCAATCTACGAAGCACGCCGCCTGGAGTTTAAGCGCAGGCGCGACTTCATCGTCCCGGCGCTCGAAACGCTCGGCTTCTCAGTGCCGGTGATGCCGGACGGCGCGTTCTACGTCTACGCGGATTGCACTCATGTGACCCACGCTGCAGCTGGCGACAGCGCGGCACTCACCAAAGCCATGCTGCACGACGCAGGCGTCGTGCTGGTGCCGGGGATGGATTTCGGCAATCACGCGCCGCGCTCGTATATCCGCCTGTCTTACGCCACGGCGTATTCGAAGCTCGAAGAGGCGGTCGAGCGCCTGCGCGGATTCTTTTGATTCTGCCCAGCGTCAGCGTCAGACCATAAAAAAAGGCACCCTCGGGTGCCTTTCCTTTTGGTCCTGCTTTGCTTTTACGACTTCAGGCGCCCAGCTCCGGCGACGCTGCATGCTTAGTCGCAGTCTCGGCGTCATCCTGCTCGGGGGCCTTCACCGGCGTCGTGGCAGTCAACGGATGCGCTGCATCGAGCGTCACCTGAACACGCTTGGCCGGAGCTGCTCCCGCAGCCGGCGCCGGCGTCACTGACGCGGTTGTCGTAACCGGCGCTTGCGGTGCGTTGATCGGCACCTTGCGGCCGCGCGCCACGTCACGCAGACGACCGCGCTCAGCCACCACCTTAGCGCCGTAGCCGCCGTCGTCCTGGGTGCTGGAACCCACGTAGAGACGCAGTCCGCCCGGCAGCGAGCCGCCGCGTGCGATGCAATCCTTGAGCACGAGCGCCCCAACCTTGATGTTGGCGAACGGATCGAGTGCGGCACTCTGGCCGCCGAAATACTGGAATTTGTCCGAATGTACCTTCGACATCACCTGCATCAGACCCTGCGCGCCTACACCGCTTTCGGCATACGGGTTGAAACCCGATTCGATCGCCATCACGGAGAGCAGCAGCAGCGGGTCGAGGCCGACTTCACGGCCGGTATCGAACGCAGCCTTCACGAGTTCGCTGACCGGTTCCTGAGCGACGTGATAGCGCCGCGCCAGGTAGTTCGCCACCAGATCCTGCTCGCGCGTCGAGACCAGCACGCGGTCGTCACGTGCGTCAGCGGCAACGCGTTGCGAAGGAATCAGGTGCGCCAGCGCGCTGATGCTTTGCACGGAATGCGGGTCTAGCGTGTTGACAGCTGCGACGCTGAGGCCGCTGGTGCCACTGCCGTCAAAGGCTCCGTCATAGCTTGTGTTGCTGCTGGTAGCGCCGTTGCTGACGTCGCCGCCAACGGAATTGGCGGACAGCGAATCGTCGGACGACGACACCCCGGAGGGCGCGAACGACGGTAGCGGATTGCCCTGCAACAGACGGGCGGGGCCGGCCTGCACAGCAGCGGAAATGACCGGCATCAACTTTGCGGCCAGGGTGCCGCGCCAGGTCGGCATCAGCCACAGCGCGACTGCCAGCAGGATGGCGGAACCGCCAACAATGCTGAACAGATGATGACTCATACGCGTACCGCGACGTAAGACTGCGCGTAAGCCTTGCGCAAGTCGTTCGTCGGGACGCCACGATAACCAGGCGTTCATTCAGATCTCCCATCTTGCATGCTCTGCGAACCCCACCGGTCGAGCCGGCATCAAATCACGTTCGCAGAGTCAAGACGTCGCGTGCTCTGGTTAGGGCAGCTGCGGCGTCGGGAATACGGCATAAACCGTCGGTGGGGAGCCATCTCGAAACTGCTCGGCGCCGTGCTTAAAAAACACGCACGCAGAGGCTCCCACGCGAAAAACCAGCGTCAGATTGCGCTGGCGAGGACTGCAAAAAAGACCGTCAAATACCGTGCAGGGGGGTCGGTAAGCGGTGACGCGTTGCGTCGTAAGGACCGGGGGCGGAGGTAAAAAGGTTCACGCCCTGCAACCAATGTGACCGGATTCTAGCAGGGTTTAATAGATCGTCAACACTATAGACGGGCAAATGTATAACTAATTGTAATAACGAACAGTGTTCAGCGTGTGGAAAGCCGCGCGCTGCGCGCCTCTTGGGTCAGTTACAGTTTTCGGTCCGCAACGTACGGTAACCAACGCAGGTAAAATCGACAATCGATCCTGCGCGGCGATTGCCTGTCGCGCCCCACTTTCCCGCCGCGCTGCGCGGCCCCAATCCCGACCAGATGAAATACAAAGACCTGCGCGACTTCGTCGGCCGTCTCGAAACGCTAGGCGAGCTGCGCCGTATCCCGCAAAACGTTTCGCCCATCCTGGAAATGACCGAACTGTGCGACCGCGTGCTGCGCGCCGGCGGCCCGGCGTTGTTGTTTGAGAGCCGGCAAAGCCACGCGTTCCCGGTGCTCGGCAACCTGTTCGGCACGCCGCGGCGGGTTGCGCTTGGCATGGGCATCAACTCAGGCGAACAGGACGGCGATAGCGCGGCACTGGAGTCGCTGCGCGACGTCGGGCGTCTGCTCTCCGCCCTCAAGGAGCCGGAGCCGCCCAAGGGCCTCAGGGACGCCGGCAAACTGTTCTCGCTCGCCAAGGCAGTTTGGGACATGGCGCCGAAGACTGTAAGCAGCCCGCCTTGCCAGGAAATCGTCTGGGAAGGCACCGATGTGGATCTCGCAAAGCTGCCGATCCAGACCTGCTGGCCGGGCGACGCCGGCCCGCTGATCACCTGGGGACTGACCGTTACGCGCGGCCCAAACAAGAGCCGCCAAAATCTAGGCATTTATCGCCAGCAGCTGATCGGGCGTAACAAACTCATCATGCGCTGGCTTGCGCATCGCGGCGGCGCGCTCGATTTCCGCGAGTTCGCGCTGCAGAATCCCGGCAAACCGTATCCGGTCGCTGTCGTGCTCGGCGCCGATCCGGCCACCATCCTCGGCGCGGTCACGCCGGTGCCCGATACGCTCTCGGAATACCAGTTCGCCGGCCTGCTGCGTGGCG
Source organism: Paraburkholderia phenazinium (assembly GCF_900141745.1). Lineage (NCBI taxonomy): Bacteria > Pseudomonadati > Pseudomonadota > Betaproteobacteria > Burkholderiales > Burkholderiaceae > Paraburkholderia > Paraburkholderia phenazinium. The sequence continues at coordinate 1,460,672 of NZ_FSRM01000001.1, read as the reverse complement.
GCCGCACCGAGCTCGCGAAGTGCATCACGCCCGGCGTCGACACGCTGCAAGTGCCGGCGCGCGCGGAGATCGTTCTGGAAGGGTTTATCTATCCGCAGGAAGGCGCGCCTGCGCCGGCTCCCGCAGGTGCGCCGCCGCGGCCCTCGAAAGGTGCGAGCGCTACCTATGAACACGCGCTCGAAGGTCCCTACGGCGATCACACTGGCTACTACAACGAACAGGAGTGGTTCCCGGTGTTCACCGTCGAGCGCATCACGATGCGACGCGACGCAATCTACCACTCCACTTACACCGGCAAACCGCCCGATGAACCGGCCGTGCTCGGCGTCGCACTCAATGAAGTGTTCGTGCCGTTGCTGCAGAAGCAGTTTGCCGAAATCACCGACTTCTATCTCCCGCCCGAAGGCTGCAGCTACCGGATGGCCATCGTGCAGATGAAGAAAAGTTACCCCGGCCATGCCAAACGAGTGATGTTCGGCGTGTGGAGTTTCTTGCGACAATTCATGTACACGAAGTTCATCGTCGTGGTCGACGAGGACGTGAATATCCGCGACTGGAAAGAGGTGATCTGGGCCATCACGACGCGTATCGATCCGGTGCGCGATACGGTGCTGGTGGATCGCACACCGATTGACTATCTGGATTTCGCCTCGCCGGTAGCGGGACTCGGTTCGAAGATGGGTCTCGACGCCACCAACAAATGGCCGGGCGAAACTGATCGCGAGTGGGGCCGCCCCATCGAGATGGACGCTGCGGTGAAGCAGCGTATCGACACGTTGTGGGGCGAACTGGGTCTGTAGTTAGGTGCGCTCGTCGGACCGTGAATTAGGCGCGTGGCTTAGCCCTTTAGTCACGCAAGAAACTGCGCAAGGCGCGCCAGATCCACATTGCCGCCGCTGATCAGCACGCCAACCCGCTTGCCCTTCACCGGGACAATGCCGTTCATCACGGCGGCCGCGGCGAGGCAACCCGTCGGCTCGGTAACGATCTTCATGCGCTGCGCGAAAAAGCGCATCGTCTCGACCAGTTGCGCATCCGTCACCGTCACAATCTGCTCCGCCAGACGCTGGATGATCGGGAACGTGTAAGCGCCCAGGTGTGGAGTCGCGGCGCCATCGGCGATGGTTTGCGGCACGTCGATGTGCACGATCTCGCCGCGCGCCAACGATTGCTGGCCATCGTTGCCGGCCTCCGGCTCGACGCCGATCACCTTGCATTGCGGACTCAACTCGGCTGCCGCGAGCGCGCTGCCGGAAAGCAATCCGCCGCCGCCGAGACACACAAACAGCAGATCGAGCGGACCGGTTTCCTCGAACAGTTCTTTCGCCGCCGTGCCCTGCCCTGCGATGACATGCGGATGATCGTACGGCGGGATCAGCGTCATGCCGCGCTCTTTCGCGAGGCGCCGGCCGATCTCTTCGCGGTTCTCTTTATAGCGGTCGTAAATGATCACTTCACCGCCGTAGCCCTGGGTGGCGGCGACCTTCGCCGCAGGCGCGTCGTGCGGCATGAGAATCGTTGCGTGGATTCCCGCGAGACGTGCCGACAGTGCAATCGCCTGAGCGTGATTGCCCGACGAAAACGTCACGACGCCGGCGTCCCGCTGCACGTAGTCGAAGTGCGAGATCGCGTTATAGGCACCGCGAAACTTGAACGCACCCATGCGCTGAAAATTTTCGCATTTGAAGAAAATCGACGCACCGGTCCGTTCGTTGGCCGTGGTGGACGTCAGAACCGGCGTGCGATGCGCGACGCCCTCGAGCCGCGCAGCGGCATCGACGACATCGACATATGTGGGAGCGGGAAGCACTTGCATTGGCGGGACACTCCAGAGCGGTGAAATAAGCAGGCATTCTCCCAGCTTCAGCCGCACTATGGAATGCAGGACGGCGACGTCAGCACCTCGCCGGATATCCAACGAATTCGCAAAAGAGGCGTAGCGCCGCGCAAATGAAAACGGCGTGATGCAGGCAACCGAGCCCGCATCACGCCGTTTAGCTGTTTCACCAACCTTCGATAAATATTCGAGCCACGAGCTACGTCGAAGTCAAACTGCGACGCATCCCGGGAGCGCGTTTATCAATAGTGGTGATAGCCACCGTGGCCATAGCCGCCGTGACCATAATAACCACGCCCGTAGTATCCACGATGGTAGTACGGGTGACCGTAGTAGCCGTAGCCGCCACCCACCACAACGACCGGCGGCGGAGCATAGACGGGCGGCGGTGCGTAGTACACCGGCGGCGGCGCGGCATAAACCGGATAGGCCGGAGCCACCGGAATGCCAATCCCGATACCAACGGACACATGCGCCTCGGCAGCAGAGGCAAAGCCAACACCAAGCGCAGCGGCAACAACAAGCGGAATGATCTTTTTCACTTTTCTTCTCCAAGCGCGGCCGGATGACCGTGTCGCATGACATGCATGCTATGGAATTGAATGTATCGAAAAAGGACCCGCATAGCTGTTCGCATTTGTTGCAAATTGCAATCGGTGTAGACGAGCCGTAATTCGCCGCAACGGGTAAACGCGAGAGCTCTCTTGCACACCCTACCCGCAACATCTCGGAAACCAAGGGTTTGCGCCGGATCACCCATCGGCAAACGCCACTTTTACTGGCCAGCAGTCTGGGAAATCCCCAGCAGCGGTAATCTTTAATTACAAATTCACTTCAATCACGTCCAGGTTGAAGGCTGACCGAAACAAACACATAACGCTCAAAGCGCATCGCCGCTCACAAAACGAAAATGCCCGGCTCATGGCCGGGCATTTTTTACCCATAGGGGCAAATCTTTTAACCCACCTTGACGTAGGTAAATTCGCGTATGACATTCGGCGGCACATAGGCACCGCTGATTTTGACACGTGGCGTCAGGCGCTTTTTTTGATCCCACCAGCGGCGCCGCTGCGAATGAGTCAAGAACCGCAAGTGCTTTCGGTAAGAAAAGATGCTCATGGTGACCTCCCGAATCAGACTGCGAGACAGAAAACTCCAACCCCTCACTTCATCGACCAAATTCATTGTGAGCAGTTTCCGGGCCTGCAGGGGTCGCGCGGGCAAATGTGCCGCCGGCCAAACCATATGGCACGAAATTTAATCTGAGGAAAGGTTTCGCGCAGTGCACCGCCACCCCGCCGTCTCGCGAGCGACAATTGAATGCGCGATACTCCAGCTTTCCGTTCATCGTGCCGTCCGGAGCAGTAACCATGTCCCAGCCGTCCATGCCGCGTCTCGGCTTCATCGGCGCAGGGCGCCTTGCGCGCTGCCTTGCGCTCGGCTTCGCCCGCGCCGGCTATGCGGTCACCGCGGTGGCCAGCCGCACGCCTCAATCGGCACGCCAGCTCGCCGCCCAGATCGACCAGTGCGCGGCGTACGACACCCCCCAAGAGGTTGTCGACGCCGCCGATATCGTCTTTTTAACCGTTCCCGACGACAGCATCGGTTCGACGGCGAACACTTTGCGCTTTGATTGCGCGCCGCAAGCCGCTGGGCGCGTGCGCGCGCTGGTGCATTGCAGTGGCGCCTCGCCGGTGGATCTGCTCGCGGCAGCCGGGGCGCAGGGTGCGTCGATAGGTGGTTTTCACCCACTCTACCTGTTTAGCGGCGATCTCGCAGATATCGAGCGCATCGCTGGCTGCTCGGTGACCATCGAGGCCGACGGCGCACTGAAAGACGCGCTGACTGCGCTCGCGCTGGCGTTGCGCTGCCACCCACTGTCGATTCCACCGGGCACGCGCATGCTTTACCACGGCGCCGCCCACTACGCTGCCAGCTTCGCCTTGTGCGGCCTCGCAGAATGCGTCGCCCTATGGCGCACCCTCGGCTTCGCGGAAGACGACGCGCTGCGCGCGCTCCTGCCGATGCTGGCCGGCACGATCCAAACGGCCCGTGAAAAGGGCTTGCCAGGCGCCCTCGCCGGCCCCGTGTCACGCGGCGATGCGGGCGTCGTGCGCAAGCAGCTCGAACTGTTCGAAACGCTCGGCGGCGACCATGCGGCGCTGTACGGCCTGATGAGCCGGCGCGCGATTGCACTCGCGCGGCGCCGGGCTACGCCGCCGGCCGCCATCGACGCAATCGCCGACGCCGTTGAAGAATCGCTCGGACGGTCGCTGAATCAGGCGCCGGCTGGTACTAGCGTCAACTAAGCCGTGATAATGTGACGTCCGGCGCAGCGCGCAATCCGCCAGCGCCTCGCACCGGGACCAACCGACGAGAACACATAATGATCAAGGTCAGCATCCTCTATCCGTATCGAGAAAACGGCCGCTTCGACATGGACTACTACTGCGGCACGCACATGCCGCTGGCCGCGAAGCTGTTCGGGGCGGCACTCAAAGGCTGGTCCGTCGACGCCGGCATCAACGCCGGGCCGCCGGGCACGCCGCCACCTTTCGTCGCGGCTGGGCATTTTCTGTTCGATACGCTCGAGGCGTTCTACACGGTATTCAAGCCAGCGTCCGAAACACTGCTCGCCGACATTCCGAACTACACCGACGGCGGCAACGGCTCGATCCTGATCAGCGAAATCAAGGTAACGGTGTAACTCATCGCGGTGTGGCCCGGTCTCGGCCGCGCCAGCTCGCAGTATGCAAACTGATAAACACGTCGGCGCGCCCATAGCGGCGTGCCGACGCCCGGCGGCCGGTTCGCACCGGCCGCTACCCTGAAGGAAAGGACACGAGATGTTCGGCGATATCGCCCGTTTTCTGCTCAATACCGTTTTCACGTTGTTCGGCGCGGCATTGCTGTTGCGCGCATGGCTGCAGGTCGTCCGTCTGCCGCCGTACAACCCGGTCTCGAACGCCGTCATGCATGCCACCAACTGGATCGTGCTGCCGCTGCGCCGGATCGTGCCCAGTACCCGCCGCATCGATTGGGCGAGCATTCTCGCCGCGCTGATCGCAGCGGTCGTGTATGTGATGCTGATGGTGGCCGTGACCGGCGTCGATCCGCTCGCGCTGTGGCCCACGCTGCTGATCGTCGCACTGCTGACGGTGATCAAGTGGGGGCTCAACCTGATCATCTGGCTGACGATCCTGATGGCGCTGCTGTCGTGGCTCAACCCGCGCTCGCCGGCAATGCCGATTCTGTTTCAGCTCACCGCGCCATTTCTGAATCCGTTGCGCCGCGTGGTGCCGAACCTGGGCGGCATCGACCTGTCGCCGATCCTGTTGTTCGTGATCGTGCAGGTGCTGTTGATGGTCGTGACGCGAGCCGCTGTGCAACTGACGTATTTCGTGATCTGAGCGGCGAGTGCGGGCGCGGTTGCTGGCCGCGTCCGCCTCTGCATGTGTAGACCTCAGAACCGGTAGCCGCGAGCGGTCCCGATAAGGCGAGCGCCGCCGCCTGTCTGACGCGACGGCGGCGGCGTTATTTCATGCTGCTTTTATTGCGGCGACACCTGGCCATAAGCGACGGCCGAGTTGTCCGACGAGTGGATCACGTAGAGGATCGAGCGCGCGTACAACGTGCTGCCCGAGATCGGCAGAAACACAATTGCCGCGTTGCCCGAGAGCGTCTTGCCCGGAGTTGCGCACGCTGCGGCCGTGCCGGTCGTGAGGCTCAACGAGTAGAGATTCTGACTCGAGCCTGCACTCGTCAGCAGCAGCGTGCCGGTGACCGGGCAGCTGCTCAACGTGCCGGTGACGGCGCCGCTGCTATCGACCGTGATCGAGGAGTTGGTCTCCGCCCACGTCCCCACTACCGACGCCTGCGTCACAGCGAGAGCGTTCGCGGGATCGTAGGTCCACGACAGATTGACCGTGCTGCTGTTAGCGACAAAGCTGCCACTGAATGCCTGATTGGCCGTGAACGTCCCCGAGCCCGAGGTGGTCGCGTAGAAGAAGGGTTGCAGAAACTGGACGCCCGAGGTCAACGTCCACGTCGTGCTGGTCGGCGAGATGACGCCGAAGAACTGCGACACGGGGAGCGTGAGAACCGTGCTCAGATACGAAATGTTGTTTTGCGCATCGATGAAGGCGGTGGTCTTGTCGCCGCTCGCGTTCGCCGTCCAGATCCCCTGCAGACCGTTGCCGGTTGCCGCGGTCGAGCCGGCTTGCGGGCTCGTCAGACTTGGCAGCGTTTCGCCGTTGACGGTGGGCGTCGATGCCGCCACCGGAGCGCTGGCGACCGGCGCGCTGGCCGCCGAAGGTGATGAAGCACTGGTCGCGGCAGGCGTCGTCGACGAACCGGAACCCCCACCGCCCCCGCAAGCGGTCAGAACAAGCGATGCAACAAGAGACAACGCCAATAGTGGTTTGTTTTTCATATCTGTTTGTTTTATCCAGGCGAGCACGGGCTCTCACGTCCGCAATCTCACGCCATTAGTTAGATTTGACCTCGATTTTTCCTGCTAGCACGTGCTCCCGGAATTACTTCTCGATCTGCTTGACAGGTTTCTTCAAACGGATCCGTGTAATTTTTTGAAAGGGTGCTGAAGATGTATACGGCACGGCTTTCGCGATCTTTAGTTACGATGCGAGTATTTTTCTGCGAATCTGGGTGAACGTGGATTGGGGTGACGCGGAATGGTGAGCGCTTGTGGATAGGGGCTAGCGCGTTGATCTGCGGCGCTCGAAGGCTTGCTTGTTCATCGGCGATATATCTATGCGCTTTAGGTAGATATTTGACTTTTCGGATGTTGTGCGCCTGTCATGCTTGACTGAAAGACGGCAATCAGTTAGTGCCTCAGATAAATTAACTCGTTAGCTTCAAGATTAATCATTTGGCATAATAGTGCTTGCGCTAGCGGGATATTCATTTAGCAAAACGAATTGATACGGATTCGGGAGCGGTGATAGATCTCATTCGGATAATTCTCGAAGTACCGCGTTAAGACTTTGAATTTCCGGCCAATTCCTGCGGCCACCAGGCTCGGATGGGATCCACGCGCCCGTCACCCTACCGCCCCGCATTTGCCTAAACACCCCAAACCCGCGTAAAATGGCGCGCTCTGCGGGCGTCGTATAATGGTAATACCCTAGCTTCCCAAGCTAGAGCCGTGGGTTCGATTCCCATCGCCCGCTCCACATTCAGCTGACCCTCAGCGGAATTCCAGCACGAGAGCCGCCTCCACGAAGGCGGCTTTTTTGTACTGGCCGTACTGACGGGACGGCGGTCACTGCCGGCTATCGATGCAGTCGCGCCTTCCGGTGCACGCAACGCCGCCCATACCGCCTTGACCTTGCCGCTACCGTTGTAGCCATCGAAGATGACCCACGATCCGAACCAAGCCGACCTGCCCGGCGAAGCGAACCACGAACCCTCCGCAACATCGGCTGAAGGCACGGCGGGCGACGCGACCGACTCGAACGAAGCGCTGCGTTTGCGCCGCATCCGCAGCTTCGTCACCCGCGCGGGGCGCGTCTCGACCGGTCAGCGTCGTGCAATGGACGAATTCGGTCCGCGCTTTGTGATTCCGTACGCACCGCAGCAGCCCGACTGGAACGCGGTGTTCGGGCGCGAAGCCGCACGCGTGCTGGAAATCGGTTTCGGCATGGGCGCGACCACGGCCGAAATCGCTGCGCATCGCCCAGACGACGATTTCCTCGGCGTCGAGGTCCACGAACCTGGTGTCGGCGCCTTGCTCAAGCTGATGGGCGAGCAGCAACTGTCGAATATCCGCATCATCCAGCACGATGCGGTTGAAGTGCTCGAACAGATGATCGCGCCGGAAAGTCTCGACGGCGTGCACATCTTTTTCCCCGATCCATGGCACAAGGCGCGTCATCACAAGCGCAGGCTGATTCAACCGAAGTTCGTCGCGCTGCTCGTCTCGCGTCTGAAGCCAGGCGCGTATCTGCACTGCGCCACTGACTGGCAAAACTACGCCGAGCAGATGCTCGAAGTGCTCGGCGCAGAACCTGCGCTCGAAAACACCGCCGACGGCTACGCGCCGCGCCCCGACTATCGTCCGGTGACGAAATTCGAGCGCCGCGGCCTGCGGCTTGGTCACGGTGTCTGGGATCTGGTGTTCAAGCGGCGCAGGGGCAGCTGAAACGCGGGCTACAGCCAGCGAACAGCCGTCACTCAGCCCAGTCCAGCTGGTCGCTGTATCCTGCGACCAGGATCAGCAAACCGAACGCGATCCGATACCACGCGAACACCGTGAAATCATGGGCCGCGATGTAGCGCAGCAACCAACGCACGCATATGAAGGCGCTCACAAACGCGGCGACAAAACCAAGCGTGAACATCCCCAACGCATTTGCCGACAGCAGATGCCAGCTCTTGACCAGTTCATACGCCGTCGCGCCGAAAATAATCGGCATCGCAAGGAAAAAAGAGAACTCGGTCGCCACCCGCCGTTCGAGACCGAACAGCATGCCGCCGATAATGGTCGAGCCCGAGCGCGACATCCCCGGTATGAGCGCGAAGCACTGAGCAAGGCCTACTTTGAGGGCATCGAGAGAGGTCAGCGCGTCGACCGACTGCACGCGCGGTGGCACGGCATCGCGTGTGCGCTGCCGCCCTTCGGCCCACAGGATAATCACGCCGCCCACCACCAGCGCGAACGCGACCGGCACAGGTGAAAACAGCGCATCCTTGATTGCCTTTTCGAACAGCAAGCCGAGTAAGACCGCAGGAATGGTCGCGATAATCACGTTGAGCACGAAGCGGCGCGCGTCGGGACGCGCCGGCAAACCCGTCAGAACATCGCCGATCCGCCGCCGATACTCCCAGCACACCGCCAGAATCGCTCCGAGCTGGATCACGACATCGAAGGTTTTGGCATGCACGCCCGTGAAATCGAGCAGGCTGCCCACGACGATCAGATGGCCGGTGCTCGATACCGGCAAAAACTCGGTCAGGCCTTCGACGATGCCGAGTATCAAAGCCTTGCAAGCGAGTAACCAGTCCATCTATCCCCCTCATCGCCAACAGTTGTCGAATCAGGGCTTGCCAGGCGCACGGAACACAAGCGGCGCACGGCGGCCCTGGCGGCCGCGGCGCGTCATTTCTCGACGATCTGCACGCGTATGCCGTTTGTAAGGATGGTGATTGTACCGGGTTCGTAGTTCACGCCGGCAAATTGCAACTGGTCCGGCTTGAAGGTGTAGATGGGATAGTTGTTCAGCAACTGCGTCGCTAGCAGCGCGGCGGCGGCATTGATCTGCTGCGTGTAGGCCTGCGCCCCACCGCTGACGTTCACGCTATCCACATTCGGCGATTTCAGCACCACGGACTTGCTGGCTTCGTCATAGGCCAGTTCGCTAGACAACGTGAAGACGCCATCCACCGGTTCCTGCAGGAACGGGCTGGCGAGGTGCGCATCGAGCCGGATCGAGACGCGGTTGGCATCCGGCAGGAAGCCGACCACCGGATTGGCCAGCTGAACCTGGAACACCTGCGAAATGGTGCGCTGGTAAGGAAATTTGCGCTGCACGGCCTCTTGCACCTGCTGCTGCGAGAACGTGTAGTGCGACGGGATGAACGGAAAGGTCGAGGCCGCACAAGCCGCCAGCGACACAGTGATGCCCACCGCCGCAGCGGCCATGAGCAGAAATCCGCGCCGGGTCGGCGCAACGGGTTGGGTCATGCAGGTTCTCCGGTCCAATGCAAAGCTCTTACGCCATTCCCATGCAACGGGTTGCGGTTGAAACAGCCCCGTTGCGGGGATCGGATGGCAGGGCGGGTTGCGTCAGCGTTTCGAGCTGGGTGAGCCAGGCAAGCGCTTCGGTACGCGTCGTGCCGCACATCTCGCCCTGCGGTTGCAGACCGGAGCAGCACGCTGGCCGTTCAGGCTCGCCGAAGATCGCACAACGCAGATCGTCGCCGAGCTGGATGCAACGCACGCCCGCCGGCTTGCCGTGCGGCATGCCCGGGATCGGGCTCGAGATCGACGGCGCAATACAGCACGCCCCGCAATCTGGGCGGCACGCATGACCGGCTACATTGAACGGAGATTCGACGACAGTCACCAGACTCTTCCTGAAACGCCCAACAACCTACTGAACGCGCGCTTGCGGCACGCCAACCCTGCATTGTGCCATTGAGCGGCGTGCGACCTTATTACACAAGGCCTAGCTGAAGTGCTCCCGTAAACTGGACCGCTACACAAGGCCACGCTCAAGAGGCGCCTGTCCCGTTCCACCGGTCTTGCCGGCACACAGGTGTCTCCGTACTTCCCGGCGTGGCGTCCACCGAGCCGCCCATGACCACCGCCGACACCCTCTTCCGTCCCGATCTGCTCGCCAGATACAGCGCAAACGGCCCACGGTATACGTCCTATCCAACCGCACTTCAGTTCCGCGACGATTTCGATCACGCCGACTATCTGCGTGCCGCGGCTGATCCGGGCGCGTCGGCGACGGATCTCTCGTTGTACTTCCACATCCCGTTCTGCGACACCGTGTGCTTCTATTGCGGCTGCAACAAGATCGCGACGAAGAACCGTGCGCGTGCCCGTCCTTACCTCGAGCGGCTCAAGCGTGAGCTCGCCTTGCAGGCGGCCTGCTTCGATACCGCACGGCCGGTTTCACAACTGCATTGGGGCGGTGGCACGCCAACGTTTTTGTCGCACGACGAGATGAGCGAGCTGATGGCGGCCACCCGCCGGCATTTCTCGTTGACCCCAGACTCGCAGGGCGAGTTTTCGATCGAAGTCGATCCGCGCGAAGCCTCCGCCGAAACCATCGCCCATCTGCGCAAACTCGGCTTTAACCGGCTAAGTCTCGGTGTGCAGGATTTCGATCCGGTGGTCCAGCAGGCTATCAATCGTATCCAGCCGCTCGAGATGACCGCCTCGGTGATGCAAGCCGCCCGCGCCGTCGGTTTTCATTCGATCGGCGTCGATCTGATCTACGGCTTGCCGCATCAGACAGTCGACAGTTTCAGCCGCACGCTCGATACCATGCTTGCTCTCACGCCAGATCGGCTGTCGGTGTTCGGCTATGCACACATGCCGCAGATCTTCAAGATGCAGCGCCAGATGGACGCTGCGGCGCTGCCCTCGCCGGCAGTGCGGCTCGCGATTCTCAAGCTGGTTGTCGAGCGTTTGACGGGTGCGGGATATGTATACATCGGCATGGACCACTTTGCGTTGCCTACTGACGAGTTGGCTATCGCACAAGCCCAGCGCAGCTTGCATCGCAATTTCCAGGGCTATAGCACGCGTGCGGAATGCGATCTGATCGGCTTCGGGGCGTCGTCCATCGGCAAGGTGGGGGATGTCTACGCGCAGAACGCCAAAGACCTGGCAGAGTACGACGCCGCGATCGACGCCGGACGCCTCGCGCTCACGCGCGGGGTGCGCCTGACCGCCGACGACCGCCTGCGCCGCGACATCATCACGCAACTGATGTGTAATCTCGAGCTGCGTTTCGATGACTTCGAGGCTGCGTATGGCATCCGCTTCGCCGAGACGTTCGCGCCGCAGTTGGAACGTCTGCGCGGGTTCGCGGAGGACGGCCTGGTGTTATTGAGCGGTGACAAGCTCGAAGTGCTGACGGCCGGGCGGATGCTCGTGCGCAACATAGCGATGGTGTTCGACCGGTATCTCGGTCAACAGACCTTGGAGCGGTTTTCGCGGACGGTTTGAGGCGGTCGGCGCGCAACTTGCCCGGAACGCCAATTTCGGCCATAATCTGCGTTTCCCGCCGCGCGCATCCTTTGCGCACGTGTCGCAAGACAAGCCCAGGTGGTGAAACAGGTAGACGCAGGGGACTCAAAATCCCCCGCCGCAAGGCGTGCCGGTTCGAGTCCGGCCCTGGGCACCAGTACTTTCTCCCGCAGTACGTCCTCCCGCACTACCCCCCCAAAAAAATTGCATCCCAATCCAGACTGCGCGCGCATTCTGCACACGGAATCGCACACGCTCCCGCAACCCTGCAAACCCGCGCGTCTATGCGAGAATGTCAGCGAGTCCGCACGGAGCGAGCATGACAGACATGACAAACGGCCGGGTCGCGACATCCGACTGTGCTAGCGAACCCATCCATATTCCTGGGGGCATCCAGCCACATGGATTCCTCATCAGCACGGCCGACGACGGCACCGTGCTGCAAGCCAGCGAAAACATCTCAGCCCTCACGGCCACCCCTGTAGAGCAGCTTCTTGGACAACCTCTCGAACGCGTCCTCGGCGCGGCCGCGGCGCTCGCGCTCGATGCATTACGCACGCTCGAAGCCGATGGCGTCCCTCTCTACGCAGGCTCGATAAACGATCCGCGCAACGTTGGCAGCGAGCGCGTTTCGCCGCTGGCTGTCGTAGTCCATCGCCTCGACGGCGTCGGCATTGTTGAACTCGAACCGGCCCGGGGCACGGCCGACGTGTTCTCGTCGATCTATCCACTTGTCCGCACGTTTATCAACCGCCTGCAAGAGGTTCAGAGTGTCGACGGGCTCGCGGCGCTAGCCGCGCAAGAGGTGCACCGCATTGCCGGCTTCGGCCGCACGCTTGTCTACAGCTTCGACCACGATGGTCATGGACATGTCCTTGCCGAAGCGATCGAACCAGGCTATCCGTCGTATCTCGACCAGCATTTCCCCGCCTCCGATATTCCCGCCCAGGCGCGCGCGCTCTATGTGCGCAATCGCATTCGCCTGATCGCCGACGCCGACTACCTACCCGCGCCGCTCGTTCCGGCCCTGCACCCGACCACGGGCCGGCCGACCGATCTCACGTACTCGTCACTGCGCAGCGTTTCGCCGGTGCACGTCCAATACATGAAGAACATGGGGACGTGGTCCTCCATGTCGATGTCGATCGTAGTGCGCGGCAAGCTATGGGGGTTGATCTCCTGCCATCACGCAACGGCGCGCGTTCCGCCATTCGAGGTGCGCACCGCCTGCGAACATATCGCGCAGGTCCTCTCGCTGCAGGTCGAAGCCAAGGAAGAGCGTGAAGAGGCGGAGTACCGGATCGAACTGCGGCGCCGGCAATCGCGCCTGCTTGCCGCAATGGCCAATACCGAAAACTTTGTCGACACGCTCGCCGAGGATCCGAAGGAACTGCTAGGGCTGACCGACGCGACCGGCGCGGCTATCGTGTTCGATGGGCGCATCGTACTGGTTGGCGCGACACCTGTGGCAGCCGAGGTCGATAAACTGGTCGCGTGGATGGACACCCGTCCCGACGACATCTACTCGACCGACGCGCTGGCCGCCGTACGCAACACGCCCATCGAGCCGGATTGCGCGGGCATTCTCTCCGTATCGATTTCGAAGCTGTTCCGGAATTACATCATCTGGTTTCGCGCCGAGGTGATACGCACGGTGAAGTGGGCCGGCGATCCGCGCAACAAACTTGCGTCGCTCTCCGCATCGCTCTCGCCGCGCGAAAGCTTCGATGCGTGGACCGAAACCGTTCGCGGCCGCTCGCAGCCGTGGCGTCCCGCGGAGCTGGAAATTGCGGCGGAATTTCGCACGGCGATGCTCGGCGTCGTTCTGCGCCGCGCTGAAGAACTCGCGCAACTCGCTATGGAAGTGGGCCGCGCCAACCAGGAACTCGAAGGCTTTTCCTATACGGTGTCGCACGATTTGCGCGCACCGCTACGGCATATCGTCGGCTTCGCCGATCTGCTCCGCGAGATGGAGTCGTCGCGCCTGTCTGAACGAGGCAAGCACTTTGTCGAGCGCATCGTCGCGTCGGCGCGCTTCGGTGGCGAGCTGGTCGACGATCTGCTCGCATTCTCGCAGATGGGCCGCGCCGCACTGCGGCCGCAAAACGTCGATTTGCGCTCTTTGGTGGACGGCCTGATTGCAGACGAGCGAAAACAATCCGGCGACACGCAGATCGAATGGCGCGTCGGTCCACTGAGTAGCGTTACGGCTGACGCGGTACTCATTCATGTCGTACTGCGAAATCTGCTCGAGAACGCGGTAAAATTCAGCCAGCATCGTCGCGGGCCGGATGAACATCCGATCATTGAAATTGGCAGCGAGGAAGGCGAACGGGAGTTGGCCGATCAGCACGTGTTTTATGTGCGCGACAACGGCGTCGGCTTCGACATGCGCTACGTCGACAAACTGTTCGGTGTGTTTCAGCGGCTGCATCGCTTCGAAGAATTCGAAGGCACGGGCATTGGCCTTGCCAGCGTCAAACGGATTATCGAGCGGCACGGCGGCAAAACGTGGGCAGTCGGCGAAATCGACAAGGGCGCAACGGTCTATTTTTCCTTGCCAAAGGTCTTCGCCGCCGAGGCAGCTGACTACGATGAAACGGCCGCGGCTGTCGCGCGTCTCACGGCATTTTCTCCCGGCCGTCCGTTCAGACCCGTTCCCAAAGAGCCAACCAACGACGCATCGACGGATTCAGCAGCGTCAACGTAAAGGAACGCAGCGTGTTAAGACCCATCCTCTTAGTGGAAGACAATCCTAACGACATCGAGCTGACACTGATTGCGCTCGAGAAATCGCGCCTTGCGAATCCGGTGGTATCCGTACGCGACGGCGCGGAGGCGCTCGATTATCTGCGGCGCGAAGGACAATGGAGCACACGCACGGACGAGAATCCCGCGGTCATTTTACTGGACAAGAAATTGCCGAAGATCGACGGTCATGAGGTGTTGAAAAGCGTGCGCGCCGACGACCGCCTGAAAAGAATTCCGGTCGTGATGCTGACGTCCTCGCGTGAAGAGAAAGATTTACTGCGCAGCTACGATCTCGGCGTGAATGCCTACGTCGTGAAGCCGGTAGAGTTCGACGACTTCATGGCCGCGATCAGCGATCTCGGTATGTTCTGGGCAGTCCTTAACGAACCGCCGCCTTATACCGACTGAGCGGGACCGAAGGTTCGGCAGGTGCGCCGGTCGTCCGGCGTTCGACTGAATGCACTTCGAAGATGCCAAATCGGCGCCATCATTGATAAAGTGGCAACAGGACGTGAAACGTGGCGCCCTGCCCACGCCCGGCGCTTTCGGCAAACACACTGCCGTCGTGCAGATCGACCAGATGCTTGACCAGCCACAAGCCCAGCCCTAGACCGCCCACACGCCCCGCGCCCTCTGCACCGATCTGTTCGAACCGTTCGAAGATCCGGCCTAACGCCTCAGCCTCGATCCCCGAGCCGCTATCGCGCACGCTCAGTTCCGCCTTGTCGCCGTTCACGCCGACAACCAGTTCGACGGTACCGCTCGCAGAGAATTTGACGGCGTTCGACAACAGATTCCACACCACCTGTTTCATACGGCTTTCGTCTGCCATCACCAGGCAGGAGCGTATGTCATCCGCTTTCAGACGCAGTCCCTTCGCCTCGGCCTTCATGCGAATGTCTTCTGCCACATTGCCGGCTAGCGCACCGAGATCTACGGGCTGCCGGTTGACCGATAGTTTGCCGGTGGCGATCGCGCCGCTATCGAGCAGATCGTCGACCATATGCGACAACTGCCGGGCGTTACGTTCGATCACATCGGTTACGCGCACAACATGTGAAGCGTCGCCTGCACGCTGTAACAGCGCCGTCCACGAGAGAATCGCACCGAGCGGCGAACGCAGCTCATGA
Source organism: Paraburkholderia phenazinium (assembly GCF_900141745.1). Lineage (NCBI taxonomy): Bacteria > Pseudomonadati > Pseudomonadota > Betaproteobacteria > Burkholderiales > Burkholderiaceae > Paraburkholderia > Paraburkholderia phenazinium. Next base: position 1,445,230 of record NZ_FSRM01000001.1, on the reverse strand, counting down.
CTGACCGCCGTGACAAAATGATCCATGGCGCGAGCGGCGCGATCGCTTTCTTCGCGAGCACGTTTCTCCGCTTGCGCGATGGCCTGCTGCTCGAGCTCGGCCTCTTTGCGCCGGGTGATATCGAGGGTGAAACCGAGCATTGATTTAAGCGTGCCGTCCCCGAGATAACGTCCCGCGGCGCGCACCAGAATCCAATGCACGGATTGCGCTGGCCAGACCACCCGGTATTCGACTTCGAACGGCTCGCGGTTCTCGATCGCATGCAGCATGGTCTCGCGTACGCGCGCGCGATCGTCGGGATACACGAGTTCGGTAAAGAAGCGGTGCTCATCGAGCGCCACGTCGGAAGGCAGCCCCAGGTTGGCCTTGCACTGGGCCGTGCAATCGATGGCGCCAGTCGACGGATCGAGTTCCCAGGCGCCCACATGCGCAAACGCCAACGCCTGCTGGAATTGCTCCTGATGGTCGCGCAGCTGCGCGGTCGCCTCTTCCACCAGTACCTGGCGCAGGCGCGCCTGTGAGCGCAACTTGGCGCGCTCGCGCTGGTTGCGCTCGTTGGCCGCGATGCTTGCGGTGACATCGAGCACGCATAGCGCTATCAGTCGCCCTTGCGCCGCCCCCCCGGGCATCATGCTGGCCTTGATTTGCCAATAACGCACATCGGGACGGCTCGCTTCGAGGCCCCCCGCTGCCATGTCGTAGCGCAGCAGCGGTGACAGACGCATTTCTCCGGGCACCAGATTGTCCAGCGCGTCTCCAAGCCAGGCACGGCGTTCGTTGCGTTGCTGCTCGGAACCGAACTGGTTGATGTCGTAGACCGAGCGCCCCTGTATTTCGGCCAGCGTTACGCCGAGCACGCTCAGATAACGCGCGTTGGCCAGAACCACGACCCGCTGTTCGTCAAGGATGAGGTAAGCATCGGGCAGCAAATCGAACACCGACGCCGGGTCGATGGAGGACGCTGCTGTCTGCTCTCGGGAAGGTCTATCCATAGTCCGAAACTTTACCCGAAACCAGAAAGCTTGACCGCAGGGTTTGGGCCAGCATTCCCGGCATATCTTCGGCACGAAGCCGCCAGGCACCGTGAAGCACGAACCATCAGGCGTGGTCGGTAAAAACTCCCCCGGCATCCCTGCTCGAATGCGGTAAAAGTTCAAGCAAGCTATCGAATGCGTGTCTTACGCCCTCGCAGGCGCTCAGCACCGCAGCGTCTTCCATTACGTCCTGCTGTAAACCCTGGACGAACCGGTGCCAGCGCGGCCCGACCGGTTCGCCATTGCCAGCCAGATAGCGCAACGGGTGCGGCGCCAGTTGTGCGTGCAACCTTTTATAAAGCACCGCGCCGCCCAGTTGCGATCCTTCCACGACGTAGCACACGCCCCAACGGTAGGCGGGATTGTCGCCGTGAGCGCGCGGCAACGCTCGGGGCCTCGCGTCATTCGTCCGCTCACTCAACCCGGCAATCGCGTCGTGCGCCAGATCGCTTTCGATTAACGGCAGACGCCGCAACGGTGTCAGCGTCCGTGGATCCTGCGGACCATCCGCGAAACCCGCGAGCCAGCTTTCGATTGGACCCAGCCACGCCTTTAGCAGCAACAGATGATCGCGATAATCGGCAATGGACGGATGCGGTTTCGCCAGCGGCATCGAGGAGTCGAGTGTGGCATGTCGTTGCGCGGTGGCCGCGCGCAGCGCGGCAAGGACGTCCGGGGAATGCGGTGAAGATACGGCCACGAAGTGTTCCAAAGCGGATAACGATCCATGCATTCTATCTGTCGCGGCGCGCGGCCGAATTTCGGCCGGTCATGAAGGTACGGCACGACGGAGGGCCTCCTGAACGAGGCTCCGGGCGCCAGGCTCAAGGCGTAGCGTGAACAGCGCCCGCCCGCCGCTGCTTCACCACATAACCCACCCACATCACCAGCAACCACACCGGCACCAGCCACACCGAAACCGATAATCCCGGCGTCATCGCGAGAATCACCAGAATCATTGCCATGAACGCCAGGCAGATCCAGTTGCTGACCGGAAACCAGAACGACCTGAACACCAGCGTCTGCCCTGCCGCCACCATCGCCTTGCGAGACTTCAGATGCGTGAGGCTGATCAACGACCAGTTCAGCACCAGCGCGGCCACCACCAGCGCCATCAGCACACCGAGCGCTTCCGAAGGAATCAGGTAGTTGATGATCACGCAGGCGAATGTCGCCAGCGCGGACAAGCCAATCGCCAGATACGGCACGCCACGACGATCCACCTTCATCAGCGCGCGCGGCGCGTTTCCCTGCTCCGCGAGGCCATAGAGCATGCGGCTATTCGCATACACACCGCTGTTGTAGACAGACAGCGCGGCCGTCAACACCACGATGTTGAGAATATTCGCCGTAAGCGTGGAGCCGATCTGCGAGAAGATCATCACGAACGGGCTGCCGCCGGCCGCCACCTGATTCCACGGATACAGCGACAGCAGCACCACCAGCGAGAGGATGTAAAAAATCAGAATCCGGTAGATCACCTGATTCACCGCCTTAGGAATGCTCTTGCGCGGCTCATCCGCCTCGGCCGCCGTGATGCCGATCAGCTCCAGACCGCCGAACGAAAACATGATCACAGCCAGCATCATGAAGAGGCCATGAAACCCGTGCGGAAAGAAACCGCCGTCGGCCCAGAGGTTGCTGATCGATGCTTGCGGACCGCCGTTGCCGCTAATCAGCAGATAGCCGCCGAACAGGATCATGCCGATCACCGCTACCACCTTGATGATCGCGAACCAGAACTCGGTCTCGCCGTAGGCCTTCACATTCGCCAGATTGATCGCGTTGATGCCGGCGAAGCACACCAGCGCCGATACCCAGGCCGGCACACCAGGCCACCAGAAATGCACGTACGTTCCCACAGCCGTCAACTCGGCCATGCTGACCAGCACGTAGAGGACCCAATAATTCCAGCCCGACAGAAAGCCTGGGAAATCGCCCCAGTACTTGTAGGCAAAATGGCTAAACGAACCCGCCACCGGTTCTTGCGCGACCATCTCGCCGAGCTGCCGCATGATCATGAATGCGATGATGCCGCCGATTGCGTAGCCGAGAATCATGGACGGCCCGGCCGCCTGCAACACGCTAGCTGAACCGAGGAACAAGCCGGTGCCGATCGCCCCGCCCAGCGCAATGAGCTGGATGTGACGATTTTTCAGCCCGCGCTTCAGGCCCTCTTGCTGCTGTGGACTATTCAAAATTGCGCCTCAGTGTGTCTCTGTGTGTGGATATCGGTCACCAGGCCAGATTCATGGCCTCGCCTGGAAAAGCCAAAGATTTTAGCCTGTCCGATGTGACCGGGCACTGGACCAACCCGCGACATGGGACGAACCCGCGACGCGCAACGCAGAAGCAGCAGACCGTTGCCAATACTGTTAGCGCAGATTCGTATTCGCCAGCTCCACCACTTCATCGCCGCGGCCGTTGAGCACCGCACGCAACATATACAGACTGAAGCCCTTAGCCTGCGCCCACTGGATCTTCGGCGGCATCGCGAGTTCGTGCTTTGCCGTGACGACGTCGATCACCGCCGGGCCGGGATGCGCGAACGCGTCACGCAAGGCGTCGCCAATTGCTTCGGAATCCTCCACACGTATGCTATAGATGCCAGCACCTTTCGCAATAGCGGCGAAATCGGTGGCACTGAGGTCCGTGCCGCTATCGAGGTAACCGCCAGCCTTCATCTCCATGGCCACGAAGCCCAGCGAACTGTTGTTGTACACGACCACCTTGATCGGCAGATCGAGTTGTCGTGCCGTCAGCAGATCGCCGAGCAGCATCGAGAGGCCGCCGTCGCCCGATAGCGAGATCACCTGCCGATCCGGCTGCGCGGCTTTGGCGCCGAGCGCCTGCGGCATGGCGTTCGCCATCGAGCCGTGATTGAACGAGCCGTGCAAAGTGCGCTTGCCATTCATCGTCAGATAGCGGGCGGCCCACAGGGTCGGCGTGCCGACGTCGACGGTGAACACCGCATCCTCGTCGGCGATCTCATCGACGATGCTCGTCAGATATTGCGGATGAATGGGCTTGCCGGGATCGGATGGCCTCGCGAGATCGTCGAGGGTGAGCCGCGCCGCGAAGTAATGGGTGCGGGCCCGCTCGATAAAGTCGCGGTCGGTCTTGCGGGTGAGCTTCGGCAACAGCGCTTGCAGGGTAGGCTTGATGTCGCCGACTAAACCCATCTTCAATGGCGTACGTTTGCCAAGCGCGCTACCCCGGCGATCGATCTGCACCACATTGCCATGCGACGGATAAAAGTTGCGATACGGAAAATCCGTGCCGAGCATGACAAGCGTATCGGACGACATCATGGCATAGTAGCCCGAGCTGAAACCGATCAGGCCCGTCATACCGACATCGTACGGATTATCCCATTCGACGTACTGTTTGCCGCGCAACGCATGGACGGTCGGCGCGCCGAGCGCGTCGGCCAGTGCGACCACTTCGTCGTGCGCCCCTGCGCAACCGCTGCCGCACAACAGCGTGACGCCTTCGGCCTGGTTCAGCAGCTCGGCGAGTCTGTCTATATCCGCAGCGGCAGGCAACAGCGTGGCAGGCTCCAACGTGCCCGCCCATGCCGGCATTTCGTCGGGTGCTTCGCCGAGCGCCACATCGCCGGGCAAAACGATCACGGCCACGCCCTGCTGTTCGATCGCCGTGTGCATCGCGGTGGCCAGAACGCCTGGGAACTGCGACGGGTTCGTCACGAGTTCGACGTAGTGACTGCACTCCTTGAAGAGCTCCTGCGGATGAGTCTCCTGAAAGTAACCGAGGCCAATTTCCGATGACGGAATATGCGCCGCGATGGCGAGCACAGGTTGATGGTTGCGATGGCAGTCGTACAGGCCGTTGATCAGATGCAGATTGCCGGGACCGCAACTGCCGGCGCAGACCGCGAGCTTGCCGGTGGCGGCGGCATCGGCACCTGCAGCGAAGGCGGCGACTTCTTCGTGGCGGGTGTGCATCCAGCGGATCGAACCTAGGCGGTAGAGGCTGTCGGACAGGCCATTCAGGCTGTCGCCGGTCACGCCCCAGATACGTTCGACTCCAGCCGCGTGAAGCGTTTTTGCCAGGAAGTCTGCAATAGTCTGTTTGCTCATGCTCTGCTCCGCCAAAGAAGAGAGAAGTGCACGCGGATATCACGAATTGACGTTGCCGCTCCGTGACATCGCATGGGCTGGGTGACGCAACTGACAGAATAGCTGCCGTAGGCGGATCGTGCAGCCAATCGCCCAACCGACAGTCACGCCGCTGCCCCGTCGGGAACCGCTTCTAGCCGCGCCGCTGGCGACCCCACGATGATCAGCGCCTGCGCCAGAAACGCAGCGGCTGCCATCACCAGACACGCCTCCATACCCCAATGCCCGCTGACCGCGGCACCCAGCAATGCGCCGAGCGGTCGCGCGCCATAGGTCGCCGTGCTGTTGATCGCCGAGACACGTCCCATCATTCCATCAGGCGTGATGGCCTGGCGCAAGGTCGTCGAGCCGACCACCCAGAGAATCGGCCCCACACCGAGCAGAAAGAAGCTTAGCATTGCCAACCAGAACGATGGTACGGCCAGCGTTGCCACCATCACCAGAGAAGCGAGCAGTCCGCAAAAAGGACCAATCGTCAGCACGCGCCCGAATCTGAGCCGCTGCGCGATCGACGGCGCTGCCAGTGCCCCACACACCATGCCGACGCCATACGCGCCGAGCGTTACGCCCACAGCCGACGCCGTCAGCCCAAGCCGGTGCACCGCGTACGGCACATACACCGCCTGCAACATGAAGAAGCCGAGATTGAAAAACACAGCCGTGGCGATCATCGGACGCAGCAAGGCGTCACGCAGCACGAAGCGGGTACCGTCGCGCAGTTCACGCAGGAAGTGGCGCTGCCCGGTCAGTGTGCGCGGCGGTTCACGCAACCCCGCTAGCAATGCGACCGCCAACGCCGAGAGGCCGGCCGCGCAGCCGTACGCCCAGCCCGCGCCGATCCAGCCCACCAGCATGCCGCCGAGCGCAGGTCCTGCGGAATACGCAACGCTGCGTGCCAGTTCGAGCCGTCCATTCGCGGCTGCGAACGACTCGCGCGACACCAGCGACGGCACTAACGATGGTGCCGCCACGTTGTACGCCACCGTGCCGGTCGCGCCGAGACACCCGAGCGCAGCTAGCCAAGGCAACGTCAATTCATGCGAGATCACCAGTAACAGCACGCTCAGCATGGCGATCACGCGCATGCCTTCGGCGAGGGCCATCAGGGTCCGGCGCGAGCGACGATCGGCCCACACGCCGAGCGGAATCGACAGCAACAGGAAAGGCAAGGTCTGGGCGGTCTGCAGCAAACCTGTTTCACGCGCGCTCGCGCCAAGCGCGAACACGGCAACGAGCGGCGCGGCAGCGAGGCTGATCTGCTCGGCTGACTGCGCAACGAGATTCGACCACGCAAGCCGCTGGAATGCGGCCGGTAGTCTGATGGCGGGTTGGGAGAACGGGACACGCATCGATAACCTCCAGTTTCAATGAGGTCATCGTCGCGGTTTGTGCCTGAAGGTACGCTCCGCTTCTTGCGCTGTTATTCATGTAACAGCGGGTGCAACCTACTTCGCTACCGCCAGGCCCTCACGGCGCATACGAGGACGCCATCCCACTCTCAAGCCCGTGATCGAGCGTAGTGCGAATAATCGACAACCCGCGCAGCAGCGCGTCGCGCGAAGTAGCGCCTGTCATGCAAACCCGAATCGCATGCGGCGCCGCGTTACGCCCAATCACAAAACTGTCGGCAGTCTTAACCAGCACGCCCTCGTGCCGCAACGCCGCCGCAAACTCCGCGGCACGCCACGGTTCGGGCAACGGCAGCCACAGATGCGAACTCGTCGCCGCATGCCGGTAGGCGACCCCCTCGAGCACTTCGTTCGCCACCTCGTGCTGCGTTTCGATATGCGCGCGCTGCAAGCCATTCAACCGCTCCATCTCGCCGTTTTCAATCCAGCGCGACACCACTTCGGCCATCAACGGCGCGGTCATCCAGCAGTCGCTGCGAATCACCGCCGCGATCTTCGAACACCACGCAGGCGGCGCTTGCAGATAGCCCACCCGCAACCCGGGCGCCACTGACTTCGACAGGCCCGCGATCAAAAACGATTGATCTGGCAGACGCGTCGAAAGTGGTTCAGGCGGCGCCTCGAGCAACATCGCCGGCACCAGGTCTTCGATCAGCAGCACGCCGTGCCGCTGCAAGATATCGGCGACGGCATCGCGCCGCTCGCTCGACATCGTCGCAGTGGTCGGATTGTGGATGGTGGGTACGCAAAAAATCGCGCGCGGGTGCAGCGACTTGCACGCCAGTTCGAGGGCGGCGGGCACAAGACCCTCGGAGTCGATTTCGACGCCGACGAGGTGCAGCCGCAGTTGCCGCGCCAACGCAATGATCCCAGGATAGCTGACCACTTCGGCCAGCACGGTATCGCCCGGCCGGGCGACCGCGCGCAACACCGACGCAAGTGCATGCTGTGCGCCTTGCGTGACCAGCACGCGCGACGCGCTCGCCGGACTGCCGGCGCGCCCCAGGCATGCCGCACCCGCCAGCCGATGCCGCATCGAGCCTGCTTCGGGCGCGTATTGCAGCAGCTCGGCGGCAAGGCGTTCGTCGTTGGCAATTTCGCGCAGCGTCACGCATAGCGCTGTTGCTTCGCCCGTCGATTGCGGCACGTTCTGCCCGAGATCGATCAAGGCCGGCGCGGGTGGCATCCCAGGACGCAGCGCGCCGCGCGGTGTCGTGCCCGACGACATCTCACGAGCTCGCGCCTGCGCCACATATGTGCCATCACCGACGCGCGCATTCGCCAGCCCCTGCCGCTCCAGCTCGGCATAGGCGCGGCTGATCGTGCCGGTGGTGACGTGCAATTCGCTGGCGAGCGAGCGGTGCGGCGGCAGCTTTTCGCCCGCTGGTAGCTGGCCGTTGAGGATGGCCTGCGCGAAAGCTCGCGCAATGACCTGATATTTTGGATCGCTACCCGCTTCGATCCTGGGCAGCCACGCGTTCATCGCCATAGCGACGGTCTCCTTCCTGTTCCCTTCCCACCGGCATCAAGGCCATGGGTGTCATTCGCATCATACGCATTCAATCGCACGGCATTGCATGCAGTCATTTACTTTAATTGAAGCGATTGAGTTGCTCGTGCCACCTCCATAGCATGACGTCATTCCTAATCCAATCGTGCCGCCTCATGCGGCATTGCGGCATTCGTCCCAGGAACGCCCATGAGTTTTGAGACACCTCGCATTAGCCGGATTGAGATCACGCACCACCAGCTGGAGCTCGATCCGCCGTTCCCCGCTTCCTGGGATAGCCAGCCGCGGCGCAAATTTCCCGCGACCATCGTGCGTGTCCATGACGACGCGGGTCACGTGGGCATCGGCTCCGGCGATGCGATGTACGGCTTCGCGGACTACCAGCACCTGTTCGTCGGCACCGATCCGCTCGCCCTCGGGCGTCATAGCGCCGTGCTGGACAACATCGGCTTTCATGCGGGACGCCCGTGGCCGCTCGATATCGCGCTATGGGATCTGGCCGGCAAGATTCGCGGCGAACCCTGCTGGAAGATGATGGGCGGCCGCAGCAACCGGATCCGCGCCTACGCTTCGGGCGGCGTGCACCGGCATCCGGACGACATGGCGAAGATGGCGCTGCAGGTCGCCGAACGCGGTTTCCCGGCGCTGAAAATCCGCTTCGGCCGTCCAAGCCTCGCCGACGATTTCGAAGCGCTCGCTGCAGTACGCGATGCGGTAGGCGACCGTCTTGAACTGATGGTGGACTGCAACCAGGGCTGGCGCATGCCGTGGGACACAGCGGCACCCTGGACGGTGAACGAAGCGCTCGAAGTCGCCCGCGAGCTCGAAAAACACGGCGTCTACTGGATGGAAGAGCCGCTGCATCGCGGCGACTACGACGGCCATGTCGAACTGCGCCGCAGCACCGGCATCCGCATCGCCGGTGGCGAGATGACCCGCGAGCGCTACGAGTTCGATCAACTGCTCGCACGCGATTGCCTCGACGTGTTTCAACCCGACGTCGCTTGTTCACTCGGCATGGAAGGCCTGCGCAAGCTCGCGCAAGCCGTCGAAGCGCGCGGCAAGGTGTTCACGCCGCACACATGGGGCAACGGTATCGGACTCGCTGCCAATCTTCATCTGACGGCGGGCGCTGCGTCGGCGCCTTTCATCGAGTTTCCCTACGACCCGCCGGAATGGTCGATCGAGCGTCGCGATTTCATGCTGACGCAACCTATCGACGTCGACAGCGAAGGCTGGCTCACGCTCTCCGACGAACCGGGTCTCGGTCTCACGCTCGACGAGGCCGTGCTCGCCGCAACGCAAAGCTCTCGAAGTACCTACGCCTGACGCCTCTGCCGAGGCACAAACTAAAAACCGACGCAACTACGTTGCATGGGACCGGAGTAAGCGCTGAAGCGCCAACTCCGGTCGACATTGGAGACAAAACAATGCTGATGAAAACCTGGATACGCACAGCCTGCGTGGCACTCGCCGCAGGCGCCCTCTTCCCGGCCGCCGCGCACGCGGGCACCTGGTGCTCGAGTGGCAAGACCGTACGCTTTGCGGGCGTCACCTGGGAAAGCGGTTCGTTCACCTCGGAAGTGCTGCGCTATATCGCCGAGAAAGGCTACGGCTGCAAGACGGATACCGTACCGGGCAGCACCGCCGCGACCGAAACGGCCCTCGCGCGTAATGATCTGCAGGTCTGGGGCGAACAGTGGACGGGCCGCTCGGAGATCATCGCCAAGGGCGTCGCGGACGGTCAGGTCAAGCTGATCGGCGACACGCTGCCGGGCGGCACCAACGAAGGCTGGTACGTGCCGGAATACGTCGTCAAGGGCGACCCGGCACGCGGCATCAAACCGGTCGCACCGAACCTGACCTCGGTCGCCGATCTGCCGAAATACAAGGATCTCTTCGAGGACGACGAAGAACCGGGCAAGGGCCGCTTCCTGAATTGTCCGGCCGGCTGGGACTGCGAACGCGTGAACACGCGTCTGCTGAAAGTGCTCAAGCTCGACGACAGCTACACGAACTTCCGCCCAGGCACCGGTGCGGCGCTCGACGCGGCCATCTCGTCCGCGTATCAGCGTGGCAAGCCGATCCTGTTCTACTACTGGGAACCGGCAGCGCTGATGGCCAAATATAAGTTCGTGCAACTGAAGATGCCGCCGTTCAACGCCGATTGCTGGAAGACGCTGCGTGCCGATACCAGCACCTCGCAGTGCGCGTCGTCGTATCTGGTGTCGCATCTGAAGGTCGGTGTGTCGACGCCGTTCTATCAAGCCGAGCCTGAAATGATGGCGGCCTTTGGCAAGGTCAGCTTCTCGATGGACTTCCTGAACCAGACCATCCTCGAGATGACCAGCAAGAAGATCGACGGTCCGACGATGGCCAGGCAGTTCCTCCACGACCATCCGGAGATGTGGAAACCGTGGGTCCCGAACGACGTGGCCCAGAAAGTCCAGGCCTCGCTCACAGGCGCCTGATTCTCCGACGAAGTCACGACGCTTTGCGCTGAACGGCTGACGCACTGCGCCACCCGTTCACGCGCATCGGAGGTTTGATCATGCATTCGTTTTTTCTGCATCTGTCGATCGCCGACTGGGTGAACGATGTCGTTCAGGCGTTCGTCACCGCGCACGGTGACAGCTTCCACAACTTCAGCATCGCACTGCTGCGCTATCTGCTGGTGCCGCTCGAAGGCGCGCTGAGGGCTACGCCGGCGTGGCTGATCCTGCTCGCGGTCGGCGCGATCACGTGGAATGCGACGCGGCGTCTGCCGATTGCTGCGTTCTTCGTACTACTGCTTTATGCAATCGGCTGCTTCGGGCTGTGGGACAAGCTGATGGAGACGCTCGCGCTGATGCTGGTGGCGACCGTGCTGTCGGTGGTGCTCGGTGTGCCGCTTGGCATCTTCACGTCGCGCAGTGCGCTGCTAAGGCGGGTTCTGCTGCCCGTGCTCGACATCATGCAGACGCTGCCGAGCTTCGTGTACCTGATCCCCGTGCTGATGCTGTTCGGCCTTGGCAAGGTGCCGGCGATTCTCGCCACCATCATTTACGCGCTGCCGCCGCTGATCCGTCTGACCGATCTCGGCATCCGTCACGTGGATTCCGATGTGGTCGAGGCCGCCCGCGCCTTTGGCACCACGCGCTGGCAATTGCTGGTCAATGTGCAGTTGCCGCTCGCGCGGCCGAGCATCATGGCCGGCATCAACCAGACGACGATGATGGCGCTGTCGATGGTGGTGATCGCCTCGATGATCGGCGCACGCGGACTCGGCGAGGACGTGCTGGCGGGCATCCAGACGCTCGATGTCGGCAAGGGCACGCAGGCGGGTATTGCAATCGTGATTCTGGCGATCGTGATCGACCGTATCAGCCAGGGTTATGGACAGGACCGCCGCACGCGGCGACTGCTGGCGCTGCGCCGCAGGGCGAGGGCGGTGTCGCGGGTGCCGTACAAGGCCGCGGCAACCGAAGCCGGTACGGACAGCGCAGATGACCACGGCGAAGCGGCTCAGAGCGGGCTCGAAACCCGTACGGCGAAGTAGTCGTCAGGACAGCACGACGGTACGAAGGAGACAGACATGGCAGCGATAGAAGTAAAGCACGTGTACAAGCTGTTCGGCCCCGATACCAGCCACGCGCGCGTGCTCGACCTGCTCAGGAGCGGCAAGGGCAAGGCCGACGTGCTCGCGCAGACTGGGTGCAACGTCGGCCTGAACGATGTGAGCCTGAACATCGGCTCGGGCGAGATCTACGTGATCATGGGCCTCTCGGGCTCCGGCAAGTCGACGCTCGTGCGTCACTTCAACCGGCTGATCGAACCGACCGCGGGCGAGATCGTGATCGACGGCTCGGACGTCATCAAGCTCAACCCGCAGGGCTTGCGCGAGTTGCGCCGTTACAAGGTCAGCATGGTGTTCCAGAACTTCGGCCTGCTGCCGCACCAGACCGTGCTCGACAACACCGCCTACGCGCTGCGCACACGTGGCGAGGGCAAAGCCCACGCCAACGAGAAGGCGCGCACGTGGCTCGGCAAGGTGGGCCTCGACGGCTACGGCGAGCACTATCCCGACGAACTCTCGGGCGGCATGCGTCAGCGCGTGGGCCTCGCCCGGGCGCTTGCCGCCGACACCGACGTGCTGCTGATGGACGAAGCGTTCTCCGCGCTCGATCCGCTGATCCGCACCGAAATGCAGGACCAGTTGCTGCAGTTGCAGGCGACGCTGAACAAGACCATCGTGTTCATCACACACGATCTAGACGAGGCGCTGCGCATCGGGAACCGCATCGCGATCCTGCGTGACGGCACGCTGGTGCAGGAAGGCACGCCCGACGAGATCCTCACGCGCCCGGCCGACGATTATGTGCGGCGTTTCGTGGAGCGGCGCGCAGGCGTGCAGTAAAGGTAAAGCTGTCGCTCAGGGTAGCGACGGGCGACGGGTAGAATGCACGCGAATATACGCGAGGCGGCGGACCACACGGTCTGCCGCCAGCATGTCGCCCTGCCGTTCTCTCGTCCTCATGAATCTCGAAAGCGTTCTCTTCACCCAGGGTTTCGGTTCACGACGTCAATGCCGCACGCTGATCGCCGACGGCCGCGTGACGATCGACGGTGCTGTACAAGCCGATCCCGATGCCGATGTCTCAACCGAAGCGCTCACCTTCAGCGTCGACGGCGTCGCCTGGCCGTATCGCGAGCATGCTTACCTGCTGCTCAACAAACCCGCCGGCTACGAATGCTCGCGCGAGCCGCAGCATCATCTGAGCGTGTTCAACCTGCTGCCGCCGCAATTCGCCGAGCGCGGCGTGCAATGCGTCGGCCGGCTCGATCAGGACACGACCGGCCTGCTGCTCCTCTCCGACGACGGCAAGTTCGTGCATGCCTTCACCTCGCCCAAACGCAAGGTGCCCAAGGTCTACCTTGCGACCACGCGCCATCCGCTCGACGAGGCGCAACTCAGCGCGCTGCGCGAGGGTGTGCTGCTGCATGGAGAGCCTAAACCGATTGCCGCCGTCGCCGCGAACGCGCGCAGCGAGCACGCACTCGAACTGACCGTGCTCGAAGGCAAGTACCACCAGGTCAAGCGCATGGTCGCCGCGGCCGGCAATCGCGTCGAGGCGTTGCATCGCGAACGGATTGGCGGCCTCGGCTTGCCCGCGACGCTGGCAGCCGGCGCATGGCAATGGCTCGACGACGCCGACCTCGGATCTTTACGGAGCGGGTAAACAGGTAATCGCGAGCCAATCGCACGGTCCTGGGCCGCAAAGCCCCGTGGCATCGGGCACCCTGCGCGTGCTGGCGCACACACGGCCATCGATGCCGCCCCTTTTGCGCTGCGTCGCAGCATGCCCTTCTGAAAAAGTCGCTCTATACTCGATTAAACAACGACTACAAAGGTTTCAGGGAGGTGTGCCATGGTCATCAACTCTTCATTCGAGATGCCGGCCGCGCTGTTTGGTTTGATTTGTATCGCGGCGGTCCTGGTCGCCGCTGTGCTGGTCGTGATACGCCTGCGGCACAAGTATCATCCAAGCCTCATCGGCGCTTTGATCGGCGCGGTATTGTGCTTCCTGCTGCTCGAAGCACTACCGGCTCTCACCTGAGCCGCAGAAAATCCGCGACCGTCGGATAGCGCAGTTGCACGCGCAACTCGCGCTTCATCCGCTCGTTCACAAGACGCCGCGATTCACGCATGAACGACAGCAGCATCGGCTCGATCTGGCTTTCGGCCTGCGCACGTGTAATGCGCGGTGCGCGCTCGAATCCGTATGCGTCGGCCACCAGATCGAAATACTCGCCCATTTTCAAGGTCGTATCGTCCGACGCGTGGATCACCCGTCCGCGCCGCCCGAGTCTCGTCATGCGCACCAGAATCGCGGCGAGATCGTCGGCGTGGATATGGTTGGTGTAGACGTCATCGGCATCCACCAGCGCGGGCGTGCGCTTTTCGAGCCGCACCAGCGGCAGTCGATCGCCCGCATAGATCCCGGGAATGCGCGCGATGCTCGCGGCGAACGTGCCGCGGGCAGTGGCTCGCCGCAATTGCCACTCAGCGGAGACACGCCGTTTCGCACGCGCGTTGGCCGGTCGCACCGTGCGCGTTTCGTCGATCAGCGCGCCGCCACAATCGCCGTACACCCCGGTCGTGCTGGCGTAAACGATACGCACGGGTGGCCGCGCAGCGGCGGAGCGCCCTACCCCGTCGGGTACAATATCGGCTGCTTCCCGCTCCATCCATGCACCGCGAAGATGGCGCAGACGCGCTACCGGCGCCACGGCACTCCGTGCGGGCCGGATGCGGCGCGCGCTCAGGGCGCCAAGCAATGCGCGCGTGCGGCGGTCGTCGTCGCCGGTTTTTTGCGGCGGGGCCAGATGCAGCACGGTCGGCGCGAGGCCCGCGAGCCGCTTCAGACTGCGGCGGCTGTCGAGATCGCCGATGATTGGCGTCACGCCCGCTGCGCGCAATTCGGCGCCACGGGCCGGCTGGGTGGTCAGCGCAAACACATGCGCGCGTGGCTGCAAGAGCGCGACGCAACGCATGCCGACATCGCCGCAGCCCACAATGAGCACGCGCGGGCGGCGCAAGTTTCGTGTGGCTTTCATGGTGGACGCATTGTAGCCGTCAAGGGCGGCTCGCACCGATTACCGACTCTCAGAACTCGAACACGCTATGGCATTTAATGTAACGCTCCGGCAAAGCGGCCGGCAGTTTCAGGTAGAACCCGATGAACCCGTGCTGATCGCGGCTCTGCGCCAGGGCATCGGCCTGCCGTACGGCTGCAAGAACGGCGCCTGCGGCTCCTGCAAAGGCACCGTGGTCAGCGGCGAAGTCGAACAGCGCCAGCATTCTTCGTCGGCGCTCTCGAACGACGAAAAGACCCGCGGCATGGCGCTCTTCTGCTGCGCCACACCGTGCACCGATCTCGAGATCGACATCCGCGAAGTCGCCGGTGTCGGCGACGTGCAGGTCAAGAAGCTGCCGTGCCGCGTGAACGCCATCGAGCGCAAGGCCGACGACGTCGTCGTGCTGAAGCTGCAGCTGCCGGCCAACGAGCGTCTGCAATACCTCGCCGGCCAGTACCTCGAATTCATCCTGAAGGACGGCAAGCGCCGCAGCTACTCGATGGCGAATGCGCCGCACGTGGAAGGCCCGATCGAACTGCATATCCGCCATATGCCCGGCGGCGCGTTCACCGATCACGTCTTTACCGCCATGAAAGAGCGCGACATCCTGCGCTTCGAGGCGCCGCTCGGCACCTTCTTCCTGCGTGAAGATTCGGCCAAGCCGATCGTGCTGCTCGCCTCCGGCACCGGCTTTGCACCGCTGAAGGCGATCGTCGAACACGCGGTCTTCAAGAACCTCGACCGGCCCATGACGCTGTACTGGGGCGCGCGCCGCAAGAAAGACCTGTACCTGCTGGAGCTGGCCGAGCAATGGGCGCGTGAGATCCCGAACTTCAAGTTCGTGCCCGTCCTCTCCGAGCCGGACCCGAGCGACGCGTGGACGGGCCGCACTGGCTTCGTTCATCGCAGCGTCATCGAAGACCTGCCAGACTTGTCGGGTTATCAGGTGTACGCCTGCGGCGCACCGGTGATGGTCGAATCGGCGCAGCGCGATTTCACGCAGCACCACGGCCTGCCGGAAGACGAGTTTTATGCGGATTCCTTCACGAGCGCAGCCGACCTCGCGAACCCGGTTTAACCAGCGAACGTAGCTCGGCGAACCCTCGCCCGTAGTAACTCCGAGGCGGGTTTGCCGTCTGTGGCGGGACAAAAAAATCCGCCACAGACGAAATTCATGGTTTACACCGGCGCTCGCGTTGTCGTATTCTTTCGCGCATGAACCGCATCCAGTCCGAACTCCGACGTCGCCGCTCGCTGCTCCCTTAGGGACGCCGCCGGCTTTGTCACGGATTCGCGCCAGACAGGCGCATGTAGTTCGAATCATGAAAGCCACGGCATGCCGTGGCTTTTTGTTTTCTTCGTCCCCTTTTTACTGTTCCTTCACCCCTGCAACGCCCGGAGCCTGCCGCCATGAATTTCAATGAGTATCCCGTCGAGTCGCTGATGTACATCACCAACCGGCCCGAGATCGTTTTCACGCACGGCAAGGGCTCGTGGATCTACGACAACACCGGCAAGCGATACCTCGATTTCATCCAGGGCTGGGCCGTCAACAGCCTCGGGCATTGCAATGAAGGCATGATCGAAGCGCTCAACAAGCAGGCGCAATTGCTGATCAACCCGTCGCCGGCGTTCTATAACGGCCCGATGGCCCAGCTCGCGCAACTGCTCACCGAGCATAGCTGCTTCGACAAGGTGTTCTTCACGAACAGCGGTGCGGAAGCGAATGAAGGCGCGATCAAGCTCGCCCGCAAGTGGGGCAAGAAACACAAGGACGGTGCCTTCGAGATCATCACGTTCGACCACAGCTTCCACGGCCGTACGCTCGCCACCATGTCGGCAAGCGGCAAGCCGGGCTGGGACACGATCTACGCGCCGCAGGTGCCGGGTTTCCCGAAGGCGGATCTGAACGATATCGCGTCGGTGGAGAAGCTCATCAACGGCAAGACCGTGGCGGTCATGCTCGAGCCGATTCAGGGCGAAGGCGGCGTGATTCCCGCGACGCGCGAATTCATGCAGCAACTGCGCGCGCTGACGCGGAAGCACAACCTCCTGCTGATCGTCGACGAAGTGCAAAGCGGCTGCGGCCGTGCCGGCACGCTGTTCGCGTATGAACTGTCGGGCATCGAGCCCGACATCATGACGCTCGGCAAGGGGATTGGCGGCGGCGTGCCGCTCGCGGCGCTGCTTTGTACGGCGGCGGTCGAAGTGTTCGAAGCGGGCGACCAGGGCGGTACCTACAACGGCAATCCGCTGATGACGGCGGTCGGCTACTCGGTGATCTCGCAACTGACGGCGCCGGGCTTCCTAGAAGGCGTGCGGGCACGCGGCGAATATCTGCGCGCCAAGCTGCTTGAACTGTCGGAAGAGCGCGGCTTTGAAGGCGAACGCGGTGAAGGGCTGCTGCGCGCGCTGCTGTTAGGCAAGGACATCGGCAACCAGATCGTCGAGAAGGCGCGCAACCTGCAGCCGGACGGCCTGCTGCTGAACGCAGCGCGTCCGAATCTGCTGCGCTTCATGCCGGCCCTGAACGTGACCAACGAAGAAATCGACCAGATGATGGCAATGCTGCGGTCGATTCTCGACACCCTCTAATTCGCCCGGAGCACATATGACGGTAACGACGACCACACCGCTCGCGATCCGCTGCTTCGAAGCCGGCGATACCGATGTCGTGGTCGCGTTGTGGCAAGAAGCGTTTCCCGAGTACCGGGACGTGACGAGGCCGCAGCGCAACCCGCATCTGTCGATCGCCAACAAGATGACGACGCAGCCGGAGCTGTTCTTTGTCGCCGAGATCGACGCACGTGTGGTCGGCACGGTGATGGCGGGCTATGACGGCCATCGCGGCTGGATGTATTCGCTCGCGGTGGATACGGCGTATCGGCGGCATGGCATCGGCAAGCGGCTGGTCGCGCATGCGGAGGCGGCGCTAACCGCGCGTGGCTGTCCGAAGGTGAATCTGCAGGTGCTCTCGGCGAAGCAAGAGATCCGCGAGTTTTATGAGGCGCTTGGGTATCGGGCGGATGCTGTGATCAGTATGGGCAAACGGTTGGGTGAATTCGCTGACGCCGCCGCGCCTGTGTTGCCAGCAGAGACAACGTCACCATCCGCTGCTTAGTGCTGGCTGGATAACCGCCCGGGTCACACTCGTCACCTCGTGCACCCGCCCGGCGAGGCGCGTCGGAAATAACAAAGGCCGCATGCATCAAACGATGCATGCGGCCTTTTTCTTGCGCAGGTCAGAGTGGCTATTTCATCCACTCTTTCCGTTCAGCGTTTATTCACCGAGGTAAGCAGCCCGCACCTTCGGATCGTCGAGCATCTGCTTTGCGTCACCGGACATCGTCACCAGCCCCGAGTCCATCACGTAGCCGCGATTCGCCGCCTGCAGCGCAAGGCGAGCGTTCTGCTCGACCAGCAGCACGGTCATGCCTTCAGCCGAAATCGCCCGCACCACTTCGAAGATCTTCTCGACCATGATCGGCGAGAGACCCATCGACGGCTCGTCGAGCAACAACAGCTTAGGCTTGCTGATGATCGCGCGCGCCATGGCCAGCATCTGCTGCTCGCCGCCCGACAACGTGCCCGCGTACTGCGTGGCACGTTCCTTCAGACGCGGGAAGAAGCCGAACATGCGGTCCACGTCTGCCTTGATGGCGTCCGTGTCGTTACGCAGATACGCACCCATCTGCATGTTTTCGATAATCGACATGCGCGCGAAGATGCCGCGGCCTTCCGGCACCATCGCCAGACCGCGCTTCAGCAGTTCATGCGCGGGCAGGCCCTTGATCGACTCGCCCATGTACTCGATATCGCCCGCACCGTACGCCTTCAGACCCGTGATCGCCTTCATCGTCGTGGTCTTGCCCGCACCGTTCGCGCCGATCAGCGTGACGAGCTCGCCCTGGGCAACTTCGAGGTCGATACCCTTGACTGCCTGAATGCCGCCGTAATTGACCTGCAGGCCCTTGATTTTCAACATTGCCGTAGCCATCAGTGGACCCCCGCACCCAGATAAGCCTCAATCACCTTCGGGTCCTTCTGCACGTCTTGCGGCAGACCCTGGGCAATCACCTTGCCGTAATCGAGCACTGTCATGTTGTTGCACAGGCCCATCACGAGCTTCACGTCGTGCTCGATCAGCAGGATCGTCTTGCCGTCCCCGCGGATCTTGTCGAGCAGCTTGGTGAGTTCGACCTTCTCCGTCGCGTTCATACCGGCGGCCGGCTCGTCGAGCGCGAGCAGCTTCGGATCGGTTGCCAGCGCGCGCGCAATCTCGAGACGGCGCTGGTGCCCGTACGACAGGTTGCGCGACGTGTAGTCCGCGTATTGCAGCACGCCGACATACTCCAGCAGTTCGAGCGCGCGTTCCTTGATCTCGCGCTCTTCCTTGCGTTCCGACGGCGTCTGGAACACTGCGCCAATCAGGCCGTGCTTCGTGCGCACGTGACGGCCCACCATCACGTTTTCCAGTGCAGTCATGCCGCCAAACAGACGAATGTTCTGGAACGTGCGGGCGATGCCAGCCTTCGCGACCTGGTACACCGCGGTCGGCGTGTAGCTTTCGCCGTCCAGGCGGAAGTCGCCCGAATCCGGC
The DNA here is from genome assembly GCF_900141745.1 of Paraburkholderia phenazinium. Classification (NCBI taxonomy): domain Bacteria; kingdom Pseudomonadati; phylum Pseudomonadota; class Betaproteobacteria; order Burkholderiales; family Burkholderiaceae; genus Paraburkholderia; species Paraburkholderia phenazinium. The sequence goes on along the minus strand of NZ_FSRM01000001.1, from coordinate 1,425,920 downwards.
GTGTACAGCCCCGTGATCACGTTGAAGAACGTGGTCTTGCCAGCGCCGTTCGGACCGATCAGGCCGTAGATTTCGCCCGCCTTGATTTCAAGGCCAACGTCCGACAATGCCTGCAGGCCGCCGAAGCGCTTGTTCACGCCTTTGACGGACAGGCGGATGTTGTTGTCACTCATAGAATTCTCCGTTGTCGACCAGAGTTGGCGCTTTAGCGCTTACTCTGGTCCCATGCAGGGCAATCGCCCTGCGCAGCCTCAGGCGCGCACCGGCTTCTTGCTGTTGCGCTTCGCGATTTTCGCAATCTTGTCCTCGTGCTTCGGTGCGGGCCACAGGCCTTCCGAGCGGTACAGCATGATGAGAACCATCGCGAGACCGTACAGCAACTGACGGATCACTTCGGTATCCACAATTTCGTGGCCGAAGATGGCGTTTTGCAGCGGACCCATTGTCGAACGAAGGAATTCCGGGAACACGGCGAGCAGCACCGCACCGAGAATCACGCCCGGGATATGGCCCATGCCGCCCAGCACCACGCAGGCCAGCACCACGACCGATTCCCAGAAGGTGAACGATTCCGGCGACACGAAGCCCTGGAAGCCGCCGAACATCGCGCCCGACAGGCCGCCAAACGACGCGCCCATCGCAAACGCCAGCAGCTTCACGTTCCGGGTGTTGATGCCCATGGCCTTGGCGGCGATTTCGTCCTCGCGGATCGCGGCCCACGCACGGCCGATACGCGAGTGCTGCAGACGCGTACAGACCCAGATCACCAGCAGCGCACACAGCACGAACAGGTAGTAGTACATGTACACCGTCGTGAACTGGAAGCCGAGGAACGTGTGAGTCTGCGCGAGGCTAAAGCCGCCCACGCTCACCGGATCGATCCCCGTGATCCCCTGCGGACCGTTGGTGATGTTCACCGGACGGTCGAGGTTGTTCATGAAGATCCGCACGATTTCCCCGAAGCCCAACGTCACGATGGCGAGGTAATCGCCACGCAGACGCAGCGTCGGTGCACCGAGCAGCACGCCGAACATCGCGGCGAGCGCCATGGCGATCGGCACGATGATCCAGAACGGCGTATGCAGTCCATGCGGGAACATTGCGCCGATCCACGCGAATTGCGTGGAAAGGTGCGGCGAAGACAGCAGAGCCGTGGTGTAGGCGCCGATCGCGTAGAACGCGATGTAGCCCAGGTCCAGCAGACCGGCGAAGCCGACCACCACGTTAAGACCCAGCGCCAGCATCACGTAGAGCATGGCGAAGTCGAGCACCCGCACCCAGTAGTTGCCGCCGGCTGCACCGATAATCATCGGCGCAACGATGACCAGTACTGCGGTGATGATGCCGACCGTCAGTGTCTTCGTCTTGTTCTTCTCGGGGATGAGCGTCGTGGACGGCTCGATCGGTTGAATTGAGGTCATGTTATTTGCTCCTTATGGCCCAGGTCAGGCGCGATCTGCGACACGTTCGCCAAGCAGGCCCGACGGACGGAACACCAGCACGACGATCAGCACAATGAAGGCGAACACGTCCTGGTAGTTACTGCCGAACACGCCACCCGTGAGGTTGCCGATGTAGCCCGCACCCAGCTGCTCGATCAGGCCGAGCACAACGCCACCGACCATCGCACCGCCGAGATTGCCGATACCGCCAAGCACCGCCGCAGTAAAGGCCTTCAGACCGGGGATGAAGCCCATGTAGAAGTGAGCGTTGCCGTACTCGGAGGCGATCATGACGCCGGCCAGCGCAGCGAGTGCGGAGCCGATCATGAAGGTTGCCGAGATCACGAAGTTCGGGTTCACGCCCATCAGGCTCGCGACGTTCGGATTCTCGGCAATCGCGCGCATCGCACGGCCGAGCCTCGTCTTGTGCACGAGCAGCAGCAGCCCTCCCATCACCAGGAACGCGACCACGATGATGACGATTTCAGTCATCGAGATCACGGCGCCCGGATTGTTCGGTCCGGCCTGGATCACGTTGATCGGATCGGTAGGCAGCAGCTGCGGGAACGGCAGCGGATTGCGCGACCAGATCATCATGGCGAGCGTCTGCAGCAGGATCGACACGCCGATGGCGGTAATCAGCGGAGCCAGACGCGGCGCGCGACGCAGCGGCCGGTAGGCCACCCGCTCGATCGTGTAGCCGACTACCGAGCACACGACAGCTGCGATGATCAACCCGATGATGAGCGTCGGCACATGGCCTAGCCCCGGAAAGTGGTTCTGCAGCACGCCTATGGCTGAAAGCGCAACCATCGCGCCCACCATCAACACATCGCCGTGCGCGAAGTTGATGATGCCCAGGATGCCGTAAACCATCGTATAGCCCAGTGCGATGATGGCGTAAACGCTGCCAAGCACCAGTCCGTTGAGGATCTGCTGGATGAAGATATCCATTTAATGCTCCTTAGCCCGTGCGACTGGATTCGTGTTCGTCATCATCGGTGGGCGGTGATGCTTCACACAAATCGCAACGGCACTGCGGGTACTGATGTAAAAGACCGGTAAGGGTTATCCGCCACCGGCTTGTCTTGCGACCGGAATACAGTCGCCGGCTCGCCGGAAACGGATGCAAAAACGACACCATGGGTGGGCCAGGGTGCCGTCAGGCTGTACGTCCCGTCATTACATCTCTACGGCGTCGAGGACCGCAGCTTCGCTGTCCTTGAAGTCGTAAAGCGTAATAGCGCCTTCTTTCAAATCACCCTTGTCGTCGAATGCGATGGGTCCGGTTACGCGGTCGTAACCGGGGGACGGCATCGCAGCCAGCACCTCGGGCGCATCGATTGAGTGGGCGCGCTTGATTGCTTCGACGTTCGCGTACAAAGCGTCATACGTGAACGGCGCGTCACTCTGCACCGGTGTGTCGGAACGGCCTTCATGCTTCTTCTCGAAGTCCGCTCCTTTGGCCATGTCCGAAGGCGCGAATGCCGCCTTCGGGCAAACCGGGTTTTGCACGGCGAATCTCGCCAGCTCCCCCACCTTGTCGGTCCACACACCGTCGCCGCCAAGGATTTTTGCCCTGATACCGGGCGTGGCCGCCTGCTTCTTCAGCGGTCCGCCCGTCGCGTTCATACCGCCGGACCCGATCAGGTCCGGCTGAACGCACTTCATTCTGGTGAGAAAGGCCGGGAAATCCGCGACCTGGTCATTCGCTGCTTCCCCGGCAACGACTTTTGCGCCGCTCGCGCGAGCGGTCTTCGCGAACTCGCCCGCGAGCCATTTGCCAATGGCGGGCGCAGATGCGTCATTCATCTGCGCGATACGCTTCGCGGCCAGCTGCGGCCGGATCTTCCGGCCGTCGAGCGTCGACCCCTGCGTGGTGATGTCCTCAAGCAGCAATCGCGCCCCGTTTTCGTTGTGTTTGCCGAAACCGGCAATACGCGGTCAACTTCGCAACCTTGGCCGCGCAGGACGCGGCGTAAGCAAACTTGACTCGCATTAGGTAGGTCTCCAGCGCCTTGCTAAATTCAGTGTCCGACGGCCAGAGGCCTTGAGAACGCGCGCATTGTAACTCCAATTATGCGATGGGCAATATTGTTGAAACGGCAGGGTTTTCCTGCATTGCAACCTCATTTTGCGACTAATAATCAGTAAGGGGCGCAACCCGGTTGCGACATTTTTTCGTGCATCAGTTGCACCAAGCTAGACGCAGGCAGCATCAAGTGTTGCGGCAATCGCGGTCAAGCCCCGGTTTCACAGCGCTGAGCGATAAGTACGACTTTTTAATATCTCAGCCCCCATACGCACAATGCTAGTGCATCAAAATTATGAGATGTCGGATATCAATAGAAAAAGCGGGGACTGATCACGGCCAGACCAATAAAATAAAATCGCTGGGAGGCAAAAAATTTCCATTCTGGGCGTCGCAAACGGGTCTATTTATGTGATGTGACACTTATTTAAAAGACGCGGTTCGCAGACTGCGGAAATGAAAAAGCGCGCCGTTGGCGCGCTTTTCTGATGAGACGGCAGGAATGGGTCAGGCAGGCAAACCGAGGCCGCGCGGTAACGGAAACGCGATATTTTCCTCGATACCTTCGAGCGCACGCACGTTGCGCACACCCAGTTCGCGCAAACGGGCAATGACGGCCTGCGCCAACACTTCGGGCGCCGAAGCGCCTGCGGTAACGCCAATGCGGCGCTTGCCGACGATCCAGGCCGGGTCGATCTGGTCGGGTGAATCGACCATATACGAGGGAATGCCGCGCTTCTCGGCGACTTCACGCAGGCGATTCGAGTTGGAGCTGTTCGGACTACCCACCACGATCACCACGTCGCATTGTGGCGCCATGAACTTGACCGCGTCCTGGCGGTTCTGCGTGGCATAGCAGATGTCCTGCTTTTTCGGCTCGCGAATCTGCGGATATTTCGCCTTGAGCGCAGCGATGATCTCGGCGGCATCGTCAACCGACAAGGTGGTTTGGGTGACGAAGGCAATCCGCTCGGGATCTTCGAGCGAAAGTTTCTGCACGTCGCCGATATCCTCGACAAGATACATGCCCTCGCCCGTCTGCCCCATCGTGCCCTCAACCTCCGGATGCCCCTTGTGGCCGATCATCACAATGTCGAAGCCTTCCTGACGCATCTTCGCCACTTCGATGTGCACCTTGGTGACAAGCGGACAGGTCGCGTCATACACGCGCAGACCACGCGATTCGGCTTCGGCGCGAACCGTCTTGGAAACACCGTGCGCACTGAAAATGACGGTGTTGCCGGCCGGCACTTCCTCTAACTGCTCGATGAAGATCGCGCCCTTCTTGCGCAAATCCTCGACAACGTAAGCGTTGTGAACAATTTCGTGGCGCACGTAGATGGGCGAACCGTGCAGCTTGATCGCGCGTTCGACGATTTCGATTGCCCGATCGACACCCGCGCAGAACCCTCGCGGTTGCGCCAGCAGGATCTCGGCTTCAGTCACAGTCGTATCCGTGGTGCTCATGTTTACAGAATCCCGATGATTTTCACTTCGAACGCCAGCGCCTGGCCGGCGAGCGGGTGATTGAAATCGAACAGGGCGGACGTTTCGCCGACTTCCTTCAGCACGCCAGCGTAGCGTCCGCCACCCGGTGCGTTGAATTCGACGAGATCGCCCGGCGAAAAATCCTCACCGATCATGCTGTTTTCGCGCAGCGTGGCAAGCGAGACCCGCTGGATCAGCTCCGGATTGCGCGGACCGAATGCCTGCCCGGCGGGTAGCTGAAAGGTCGAATGGTGGCCGACCTTCAATCCCAGCAAAATGTCTTCCAGCGGCGGCGCAAGTTGGCCTGCACCCAGCAGCAGCGTGGCTGGCTTTTCGGTAAAGGTGTTGATGACTTCAGCGCCATCGGCAAGCGAAAGCCGGTAATGGAGCGTGACGTGCGAACCGGGTTTCACTTCAGAGATGTCGATGATGCTCATGCGGTACTCGTTCAGTCGGGACGCGCTGCACGCGGGCGCCGGGGCGCCGCCTGTGCGGTTGGCAAACCGTAATGGTGCCGTGCGCAAAGGCTCTATTGTAAGCCACATATCAAGCGGCGGCTTGGGTGCATCGTAGGCACAAGCGCCATGGGCGAGGACTTTTCCCGCCCGCGAACAGGAGAACGATGAGATGAACTATTACGCTTGCGCCGAGGCGGCGGCTAGTCGTACCGCGGAGGTCGGCTTGCTGGCGCCGTTCAATGAGGATGTGGCCGCGCCTCGGCCGGACGCGCCCGACGCGGGCCGGCCCAAGCCGTCCGCACCCAAACGCTCGCGTCGTAAGCGCGACATGCCGCGTGAGCGGCTGCTGGACTTCGGACCCGGCACCCTGGCCGACGCCGAACTGGTGGCGCTCGTGCTGGGCTCGGGGCTGCCCGGTCACAATGTGTTCGGCATCGCTGACTCGCTGTTGAAACGCTTTGGTTCGCTGCGCGCAATGCTCGACGCCACACCGGCTGACTTCAAGGGACTGCCCGGCATCGGCCCCGCCAAGACGGCGCAACTACTCGCCATCCTCGAACTGGCGCGGCGTTCGCTCGTCGAAAAAATGCGCGAGAAACCGATCATCGACTCGCCTGAGGCGGTCGAGGACTATTTACGTCTGCTGATCGGCTCCAGGCCTCATGAGGTGTTCGTCTGCCTCTTTCTGGACGCCCGGCACCGCCTGATCGTCACCGAGGAAAGCTCGCGCGGCTCGCTCACGCGGATGGCGGTTTATCCACGCGAAATTGTCCGGCGCGCGCTGACCGCGAACGCGGCAAGCATGATCGTGGCGCATAATCACCCCTCTGGCGCGGTGAAGCCCAGCGCGAGCGACCGGCATCTCACGCAGGTGCTGCGTGACACCCTCGCGCTGATCGACGTCCATCTGGTCGATCACCTTGTAATCGGTACGCACGAAACCTTCTCGTTTGCGCGCGCCGGATGGTCGTGAATTCCGGATCCGTCAATGCCGGAATGCCAGTCGGATTGCCGTTGTTGCTGCACCTTGTCCTGCTAGCTGGATCGCAAATAAGGTTTGATTTATCGGCTTTTTTTCTGCTAGAATTCCGGTTTGCCTGTTTCCAACCCTGTTCCGAAGCCATCAAAGGCCTTTCGGGAGATAAGCGACTGAACGCAACTGAGCGATCATCGCGGCCCTTCCGGATAACTTTCGCGGCGTCCGAACTCAGAATTAGCGTATTAGGAGTGCTCTCATATGGCACGCGTATGCCAAGTAACTGGGAAAGCGCCGATGAGCGGCAACAACGTTTCCCACGCGAACAACAAAACCAAGCGCCGGTTCCTGCCGAACCTGCAAAACCGCCGCATCTGGGTGGAAAGCGAAAACCGTTGGGTGCGTCTGCGCGTTTCGAACGCCGGCCTGCGTCTGATCGACAAGAACGGCATTGACGCCGTGCTCGCAGACCTGCGCGCACGCGGTGAAGCCTAAGGAGTAAATCATGGCCAAAGGCGCACGCGACAAGATCAAGCTGGAATCGACCGCAGGTACGGGTCACTTCTACACCACGACGAAAAACAAGCGCAACATGCCGGAAAAGATGGAGATCAGCAAGTTTGATCCCGTCGTTCGCAAGCATGTGCCGTACAAGGAAACCAAGATCAAATAAGATCTTGCTTCCTGCTTGTTGACGAAGACGAAAGCCCTGCACTTGTGCGGGGCTTTTTGTTTTACGGCGCGCTAAATGATGAAGATTCCGGCGCGCGCCGTTCTGTGTACTTCCTGCGTTGCTGTTAGCTTTAACGGCCGCTCTTCCGTTCCGGCATGCGTGCATGTCACGCCTCCCATCTCCCCACTTGCGTCATTAGCCATCCGGCCAGCTTTCCCTCATGTCCTGCGACGCGTATCCTAGCTCGTTTATCGGTGAGCGGCGACACGAGCCGCAACGGCTGATCAAGTGACGGAGACGCAGGAAATGAATTTTGATGTGGCAATTGTCGGCAGTGGTCTGGCGGGTCTGAGCGTTGCACTAAATCTGGCGGAGACGCGGCGGGTTGCAGTGATTGCCAAGGTATCGATGACCGAAGGCGCCAGCGACTGGGCGCAAGGCGGCATCGCGGCAGTGCTGGATTCCGCGGACAGTATCGAGAACCACGTCAGCGACACGCTCATCGCCGGCGGCGGCCTGTGTGACGAAGGCGCTACGCGTTTCATCGTCGAGCATGGCCGCGAGGCGATCGAATGGCTGATCGCGCAAGGCGTGCCGTTCACCAAAGACGACGCGGCCGAGCTTGGCTTTCACCTCACGCGAGAAGGTGGCCATAGTCATCGCCGCATCATTCACGCAGCGGACGCGACCGGTCATGCGGTCGTCGTCACGTTAAGCGAGCGCGTGCGTCGCCATCCGAATATCACGTTGCTCGAAAACCACTATGCGATCGACCTGATCACGTCGGACCGCCTCGGCCTGCCAGGGCGTCGCTGCCACGGCCTATATGCGCTCGATCTCGAAAGCGGCCGCACCGTCACCATCGAAGCGCCGCATACGGTGCTAGCTACAGGTGGCGCAGGCAAGGTCTATCTGTACACGACAAACCCGGACACCGCCACAGGCGATGGCATCGCCATGGCGTGGCGCGCCGGCTGCCGTGTGTCGAACATGGAGTTCATCCAGTTTCACCCGACCTGTCTGTTCCATCCCTATGCCAAGTCCTTCCTGATCTCGGAAGCGGTGCGTGGCGAAGGCGGCATTCTGAAGCTGCCGGACGGCACCCGCTTCATGCCCCAACACGATGAACGCGCGGAACTGGCACCGCGCGATATCGTCGCCCGTGCGATTGACTTTGAGATCAAGAAGCGCGGCATCGACTGCGTGTACCTCGATATCAGTCACCAACCTGCGGCGTTCCTGCAAGAACACTTTCCCACCATCCTCGCGCGTTGTCGCGAGTTTGGGATCGACATCACGAAAGAGCCGATTCCGGTCGTCCCGGCGGCTCATTACACTTGTGGCGGCGTCGTCACGGACCTCGCTGGCCGAACCGATCTCGCTGGCCTCTATGCGGTCGGCGAGACGTCCTGCACCGGTCTGCATGGCGCCAACCGCCTGGCCAGCAACTCGCTGCTCGAATGCCTGGTGATAGGCCGTTCGGCGGCTGCCGCCATCGAGGGCGAGGGCTTCGGCGGCGCAGTCCACGCGTCACTGCCCGACTGGGACGAAAGCCGCGTGTCCGATCCGGACGAGGAGGTGGTCGTCGCGCACAACTGGGACGAACTGCGCCGCCTGATGTGGAACTACGTGGGCATCGTCCGAACCGACAAGCGGCTCGCGCGCGCCAAGCATCGCCTGGCGCTGCTTCGCGATGAGATCCACGAGTACTACGCGCACTTCAAGGTGAGCCGCGATCTGCTTGAGCTGCGCAATCTGGTCGACGTTGCGTCCTTGATCGTCGAGAGCGCACGTTCACGACGCGAAAGCCGCGGACTGCACTTCAGCCGCGACTGGCCCGCTGCGCTGCCGAAAGCGTTGCCCACGGTTCTGTCGCCGGAGAACGTGCGCAATCGCAACGTGTGACGCGCGCGATTCTTCAGAACGCAACTTGTCGAAGAGATCAAGCTCGAGCAAAAGTAAAAAGGCCATCGCTGGAAGGCGATGGCCTTTTTGTTGCGGCGGCGCTGATGTGTACCGCTCCCTGAAATTGATGCTGAAGACTCAGACAATCACTTCAGGCAACGCTCGCGCTTCAGCAAAAAGCGGCGAGACGGCATCAACCAGATTTGCGCACCTGATGCTGCCCGGCCGCCCTCGTCAAGCAGGCCCCACGTTCAAAAACAACGCCGCGTCCTTCGCCAGGTCGCCGCTCGTCTGCACGCGCTTCTTGTGGCGCGCAGCAAAATCGAGCATGCGGTCGATCGGCAGCCGCGCCCGTTCGCCCACCGCGCGATCGACGAAGATCTCGTTGTGACCGCGTTCCAGCACGTCAGCCAGATTCGCCAGTCCGTTCATCGCCATCCACGGGCAATGCGCGCAACTCTTGCAAGTAGCGCTGTTGCCGGCGGTAGGTGCCTCAATGAAGGTCTTGCCAGGCGCGGCCAGGCGCATCTTGTACAGAATGCCGAGGTCCGTCGCGACGATAAAGTGCTTCGCATCGAGCCGTTGCGCGGCGTCGATCAATTGCGTCGTCGAACCTACGACATCCGCCTGAGCCACCACGCTTTCCGGTGACTCGGGGTGCACGAGCACCTTCGCATCGGGATATTGCTCGCGCAACAGATCGAGTTCGATACCTTTGAATTCGTCATGCACGAGGCACGAGCCCTGCCAGAGCAGCATGTCCGCGCCGGTTTTCTTCTGGATGTAACCGCCGAGGTGCCGGTCCGGTGCCCAGATGATCTTTTCGCCGCGTGCATGCAGGTCGGCAACGATCTCCAGTCCGATCGACGACGTCACCATCCAGTCCGCCCGTGCTTTCACGGCCGCACTGGTGTTCGCATAGACCACCACAGTGCGATCCGGATGCGCATCGCAGAAAGCAGAAAACTCGTCGACAGGGCAGCCGAGATCGAGCGAGCAGGTCGCATCGAGATCTGGCATCAACACCCGCTTGTCGGGACTGAGAATCTTCGACGTCTCGCCCATGAAGCGCACACCGGCGACGACCAGCGTCTGTGCGTCATGATCGCGGCCGAAGCGTGCCATCTCGAGTGAGTCCGCAACGCACCCGCCCGTTTCATCGGCGAGCTCCTGCAGCTCTGCGTCGACATAGTAGTGCGCGACGAGCACCGCCTTCTCGCGCACAAGCAACTCGCGAATACGCGCCTTCAGCGCGAGCTTTTCTTCCGCGGACGGTGCGTCCGGCACCTTCGCCCACGCCTGTCCGATGCCGCATGTCAGGCCCTGCGCTTGCGGCCGGTCGTATTCGACGCTCCTGATCGCCTGCTGATTCATAATCCCCTCTGCCCTGCTGATTTGCCGCTCATCGCCGTGCGTGATCCACATCGTGCACAGCACGCACATGCCACACGCGATGGACATGCCGCGTGTCACGTTCGACGTTTTTGGCGGCCCAAAAAAGCAAAACCCCGCCAGCGCGGGGTTTTGTGACGTGACTAAATTTTAATTGATTTCGTGCGTACGTTCTTGCTCACGCATAGCGACGCAGGCGCATCGCAAACTCCTGTAGAGCCTTGATACCGCTTTGTTCCGCGCGGTGACACCAATCCTGCAACTGCACCAGCAACTGTTCGCGCGAAGCGTTCGAGCGCTCCCACATGGCCGCCAGTTCATTACGCAACTCGATGTAGGTACGCAGCTTCTGGCTGTTCGCGAAGATCTGCGGCAGTTGACGCTTCTGCGGTTCGTCGAGGCCAGCCTCTTCCTTGTGGAACCAGCTGCGTGCGCCGCGCATCACCTGATACTTTTCGCGAGCGCCCACTTCCTTCAGGTGCGCCAGTTCCTGGCGATAGGCGCGCTTGAGCGCCTTACCGTAGCGAGCCATCACTTCATAGCGGTTGGCCAGCACAGCTTGCAACGTGTCCTGGTCGAGCACCAGCTTGCCGGTGGTCAGACGCGGCGTAGGCGCAATCTTCTTCACCTTGGCGAGGCGGAACGCCGACATGATGCGGATATACATCCAGCCGATATCGAACTCGTACCACTTGTTCGACAGCTTGGCCGACGTCGCATACGTGTGGTGGTTGTTATGCAGTTCTTCGCCGCCGATCAGGATGCCCCACGGGAAGATGTTGGTGCTCGCATCCGACGAGTTGAAGTTGCGATAGCCCCAGAAGTGAGCAAGGCCATTGACCACACCCGCTGCCCAGAACGGAATCCAGATCATCTGCACAGCCCACACCGTCAGACCGACGAGGCCGAACAGCGCAACGTTGAGCACCATCATCAGGCTCACGCCGAGAATCGGGTACTTCGTGTAGACGTTGCGTTCCATCCAGTCGTTCGGCGTGCCGTGGCTGAACTTGCGCATCGTTTCTTCGTTCTTCGCTTCGACGCGGTAGAGTTCAGCGCCTTCCAGCAACACCTTCCAGATGCCGCGCGTTTGCGGGCTGTGCGGATCTTCTTCGGTCTCGCACTTGGCGTGATGCTTACGATGGATCGCGGCCCATTGGCCGGTCAGCATGCCCGTGCTCATCCACAGCCAGAAGCGGAAAAAATGACTGACGGCGGGATGCAGGTCGAGGGCGCGGTGCGCCTGGCAGCGGTGCAGATACACGGTCACGCCGATGATCGTGATGTGCGTCGCCACGAGCGTGTACACCACGAGTTGCCACCACGAGAAACGCAACAGACCGTGGGCAAGGAAATCAAGCAAGGAATTCAACAAGGCAATTTACCTGTGGAACGAGAGTTACAGGACACCAGGAAGACAACGCGAACAACGTAACCAGAAGAGGGCAATCAAAGGCCAACCAAAGGGTAACCAAAAACGCGACGTCAAGAAAGTGAAAGCATACAAACAGCTTGGACGTCATTCTACGCGAACCGTTCCAAGTGTTTGTAACAATTGGGGATTTTTTGCAACCCAACAACCAGGGCAAACACGCTGATGTGTCTTTTTGGCACCCTTCTCGGGGTCCCGCCGCCCCGTCAGGCGGCGCTGCCCGGCTCGTTGGCGGCATCTCCGGTCATAGTTACCGGTCGCGACAGTATGTCGCCCGAGCCGACGATCCGCACTTCGCGCTGAGAGAGCGGGATCGAAACGCCGTTTTCGCTAAAAAGCCGCCAGAGATTGCGATTGACCGCCGAGCGCACGCCAGCGGTGCCGAGTGCCGCATCCTCGATCCAGAAGCCCAGTTCGAGGTTGATGCCATCCGGCCCGAAGCCCGCCAGATAAGGCGTCGGGGCCGGATCCCGCAGCACGCGCTCCACCCCGTCGGTGGCCTGCACGAGCAACTGCATCGCCTGCTCGACGTCCGACGTATAAGCCACTGTCACTGCGATCTTCGAGTAGCCGCGCGTCAGATAAGACGACTGGTTCTGTACGACATCGGTAATCAGCTTTTCGTTCGGAATCAGCGTTTCGATACCGTCGAGGCCGCGCACCACCGTGTAGCGGGTGCGGATCTGCGTGACCATGCCCTGCAGGCCGCCGGTGTTGATCGTGTCGCCGATCCGCAGCGAACGGTCGATCAGGATGATGAAGCCCGACACGTAATTGCTGGCGATCTTCTGCAAACCGAAGCCGAGTCCGACACCCAGTGCACCGCCGAACACGCCTAGCACCGTGATATCGATGCCCACCAGCGAGAGGCTGATCAACACCGCCGCCAGCACGAACAACGCTCGCCCCACGCGGGCCGCCGCGACTTTCAGATTCGCATCGAGCGTGTTCGAGCGCATCAAGCGCTCTTCGAACGCGGCGCCGAGCCACATCGCGACGATCATCGTCACGCAGACCCACAGCAGCCCCGTCGACAGCGACAGCAGCGTCATGTGGGCATTGGCGACGCGAAAGTGCACGCTCGCCATCCAGTCGAGGACGTCGTCCTGAATGCCCATTACGGTGAGCACCATGCCGATCCACACAATCAGCGAGACGACTTTCTCGATCAGGAAGAGCCACTTATGGGCTTCGCCATGGCTTGCGAACACCCGACGGGCGAGGAAGAACAGGACATAGATCAGGCCGATGCCGAACAGCGGCACCAACGCGAGATCGAGCAGCGCGGTATGCATGAACGGGGCTGCAACCGCCTGCGCGATCCAGACCAGCGCAGCGCCGATCAACGGAAAAAATGCGCGGTTCAGGCTTTCCGCACCGAAGCGCAGTGCCTGATAGCGCGTCTGGCGACGCAAATCGAGGGTCCGGCGCAGCAGCCAGGCGAGCCCCCATGCAAGCGCGAGCGTGCCGAGTAGCACGCCCACCTGCCAGAGCATCACCGGCTGGCCGAAGTCATGGGCGACGTCGCCGAACAGGTGAAAGAAGATCCGGTTGTGCATGGTGTCGTGGGAGCGCCCGTCGCGGCATGCCTGCGGTTTGCGGTTAAGACAAAACGCAGGCAGCGCGCCAGCGACGCCTCAGGCGCCCTTAAGCGCGCCGCTCCAGCACCGCGGCGAAGAAGCCGTCGGTGGCGTGGCGGTGCGGCCATAGCGACAGGTAGTCGCCCATTTCAATCTCGACACGCTGTTCGGCGAGCACCTCACGCGCCGGCACCAGGGCAAAGCCCGGATGATTGGCGAGGAACTGCGTGACGATCGACTCGTTCTCCGCCTCTAGAATGCTGCAGGTCGCGTAGACCAGACGCCCGCCCACCTTCACCAGACGCGCCGCGCTCGTCAGGATGGACAACTGCTTGGGCGCGAGTTCCGCCACCGATTCCGGTGACTGACGCCACTTCAGGTCCGGATTGCGCCGCAGCGTGCCGAGCCCGCTGCACGGCGCGTCCACCAGCACACGGTCGATCTTGCCCGCCAGACGCTTGATTTTCGCGTCATGCTCGCTGTCGATCAGTACCGGATTGACGTTCGACAGCCCGCTGCGGGCGAGGCGCGGCTTGAGCTTGGCGAGACGCCGCTCGGAGATATCGAAGGCGTACAGACGGCCGGTGGAGCGCATCATCGCGCCCAACGCGAGGGTCTTGCCGCCCGCGCCGGCGCAGAAGTCGACGATCATTTCGCCGCGCTTCGGCGCAACCAGCGTGCACAGCAACTGGCTGCCCTCGTCCTGCACTTCGACCCAGCCGTGCTGGAACGCATCGAGCTTGGTGAGCGGTGGCTTGCCGACCACCCGCACGCCGAACGGTGCGAACGGCGTGGAGCCCGCCTCGATACCGGCTTTGGACAACGCGTCCAGCACCTGGTCGCGAGTCGCCTTGATCGGATTGGCGCGCAGATCCAACGGCGCCGGATAGTTCAGCGCGGCGGCCAGTTGCGCGAGCTCTTCAGCTTCGAAACGCTTTGACAGCGCCTGATAGATCCAGTCGGGCAGATTCATGCGAATCCGCAACGGCAGGCTTTCCGGATCGATCTTCGCGACGTGTTCGAGCCAGTTGGACTCGGAGTCGGAAATGAATGGCTTCAACGCCGAGCGCCCCGCCGTCTGCATCAGGCCCAGCAAGGCCATCCGGCGCGCCGGGCTGCCGGCGCCGCTTTCGGCCAGGTGGGCGAACTCCATCCGGCGCCGCAGCACCGCAAACACCGCCTCTGCGATCACGCCACGCTCGCCGTGCCCAAGCTTCGGGTGGGCGCGAAAAAAGCGGCTGGTGGCTGCGTCTGCGGGGCCGGCCAGCTTCAGCACGTCCGCGAGCAGCGTTTCGGTTTGTCCAATCAGAAATCCATGTAGTCTCATACGCCCTCTCCGGCGATCTTGTTGCTATTGATGTCGGCAAAGAGCCATTGCGGCTCCGGCGGCGTGAGCGTGACGCGCAGTCCGTCGAGCGCGAGGCGCCCTTCGACGAACCAGCGCACCGCGCGTGGGTAAATGACGTGTTCGGTGGCCAGTACGCGCTCGGCGAGCGCCGCGGCGTCGTCGCCGTTCAGCACCGGCACCGCTGACTGGACCACGATCGGCCCATGATCGAGCTGCGACGTGACAAAATGGACAGACGCGCCGTGCAGCCGGACGCCGGCATCGAGCGCCTGCTGGTGTGTTTTCAGGCCGGCAAAGCTCGGCAGCAGCGACGGATGCACGTTCAGCATGCGCCCCGCGTAGCGGTCGACGAAGCCCGGGGTCAAGACACGCATGAAGCCGGCGAGCGCCACCAGGTCAGGTGCAAAAGCATCGATCTGACGCGCCAACGCCGCGTCGAACGACTCGCGATCGGGAAACTGGCGATGGTCGACCACCGCCGTGGCAATACCATGCGACGCGGCGAACGCAAGGCCCGCAGCGTCTGGACGGCTGGCAATCACGGCGGCGACTTGCGCCGGCCACTCTTCGCGCGAACAGGCGCGAACGATGGCTTCCATGTTGCTGCCCCGCCCGGAAATCAGGATGACAAGTTTTTTCATCCGCGGATTTTATCATTCGGGGGACGCCTGAACGGCGCTGCGCCGCCGTGGCTTGCTTTGAGCGTTTATAATCGTTTGTTTTGCAACTTAAAGTCGCCCCAACCCGCTATTGTGAGAGTCTTCCGCGGTCTTCCCAATGCCGAGAGCCGTGCGCCCTGCGCCCTGACCATCGGCAACTTCGACGGTGTCCACCGCGGCCATCAGGCTCTGCTCGCCCACGTCCGGGCGGCGGCCGATGCACGCGGCCTGCCCGTCTGCGTGATGACTTTCGAACCGCACCCGCGCGAATTCTTCAATCCCGCCGGCGCGCCTCCGCGTATCGCGATGCTGCGCGACAAGCTGGAAGCGTTGCGCACCAATGGCGTCGACCGGGTCGTGGTCGAGCATTTCAATCACACCTTCGCCAGCCAGTCGCCGGATACGTTCGTTGAGCGGATCATCGTCAACGGCCTGCATGCCCGCTGGGTGATGATCGGCGACGACTTCCGCTATGGCGCGAGGCGTGCGGGCGATTTCGACTCGCTCAAGGCCGCGGGCGCACAACACGGTTTTGAAGTCGAACAGATGGCTACCGTCGCGGATCCGTCCGGTGCACGTATCTCCAGTTCGGGGGTGCGCGCGTCGCTGATAGCGGGCGACCTGGACGCCGCACGCGCCGCGCTCGGGCGCGATTACCTGATCAGCGGCCACGTCGTGCACGGCATGAAGCTCGGCCGCGACCTGGGGTTTCCCACGCTGAATCTGGCCATCGCCCACAAGCGCCCGGCGCTGGCCGGCATTTTCGTGGTGCGCGTGCATGGCATCGAAGCGGAGCCGCTACCCGGCGTCGCGAGTCTCGGCTTGCGCCCGACCGTCGACGACTCCGGCCGCGTGCTGCTCGAAGTTCACCTGCTCGACTGGCACGGCGATGCATATGGCAAACTCGTGCGCGTCGAATTCCTGAAGAAACTGCGTGACGAGGAAAAGTACGTCGACCTCGAAACGCTGACCGCCGCCATTGCACGCGACGTCGCCAATGCGCGTGCGTGGTTTGCTGCGGTTGGCACCGGCACGCCGGGCAGCCGCTCGACCGGCTTCGCCACTTCAGCCACAGACCGAATTAGATAGCCGCCGCGGTACGTGCCGGCGCGCCCAGCATCAAGCGCAGCACGTGCCCTAGCCGCGCGCATCGAAGGGCATCCGTGGATCACGCGACATGCCTGCCGGGCGCGTTCAACGCCCCGCGCATCGTGCGCAAATCGCGCCCTTAACGCGCATCAAACGAATTCACTGCGACCACACCATGAGCAACAAAAAAGCCGATTCGAAACCGCCGTCACGCTACCCGGTCAACCTGCTCGACACGCCGTTCCCGATGCGTGGCGACCTGCCCAAGCGCGAGCCGCAATGGGTCAAGGAATGGCAGGAACGCAAGGTCTACGAAACGATCCGCGCGGCCTCCAAGGGTCGCAAGAAGTTCATCCTGCACGACGGGCCGCCGTATGCCAACGGCGACATCCACCTCGGGCACGCGGTGAACAAGATCCTCAAGGACATGGTGGTCAAGTCGCGCAACCTGGCGGGCTTCGACGCGGCCTACGTGCCGGGCTGGGACTGCCACGGCATGCCGATCGAAATCCAGATCGAAAAGCAGTTCGGCAAGTCGCTGCCGGCCGCTGAAGTGATGCAGAAGGCGCGCGCCTACGCAAGCGAGCAGATCGAGAAGCAGAAGGTCGGCTTCCGCCGTCTGGGTGTGCTCGGCGATTGGGACAACCCGTACAAGACCATGAACTTCACGAACGAGGCCGGTGAAATCCGCGCGCTCGCGAAGATCATGGAAAAGGGCTATGTGTTCCGCGGCCTGAAGCCGGTGAACTGGTGTTTCGACTGCGGCTCGGCGCTGGCCGAGGCGGAAGTCGAATACCACGACAAGACCGATCCGACCATCGACGTGCTGTTCGCCTTCGCCGAACCGGAGAAGACCGCGCAGGCGTTCGGCCTCACGGCGTTGCCGCGCAGCGAAGGCGGTATCGTGATCTGGACCACGACACCGTGGACAATCCCCGCCAACCAGGCGCTGAACGTCCATCCGGAGATCGTCTATGCACTCGTGGATACGCCGCGTGGACTGCTGATCCTCGCTGAGGAGCGCGTCGAAGCGTGCCTGAAGCAATACGGCCTCGAAGGGCATGTTGTTGCGACCACCACGGGCGCCAAGCTCGCCAACCTGCGCTTCCATCATCCGCTCGCCTCGGCACATCCGAGCTACAAGCGCACCGCTCCGGTGTATCTCGGCGACTATGTGACAACGGAAACCGGTACCGGCATCGTCCACTCGTCGCCCGCCTACGGCGTGGAAGACTTCGTGTCGTGCAAGGCGCACGGCATGTCCGATTCGGACATCATCAGTCCGGTGATGGGCGACGGCCGTTATATCGAATCGCTCGCGCTGTTCGGCGGTCTGTCGATCTGGGCAGCCAATCCGAAAATCGTCGCGGCGCTCGAAGCGGCCGGCACGCTGCTGCGCACGGAAAAGTACACGCACAGCTACATGCATTGCTGGCGCCACAAGACGCCGATCATCTACCGCGCGACCTCGCAGTGGTTCGCCGGGATGGACGTGAAGCCGAACGACACCGACAAGACGCTGCGCGAAACCGCGCTCGAAGGCATCGAGAACACCGCGTTCTATCCGTCGTGGGGCAAGCAGCGTCTGTTCAGCATGATCGCCAACCGCCCGGACTGGACGCTGTCACGTCAGCGCCAGTGGGGGGTGCCGATGGCGTTCTTCGTGCACAAGGAAACCGGCGAGTTGCATCCGCGCACGCTGGAACTCCTCGAAGAAGTCGCGCAACGCGTCGAAAAGGCCGGCATCGAAGCGTGGCAATCGCTCGATCCGCGCGAGCTGATCGGCGACGACGCCAACCTGTACGAAAAAAACCGCGACACGCTCGACGTGTGGTTCGACTCCGGCACGACGCATTGGCACGTGCTGCGCGGCTCGCACAAGGACGAACTGCAATTCCCGGCCGACCTGTATCTGGAAGGCTCGGACCAGCATCGCGGCTGGTTCCATTCGTCGCTGCTGACGGCTTCCATGCTCGACGGCCGGCCGCCTTACAACGCTCTGCTGACACACGGTTTCACTGTCGACGGCGAAGGTCGCAAGATGAGCAAGTCGCTCGGCAACGGCATCGATCCGCACGAAGTGGCGAATCGCCTGGGCGCGGAAATCATCCGCCTGTGGATCGCTTCGACCGACTACTCGGGTGAACTGGCGATCTCGGAGGAAATCCTGAAGCGCGTGACGGAAGGCTATCGCCGCATCCGCAACACGCTGCGCTTCCTGCTTGCAAACCTGTCGGACTTCGACTTCGAGAAGAACGCGCGTCCGGTGGAAGACTGGCTCGAGATCGACCGCTATGCGGTCGCGCTGTCGGCCAATCTGCAGACGGACATTCTCGCGCACTACGAGAAGTACGAGTTCCACCCGGTTGTGGCGAAGCTGCAGACGTTCTGCTCGGAAGACCTCGGCGGCTTTTACCTCGACGTGCTGAAGGACCGTCTGTACACCATGGCGCCGGACTCCGTCGCGCGCCGCGCCGCTCAGACCGCGCTTTATCACATCGCTCACGGACTGCTGCGCATCATGGCGCCGTTCCTGTCGTTCACCGCAGAAGAAGCGTGGAAGGTGTTCCAGCCGAACAGCGAAACCATCTTCACGGAGACGTATCACGCTTATCCGGAAGTGGCGAATGCGCCGGCGCTGCTCGACAAATGGACGCTGTTGCGCGCGGTGCGCAGTGACGTGACCAAGGCGCTGGAAGAAGCGCGCGTTGCCAACCTGATCGGCTCATCGCTGCAGGCGGAAGTCGAAATCCGCGCGAGCGGTGCCCGTCACGACGCGCTGGCTAGCCTCGGCGCGGATCTGAAGTTCGTGCTGATCACGTCCGCCGCGACGGTTGTGAAGGTCGAAGACGAAGCAGCGGAAAGCGTCGAAGTGGTCGCATCGAAATATCTGAAGTGCGAACGCTGCTGGCACTATCGCGCAGACGTCGGCGAGAACGCCGAGCACCCGTCCCTATGCGGCCGGTGCTTCAGCAATCTGTTCGGAAGCGGCGAAACAAGGAGCGCGGCATAATGGCAACAAGAAGTCTGTCGAAACCCGCCGGCGGTTCGCTGGCACCGTGGCTTGGCGTGGCGTTGATCGTGATCCTGTTCGATCAGCTCACGAAGATTGCAGTCCAGAAGGTGTTTGCCTACGGTGTGCCGCATGCGGTGGCTCCGTTTTTCAACCTGATTCTGGTCTACAACCGCGGTGCCGCGTTCAGCTTCCTCGCCATGGCGGGCGGCTGGCAGCGCTGGGCTTTTACGGGCCTCGGCGTGGTCGCGGCGCTGGTGATCTGCTATCTGCTCAAGCGTCACGGCGCGCAAAGGCTCTTCTGCACGGCTTTGGCGCTGATCCTCGGCGGCGCGCTCGGCAATGTGATCGACCGGCTGGCGTACGGCCACGTGATCGACTTCCTCGATTTCCACGTGGGCACCTGGCACTGGCCGGCGTTCAACCTCGCCGACAGCGCGATCACGATCGGTGCGATCCTGCTCGTGCTCGACGAATTGCGGCGCGTACGCGTCTCGCGCTAACGCTGTTGCTTTGTCTCGGAGGCTTTCGTTGGCAACCGCAGAACTCGCAGGAAAACATCTCGTCCTCGGTATGAGCGGCGGGATTGCCTGCTACAAGATCGCCGAACTCACGCGCCTGCTGACCAAGGCAGGCGCGACCGTGCAGGTTGTCATGACCGAGGCGGCCACGCAGTTCATCACCCCCATCACGATGCAGGCGCTGTCGGGCCGTCCGGTCTACACGAGCCAATGGGATGCGCGCGTGCCGAACAACATGGCGCATATCGATCTGTCGCGAGAAGCGGACGCCATCGTGATCGCCCCGGCTTCGACTGACTTTCTCGCCAGGCTGGCGCATGGCATGGCCGACGATCTGCTCTCGACGCTCTGCGTGGCGCGTGATTGCCCCTTGCTAGTTGTACCGGCGATGAACCGCCAGATGTGGCAGAACCCGGCCACGCAGCGCAACGTCGCGCAACTGCGCGCGGATGGCATCGAAGTGCTCGGCCCGGATTCAGGTCCGCAGGCTTGCGGCGAAGTCGGCGATGGCCGGATGCTCGAGGCCGCCGCGACCTACGAGGCGATCGCTTCGTTTTTCCAGCCGAAGATTCTTGCGGGCCGCCGTGTGTTGCTGACCGCCGGTCCGACCTTCGAACCGCTGGACCCGGTGCGCGGCATCACCAACCGCTCGAGCGGCAAAATGGGCTTCGCGCTCGCGCGCGCAGCGCAGCAGGCCGGCGCCGACGTGCATCTGATCGCCGGACCGGTTGCACTGGAAACGCCGTGGGGCGTGATCCGCGAGGACGTGCAAACGGCACAGCAGATGCACGACGCCGTGATGCGCGCGGTGCCCGACTACGACATCTTCATCGGCGTGGCCGCGGTCGCCGACTGGCGCGTCGATCATGTTAGCGAGCACAAGATCAAGAAGACCGCGGAACGTGCCATGCCCACGTTCACATTCGTTGAAAATCCGGACATTCTGGCTGCAGTAGCGAAGCTGCCGCATCCGCCCTTCTGTGTCGGTTTTGCAGCGGAGAGCGGCGACCTCGATGTACACGGGGAAGAAAAGCGCGTGCGCAAGAATGTGCCGCTTCTGATCGGCAATCTCGGCCCGCTGACCTTCGGTCTCGACGACAACGAAGTCGTCCTGTTCGAAGCCGGCGGCGCAACGAAATTGCCGCGCGCGGACAAGCAGGCGCTGGCGGGCGCACTGATCGCCGAAATCGCCAAACGCCTGCCCGATACGAGCCTGATCCGGTAACCATACGGTCCTTCTTGCCGGAACCCTGAGTCACCCTGGAGCAGCACTGTCATGACGCTACTTTCCGTGCTCGATCAAACGCCCGTGATCGACGGGCACTCGGTGGCGGACGCGATCGCCGCCACCATCGAACTCGCGCAGCTTGCCGACGACCTCGGCTACACACGCTACTGGTGCGCAGAGCACCACGGTCTGCGCGGCGTGTCGAACCCGTGCCCCGAAGTGATGCTCGCGCGCCTCGGCAGCGTGACGAAGCGCATTCGCCTCGGGTCGGGCGGTGTGATGCTGCCGTACTACAGCCCATTCAAGGTCGCCGAGCAGTTCATGATGCTCGAAGCGCTGTTCCCGAATCGCATCGATCTTGGCGTCGGCCGCGCACCGGGCGGCGACATGCGCACGGCGCAAGCCGTGGCGGCAGGTGCGTACAACCGCGGCGATATCTTTCCGCAACAGGTGGCCGATCTGGTCGGGCTGATGAGCGGCACGCTGCCCGACGAGCACGTCGCGCAAGGCGTGCTGCTGCAGCCGCAGGTCGAGACACGACCGCAACTGTGGATGCTCGGATCAAGTGAGTTCGGCGGCCTGCTGGCGGCGCAACTCGGCATCCGCTTCGCGTTCGCGCATTTCATCAACGCGCACTTCGGTCACCAGGTAGCGCAAGCGTATCGCGAGCGCTTCAAGGCCGGCAACGAAGCAAAGCCATACCTAGCCGCCGCGGTGTTCGTCATCTGCGCGGATACGGACGAGGAAGCGGAGGCACTGGAAAAAGCCGTCGATCTGCGCCGCGTGCAGATGGCCTATGGCCTGAACGCTCCGATTCCGAACATCGAGCAAGGTCTCGCCCAGGAATACGGCGAACGCGAGCGACTGGTGATCGACCGCGAGAAGCCCCGCAGTATCATCGGCACACCTGAGCGTGTGACGGAACGCATGCTCGCGCTGCAGGAACAGTTCGAGGCCGACGAGCTGGTGGTATTGACTGTGGCGGGCAGTTATCGCGCGCGGCTGCGCTCGTACGAACTGCTTGCGGACGCTTTCGAGCTTGGCCGTTGAATCAAGCTGAACTGGATTGATTTGGCACTGATCTTTTACTCTCCCCCTCTCACATTCGACCTGCATGAAACTTGACCTGAAGATTCTCGACGCGCGCATGCGCGAACAACTCCCGGCCTACGCCACCACCGGCAGCGCTGGCCTCGATCTGCGCGCGTGCCTCGACGAACCGCTAACGCTGCAACCCGGCGAAACGGCGCTGGTGCCGACGGGTCTGGCGATCCATGTCGGCGATCCGGGCTATGCGGCTTTGATCTTGCCGCGCTCGGGCCTCGGACATAAGCACGGCATCGTGCTCGGCAATCTGGTGGGATTGATCGATTCGGATTATCAAGGTCAACTGATGATTTCGACGTGGAACCGCGGGCAGACCACATTCACGCTGAATCCGATGGAGCGGCTCGCGCAACTCGTCATCGTGCCTGTCGTGCAAGCTGAATTCAATATCGTCGAGGACTTCGAACAAAGCGAACGTGGTGCAGGCGGTTTCGGCAGCACCGGTAAACACTGAGGTTTTCCGGTCGGGTGCTTAACAGCCCCCGCACCGTTCCTGAGTCGCGGCAGTGGGATAAAAAAACGGCGTGGGTCATATAACCCACGCCGTTTTACCTTGCTTGCTGCGAGAAACTTTTGACGCTTATTCAGGCGCTTACTCGACTTCGACCGCTTCCGGATTCGGATTACGCGGCGCAGCCTGTTCGTCGAACGTCAGCTGAACCTTGTCTTCCGCGTCCACATCCACCGTCACGCGGCCACCGTTCATCAGCTTGCCGAACAGAAGCTCGTCCGCCAATGCACGACGGATCGTGTCCTGGATCAGACGCTGCATCGGACGTGCGCCCATCAGCGGATCGAAACCGTGCTTCGCCAGATGCGCGCGCAGCGCGTCGGTGAAGAGCGCATCGACCTTCTTCTCATGCAACTGATCTTCCAATTGCATCAGGAACTTGTCAACCACGCGCATGATGATTTCTTCATCGAGCGAGCGGAAGCTGATCGTCGCGTCCAGACGGTTACGGAACTCCGGCGTGAACATGCGCTTGATGTCGACCATCTCGTCGCCGGTTTCGCGGCGAGTCGTGAAGCCGATCACCGACTTGCCCATGGCTTCCGCGCCCGCATTCGTCGTCATGATGATGATGACGTTACGGAAGTCCGCCTTGCGCCCATTGTTGTCCGTCAGCGTGCCGTGGTCCATCACCTGCAGCAGCACGTTGTAAATGTCCGGATGCGCTTTCTCGATTTCGTCGAGCAGCAGCACGCAATGCGGCTTCTTCGTCACGGCTTCCGTCAGCAGACCGCCCTGATCGAAACCGACATAGCCCGGCGGCGCGCCAATCAAACGGCTCACAGCATGACGTTCCATGTACTCGGACATGTCGAAACGGATCAGTTCGATACCGAGCGTGAACGCCAGTTGCTTGGCCACTTCGGTCTTGCCGACACCGGTCGGGCCGGAGAACAGGAACGCACCAATCGGCTTGTCCAGCTTGCCAAGGCCTGCGCGCGCCATCTTGATCGCAGCCGACAGCGCGTCGATGGCCGGGTCTTGCCCGAACACCACGCTCTTCAGGTCGCGATCCAGCGTCTGCAGCTTGCTGCGATCGTCCACGGATACGCTTTGCGCCGGCACGCGTGCGATCTTCGAGATGATTTCCTCGATCTCGCCCTTGCCGATAGTCTTCTTCTGCTTCGACTTCGGCAGGATGCGTTGCGCCGCGCCCGCTTCGTCGATCACGTCAATCGCCTTATCCGGCAAATGACGATCGGTGATGAAGCGCGCCGACAGTTCAGCCGCTGCCGACAGCGCACCCGACGAATACTTCACGCCGTGGTGCTCTTCGAAACGCGACTTAAGACCACGCAGGATCGCCACCGTCTGTTCGACAGTCGGTTCGGTCACATCCACTTTCTGGAAGCGGCGCGACAGAGCCGCATCTTTTTCGAAGATACCGCGGTATTCGGTGAACGTCGTCGCGCCGATGCACTTGAGCGTGCCCGACGACAGCGCCGGCTTCAGCAGATTCGATGCATCCAGCGTGCCGCCCGACGCAGCACCTGCGCCGATCAGCGTATGGATTTCGTCGATGAACAGGATGGCGTGCGGACGTTCCTTCAGTTCCTTGAGGACCGTCTTCAGGCGTTGTTCGAAATCGCCGCGATACTTGGTGCCGGCCAGCAACGCGCCCATGTCGAGCGAATACACCTGCGCATCGGCGAGGATATCCGGGACTTCGCCGCGCGTAATGCGCCAGGCGAGCCCTTCGGCGATCGCGGTCTTGCCGACCCCAGCCTCGCCGACCAGTAGCGGATTGTTCTTGCGCCGGCGGCACAGCACCTGCACCACGCGCTCGACTTCGGACTCGCGCCCGATCAGCGGGTCGATGCGGCCCTCTTTCGCCATCTGGTTCAGATTCTGCGTGAACTGGGCGAGCGGCGTTTCTTTCTGCGCAGCGGCTTCGTCAGACTCGGCATTCGCATCGCTCGCCTTGGCGGCGTCGGTGCTGCTGGTCTTGGCAATGCCGTGCGAGATGAAGTTCACCACGTCGAGACGCGTGACACCCTGCTGTTGCAGGTAGTACACCGCGTGCGAATCCTTCTCGCCGAAGATCGCCACCAGCACGTTCGCGCCGGTCACTTCCTTCTTGCCGTTCGAGGTGGACTGCACATGCATGATGGCACGCTGGATCACGCGCTGGAAACCCAGCGTGGGCTGCGTGTCGACGTCGTCCGTGCCAGGCACGGTCGGCGTGTTGTCATGAATGAAGTTGCGCAGGTTTTGGCGCAGATCCTCAATGTTGGCCGCGCACGCGCGCAACACCTCTGCAGCCGTCGGATTGTCCAACAGGGCCAGTAAAAGATGTTCGACCGTAATGAACTCGTGCCGCGCCTGGCGTGCTTCCATGAACGCCATGTGCAAGCTGACTTCCAGTTCCTGGGCAATCATGCTTCCTCCATCACACACTGCAGCGGATGCCCGGCCTGCCGTGCGTGGGTAACGACTTGCTCGACTTTGGTCGACGCGATGTCCCGCGTATAGACCCCACAAACTCCCCTACCTTCGCGATGCACCTTCAGCATAATCTGCGTTGCGGTTTCACGATCTTTATTGAAATATTCCTGCACGATCATCACGACAAATTCCATTGGCGTGAAGTCGTCGTTCAACAGCACCACCTTGTACATGGCCGGCGGCTTCAGCTTTTTTTCCTGCCGCTCCAGTACGGTGCCGTCCTGCTTGTCCGGGATAATTGCCATACACCCATTCTAAACAACTCGGACAGGCCCGCAATCCTGTCAAAACCCGACCGGCTGGCCGGTGTTCCCATTCGCCTCCACATGACGGCACTGCCTGTCACGCGTGCGCCTTGCACGGAGCCGATCGCGGAGCCGGCCCTCCAAGAATGTCAATACTGTTAACGGCTGAATTGCAGTTAGATTGAGTATCGCACAACCTGCCGCAGCAAGCTGAGCGTGTGCGCGACGACTCTCTCGAAAACGAAGGACTACCCCAAATTTCCCTGCCCACCCTTCGCGCGTCTGGCGCCAGGCGACAGATTTGAGGTGCCCATTGGGCGGGCTTGTCTTGAAACGGTAATGGTTGCGGCGGTAACAGTTGCGGGACCTTCGCCCCACAGGACTGCATGTGAGTCGATTATGCGACTTTTCAAGACCGGACGCTTGCGCCACCGCACATAAGAAAAGCGGGAAAAACCCTGGAAATGGGGTGTTTGCAACGTCCGCAGACCCGTCTCAAAATTTTCTTGACACTCGAATAAAGAGCCTCAACAATCAAGCTGGCACTTTTTTCCAGCAACATATTCGAAAAAATGCCGATGGTGAGCTTGTGAGGAGGGAGCGGCTGCATGCCCGCGGCCGTTGAGCTTTTCGAGGGCTCGTGGTGGTGTCATGAGTTACAGGGGAAGTAGGTATGGCAACTGGTACGGTCAAATGGTTCAATGACGCGAAAGGTTTCGGATTCATTACGCCCGACGAAGGCGGTGAGGATCTGTTTGCACACTTTTCGGCCATCCAGATGAATGGGTTCAAAACCCTGAAGGAAGGCCAGAAGGTTAGCTTTGAGGTCGTGCAAGGCCCCAAAGGCAAGCAGGCATCGAACATCCAGGCCGCCGCCTGAGTCTGTTCGATACCCGTACCCTGGAAACCCGGCTTCGTGCCGGGTTTCTTCATTCTGGCGCGCGGAATTTGCGCGTCAGCCGCTTCCTCCTCACATGTCGTGTCGCGTTGAAGGCATCCTCCCGACGATCGTGGATGTCCGTCAGATCACGTTGAGGGTGCCCATCATGCCGAGATCCTCGTGTTCGAGGATGTGGCAGTGGAACATGCGCCCGCCCGCCTGCTGCTGAACTGTGGCAATGCGCACCTTCTCTCTGGGCTGGACGTTGACCGTGTCGCGCCACGCCAGATAAGGCTCCGGCGTCACGACGCCGCCCTGCTCCCGCTCAAGTATCTGAAACTGCGTGCCGTGCAGGTGGAATGGGTGATCCATATCCGTGCGGTTCTCGATCGACCAGTGTTCGACGTCGCCGCGCCGGCTGGTCAGCGTAACGCGGCGCGGATCGAAGGTCGCACCGTTGATCATGAAGGCCATGCCAGCGGGCATCCCGTTGCGGGACGTGCCCTTGCGGTGCATCGCGGCCATGTCCATGCGTTCCGAAAACACCACCGATTTCTGTGCGGCCGGCGCACCGAGTGGCGAAATTGCACGCAACGACGCGGGGATCGGTTGGGCGGCCTCGTTTTGACTGGCGGTGCCCGGTTCGAACTGGACATCGGCGAGCGGGATCGCGGCGCCCGGTGGCAAGCTGCCGCCCGCCATCGCCATCTTGCGGCGATCGTAGACCGCGGAACTCAAAACTGCTCGCGTCGACGGTGAGGACTGCGCAGATTGCGCGGACTCCCCGGATTGCGCCGTTTGCGAGGCCGAAACCGGTCCTCGACCCGCTGGGACAATCAGCTCCGCACGTTCGCCGGGCGCCAGTAACAGCGACGTCACCCTCTCGCGCGGCTCTCCGAGCAAGCCGCCGTCCGTTCCGACCTGGGTAAAAGTGCGCCCGTCATCCAGCGACAATCTCAAATAGCGGGCATTGCACGCGTTCCACACGCGCCAGCGCTCGTTGGTCGCCATCAATATCAGCGGACGACGCGCTCCGTTGACCAGCACGAACTGCCCTTCGCGCCCGTTCATCCAGTCCATCATGTCGTTTGCAGGGATCGTGCCGTCGCTCGCGAGGCGCAGATCGGAGAAGAACAGATGCCGCTCGCGCCACGCTGCCAGCGGATCGGCCGCGGCGCGGACCACGATCGGGCCAGCGAGTCCGCGAAATACCTGTTCGGATGACATCATGTGCGGGTGCGGGTGGTACCAGTACGTGCCAGCGCTGCCCGGTGGCAGCGTGAAGCGATAGACGCGCGAGGCGCCTGGCGCGACCGGATCCGACGGATTGCCGTCTTGATCCGGCGGCACCGGCAGGCCATGCCAATGGATCGTCGAAGGTTGCGACAAGCGGTTCACGAAACGGATTTCAACCGTGTCGCCTTCGTGCACGTCGATCAGCGGTCCGATAATCGGAACTTGCGGTGATGCGGATTCGGCTTCTGCACTGAGGAGGTCAGCAGAAGCGCCGTACTGCCAAAAGGTTGTCGGGTGACCGGCGATCAACGTGTGTTGAACCGGCTGAGCAACGAGCGTTGCGCGGAACACACCTGGTTCACGGCTTTCGTTCGCAAGTTTGCGCAACGGCGCCAGCGGCGCGCCAGAGGGCAGCGTCTCGGGGCCGGCCAGTTCGACGGTTTGCGACGTACCGGCGTGTGGCATATCCGGCATGTCGGACATGCCCTGCATTCCTTGCATGCCGTTCATCCCCGACATGCCTTGCATCCCATGCATCGACTGCTGTGCAAACGCACCGCGCGCAAACAGCGACGCAACGGCCGCACTCAGTGTGCGGACGAGAAATTCCCTGCGGATCATGAATACTCCCTAACGTGGACGACGCGGTAGCGCTCGCGGCTGACCGCGCGTGATCGTTCAAGTGCCCGCTCCGCGATAACCGCTGCACGGGCCCTGCTGTCTGATATGCATTGCGCAGGGCTGAAAGCCGCGCGCGTGCAATGCATGCATCGAAGATCAGCCGATCGGCGGACGTACAGGAGGCACGTGGGTCAGGCCATCGCGCCGTTGCTCGGGAAGAGGCGGAGGAAGCGTCGAACCGGGGACGCGTGGTTCGAACTGAAAAGCGATGAACAGTGCACCGCAGTGAACACCGCAAGTCGCGACACAGCAGCAGCGGCCGTGCTCGTGGCCACAGGGATGGCCTGAGGCCACAAGACCGTGGGAATAAGCCAGGCAATGAGCAGGAGCGCCGGAAGCCGAGGGCGACACATTCATATTCGCCGCAGAAGACGTTTCCATGGCCATGCCGGACATTTGCGCCGCGTGCTCACTCGACCACTCGCTATGCGCGAACGCAACATGCGCAAATGCGCCGTGCGCTGAAAACAGCACAAGCGAAAACAGAATGAGAAGACGCTTGAGGAAGAGCATGGTCGAGCGGGGGCGCGAAACACTGTACGCGAGGATGAACATCTTGCCGAGCATCATAGCGCAGACCGTCGCGAAGTTCGTTCGTCCGCGCATGCATTCATTGTCAAGGACGACGAATAGTCCACCCACCGTCGCACAACAAAAAACCCCGGCGTCACAGAACGCACACCGGGGTTCGCCAGATTTCTCAGGATAACGCCAAACGCAATTACAGATTCCCGATCAACACCTGCCCAAACCCCGAGCAAGAAACCTGCGTCGCGCCTTCCATCAAACGTGCAAAGTCGTACGTCACACGCTTTTGCAGAATCGACGCTTCCATCGCGTTGATAATGGCGTCCGCCGCTTCGGTCCAGCCAAGATGGCGCAGCATCATTTCCGCCGAGAGAATTTCCGAGCCCGGATTCACGTAGTCCTTGCCCGCATATTTCGGCGCGGTTCCGTGAGTGGCTTCGAACATTGCCACGGAGTCCGACATATTCGCGCCCGGCGCAATGCCGATACCACCAACCTGTGCCGCCAGCGCGTCCGAAATATAGTCGCCGTTCAGGTTCAGCGTCGCGATCACATCGTACTCGGCCGGACGCAGCAGAATCTGCTGCAGGAACGCATCGGCAATCACGTCCTTGACGACAATGTCGCCACCTGTCTTCGGGTTCTTGAATTTCATCCACGGACCGCCGTCCACCAGCTCCGCGCCAAACTCCTTCTGCGCGAGCGCATAGCCCCAGTCGCGGAACGCACCTTCCGTGAACTTCATGATGTTGCCTTTGTGCACGAGCGTCAGTGAACGGCGATCGTTGTCGATCGCATACTGCAGCGCCTTGCGCACCAGACGGTCCGTGCCTTCGCGCGACACCGGCTTGACACCAAGCGCCGAGGTCTCCGGAAAGCGGATCTTCTTCACACCCATTTCCTCGCGCAGAAAGTGGATGACCTTCTTCGCCTGCTCCGATCCCGCGGCCCATTCGATGCCGGCATAGATGTCTTCGGAGTTCTCACGGAAGATCACCATGTCGGTTTTCTCCGGTTCGCGCAGAGGCGAAGGCACGCCCTTGAAGTAGCGCACCGGCCGCAGGCACACATAGAGGTCGAGTTCCTGACGCAGCGCCACGTTCAGCGAACGGATGCCGCCGCCCACCGGCGTGGTCAGCGGTCCCTTGATCGAGACGACATATTCCTTCACGGCAGCGAGTGTTTCTTCCGGCAGCCACACGTCCGGGCCGTAGATCCTGGTCGCTTTCTCGCCTGCAAAGACTTCCATCCAGTGGATCTGCTTCTTGCCCCCGTAGGCTTTCTCGACCGCTGCGTCCACCACCTTGATCATGACCGGCGTGATGTCGACACCCGTGCCGTCACCTTCGATATACGGAATGATCGGCTGGTCGGAGACATTGAGCGAGTAGTCTGCGTTGACGGTAATCTTGTCTCCGCCCGTCGGAACCTTAATGTGCTGATACGGCATGATCGGACTCCAGTGATGGCTTTCTGGTTGAAGCAGATGGGAACTGCGAAATCTGGCGCTCCTCGCTACGCGCAATGCAGCACGCCTGCAAGCAACTGAGCGGCTATTCTAGCGCCCCACCGCCGGGCACGGGCATCGGCCGATCAGCCAGGTTCCGAGACGCGACACGGCAGCCGCAGAATGTGCCGGCAACGTACGCTCACTCCCATGTCTTATATAAGACATAAAATCTGCCCGCGACTTTTATGCATTATTATCCCGCCATTCGCCACAGAACCAACCCAGCCGGGCGTCGCGCGGGTGTGTGCCAGCACCGGCTTACGCATCCGTACCGGTTGATATCGCCGGACTCCGCATGCGCCTCCTCGCTCTCAACAAGCCGTTCGGCACCATTTGCCAGTTCTCGCCGCACGAAACTCGCGCATCGCTTGCCGATTGGGTCAAGGTGCCCGGCGTCTATCCGGCCGGCCGTCTCGATTCCGATAGCGAAGGCCTGCTGCTGCTCACCGACGACGGCGCGCTCCAGGCACGTATTGCCGAGCCGCGTCACAAGCTCGTCAAACGCTACTGGGCGCAAGTCGAAGGCGCGCCGGACGAGACAGCCCTGACGGCACTCGCAAGCGGCGTCGATCTCGGCGACTATGTGACGCGCCCATGTCACGCACAACTGATCGATCCAGCCGCGACCGACGCTCTTTGGCCGCGCAATCAGCCGATCCGCTATCGCGCTGCCATCCCCACCACGTGGATCGAACTGTCGATAACGGAAGGTAAGAATCGCCAGGTCCGTCGCATGACGGCAGCGGTCGGCTTTCCTACGCTGCGTCTGGTGCGTGTCGGCATCGGTGCGCTCGATATTTTTTCGCTGGGTCTCGCGCCTGGCGCGTCGCTCGAACTGCCTGCGCGAGCTCCCTGGGACGGTCTCCGCTGATGCTCAAGCTTTAGGCAAGGTCCCGCTAAGCCGTTGTATCCGCAAGCGTTTTTAATGCTGATAAAAATCGCATACGGGATTGCCGCGCAATCTCCGGCAGCTCATTAAAGCCAGGAATAAACATTCCCGAAAATTTGCGGAGAATTGACGTCAACCGCGTCGCAAGCTGACGCGTTATTCGACGCAGATGCCGCCCGAAGCTATCCGGCATTCAGCCTTGAGGGCCTTTGTGCAAGCCGTTTTCGCGGTCAGTGCAGGAGTCCGAGCGCTCGCAGACGCGTCACGAAAAATTTGTTGATGCGGCTGTCAACCGAAAGGTGGATGGCACGTTTACCGACATGACTCATACATAACCGGGTCATTTGGTTAATTAACTAAAGCTGAGGATTCACAAAATGAACAAACTGATCGCCGCTCTGGTCGCTGGCCTCTTCGCAACGGCAGCATTCGCACAAGCTTCGGCTCCGGTCGCAGCTTCGGCAGCTCCGGCAGCAGCAGCTTCGTCGGCAAAGAAGACCACGAAGAAGGCAACGCACAAGAAGGCATCGAAGAAGAAGGCAGCATCGGCTGCTGCAGCTTCGGGCGCTTCGGAGTAAGTTTGTTGTAAAACGCAGTCAAGAACTAGCAGCAATTGCCGTTCTTACGGCGTTGAAAGGCAGATCCCGCAAGGCGATCTGCCTTTTTGTTTTTGACGTGCTTTGACGCGCTCGCGTAACATTCGCGGGTTAATTTCCCACCCAGGAGTCTTGCCGTGCGAATTTCCCTGCGCTCGTTGCTCGCGCGCTTTGCGTTTGCCATTGCGTTACCGTTGGCCGCCGCCTCGTTCACGCTCGCCCCCGTCCACAATGCGTACGCGCAGCAGATGCCGCCCGGTGCCAAGCAACCCGGTGATTTCCCGCGCGCCAAGCTGACTGTGGGCATGTTCGTGATCGACGCCGCTGTCGCCTCCAATGATGCGGATCGCGAACAAGGCCTGATGTACCGCTCGCAACTCGCCCCCAACGAAGGCATGCTGTTCGTATTCGGCGAGAATGCGGTGCACTGTTTCTGGATGAAAAACACGCTGATCCCACTGTCGATCGCTTTCATCCGCGCCGACGGCACGATCACCGACATCGACGAGATGGATGCCGAAACGACCAACAACCATTGCCCGCGCAACAACGGTGTGTACGCGCTGGAAATGAGCAAGAACTGGTTCGCGTCGAAGGGCATCAAGCCGGGTATGACGATTCAGGGGTTGCCGGCGGCGCAATAAGCAGCGCGACAGATCGTGCGAAGCGTGCGGTAAGCCGCGCAATCGCCATTCACGGCCCGTTTCCGGAAAGCCGGTGCCTTGTTGCAAGGGCGCCGGCTTTTTTTGCGTGCACGCGAGCAGACCGGAACAGGACCGGCGGAGCGCCCCGCCGGTGGCCGCGCGGGCGGGGCTGGCAAGATTCCTGCAAAAGAGCTTACGACGCGCTATTCTAGTAGACTAACCGCAGCACGGAGTTCGTCCGGTCGGCGTCGTGCGCCGCCCGACGTCCACTACCGGCGCGCCAATTCAAGGAGGTTCACGTGCCCCGCAAGACTCCCATCGAGCGCTACCGGAATATCGGCATCAGCGCTCACATCGATGCCGGCAAAACCACAACCACCGAGCGCATCCTCTTCTACACCGGCGTGACTCACAAGATCGGTGAAGTTCACGACGGCGCGGCGACGATGGACTGGATGGAGCAGGAGCAGGAGCGCGGCATCACGATCACATCGGCTGCCACGACTGCGTTCTGGAAAGGCATGGCCGGCAACTATCCTGAACACCGGATCAACATCATCGACACCCCGGGCCACGTCGACTTCACGATTGAAGTTGAACGCTCGATGCGCGTGCTCGACGGCGCCTGCATGGTGTACGACTCGGTCGGCGGCGTGCAGCCGCAGTCCGAAACCGTGTGGCGTCAGGCGAACAAGTACAAGGTGCCGCGTATCGCGTTCGTCAACAAGATGGACCGCGTCGGCGCCGACTTCTTCCGCGTACAGCGGCAGATCGGCGATCGCCTGAAGGGCATTGCGGTACCGATCCAGATTCCGGTCGGTGCGGAAGATCATTTCCAGGGCGTGGTCGACCTCGTCAAGATGAAGGCGATCTACTGGGACGAAGAGAACCAGGGCATCAAGTTCGAGTACCGCGACATCCCGGCGGAACTCGCGGACACCGCGAAGGAATGGCACGACAAGATGGTCGAGGCCGCCGCTGAAGCGAGCGAGGAACTGCTCGACAAATACCTCGGCGGCGAGACCCTGACCGAAGAGGAAATCAAGCACGGTATCCGCGTACGCTGCATTGCCAACGAAATCGTGCCGATGCTGTGCGGCAGCGCGTTCAAGAACAAGGGCGTGCAAGCCATGCTCGACGCGGTGATCGATTACCTGCCGTCGCCGATCGACGTGCCCGCCATCACGGGTCACGACGAGTACGACAAGGAAATCGAGCGCCATCCGAGCGACACCGATCCGTTCTCCGCGCTCGCCTTCAAGATCATGACCGATCCGTTCGTCGGCCAGTTGATTTTCTTCCGCGTCTATTCGGGCGTGGTGAATTCGGGCGACACGGTCTACAACGCGGTCAAGGAAAAGAAGGAGCGCCTCGGCCGGATCCTGCAGATGCATGCGAACGAGCGCAAGGAAATCAAGGAAGTCTACGCGGGCGACATCGCCGCGGCCGTCGGCCTGAAGGAAGCGACCACGGGCGACACGCTGTGCGATCCGAATCACGTGATCATCCTTGAACGGATGATCTTCCCTGAGCCGGTGATTTCGCAGGCCGTCGAGCCGAAGACCAAGGTCGACCAGGAAAAGATGGGCATTGCGCTGAACCGCCTTGCTCAGGAAGATCCGTCGTTCCGCGTGCAAACGGATGAAGAATCCGGCCAGACCATCATCTCGGGGATGGGCGAGCTGCACCTGGAAATTCTGGTCGACCGCATGAAGCGCGAGTTCGGCGTGGAAGCGACCGTTGGCAAGCCGCAGGTTGCTTACCGCGAAACGGTGCGCAACAAGGTCGAGGATGTCGAAGGCAAGTTCGTCAAGCAGTCCGGCGGCCGCGGTCAGTACGGTCACGCTGTGATCACGCTGGAACCGGCGCCGCAAGGCAAGGGCTACGAATTCGTCGACGCGATCAAGGGCGGCGTGATTCCGCGCGAATACATCCCGGCGGTAGACAAGGGCATTATCGAAACGCTGAAGGCCGGCGTGCTGGCGGGCTATCCGGTGGTGGACGTGAAAGTGACGCTGACTTTCGGTTCGTACCACGACGTCGACTCGAACGAAAACGCGTTCCGTATGGCCGGTTCGATGGCCTTCAAGGAAGCGATGCGCAAGGCCAAGCCGGTCCTGCTCGAGCCGATGATGGCCGTCGAAGTCGAGACGCCGGAAGACTTCATGGGTAACGTGATGGGCGACCTGTCGAGCCGTCGCGGCATGGTGCAAGGCATGGAGGATATCGCCGGCGGTGGCGGCAAGCTGGTACGCGCCGAAGTGCCGCTCGCGGAGATGTTCGGCTATTCCACCTCGCTGCGTTCCGCAACGCAAGGCCGCGCGACGTACACGATGGAGTTCAAGCACTACGCTGAAACGCCGAACAACGTCGCGGAAGCGGTGATCAACGCCAAGCAGAAGTAACCAGCGCTGAAGGTTAGCGTGCACAAAGCCCGTTCAGGTTGAACGGGCTTTTTTTTGCCACGATGCAAGCCGCGCGCGTAAGCGGCGGACATGCAAGAATGGCGAAACTGCAACCAGACATGCCCGCCCTCACCCGGCGGCTTTGCATGGGAGACACGCCATGAGTCACGACCATCCGCATGATCACGATCATGACCACCCGCATGAACCCGATAGCGCCGCGTCCAATGAAAGCACGCCTGTCGACTGGTGCGAACATGGCGTCAAGGTGATCCGCGGCGATCAGCTCGACAGCAACACCGCGCAAACGCCGGGCATGAACCGCGCCGCCGCAATCAACGCGGCGCGCGTCGGCGCGCAGAAAATCTGGGCAGGCACGGTGACGATCCATCCGAATGCCAAGACCGGCGCGCATCATCACGGCGCGCTGGAAAGCGTCATCTACGTCGTACGCGGCCAGGCACGCATGCGCTGGGGCGAGCACCTCGAGTTCACCGCCGAAGCCGGTCCCGGCGACTTCATCTTCGTGCCGCCCTACGTGCCGCATCAGGAGATCAACGGCAGCACCGACGACCCGCTCGAATGCGTGCTCGTGCGCAGCGATAACGAGGCGGTGGTGGTGAACCTGAACATCGACGCGGTCGAAGCGCCGGAAACCGTGTTCTGGGTCGATCCGATCCACAAGCATCCGCACGAACACTAAGCCAGGCGGCGAAGAACCGGTAAGGATGTCGCCACCACAGCGGTTCGTCTGCCAGCGCATCGGCAAGTGTTATAGGACGCCGTGCTCGCCCGCGGCGCAGGGCACCCGGGCGTTGTCACGGTGAGACAGGTTGGCCCTTTTAAGCGCGTCAACTCCAGCCTCAGCAGCCGCAGACGTTCCGAACCGCTGCCCAATCGCTTACACTGAAACCGCTTTTCGCCATCGCGATACCGTCGCCCCTGCCGTGCGCAAGCTGCGCGGCACCTATCAGAACGGACTGGACGCCCCATCGATGAAGACTCCCGCGGATCGACTCCTCGCGCTCGAAACTGCACGCCGCAGTGCCGACGACTACGGCAACCATGCGATCGACGAATTCGTCGCCGGCCGCCTGTCACGCCGCGAACTGCTGCGCTACGCCAGCGTGATTGGACTTTCGCTCGCGGGCGGTGGTCTCTTCGCTACCCCGCAGGCACGCGCACAAGGCACTCCGGGCGCTGCGAACGCGACCATTCGCGTTGCCCATCTGACTCCGACCGGTGCGATCGATCCCCTCACCGTCGGCGATGCCGGCGGTCTCGCGCTGCTGGTGCAGAGCGGCGAATTCCTGATCGACGACGATGGCGAGCACCTGGTCCTCAAGCCGGCGCTTGCACTCTCGTGGAAGCCGAATGACAAAGGCGATGTCTGGACCTTCAAGCTGCGTCCAAACGTGAAGTTCAACGACGGCCAGCCGTTCACGGCGAAAGACGTCGTCGCCACCTTCGACCGCCTGGCCGATCCGGCGAGCGGCTCGGCGGCGCTCTCCGTGCTGAAGGGCGTGCTGTCCAAGGGCGGCGCTCAGGTCGTCGACGATCATACGGTCGCGTTCCACCTCGACGCGCCGAACGGCAACTTCCCGTACTACGTTTCCTCGGACAATTACAACGCCATCGTGCTGCCGGCCAACTACGCGGGCAACTACGAAAAGAGCTTCATCGGCACCGGTCCGTTCAAGCTTGAAAAGTACACGCCGAAGGTCGGCGCCTCGTTCGTACGCAATCCCGACTATTGGGGTGAAAAGGCGTTGCCGGAACGCGTGCAGTTTTCGTTCTACGCCGACGAACAGGCGCAGATTCTCGCGCTGCAAGGACGTCAGGCGGACGTGATGGGTACGTTCACCGTGCAGGGCGGCGTGGGCCTCATGAACAACCCTGAGTTCAAGACGATCGGTGTGAAGTCGAGCGCGCATCGCCAGATCCACATGCGCAACGACGATCCGCTTTTCAAGGACAAGCGCGTGCGCCAAGCCTTGGCGCTGTCGCTCGATCGCGACGTGATCGTGCGTGGCCTGTTTCGCGGCAAGGCGCAGGTCGGCAACGACAGCCCGTTCGCGCCGGTGTTTCCGTCGTCCGATGCGGGCGTGCCGCAACGCAAGATCGACGTTGCCAAAGCGAAGCAACTGCTCGCGCAGGCGGGTATGGCCAACGGCTTCGACGTGACGCTCACCACGGAAAAGTACATGGAGATTCCCGATCTCGCGGTCGTCGTGCAAAACGCGGCCAAGGCGATCGGCGTACGTATCAACCTGAAGGTGGAAAGCCAGTCGCTCTACTATGGCGCGGCCACACCCGGCAAATCGGACTGGCTCGACTCGCCGCTCGGCATCACCGACTACGGCCATCGCGGCGTGCCGAACGTATTCCTCAACGCACCGCTGACGAGCAACGGGACGTGGAACGCAGCGCACTTCAAGAACCCTCAGTACGACCAACTGGTCGCGCAATTTGTGGCGGCCGTCGATATCACATCGCAGCGCAAACTCTCCGGCCAGATTCAAACGCTCTTGCTCGACGAGACGCCCGTGATCATTCCGTTCTTCTACGATCAGCTGATTGCGATGCGCTCGGGCGTCAACGGAATGCGTTTTACTGCGCTCGCGCAGCTGTACTTCAACCGCGTGACGCTCAGTGCCTGAGCGCGGTGTGTGCCGCTCGTAGCTAACCATGTCGACTGCGCTCACGCCCTCCACCCCTCGCGTTAGCAAAGGCAACGCGGGACGGGTTGCGCGTTTTCTAGCGACGCGTCTGGCGCTGTCGGTGATCACGCTGTGGCTGCTCTCGGTGATCGTGTTTGCGGGCGGGCAGTTGCTGCCTGGCGACATCGGCCGCGCGATTCTCGGCCCGCTCGCCGATGCACGCGCGGTCGCCGCGCTCAATCATCAGCTCGGCTCGGACCGGCCGCTATTGACCCAATACGTCGAGTGGATCACGCACTTCGTGCGTGGCGACATGGGGCTATCGTACGCGTATCGCGAGCCCGTTGGACCGTTCATCGCCGACGCTCTCGCGCATTCGGCGAAGCTTGGGCTGCTCGCCTTCATCGTTGTCGTGCCGCTGGGTATTGCCGGCGGCGTGTGGGCCGCGATGCACGCGGGACGCTGGATCGACCGTACGATCAGCATCGCCGGTTTGTCGGCAACGGTCGTGCCGGAATTCGTCTCGTCGATCACGTTGATCCTGATCTTCGGCGTGTGGTTACGCTGGTTGCCGATCGAAGCCTCGTATCCTCCTGGCGCAGGCGTGCTCGAACAACTGAAACATCTGATCCTGCCGGTGCTGCCGCTCGTACTGGTGTTCTTTGGCTACATCGCACGCATGGCGCGAGCCGGCACCGTCGAGGCACTCGACGCCGATTACACGCGCACTGCCATTCTCAAAGGCCTGCCGCAGCGTGTCGTGATCTGGCGGCACGTGTTGCGCAATGCGCTGCTGCCTACCATCACCGTTGCCGCTACACAGCTCGGTTATATGATCGGCGGCCTCGTCGTGGTGGAGACGCTGTTCCACTATCAGGGCATCGGCTCGCTGATCTACAACGCCGCCAAGGCAAAGGACTTCCCGATGCTCGAGGCCGGCGTGCTGACGATCGGCGTCGTCTATACGGTAGCGAATCTCGCGGCCGATGCCTTGCAGGTCATGCTCAATCCGCGCCTGCGCGTGAGGAGCGGCGAATGAGCACGATTGTCCCCGGCACACCGGCTACGCCTGCCGTACGCGAGCCCCGCTTCGATCAGTTGCGCGTGCTGCTGCGCTCGCCGACATTCGTGGTCGGCGTGGCGATCGTCCTGTGGTGGGTGGTCTGTGCAATTGCGGGACGCTGGATCGCGCCGCTCGACGCCTACGCCTCCGACCCGCTCAACTCGCTGATGCCGCCCGATCACGCGCACTGGTTCGGCACCGATCAGCTCGGCCGCGATGTGTTCTCGCGCGTTATCGTCGGCGCTCGCGACATCCTCACCATCGCGCCGCTCGCCACGCTGCTCGGCACCGTGGCGGGCACGGCCCTTGGCCTCGTGGTCGGCTACTTCGAAGGCTGGGTCGACAATGTAGTGGGACGCGCGATCGACGCCGTGCTGGCGCTGCCGCTCGTGATCGTCGCACTGCTTGCGCTGGCCGCCGTGGGCGCCTCGAACCTAACGGTGATCCTCGTAATCGGCATCACGTTCACGCCGATCACCGCACGCACCGTACGCGCTGCGGTGTTTGCCGAACGCCATCTCGACTACGTCGCGGCGGCACAACTGCGCGGCGAGCGCGCGCCCTACATCATGTTTGCGGAGATCCTCCCGAACGTACTGCCGCCGATTATCGTCGAAGCCACCGTGCGCCTCGGCTACGCGATTTTCGCGGTGGCGACGCTGTCCTTTCTCGGCTTCGGCATCCAGCCGCCGTCTGCGGATTGGGGCCTCGCGTTGTCCGAGTCGTACACGCTG
Source organism: Paraburkholderia phenazinium (assembly GCF_900141745.1). NCBI lineage: Bacteria > Pseudomonadati > Pseudomonadota > Betaproteobacteria > Burkholderiales > Burkholderiaceae > Paraburkholderia > Paraburkholderia phenazinium. The sequence continues at coordinate 1,386,550 of NZ_FSRM01000001.1, read as the reverse complement.
ATGGCGGGCGGTGCGTGGTGGACGGTCGTGTTCGATGCCGCTGCCATCGCCTCGCTGGTGGTCGGCGTGAACCTGATCGCCGATAGCGTGCAAGGCGTGCTCGACCGATGAACGGCCCCCCTCCCGCCTCGTTTCCCGCCTTCGACGTCTCGAAGAGCGACCGCACCGACGCGCTGACGCTAGTCGGCCTCACCGTCACTTACCGGATCCGCGGACGTGATCGCGGGGTCTTGCACGACGTCTCGTTCCGCATACGGCGCGGCGAGGCATATGGCCTGGTGGGCGAATCAGGTTGCGGCAAATCGACCGTCGCAATGGCAGCGCTGCGCTATCTGCCGCGCAACGGCAAAGCGAAAGCAGGCAAGATCCTGATCGCCGGACAGGATGTGCAGACGCTCGACGCCGATGCGTTACGCACGATGCGCGCCACCGCGATCTCGATGGTCTACCAGGACCCGGGCCGCGCGCTGAATCCGTCGATGACGATTGCGCGCCAGGTCGCCGAGGCCTTCGAAGCAGCGGGCGCCAGCCGCAGCGAGGCGCTGACGCGCACGCTCGAGATGCTGCGGCGTGTGCGCATCGCGGCGCCTGAACGGGTGATGGACAGTTATCCTCATCAATTGTCGGGCGGCATGCAACAGCGCGTGGTGATCGCGATGGCGCTCGCGTCGAACCCCGCCCTGCTCATTCTCGACGAACCCACTACCGGTCTCGACGCCACCGTCGAAGCCGAGGTGCTGGATCTCGTCGCGCAACTGCGCAAGGAACTCGGCACCGCGGTCCTCTTCATCAGCCACAATCTCGCGGTCATCGGGCGTATGTGCGAACGTGTCGGCGTGCTGTATGCGGGCAGGCTCGTCGAAGAAGGCGCGACACAAGATGTGTTTGCCCGGCCTCGTCATCCGTACACGGTCGGCCTGCTACGCTGTCTGCCTACGTCGGGGCGCAGCAAGGAGCGCGAGCGGCTCGACACGATCGCGGGGCAACTGCCCTCGCCCGGCTCGGTCACGCAGGGTTGCATCTACGCAGACCGCTGCCGTCTCGCGGACGACCGCTGCCGCCGCGAGGCGCCACCGCCGCATCGTGTTGCCGGCGCGCACGGCGATCAGATGTCGCGTTGCCACTATCACGAGCGGGCGATGGAATTGCCTCGCACCAGCACGGAAGCGGTCTCGCCTCAACCCGGCGCTGGCAAAGATGCATTACCTGCCAACGCTGCCGCCCATGGCGCGCTTGTGCTGCGCGCCGAACGGGTTTCGAAGACATTCCACGTGGGAGGCGTCGCGCTACGCGCGGTCGACGACGTCTCGCTCGACCTGGCTACCGGCGAAACCTTGGGCCTCGTCGGCGAGTCGGGCAGCGGCAAGACAACGCTCGCCAAGCTGATGCTCGGCCTGCTCGCACCCGACGCCGGCAGCATCCTCGAACTCGACGGCAAACCGCTGCCCGCTCGCGTCACGAGCCGCAACGACGAGCAGGTCAAATCGCTACAGATCGTGTTCCAGAACCCCGACTCGGCGCTCAACCGGTCGCATTCCGTGAGACGGCTGATTGGCCGCGCGCTCTCGCGGCTCGCAGCGTTGAGCGGCCCGGCACAGGACGAGCGGCTCGCCGCGTTGACGGCAGCCGTGCGCTTGCCGGATCGCTATCTCGGCTCCCGCACGCGGCAATTGTCGGGCGGCCTCAAGCAGCGCGTTGCGATCGCCCGCGCCTTCGCGGGTGAGCCGCGCGTGGTGGTGTGCGATGAACCCACCTCCGCGCTCGATGTCTCCGTGCAGGCGTCGATCCTCAACCTGCTCGCCGATCTGCAACGCGCGCGCGGTGTGAGCTACGTGTTCATCTCGCACGATCTGCACGTGGTTCGTTACCTGTCCGATCGCATCGCAGTGCTATACGTCGGACGGCTTCTGGAGATCGGGCCTGCCGCCGCGGTCTTCGACGGCCCGCATCATCCGTATACCGAGGCACTGCTGTCTTCGGCGCCGGCGCTCGATGCCGTCAATCGCGGCGAGCGCATTCGCCTGTCCGGCGAGATGCCGAGCCCGGCATCACCGCCTTCGGGCTGCGTGTTCCACACACGCTGCCCGCGCAAGCTCGGCGCTATCTGCGAGCAGCAGGATCCGCCTTTCGTCGACGCCGGCAGCGGGCATCGGATCCGCTGCCACATCCCCATCGAAGAGTTGCGCGCGCTGCAAGGCGCGCAGCCCGTCGTCGTCCAGGGCACGGTCCCCGACGCGCCCCCAGGTGGAACCCCAGGCGAAGTTTAAGCCGCTCCCACTCGCGCGTTTCACGTCCGAAACGTTTTCCGTCGATTCCCGACATGGCGCGTCACGCCCATCACGAAGACGCCACATCGGACGGGCTTGAGCGGGCAGTGGCACGGATATCGCTATAAAGGGAGCGGTATCCGGCCCGCGTTGAACGATCCAGCCGCGTGCGCGATCCGTTGCGCTGACATCCATATGCATGGACGAGTCCAGCGGCATGGCGCGCGTCGTCGACATCGCGCCCGGCAAACGAGCGGGCAACCGGCGTTTGCCGCAGCGCGCGAGGGAGGGGGAATCAATCTCGCGGACCGGGGCCACGAAGGATCGGCAAAACGGTGACAGCGTTTCGCGCACATCGCGTGTGTTATGCAACGGCACGCGATGCGCAGAGCGACTCGGGGAGGCGATCAGGCTCGCAGATCGACAGGCCGCTCGCATACCACACACGCTTGAGAGACGGCAGCGACGAGGAGCTGGCGTCTCCTCGGGAGAGAAGTGATGAAGACCAGAATATTAAATCAGTACTGCTACGGGATAGCCGGCGGTATGGCGATGTTCGCCGCAGGCGCAGGGTTACTTTCAACTCAGGTCGCTTACGCCGGCTCCAGTGACGACGTTGCGAGGCAGACGGTTGCGGCCGCTGCTCCGTTGCCCGCGAGCGGCGCGGCCACTACGACGCAGCTTGCGCAGAACGATCCGTCTGGAACCGGAGAAGCGGCTTATAACGCCACCGCGGCTGAGGACGTCGCTACGGTCTTCGGCGGTCTGGAATGCCGTGGCACCAACGCGGGTCACTGCGCGGCGCATGGTCGAAGCGGAGCGGCCGGTTCCAGCGGCAACGCCGGTGCGGGTAGCGGCGCAGGGGCCGCGGCCGGCGCAGGGCCGAGTGGAAATGGGGCGAGCGCCGGCAAGGGTGGTGGAAGCGGAAGCAGCGGCGGTGGTAGTAGCGGTAGTGGCCCGGGCGGCGGTGGCGGTAGTGGTCCCGGTGGTGGCGGCGGTAGTGGCCCAGGCGGCGGCGGTGGTAGTGGTCCCGGTGGCGGCGGCGGTAGTGGTCCCGGTGGCGGCGGCGGTAGTGGTCCGGGTGGTGGTGGCGGTAGTGGTCCCGGTGGCGGCGGCGGCAGTGGTCCCGGCGGCGGTGGCAGTGGCCCCGGTGGTGGCGGCAGTGGCCCCGGCGGCGGTTTCGGCGGAGGCTTTGGCGGCGGTTGCGGTTGCGGCAGCGGTCCCAGCGGTGGGTTTGGCGGCTTCGGTGGTGGCTTCGGCGGAGGCCTTGGCGGAGGTTTCGGCAATGGCGGCCACGGAGGCAAGGGTGGAAGCAGCAGTGGCGGAAGTAGCGGCGGGAAAGGACATTAGATCCAGGGAACGGCACCCCCGAGCCGTTCCTACCCCGCGGGCCGTGCTCCGTCGCGGCAGCCCTTCCCGGCGAGCGTAGGCGGTGGCGTCTCGATCCCCCGGTCGAGCGTCACCGCCACAGCCGGGATCGAGTCATCAACGATTTCGTCAGCGGCGTTGCGAGAGTCCCCAACTACCCTCAGAGCATTTCAAGCGGCCGTTTGTTACGCGGCGGTTTGAAGTACGCGTCGATGGCCGCGCATTCGTCGGCGTCGAGTCGCAGTTCCAGCGCGCGTTGATTGTCGCGCACATGTTCAACGCGTCCTGCCTTCGGGATCGCGAACACGCCAGGCTGTTGCAGCACCCACGCAAGTGCCACCTGAAACACCGAGACACCACGCGCGTCGGCAATGTTGTCGAGCGCCGAGCGTTTCGGCAGGCGCGCATGATCCACCGGACTGTATGCCATCGCCGGCATGTCGTGGCCAGCAAGCCATGGGAGCAGGTCATATTCCGGGCCGCGTCGCGCGACGTTATAGAGAATCTGATTGGTCGCGCAGGCGTCACCGCCGGGTACCGTCATCAGTTCTTCCATATCGTCGGTGTCGAAATTGCTGACGCCCCAATGGCGAATCTTGCCGGCCTGCTGCAGGGCTTCGAAACCTGCCACCGTCTCTTCCAACGGCACCGAACCGCGCCAATGCAGCAGATACAGATCGAGGTGATCGGTTTTCAACCGCTTCAGGCTCTTTTCGCAGGCCGTCTGCACGCCGCGCCGGCTGGCGTTGTGCGGATAAACCTTGCTAACGAGGAACACGCGTTCGCGCAATCCGCCGAGCGCCTCGCCGAGCAGGCTTTCCGTCGCGCCGTCGCCGTACATCTCGGCGGTATCGATGAGCGTCATGCCGAGTTCGACGCCGGCGCGTATCGCCGCGATCTCCGCGGCACGCCGTGCGGGCTGCTCGCCCATCTCCCAGGTGCCCTGCCCCAGCTTCGGTATGTGCTCGCCGTCGGGCAAGCTCACAGTGGCGATATCGATCGTCATACGTTCTCCTTCGATTGCGGGCGACCGGCTGCGGGCGACCGGCTGCGGGCTGCCGGCTAATGCCTGCCGTATCAAGGACGGCCGGGTTCACACAACCGCGGACAGCGCGTTAAGGTCGCTCATTTTGGACGGCCCCGGTTCGCACAAGTTTATCCGCTTGCAGACCGTCAAATCGACCCCCCAGGCAAAAGCCCGCTATAACACAGCGCGCCAATGTCATAGAATTGCCGCTTGCCCTTCTTGCGTCTGCCACATGAACTCTGCCTCGGAAGACCGCTGGCGCGATCTGCGCCCGGACCCGGAAAACGATACGCCACTTTATCTGCAACTCGCTCGCAAGCTCGGCAACGCGATTCATGAAAACCGCTGGAACGCAGGCGAGGCGCTGCCGTCCGAGCGGGTGCTGTCCGACGCGCTCGGCGTCTCGCGGATCACCGCGCGCAAGGCAATCGCGCTGCTGGTCGAACAGGGTTTGATCCGCCGCACCCAGGGCGCGGGCAGCTTTATCACGCCGCGCTATGAAGATCCGCTCTCGCGTCTGTCGAGCTTCAGCGAGATGCTGCGGCGGCGCGGCTTTAGTCCGAGTTCAGAATGGATCTCGCGCGAGATCCTGCCCGCCAATCGCGACGAAGTCATTCAACTGGGTTTATCGCCGGCGGCGGCGGTGACGCGCCTGCGGCGCCTGCGCCTCGCGGACGGCATCGTGATGGCGGTTGAAAACTCGACGTTCCCGGCCGCGGTGATACCCGATCCGCAAGCCATCGGCGACTCGCTGTACAGCTATCTCGAGCAACGCGGTCTCGGGATCGTGCGCGCGCTGCAGCATTTTCGCGCCGTCAACGCCAGCGATGAGATTGCGCAGCAGATGAGCATTGCGCCGAATGAGGCGCTGCTGCTGATCACGCGCGTCGGCTACACCGCCGATCAACGCGCGATCGAACTGACCGACACCTATTGCCGCAACGATTACTACGATTTCGTCGCCGAGTTGCGCAAGTAGCCGCGCACGCGAGTCAATGCCGTACCGTCAGGCCACCCAGGATGCTTCGTCGGTGCCGATCGGCACCGGCGGGCGGCCATAAAACGGTGGCGTCTCCGACAGACGCTCGGCAGGCAACGTGCCACGCACGCGGCCGAACGGAGAATCCACAGTCTCCATGCAGTCCTGCAGATCTTCGGCGCCAACCTCAGGCGCGCGCCAGCCGTCTTCGATCTGTCCCATCGATTGCAGCCAGCGCCCAGTCTGCGCGAGCGACACGCGCACATGCCAGCTGCCGCCCTCCGTAGCCCGGCGCGCGAGCGCAACCATCGCACCGAACGCGGCCAGATAGCCGGTGGCGTGATCGAGCGCCTGACACGGCAGATGCTTCGGTTCATCAACGCCCGCCGCGCGGCTCTCGGTCCACGCAATGCCGCTCGCGGATTGCACGAGACTGTCGAAGCCGCGTCGCTGCGCCCAAGGCCCGGTGTGACCGTACGCGGAAATCGACACGTATACGATCCCGGGCCGCGCCTGCGCCAGCGCTTCGGGCGTGAAACCCAGCGCGGCGACTGCTCCCGGCCGGTAAGCCTGCTGGAACACATCGGCGTCGCGCGCAAGGGCGAGCAACTGGTCGCGCCCGGCCTCATTGCGCAGATCGACAATGGCCGAGCGCTTGCCGCGTCCATTGTCGATCACGAGCGGCGCGATATTCGGCAAGTGCGGACCGTTGACCAGCAGCACCTGCGCGCCGTGCTGCGCAAGTGCGCGTCCCGCCACCGGACCTGCAATGATCCGCGACAGGTCGAGCACGCGTGCCCCTGCCAGAGGCCGGTCGGCGCCGCCGCGGCCAGCAGGCTCCGGCGGCGCATCGCCGATACGCGTGATCTCGAACAGCGGCAGATTGGCGATCGCCCGAGCCTGCTCGAGTGCAGCCCATTCGCGCGGCGAACGGATCAGCGCGGCACACAAACCCGCGTCGGCGAGCGTCTGATCCAGCGCTGCGCCATCCCAGCCGCGAATCGCCTCGGCTACTGCTGCGCGACTATTCGCACAACCCAGCACCTTCAGGATGCCCGCCAGATGATGCGGGAAGTTGGTGTGCAACTGAATCCAACGCCCGTCGCGCGTCGCGTAGAAACCCATCACCGGATCGCGCAAGGCAGGCGGCGGACCATCGTCGATACGCAGATACCGCTCGCTGCGAAACGCGGCCAGCGCGCGCCGCATATCGACTTCGACACGCTGCCGGCAACCGGTGCGCAGACGGAAACATTCGGCCGCGGCGAGACCCATCGCCGCGATCGTGGCCGTTGCGAGCGTGCCGACCCGGTACACGGACGGCAGACCTGGGTCCTCGCCGGTCAGCGTGACGGCGTCAAGCGCCGCGGCGTCGCAACCGGCCGCGGTCCAGAGATGATCGAGTGCGAGGTGAGGTGTCATAAGCAGGGCCCCGAGCGGCGCGATGAAGTTGAAGGAGGAACTGAGCCGAGTCTAAAATTCCACCCTCTCACAATCAATCTTGATTAAGATAATCAATATATATTGATTTCTCCGGTTTCTTCACGTTCTTATACCCATGGCCAACACACTCACCGCCACCGAAGCGGCCGCGCTGCTCGGCGTCAGCGTGCCGACGCTCTATGCGTATGTGAGCCGCGGCATGCTGCATTCGTCGCCGGATGCGCACGGCAAGCACCGGTTATACGACGCGGCTGAAGTCCGGCGGCTCGCGCGCCGCAAGGCAGACGGCAAGCGTGCCGGCAAGGTTGCGCAGAAGGTGCTCGACTGGGGGGTGCCGGTGCTCGAGTCGTCAATCACATTAATCGCGGACGGCCGCCTGCTCTATCGCGGCCATGATGCGGTCGAACTGGCGCGCACGGCATCGCTCGAAGAAGTCGCGGCGCTGTTGTGGGAGTGCAGTCCGCGGCGTCTTGCCGAAGCGCCGCCGGCGCCACTCGGCGCGGCGCAATGGGCCGCGTGGCTGAAGTTATGGGGTGACAGCACGCCGCTCGACCGCGCGCTGGTGCTGCTGCCTGCTGCCGCCGCGCAGATGCCACGGGTCTGGGCACAGGGCCGCGACGCGCAACTCGATACCGCTTGCACCGTAATGCGTCTGCTGGCGGCGGCGATGATCTCGGCGGCACCGTCGAATGAACCCATGCATCGGCAGCTCGCCGCCGCCTGGGGCATCCGTAACCGTCAGCAAATGGGTGTGCTGCGCGCCGCGCTGATCGCGTGCGCTGATCATGAGCTGAACGCGTCGACGTTCACGGTGCGCTGCATCACCTCGACGGGCACCCACCTGTTCGGCGCGGTGGCGGGCGGTCTTGCGGCGTTGTCGGGACCGCGTCACGGCGGCGAGACCGTGCGCGTGGCCGCACTATTTGACGAGGCGGCCCGCGCACCGCATCTTGACCGCTTCCTGGCCACCCGCCTCGCTCGCGATGAGCATGGTGGCTACGGCGCCATCCTGTCCGGCTTCGGACACACACTGTATCCGCACGGTGATCCGCGTGCGCGGGTATTGCTGGAGTTATTGACGGAGTGCGCGCCGGCTCGCTCGCCGATTGCCGAGGTCCATGCGCTCGCGCGCGCGGTGCGCGAGACGAGCGGCGCCGAGCCGACGCTCGACTACGCGCTCGCATCGATTGAACGGGTATTGGGTTTGCCTGCGGGCGCCGCGTTTACGCTGTTCGCGGTTGGCCGGGTGGTGGGGTGGATTGCGCACGCGATGGAACAGACTGCGGATGGCCGCCTGATCCGGCCGCGAGCGCGATACATCGGGGACTACGAAGCGTGAGCGGTGCGCCTGCCGGATGTCGAGGCGGATGCAAGAACTGGCGGGCAAGGCGCTAGCAGGACACTGCCCGCGAGCGCCTCTGCGTTCAAACGCCCCCGCATCCTTCAGATGGTCTGCAACCAGCGCGGCACCCAACTCCAGAGGGACATCCGCGCCGTCTCCACAGCAGGCCGCACCCTTGCACCGGCCGCACCGCTCGCAAAAGCCAGCGCCAGCCGCGCGCCGCCCCGCCCCGCGCTCACCCACACGCGTGCGCCACGATTGAGCTCAAAGGTCTCGCCTGACGCAAGCCAGTAATCGCGCAAATCACCTTCCACGGTCAACCAAACCTGCCCCGCCATCACCTGCAGCGTAAGCGGCCGCGCTACACGCCAGGCGGTTGCCGGCTCACCGTGATCGAGTTCGAAAGTACGGATTTCACGCATCGCATTGCTCCTTGAACGGCTTCTCTGGTTGACACATTATTGCCGTGCGATGATGTAAACCCCATGCACAGTTCCGAACAGTTTCCGCGGAACTGTGCAGTGAAAAAACCTGACAGTTGCCCAAGTGTCATCTATCAGGCGCCGCCTTACCGGCCTCCTATGCACAAGAGATCATGAAACTCGACATCGAACTCGACCGCGAAAACGGTGTGCCGTTGACCGACCAGATCGTCACCGGCGTCACGACTTGGATCCGCTCGCGCTCCGCCCATCCGGGCGCCAAACTGCCGTCGATCCGTCAGTTCTCGACCGATCATGAGGTGAGCCGCTTCCCGGTCATCGAGGCGTACGACCGGCTGGTCTCCCTCGGCTACCTCGATTCGCGCCCGGGCTCAGGCTTCTATGTCGCCGAACGCCAGCGCAATGCGAGCGGCGCCCAAGGCAGCTCGGACCCGCGCCGCGCGGAAGACGAAGCGGTGCACATCCTGCAGCAGTTCAACCACCCGGGCGAGTCGCTCAAGCTGGGCAGCGGCTTCATCCCCGAGGCATGGCGCGATATGGACGGCTTGGGCCAGGCGATTCGTCACGTCTCGCGAGCGGATCCCACGAGCCTCGTCGACTATGCGACGCAACTCGGCAACGCCACGCTGCGCGAGCATCTGCAAAGCCGCCTCGGGCAACTCGGCATCGAAGCGGACGCCTCGCAGATCCTCATCACCAACGGCGCGAGCCAGGCGCTCGACCTGCTGATGCGCTACATGCTCAAGGCCGGCGACATGATGTTTGTCGAGGACCCGGGCTACTACAACCTGTACGGTCTTTTGAAGCTGCATGGTGTGAAGCTGGTTGGCATTCCGCGCACCCGCAGCGGTCCCGATCTCGAAGTCCTGCAGGCGCAACTGCGCATCCATCGGCCGAAGCTGTTCTTCGTCAACAGCCTGTTTCACAACCCCACCGGCACGACGATCGCTCCACCCGTTGCGTTCAGGCTGCTGCAACTCGCCCGCGAGCACGACTTCCGCATCATCGAAGACGACATCTATGCCGACTTCCAGACCGATGTCACCGACCGTCTCGCGACGCTCGACCAGCTCGAACACGTGATCTATGTGGGCGGGCTGTCGAAGACGCTGTCGTCGTCGCTGCGGATTGGCTACGTTGTCGCCGACAACGCGACCATCAAGGATCTCGCCGACATCAAGATGCTCACGAGTATCGGCGGTTCGCGCTTTGCCGAAGCAGTGGCCGTCGCCATGCTCGAGCGCGGCGCCTATCGCAAGTATCTGGACCGGCTGCGCCGCCGCATGCGCGACGCGCTCGGCGCCGCGGTGCAGGCACTCGAGGCGAGCGGCTGGGAAGTATTCGAGACGCCGCTCGGCGGCAAGTTCGTATGGGCGCGCGTGCCGCATATCGCCGACTCCATGCGCCTCGTCGAATGCGGCGCGCCACTGGGCGTCACCGTCGCGCCAGGGAGCTACTTCCGGCCGAACGCCGAGGTTAGCCCATGGATTCGCATCAACGCGGCATACGCGAGCGATCCGCGCGCACAGGCTTTTTTCGATGCGGCGGCCCGGCTCGAACCGTGAGTTGGGGTGCAGGGCGGAGGGCAAAGCGCCCTCCAAAGCTGCAAACCCTGCTGCACGGCCGCGCAGATTTCCCTAAAATGGGCACTCCTCAGCCCGTCCGGTGCGCGCGAGCAGCCGCCCTCCATGTCGAATCCGCCGAACGCCGCCACCACACCCGCCCCCACCGCCCCCCAGCCAACCGCGCGCTCACTCACCGTGATGCTGTGGCTCGTCGCCACCGGCTTCTTCATGCAGACACTCGACTCGACCATCGTCAACACGGCGCTGCCAGCCATGGCGACGAGTCTCGGCGAGCTGCCGCTGCGGATGCAATCGGTGGTGATCGCCTATTCGCTGACGATGGCGGTGATGATCCCGGTGTCCGGCTGGCTCGCGGACAAACTCGGCACACGCAAGGTGTTTTTCAGCGCGATTCTGGTGTTCACCATCGGCTCGCTGCTGTGCGCGAACGCGCAAACGCTCGATCAACTGGTGCTGTACCGCGTCATCCAGGGAGTGGGCGGCGCCATGTTGCTGCCCGTCGGACGCCTCGCCGTACTCCGCACGTTTCCCGCCGAACGCTATCTGGCCGCGTTGTCGTTTGTCGCGATTCCTGGGTTGATCGGGCCACTGATCGGCCCGACGCTCGGCGGCTGGCTCGTCAAGATCGCCTCGTGGCACTGGATCTTCCTCATCAATGTGCCGGTGGGCGTGATCGGCTGCATTGTGACCTTCATCTTCATGCAGGACAGCCGTAACCCCGATACCGCGAAATTCGATATCAAGGGCTATCTGTTCCTGGTGGTCGGCATGGTGGCGATCTCGTTCGCGCTGGACGGCCGCACCGAACTCGGTATCCAGCAGGCCACCGTGCTCGTGCTGCTGGTGCTGAGCCTTGCCTGCTTCGTCGCTTACGGGCTGCATGCCGTGCGCGATCCACATCCGCTGTTCTCGCTCGATCTGTTCAAGATCCACACGTTCAGCGTCGGCCTGCTCGGCAATCTGTTTGCACGGATCGGCGGCGGCGCGATGCCGTATCTGATTCCGCTGCTGCTGCAGGTGAGCCTTGGCTACAGCGCCTTCGAAGCCGGTCTGATGATGCTGCCGGTCGCCGCAGCCGGCATGATGTCCAAACGTCTCGTCACGACGCTGATCATGAAATACGGCTATCGGCGCGTGCTCGTCACCAATACCGTGCTGGTAGGCCTCGCCATGGCCAGCTTCGGGCTGACCACCCTCGCCCAGCCGCTGTGGCTGCGGCTCGTGCAACTTGCGTTCTTCGGTGGTGTGAACTCCATGCAGTTCACGGCGATGAACACCCTCACGCTCAAAGATCTTGGCACCGGCGGCGCGAGCAGCGGCAACAGTCTGTTTTCGCTGGTACAGATGCTGTCGATGAGTCTCGGCGTCACCGTTGCGGGCGCCTTGCTCGCAACGTTCACCGGACTGATCCACAAGGTGACCGCGGCGAATTCGCTGCCCGCCTTCCATGCGACGTTCCTGTGCGTCGGCATCATGACCGCTTGTTCGTCATGGATCTTCGCGCAACTGGCGGCCGACATCCGTCGCACAGCGAAGAAAACCGACCCGTCCGAACGGACCTGAAAACGCCGAACGCCAGATGGCCCACGTGGCCGCCCGGTAACGGCCTGCACGGCCCTGCGCTCGACCCGTGACGGGGCGCGCGGCGCACCATGTCTGTGCGCTGCATAGCCGCAACGCACCTCCCGGCGCACAATGAGTCCTCGACAACGCTGGAAGGGTAATTCCTCCGCGAGCATGGTTCTTGCTCGCCTATCCTGTAAACTGGCCGCTTAGGCGTGCCAACTGCGCCGCCATCCTTCACACGACTGACACATGATGAGCATGATCGAACTCGATCCTCCCGGCTTCCAGCCTCCGCGCCCCATGGCGGGCGATGAGGGCTCCCGGCGCACCGTCCTGTACGGCGGCTACACGGTGTTCAGCGTGTTCCAGCCGGTGTTTTCCGTATCGCACCGTCGCGCGATCGGTTATCACGCCTCGCTGCGCGCTCACGACGAACATGCCAAGCAGGTGCCGTCGCACGAAGTGTTCACCCAGGCCGCGCGGCGCGGCGATCTGCTCGAACTCGGACGACTCGCCGAATCACTGCATCTGGGCAACTTCAATGCGTTCGAGAGCCATGACGAATGGCTCTTCCTGAGCCTGCATCCCGCCGCGTTGATGGATACCAGCTATGGCGACGCGCTGCTGGCAGGCCTCAAGGCCCTCGGCCTGCCGCCGCAACGCGTGGTACTGGAGGTGTCGGAGCAGGCTGGCGGGGAGACTACGCGTTTCGCCGAGATCGTCGATGCGCTGCGCAAATCGGGCTTTCTGATCGCGCTGGACGGCTTCGGCGCCAAACACTCGAATATCGACCGCGTCTGGAACCTGCGGCCCGATATCGTCACGCTCGACCGCTGCATCCTCGCGCAGGCGAGCGAGCATTCGCATATCGAACGCGTGTTGCCGGGGCTTGTGTCGTTGCTGCACGAGTCGGGACAACTGGTGCTGATGGGCGGCTTGTCCACCGAGCGCGACGCGTTGATCGCACTCGAATGCAACGTGGATTTCGTGCAAGGTGCCTTTTTCGCGGGGCCGAGCGTCGAGCCAGTGCAGCCGCAGGCAGCGGCTGGTTTGATGGATGCGTTGTCGGCCGCGCTGCGCGAGCGGGTCGGGGCACGCGAACGCGCCCAAGCGGCACGGCTTGCGCCGTATGCGAAAGCGCTCGAAACCGCGAGCGCATTACTGGTGGCGGGTGAATCAGTGGCTCAGGCCACGGCGCCGCTGCTGGCGCTCGGTGAAACCGCGCGCTGTTTCGTGCTGGACGGCTCGGGACGTCAGATCGGCGACAACGTGTTGCCGCCGGGACGCGCGTCGCAACGGGCCAAGCGTTTCCGTCCGTTGCTGCATTCGGAAGGCGCGAGCTGGGAGCGTCGGCCGTATTTCATCGGCGCGATGCGCACGCCGGGTCAGGTGCATCTCACCCCGCCGTATCTCTCGATCAACGAAGCGCACCTTTGCGTGACCGCTTCGATTGCCGCGCAGACACCGCGCGGTATGCAGGTGCTATGCGTCGATATCAACTGGGAAGTCGCCGCACACCGTAACTGACGCGCGCTGCGCTGTAAGCCATGCGCGCTCGCGGACTTCGTTGAGTATCTGCCGTACGGCCGGTAAGCCGAAGTTGCGACGCGCGGTCTGAAGATGCGCGGCACGCGTGACGATGCGCAGTTTCACGATCCGGCCGGCGCTAATCGATACATCGAGTAGCGCGGTGATCTCGCCATCTAGCATGAGCGCTACTCCCGGGGCGCCGTCGATCGACAGGCACTCGGCGTGTACCGTCGTTGAGGCATATCCTCTGCGCAGTTGTTGCAGCGCCCGCACCTCTCCGATCTCTTGCATTGCGCACGTCACGGTCCCCGCTCCAGCTAGCGACGTCACCGTGTTCACCCAATCCATTGCAGCGACCACGGGCTCGTCCACGCGAACCGGCGCATCGCTGACAATCTCCGGCGCGTCACTAAACAGTTGCAGCAAGCCCGCTCGATCCTGCGCCTCCAGCGCCGTCCGCAGGCGCTCGACGAGCCGTGCATGCTGTACCGGGTCGGCGCGCCTTACGGGCGCACCGTCGCGCTGCAAACGGGCTTTCGCCCGATGCACGATCTGCCGGCAAGCCGCCGGCGTACGCTCGAGGACCCTCGCAATCTCCGCGTAGTCGCAGTCGAACGCCTCGTGCAGTACGAAGGCGGCCCGCTCATCCGGTTTAAGCCGTTCAAGCAGCAGCATCAGTCCGTACGACATCTCCGCCGAACGCAACGCCAGTTCCTCCGCGGAAGGCGCCAGTTCGTCAAGCCACGGTTCGGGCAGCCAACCTTGGGCCTGCACACTGCGCTCCAGTTGCAGATGACGCAGCCGGTCAATCGCGAGACGTGCGGTAAGCGTGGTCAGCCATGCCGCCGGCGTGCGCACTTCGCGCGTATCGGCGAGATGCCACTTCAGCCAGACGTCCTGCACCACGTCTTCCGCCTCGGCGCGGCTGCCCAGCATGCGGTACGCCAGCGCAACGAGTCGCGCGCGGGCGGCCTCGAAGGCGGATGACTTGTCGACGGTGGGTTCGGTCATGCGTGCTGCTCCCATAAACGTGAACTGTTTTTTGGCGCGTAGCTAAAGCGTGGACAAAACCGCGCAGGCTCGGACACGCCAGCAGTGCGGCAAGCGCACCGCAACCCGCACCTTTTGAATCCTGACGTTCGAGCACCGCACGATGTGACAGGTCAGCACAAAAATATTTATGTCACACCCCGGCGCGCGCCCTCGTCATGGGGACAGTCACTCACATCCGCAGCGGCGGTGCGGGACTGGCCACTCACTCAAGCTCATTCAACCTGATCCAGCTTAACCCCAAGTTAGCGAGGCGCACATGCATTCCACCTACCCGTCCCTCAACGGCCTCGGTCTCGTGCCGACCGTCATCGAACAGTCCGGACGCGGCGAGCGCGCCTATGACATTTTTTCGCGGCTGCTGCGCGAACGGATTGTGTTTCTCGTCGGTCCGGTCAACGAGCAGTCCGCGAGCCTGATTGTCGCGCAGTTGCTGTTTCTCGAATCCGAGAACCCTGACAAGGATATTTCTTTTTACATCAATTCGCCGGGCGGCTCGGTCTACGACGGGTTCGCGATCTACGACACCATGCAGTTCATCAAGCCGGAGGTGTCGACGCTCTGCACGGGTTTCGCGGCGAGCATGGGCACGTTTCTGCTGACCGCCGGCCAGCGCGGCAAGCGCTATGCCTTGCCGAACGCACGCATCATGATCCACCAACCCTCCGGCGGCAGCCAGGGCACCGCCGCCGACATCGAGATTCAGGCGCGCGAAGTCCTGTATCAGCGCGAACGCCTGAACGCGATCATGGCCGAACACACGGGACGCAGCATCGAAGACATCGTCAAGGATACCGATCGGGACAACTTTATGACCGCGGCGGATGCGAAGACCTATGGGCTGATCGACGACGTGCTGCAGACCCGCCAGCAGACAGAAAACTCGTAGCCGGTCGCAGGGACGCTATCATGGGCGCGATCCGTCGAGTTCGACGGTCGCCTCATTGGAGAAATACATGGCGTCATCCAACGAAACCATCAGCATGGCGCTGTTCTGCGACTTCGAAAACGTCGCCCTCGGCGTACGCGATGCGAAGTACGAGAAATTCGACATCAAGCTGGTGCTCGAACGCCTGCTGCTCAAGGGCAGCATCGTCGTCAAGAAGGCGTACTGCGACTGGGAGCGCTACAAGAGCTTCAAGGGCACGATGCACGAAGCCAACTTCGAGCTAATCGAGATTCCGCACGTGCGCCAGTCGGGCAAGAATTCGGCGGATATCCGTCTGGTCGTCGACGCGCTCGATCTCTGCTACACCAAATCGCATGTCAACACCTTCGTCATCATCAGTGGCGACTCCGATTTTTCGCCGCTGGTTTCGAAGCTGCGCGAAAACGCGAAACAGGTGATCGGCGTGGGCGTTCAGCAGTCCACGTCCGACCTGCTCATCGCGAACTGCGACGAATTCATTTTCTACGACGACCTGGTGCGCGAAAGTCAGCGAACCGTCGTCAAGCGCGAGACGGCGCGTCCGGCACAGCAGCCGACCGCTACGGCCAAGCGCACGCCGAATGAAGAGAAGCGTCCGAAGGAAGATCTCGAAACGCGCCGGACCAAAGCGGTGGAAATCGCGGTACAGACCTTCGATGCGCTCGCCTCGGAACGCGGCGACAGCGGCAAGATCTGGGCCTCGGTGCTGAAAAACGCTATCAAGCGCCGCAAGCCCGATTTCAACGAAACGTATTACGGCTTCCGTGCGTTCGGCAATCTGCTGGAAGAAGCACAGGCACGCGGTCTGCTCGAATTCGGCCGCGATGAGAAGTCGGGCGCGTACGTGTATCGCAGCAATGTCGTGACCACGCTCAGCGAAACCATTAGTGAGACGTCAGAGCAAACGCAGGAGCCGGCGGCCGCGGAACCGGCACACGCCGCGCAGCAGGGAGAGGGTGGTCACAAGCAGGACGCTCGCCGCCGCGGGCGCGGCAACCGTAAGTCGCAGCGCGACGCGCCGGCAGCGGTACTCGCAGAACCGGCGGCGAGTCACGACGACGCTGAGACGGCGCCGCACGAACCGGAAGACACTTACTTCAACCACGGCGGCAGATCGCCTTTCGCTTACGACGAGCCGGACGAGCAGCCAGCGGAACCAGCGGCCCAGCCCGGGTTGTTCACGTTCGACACGGCACCGGAACCGGAATCAGAGCCGGAAGCCGCTGTTGAAGGGCGTGAGGACATTGCTCCGGAGACACCCCGCAAGGGACGCGGCAGCCGCAAGACTGCGGCGAGAAAGACGAAGAAGGCCGCGCCGGAATCGCACGACGCTGCACCTGCAGCCGCAAGCGAAGCGCCACGCGAGGAGGTACCCGCTCAGGCTGCGGAGGAGGCACCCGCGGCCGTCAAGACCGCGCGTAAATCCACGACACGCAATCGTCGTCCGCGCAAGGCCGCGGCTACCTCATAAGTCAGCGCGAGACCGGACGCAACGCGTCCGGTTGGAGACTATCCTTCCTCAGAAGCGGTGCGTCATGCCCACGGTGGCGAGAACCTGGTTGGTACCGGGTTCGCTCACCGTGACGCCCGGCCAGCTGACGGTCGAGGTACCGTTGTTCTTCATATAGCCCGCGCGGACATAGAAACTCGTGCGCTTCGAGATCGAATGATCGGCACCGATCTCGAAGCCCGGCGTGTTGTCATGCGCGCCGCGCACGTTGCGCTGCAAAGCCGCGATCTCGATCGTATCCGCAGCCGTAGCCTGGATCGTGGCACCCAGCTCGGCGATGCTGAGCGAATGCGCCGTGCCGAGCACCGCTGCGAGAGACCTGGGCGACGGATCTTGCGCGCGCTGATACGAGTAGTTGAACTGGAAGTTCACAATACCCACCCGATAAGCGAGCGCGCCGATGAAGTGCTCGGTGCTGAGCAGAGTGAGCGCGGTCGGCAGACCTGCGATCGTCTCCTGCCCCGGATGCTGATTGACATACGAAAGACCCGCATACAAGCCATAACCCGTATAACTCGCGCCGAGGTTGAGCATATTCCCCGTGGTCGCCGGCACCGGCTGGGTCACGGTGGCCGCGAACGCGTACATGCCGTAGAGCTGCACGCCACCGAGATTCGGCGACTGATAAAGCACGGAGTTGCTGGCACGGCCGGAGTCGTACTGCGTCGAGAGCGTTTTCTTGTCGACCGCGAGCACGTCTGCGGAGAACGGTGAGAGGATCTCGTTGACGCGAAACGGATCGGTCGGATAAACGACGCGAAAACTGGGCTCGTACTGCCGCCCGAACGTCAGCGAGCCATAGGTTGAGTGGTTCAGGCCGACCCAAGCCTGCCGATAGAACAGCGAAGTCGTATCGGCGAAAAACGTGCCGTTATTCAGGTTAAAACCGGTTTCGACATCGAATTGCGCGGACAGACCTCCACCGAGATCCTCGTTACCTTTAAGGCCAAATTGCGAGCCCGCCGCGCCGCCACTTCGTTCGGAAAACGAATGATTGCCGCCATTGTCGAGGTATTGGATGAACGTATCGGCCACGCCGTACAACGTCACACTCGAGTCCGCCGCCACGGCGCTGCCTGCGGCGAGAACCAGCGTGGCCCCGCAGATACCCTGACTGATCAAACGCATGCATGTCTCCTCATTTTTGATAGCCGCTTGTTGCGGGCTTTGATTACATCTCTGCGGTACAACCCGGTCGCTGTCTCCACCCGATCTGGCCAGTCAGGTGCGCGCGATCCTTCTCTCAGGTTCCGTGTGCCCGGCTTGGCTGAGATGCCGGTCAGGTCGAAAAATAGAATGGGCGTGCTAATTTGAAGTCAATTAGACCCGCAAAGCCATTGCATTCTTTTCATGACGAGCTTGCAGAAGATGCATGCTGGCGCCGAGCCGCGACGGGGAGGCCATGGCGCTCTAAACGCCTGCGTGCGAGAGGGTTAAACCGGGTTGACGTTGCAGATGTGGCCAAGGCGGCCAGCGGGAATGAAACGAGGGGGAACTGACACGCACAAAAAGCAGAAAGCCCTCGCGTTGGAGGGCTTCACTGTCACTAGCTTACTAACGGCTCGAAGTTTAATCGCGGCGTCGCGATTGCCGGACTTTGCAAACTATCCGTTTACACCGGGCGGGCTACACCACACCGCCGGCATGAAACTTACGCAAAATTCTTCGCTGCAAAGTCCCAGTTCACGATGTTCCAGTATGCTTCGACGAACTTCGGACGAGCGTTGCGATAGTCGATGTAGTACGCGTGTTCCCACACGTCGATCGTCAGCAGTGCCTTCGCGTCCGTGGTCAGCGGCGTGGCAGCGTTGCTGGTCGACACGAGGTCGAGCGAGCCGTCTGCTTTCTTCACGAGCCATGCCCAGCCCGAGCCGAACGTGCCGACTGCGGTCTTGGCAAACTCTTCCTTGAACTTGTCGTAGGAACCCCACTTGGCGTTGATCGCGTCGGCGAGCGCGCCCTTCGGTGCACCGCCACCTTGCGGCGACAGGCTGTTCCAGAAGAACGTGTGGTTCCACACTTGCGCGGCGTTGTTGAAGACGCCACCCGATGCCTTCTTGACGATCTCTTCGAGCGACAGGTTCTCGAACTCCGTGCCCTTGATCAGATTGTTCAGGTTAGTCACATAGGTCTGGTGATGCTTGCCGTAGTGATACTCGAGCGTCTCTTCCGACATGTTCGGAGCGAGTGCGTTCTTTGCAAACGGCAGCGGCGGGAGCGTATGTTCCATGGTGCTTTCCTTCTATCTGTGTGTGGGGGGTCAGTCTGAGGATAACGCTGTAGAGCACTCGATTGTAGGCGACTTGGAATAACCCCGCAAACCAACGGCCTTTATGTCGGATATGCGTTAGAAAGTCGCCAGAACAACCGTAACTAGTGCTCACGCAATGCACGTGCCACGGTCAAAAGTACGTCGGCGTAAGAGCGTCAGAAATCGTCGGACAGACGTGCCTGCACATCGGCCAGCGTGATATCCGCAGCGCCCTCTGCAAGGTGCACAGTCAGATGACGCCCCGGTTTCAGCGCGGCCGGTGCACGCAGCGCGCGACCATTCTGCGCGTCGAGCACAGCCGCGTAGCCACGCTCGAGCGTGCGTTGCGGACTCAGCACCTCGAGACGCGCGGCCAGCGTCGCCACGCGCGCTGTATGCCGTTCGTGCTGGCGCAACGCTGCGCCGTCGAGCCGCTGCGCAAGTGCGTTCAAGGTGGCACGATGCGCAACGAGATCCGGACGCCAGCGCTGCCAGCGCATCTGCAGCAGCGAAAACCGCGCTCGAGCATCGCGCACCGGACGGGCGCCAGCCGATCCAAGACGCACGCTGAGTTGCTGCAAATGCGTACGTTGTCGCGCGAGCCGCTCGGATGGCGAGACGAGCCGCCGTGCGAGCCAGTCGAGTTGTTGCGCACGCCGCTCCATCATTCGGCCAAAGCCGCGTGCGAGCGCGGCATGGCGGTGATCGAGATCGCGTAACAACAGCACGCGTTGCGGACTGACGAGCTCGGCGGCGCCGGTCGGTGTCGGCGCGCGCACGTCTGCAGCGAAATCGGCAATCGTGAAATCGGTTTCGTGACCGACACCGCTCACCACCGGTACGCGGCTTTCGGCAATCGCTCGCGCCAGTACTTCTTCGTTGAACGCCCACAGGTCTTCAATCGAGCCGCCGCCGCGACAGACAATCAACACATCGACCTCGCACCGCGCGTTGGCCGTCTCGACCATCGCTGCCAGTTTCGCGCTGACGCCCACGCCCTGCACCGGTGCCGGATACACGATCACCGGAATATGCGGCGCACGGCGCAACAATGTGGTCAACACGTCGCGCAACGCGGCGGCCTGCAATGAAGTGACGATGCCAATTGCCCGCGGATGCGTCGGCAACGGCCGCTTGCGCTCCGCGGCAAACAACCCCTCCGCTTCGAGTTGCGCCTTGAGCTTCAGGAACGCTTCAAAAAGCCGCCCTTGCCCGGTACGGCGCACGGCTTCGACGTTCAGTTGCAACTCGCCGCGCGGTTCGTACATCGTGACAAGCGCCCGCACTTCGATCCGGTCGCCTTCGCGCGGCGTGAACTCGGCGTGCTGCGCGCGGCCGCGGAACATCACGCAGCGCATCTGCGCCTGCGCATCCTTGATCGAGAAATACCAGTGACCGCTCGCGGCGCGCGTGAAATTCGACACTTCCCCCGCCACCCAGATGAGCGGGAAAGAGCGTTCGAGCATCGTGCTGATGGCGCGATTGAGCGCCGACACCGGCACAACGACGTCGCCACCGGGCGCGCCCGAAGACGAAAAGGGACTTTCGGAGTTCATGCGATGAATAGGGATGACAGGCCGGACAGACGATAGACCGAGCAGCCAATCACGTCCAGCGCGTTGTACGAATTGTTAAAAGTGTCCACATGTCGGGAGGAGCGTGAAAGGCCTTGTAAGGATGCGTGCAGAGGCCCGTAATGCCGATTTAACCTTTTGATTTATAAAGCATTTCTATCTCATATATACCGATGCACGCCGACAGGACCCGCGCCGAATGGCCCTCCCAGCCCCGCCGGAGGCGAGTTCTCCACAAAGTTATCCACAGGCTGAGGAGACCGGTCCCGCGTCTATCGCGCGGCCGTGTGTCACGCTGGCGACTTGCGGCGCACGACGCTCGCGCGCTAGAGTGCCGGGTTTTAAGGGCATCATGAGCGACACGCCGCTTATGCAGCGCTCGCCATGCCCTGTCCTGATCGTCCCGCCCGGAGAAACGCGTTGATACCTGTCCCGTGTATCGCGTCACCTGAACCGGTGCCGCAGTTGCGATTGCTGCGCACACCGGCGTTGGCCTCATGAGCGAGGTCAAGCACCAACTTGAAACGCGTCTTGCGCGCGAGTGGCAACAGCGCGGCCCGCTCGCGTGGGCCATGCTGCCGTTTGCCGGCATCTTCGGCGCGATCGCCGCGGCACGTCGCGCGGCCTTTGCGCTCGGCTGGCTAAAGGCGATACGCGTCGGCGTGCCAGTCGTAGTGGTGGGCAATGTGACGGTCGGCGGGACCGGCAAGACGCCCACGGTGATTGCGCTCGTCGAAGCGCTGCGCGTCGCGGGCTTCCAGCCCGGCGTCGTGTCGCGCGGCTATGGCGCGCGGGTCAACCGGCCTACGCCCGTCACAGCCACTTCGGCGCCGCAGGATGCCGGCGACGAGCCTTTGCTGATCGCGCGCCGCACCGGCGCGCCGGTCTGGGTCTGTCCCGACCGGGTGGCGGCGGCGCAAGCGCTATGCACCGCGCATCCCGAGGTCGACGTGATCGTCAGCGACGACGGTCTGCAGCACTACCGCCTCGCCCGCGACGCCGAACTCGTGGTGTTCGACCATCGCCTCGGCGGCAACGGCTTCCTGCTGCCGGCCGGGCCGTTGCGCGAGCCGCTGTCGCGCCGCCGCGACGCCACGCTGATCAACAGTCCGTACGAACGCACGCTGCCGCCCTGGCCCAACACCTTCGCGCTCTCGCTCACGCCGGCTGACGCGTGGCATCTCGGCAACCCGGCGCTGCGCAGGCCGCTTGCGCAGTTCAGCGGCGATCGCGTGCTGGCCGCGGCCGGCATCGGCGCGCCGGAGCGCTTCTTCGCGAACTTGCGTGCCGCGGGCGTGAAACCCCAGACCCGTGCGTTACCGGACCACTATGCGTTCACCAGCAATCCATTTGCCGATGTCGACGCAGATGCGATCCTGATCACCGAAAAGGATGCGGTAAAATTGGGGGCCTGGCACGATGCGCGCATCTGGGTCGTCCCCGTTGAAGCTGCGCTCGATCATCGCCTCATTGAATTAGTTGTGGAGAAAGTCCGTGGACGCTCGCCTGCTTGAAATTCTCGTCTGCCCGATCTGCAAGGGCCCGCTCAGCTACGATCGTCCGGCGCAGGAGCTGATCTGCAACGCAGACAAGCTGGCGTATCCGATCCGCGACGGCATTCCCGTGATGCTGGTAGACGAAGCGCGTCAAACCGTCGAAGGCACCCCGGTCGAGCCTTTGCATCCTGCGCCTGGAGCCTGATGCCGTAGTCCTGATGGGCAGAGCCGTTCGTTCCGCTTCGTTGTTTTTTCTGCGCGCGCCCTAGCTGGGGCGCGTCCCGTTCCGCGTCCTCTTCGGCGCCTTCTTTGGCCCCCTGTTCGGCGCCTTGTTCCGGTTTTGCCGCCGCGTTTCCCATGACTCAACCCACGTCCACCGCCCCTGCCGCCCCGCCGTTCATTGCCGTCGTACCGGCGCGGCTCGCCTCGACCCGTCTGCCCAACAAGCCGCTCGCCGATATCGGCGGCAAGCCGATGGTCGTGCGCGTTGCGGAGCGGGCGCTGGCCTCGGGCGCGCAGCACGTGCTGATCGCATCGGATGCGCAGTCGGTCCTCGACGTCGCACGCGAACACGGCATCGAAGCCATGCTGACGCGTGCCGATCATCCGTCGGGCACCGACCGTCTTGCTGAAGTCGCGGCGCACTACGGCTGGAGCGACGACACGATCGTCGTCAACGTGCAGGGCGACGAACCGCTGATCGATCCCGCACTGGTGTGCGGCGTTGCGTCGCACCTCGCTGCGAGCCACGGCTGTGCCATCGCAACCGCGGCACACCCGATTACCGACCCGGCCGAAATCTTCAACCCGAACGTCGTCAAGGTCGTGCTGGACGCGCGCGGCGTTGCGCTGTACTTCTCGCGCGCGCCGATTCCCTGGGCGCGCGACGCGTATCAGCCGCACTGGCCGGACGTCGCCGCGATGCCCACGCCGCCCGCGCCTGCCATGGTCTACCGGCATATCGGGTTGTATGCGTACCGTGCAAAGTTTCTGCGCTCGTACCCAACGCTCACCCTCTCGCCAATCGAACAGGCCGAGGCGCTCGAGCAACTGCGCGCCATGTGGCATGGCGAGCGGATCGCCGTGCTCGTCACCGGCGAAGCACCGCTGCCGGGTGTCGATACCCCTGCGGACCTCGCTCGCGTAAGGTCGTTATTCGGTCCGTCAGCGTAAAAACCCATGGCATAATCAAACGGCTGTGCGCACCATCTGCAATGATCGTTGGCCAGGGTTTGCCCGGTCGTCCCGCCGTCCCCCTTGCAGCGCCGTCGTCCACGACGTGCAGCGCGAGGCGCACTGCGGTCACTTCGAAGCGGGCCCCCTGAGTCCAATGCGCGGATGCCTTAAAGCGTAGCGCCACCCAAGAATTCACATAGATCTGGAGATATCACATGCGTTTGATCCTTTTGGGTGCTCCCGGAGCGGGTAAGGGCACTCAGGCAACGTTCATCAAGGAAAAATTCGGCATTCCGCAAATTTCCACCGGCGATATGTTGCGTGCGGCCGTCAAGGCTGGCTCGCCGCTCGGCATTGAAGCCAAGCGTTCTATGGATGCAGGCGAACTGGTGTCGGACGAGCTGATCATCAATCTCGTCAAAGAGCGTCTGAAGGAAGCGGATTGCGCCAACGGTTATCTGTTCGACGGTTTTCCGCGCACACTGCCGCAAGCGGAAGCCATGAAGCAAGCAGGCGTCGCCATTGACTACGTGCTGGAAATCGACGTGCCGTTCGACGAGATCATCGTGCGGATGAGCGGCCGCCGCGTGCACGCTGCCTCGGGACGTACGTATCACGTCAAGTTCAACCCGCCGAAGGTCGACAACGTCGACGACGTCACGGGTGAACCGCTGATCCAGCGCGACGACGACAAGGAAGAAACGGTCCAGAAGCGTCTGGAAGTGTATGTTGCACAGACTAAGCCGCTGATCGAGTACTACACCACGTGGGCCAAAAACGGTGACGCGTCGAGTAGTTTGAAGGCGCCGCAGTACCGGGCTATTTCCGGGCTGGGCACCGTCGACGAAATCCGCACGCGTGTGTTCGATGCGTTGAAGTGAGTTTGATGAAGTGAGGTGGTGAGACGCGCAGGATTTTGGATTTTTTGCCCTCTCACAATACGTCAGATCCGCTTCGCTAAAACCCGCCCATATGGGCGGGTTTTTTATTCACACTTCGCTTTACGCGTTGCATTCGCCGCGCGTGATCCGCGCAGTCAATTTGCTCAGTTATCCCGATCAAATTTCTGGCCACGTTCAAGCACCATTCCGGTGCAACCATCCACCCTTTTCTTTCCGCGCTGCAGCACAGCCGTTACAATCGACCATCGAAAAGATATTCGATCGTGACGATTACTGAACTGAAGCAAAGGAGCAGACATGGAGATTCGTGACAATGTATTCCTGATCACCGGCGGTGCATCGGGTCTCGGCGCCGCCACTGCGCGCCTGTTCGCCGCAGAGGGCGGCAAGATCGTCGTTGCCGACCTCAATCAGGATGCGGGCACGGCACTCGCACAGGAACTGGACGGCGTGTTCGTGAAGTGCGATGTCAGCCGCGAAGACGACGCTACGCAAGCAGTCGATGCCGCGACGAAACTCGGCACGCTGCGCGGCCTGATCAATTGTGCGGGTGTCGCGCCGGCCATCAAGACCGTCGGCAAGGACGGCCCGCATCCGCTCGACTCGTTCACGCGAACGATCTCGATCAACCTGATCGGCACCTTCAACATGATTCGCCTTGCCGCTGCGGCGATGGCGAAGAACGAGCCGAATGCGAATGGCGAGCGCGGGGTGATCATCAACACGGCGTCGGTGGCGGCGTTCGATGGCCAGATCGGCCAGGCCGCCTATGCGGCATCGAAGAGCGGTGTGGTGGGGATGACGCTGCCGATCGCACGCGATCTGTCGCGCAACGCGATCCGCGTGATGACGATTGCACCGGGTATCTTCGAAACGCCGATGCTGCTCGGAATGCCGCAGGAAGTGCAGGACGCGCTCGGCGCGATGGTGCCGTTCCCGCCGCGTCTCGGCAAGCCGGCGGAATACGCAATGCTGGCCAAACAGATCTTCGATAACCCGATGCTCAACGGCGAAGTGATCCGTCTAGACGGAGCGATCCGGATGCAGCCGAAGTAGCGGGAGCGGTTCGCCGCCCGTCAGATGCCGCGACGACCGCGGCGTATGGCGTGCACGCCCCGGCGAATCTCAGTCCCGGTCGTTGTGCTGCGTACGTTGGCGCAACTCATGCAACTGCGACTCGACCACCGTCGCATCGTCCGCATCGGGGCGGTCGCCCAGGTAGCGCTCCAGATCTTCGAGCGCCGGTCGCAGATAGTCGAGCCGTGCATAAGCGAAGCCGCGATCACGCACTTCCTCGATGCTCTCAGGCAGCAGAATCACCAGCCGCTGTTGCACGCCCAACAGACGCTGCCAGCGTTCCGTCTGAAGATAGGTCGACTTCAGGTTGCGCAGCATGCGTGCAATGATCTCGCGCCGGGTGGCCGGCTGCAGCAGCATGCGCAAAGCACGGCTGACCGACTCGCCGGCCGACGCCACATAGGGCTCCAGCATCTCGACCATCTCCGACTCGGAGAGCGAGTGCCCGGTGGTCGGATCGAGCATCACGTCACCATCGGGCGTGGTCACGCGCAACAGGAAATGACCGGGAAACGCCACACCGCGCACCGGAACACCAATCTGCTCGGCCATCTCCAGATACAGCACGGCAAGCGAAATCGGAATGCCGCGGCGCCGTTTCAACACCACGTTCAGATGGCTGTTGTCGGGGTCAAGGAAATCGTTGAGGTTGTTGCCGAAACCCAGCTCGCGGAAGAAAAAGCGATTCAGGATGCCGACCTTCTGCTTGATGTCAGCATCGGCTGGCATGCGGCGCTGCAGGCGCACCACCAGTTCGTCGATCTCGGCGAGTGCGCCTTGCAGATCGAGATCGGGATAAGCGTCCTGTGCAAGCGAGAGTGCTGCCTCGGTCAGGGGCAGACTGTCGTCTTCGGCGACCAGCGTGCTGAAATAGTCGAGAACCCGCGTCGTCGTGATCACTTCACTCGCCTTCTGAAATACGCGTATTTGAAGCCCATCAGCCAAAGCATACCGAAATATAGCGCAGCAAACAGAACCAGGCACGCCGCCAGCAACACGATTCGGGCAAGTGGCTGGGCATGTAAGCCGATCCAGTCGAAGCTGATGGAAAACCAGTGCATGACACCCGCGAGCACGAGGCATGCCCCGATCATCTGCACGAAGAAAACCAGCCAGCCACCCGACGGCATATAGATACCGCGCCGGCGCAAGCCGATGAACAGCAACAGCGCGTTCACGCAAGCGCCAAGCCCGACGCTAAGGGTCAAACCCGCATGAGCGAAGATCGGGACGAAGACGAAATTGCTCAACTGCGTGACGATCAGCACGCCGACCCCGATCTTCACCGGCGTCTTGATGTCCTGCTTCGCGTAGAAGCCCGGCGCGAGGATCTTGATAAGGATCAGACCAATCAGGCCGACACCATAGGCGGCCAGCGCCCGGCCCACCATCACGACCGAGTGGGCGTCGAATTTACCGTAGTGAAACAGCGTAGCGGTGAGCGGCTCGGCAAAGAAAAACAGCGCGATCGCGCTCGGCGCGGCGAGCAGGAAAGTCACACGCAGGCCCCAGTCGAGCAGAGACGAGTACTCGTGCGGGTCGGCATCGACGTGCGCCTTGGAAAGACTCGGCAGCAAGATCGTGCCAAGCGCAACGCCCAGCAGCGCGGTGGGAAACTCCATCAGCCGGTCGGCGTAGTTGATCCACGACACCGCTCCGGGCCCGATCCGCGACGCAATATTCGTGTTGATGATCAGGCTGATCTGCGCCACCGAGACCGCGAACATGGCCGGCACCATCTTCGAGAGCACGCGCTTGACGCCGCGATGCGCGAGCGAACGCACCGGGTTCCAGCCGATCTTCGGCACCATGTCGATGTTCTTGAGACCGGGCAACTGCACCAGAAACTGCAGCACGCCGCCGACGATCACGGCCCACGCGAGCGCGTAGACCGGCGTTTTCATATGCGGCGCGACGAACACGGCCGCGACGATGAACGCCACGTTCAGCAGCACCGGCGCAAAGGCCGGCAGCGAAAAGTTCTTGTAAGTATTCAGGACGCCCGAGGCCAGCGACGTCAACGAGATGAACACGATGTACGGAAACATGATGCGCGTCATCGTGACGGCGAGCGGATACGCCTGACCATCGTGCGCGAGGCCGGACGCCACCACGAACACCACGCCGGAGGCGCCCAGCACGCCGAGCAGCGAGAGAATCGCGAGCGCCCAGGCAAGGACGGTGGAGGTTGCGTCGACGAGCGCCTTGGTCGCGTCGTGCCCCTGCTGATTCTTGAACTCGGCGAGAATCGGCACGAACGCCTGCGAAAAGGCACCCTCGGCGGAAATCCGGCGCAGCAGGTTGGGAATGCGGAAGGCGACGTAGAACGCGTCGGTAAACTGGCTGGCGCCGAACGCGCGGGCGATCAACGTTTCGCGGGCCAGGCCGGTCACGCGCGACAGCAGCGTGAAGCCGCTGACCGTCAGCAGGGCTCGGAATAGATTCATGGGGCGCTTATTATACGGGTGCCGCAGGTGCGGACGAGGAGCCTTGACGCGAATCGGACCGATTTACGCCGCAGACGTTCGATTTCGCGCAAAGCGGGCCGGGAACCGGAGAGCGTCAGCAGGAGCGCCCGGGCGTCAGATCGCCCATTTTCGTTTGCCACGTGCCTGTTTTTGTTGCTATAATCGCCGGTTTCGACGCTCGCTCAATTTTCGGACGGCATTCAGATGCCCTCTCGATGTCTGTTAGAACGAGCCAGATTTCGCGTAGTTGAATTACCAATTTCGACATTTTTGCGCTCTTGGGCAATCGCTTCCAAGGGTTCGAGCTAAAGCAGCGCCCGGCCACTTGAAGGTCAGGTACTGGAAACAGGAACAGGATAAGGAACCGTCATGGCTAACTCCGCACAAGCACGCAAGCGCGCCCGTCAGGCCGCGAAGGCAAACTCGCATAACTCGGCCCTGCGCTCGAAGTTCCGCACGGCAATCAAGGCTGTTCGCAAGGCGATCGACGCCGGCGACAAGGCTAAGGCCGCTGAGATCTTCCTGGCGTCGACGAAGACGATCGACATCATCGCCGACAAGAAAATCGTTCACAAGAACAAGGCAGCTCGCCATAAGAGCCGCCTCGCTGCAGCCATCAAGGGTCTGCAAGCGCCCGCAGCGCAGTAAATCCGGTCAGCCCGCTCCGGCGGGCTACCTCCTGTTTCCGCTGCGTCATGAGAGCCCGCCTAGGCGGGCTTTTTTGTTTGGTTTTGGGATTTATCTCGTCTGCCCGGTCTCTGCGCGCACGGTACTCATTTGACGCTACTGCTTGCGACGGGCGCAAAAAAACCCGCCTTCGCGGGTTGGGTTTCAATCGTTTCCTTTCGCCTCGTTGCCCTGACTCGATCCTCACGTGAATGGATCAGCCGTCTTAGCCCATTCGGGCGCCTACCGCCGCTTTACTTCGCCTTCAACGCCTGTTGAGTACCGTGTTCCGGCGGCAGTTCGCAGGCCTCGGTGACCAGCAGGTCATTGTCCTTCGCGAAGTTCATGACGAAATCGAAGGCCATGGGTTCGATGTCGCGCAACCGCGAGTCGAGGATGACGCACTTCAGGTCGTCGATGATCGTGGGGCGGACGTACAGCGAGTACTGCATGTAGGCATTCGGCCCCCTTTTCGTGCCCGGCCCGAACATGGACATCACCCCGGCGAGCCGCTCCGACCAGTCACTCGGCCGAAACTTCTTTCCGTTCGACGTGATGCCCTGAATGAAATATTCGGTTGGAGCTTCTTCGGCCATGTAGGAATACCTGAGTGACTGCCCAGCACAATGCCAGCGAATGTGGCTGCGGCTGCATGAACACGTCGTACACGACCCCGCGAACCATGCCGCTGGGCGCCGCAGTGCCGGCCAGGGCCACCTCGGCAATCGTCATGACGGCGCACCGCGAGGAAAGCCTTCCGGGCGCGCGAGCCGTGTCCCGCAAGCATGTAGCCTGCTTGCTGGGCTTTTTGGGAAACCCCGAGATTATAGCGTAGCGGACCTTCTTCCGCACTGCACACAAGCACACCTCTTAAGACTCGCAGGCCCGCTTAGGAATGACCGCCTGGCCTTCTGGCTAGCTCGTCAAATGCGCCAGAATCCTTTATGCTGCATAGAGTTACCACAAACGACGGCGGCAGCGTCCGGCAATTTCGCCGGGTGAGACCGCCGTATTTGTTTCATGACCGCCAAGAAAATTCGCCACTACCTGCAGTTCAAGGATTTCTCGCTGGAAGACTACGAGTACGTGCTTGAACGCGCCCGCATCCTGAAGAACAAGTTCAAGAACTACGAGACCTACCACCCGCTGCACGACCGCACGCTGGCGATGATCTTCGAGAAAAACTCGACACGCACGCGCCTCTCGTTCGAAGCGGGCATCTTCCAGCTAGGCGGCCATGCGGTATTCATGAGCACGCGTGATACGCAACTGGGCCGCGGCGAGCCGATCGAAGACGCTGCGCAGGTCATCTCGCGCATGGTCGACATCATCATGATCCGCACCTTCGGCCAGGACATCCTCAAGCGCTTTGCCGACAATTCGCGTGTGCCGGTCATCAATGGCCTGACCAACGAATATCACCCGTGCCAGGTGCTGGCCGACATCTTCACGTATTTCGAACATCGTGGCCCGATTCGCGGCAAGACGGTCGCCTGGGTCGGCGATGCGAACAACATGCTGTACACCTGGATCGAGGCGGCGCAGATTCTCGGCTTCCAGCTGCGACTGTCCACGCCGCCGGGTTACAAGCTCGACCGCGCCATGGTGGCGCCTGAGAGCGCACCGTTTGTCGAAGAGTTTGACGATCCGAACGAGGCCTGCGCCGGCGCCGATCTGGTCACCACCGACGTCTGGACCAGCATGGGCTTCGAGGCGGAGAACGAAGCGCGCAAGGCTGCGTTTGCCGACTGGTGCGTGGACGCCGAGATGATGGCGCGCGCCAACGCAGATGCACTCTTCATGCACTGCCTGCCGGCCCATCGTGGCGAGGAAGTGAGCGCAGAGGTGATCGACGGACCGCAAAGCGTCGTATGGGACGAAGCGGAAAACCGCCTGCATGTCCAAAAGGCGTTGATGGAATTTTTGCTGCTCGGCAAGCTGAACCACTGAGCGGCTTCTGCGCGAAGCGCGACCGGGCCCGAATACGAGGCGGGCGTCCACGTACGCGCCGTGCTTGTGCGTGTCTGCGGCGCGGCTGAACGGACCAAATCCTGCGCTAGCAGCCAGCAAAAGGTGCCCGGCTCACTCACGGTACCTTTTTTTATTGCGCGTGCAGAACTCAAAACCCCGCTGCACCGCGTCCTATAGACAAACCGGCTCGGCCTCCAGCTCCACTCCAAACCGTTCACGCACATCCCGTTGAATCGCCTGCGCCAGCGCAAGCACCTCTGCGCCGCTTGCCCCACCCCGATTCACCAGCACGAGTGCCTGACGTTCGTGCACAGCGGCCGCGCCCATCGCGCGCCCTTTCCAGCCGCACTGATCGATCAGCCACCCCGCCGCAAGCTTCACCGCACCATCCGCCTGCCGGTACGAAACCACCTCCGGCTCGCGGCGCTGCAACGCCTCGAACTGCACTGCGTCGATCACAGGATTCTTGAAGAAGCTGCCGGCATTGCCGAGTTGCGACGGGTCGGGCAATTTCGCGCGGCGCACGGCCACGACGGCGTCGAAAATCGCCTGCGCGCTCGGCGATGTGTCACCATGACCCTCGGCGGCCAGTTCGCGGGCGATGTCCGCATAGCTCGCGCGTGGCACCCACGCTTTCGGCAGGCGAAACGTAACCGACGTGATCACAAAGCGATCACGCCCTTCTCGCTTGAAGAAACTGTCGCGATAGCCGAACCGGCAAGCGGCTGCGTCGAACTCGCGCGCTTCGCCGGTCGCCAGTTCCACGGCGCGCAGCGATTCGAAGCGCTCGCACATTTCGAGTCCATAGGCGCCGATGTTCTGGATCGGCGCGGCCCCCACCGTCCCCGGAATCAGCGCGAGGTTTTCGAGGCCAGGCTTCTCCTGTGCAAGGGTCCAGGACACGAAGTCGTGCCAGTTTTCGCCAGCAGCCGCTTCGACGTACCACGCTTCGTCGTCCTCACGCACGAGACGGCGACCGCGTAATGCCACCAGCAGCACGAGGCCCTCGAAGTCGCCGGTCAGCACGACGTTGCTGCCGCCGCCCAGCACCAGCCGAGGCAGGCCGGCTGCACGCGGGTCACGCACCGCCGCAAGCAATTGGTCCTCGCGTTCGATGCGGCACGCGAACCGCGCGCGGACATCGAAGCCAAAGGTGTTGTGGGCCTTGAGCGGGTACCCGGCGAGGAAAACAGTGGAGTCGGACTGGGACATCAGGGACATCGGAATGTGAGGGCCGTGTGCCGCAAGCCAGGCGGTATTGCGCAGCGGCCTTGGGCAAAAGAGAAAGGCGTCGGTAAAATGACGTCCGGTTCGTGATTATAGCGAGTGCATCGTGCGCAGCCGTCCGGCGGCGCCGTGTATCGCAGCACTATTGGAGAGAGCAATGCCATCGTTTGACGTCGTGTGCGAAGCCAACATGATCGAAGTCAAGAACGCGATCGAGCAGTCCAACAAGGAAATTTCCACCCGCTTCGACTTCAAGGGGTCGGACGCGCGCGTCGAACACAAGGAGCACGAGTTGACGCTCTACGCCGACGACGACTTCAAGCTGGGTCAGGTCAAGGACGTGATGGTGTCGAAAATGGCCAAGCGCAACGTCGACGTGCGCTTCCTCGAGTACGGCAAGATCGAGAAAATCGGTGGCGACAAGGTCAAGCAGGTCGTCACCGTCAAGAAAGGCGTGTCGGGCGATCTGGCGAAGAAGATCGTCAGGCTCGTGAAAGACAGCAAGATCAAGGTCCAGGCAAGCATTCAGGGCGATGCGGTGCGCGTGAACGGCACCAAGCGCGACGACCTGCAGAGTGTGATTGCGCTGCTGCGCAAGGATGTCACGGACACGCCGCTCGACTTCAACAACTTCCGCGATTAAGGCGTTCAGATTGCGCGGAAGTGGCGGTGACGCCGGTGGCGATCATGCTGCTCATGCCTGCTCATGCCTGCGCACGCAGGTTGCGTGTCCGGCCTGATGTCGTGCCTGGTTTTTCCGTCACGCAACGCCTGCGAGACCGCCGTGGGCGCCGCGGCGCCACTGCTTCAGTGTCGCATCCGATCAGTGCCGCTTCGGCGCCGCCTGGGCCTCGGCCTTCTTCTTGTCGCCGATGCGGCTTTCCTGCCCCGCCATCAGCTTCGCGATATTGCCGCGATGACGCCAGATGAGCAGCGAGCTCATCACGACGATGGACAGCGCAATGATGTTCGCGCCGAACAGGAAGCCGTCGAAAAGCGGCGCGAACACCGCGGCCGCGAGCGCCGCTAGTGACGAATAGCGCGTAAAGAAGGCGACGATCAGCCAGGTCAGTAGCGTGGCGATGCCTAGCACGGGGTTGATAGCCAGCAGAACGCCCGCGGCTGTCGCGACGCCCTTGCCGCCCTTGAAGCGAAAAAATACCGGATACAGGTGGCCGAGGAAAACGGCGATCGCGGCAAGCGCGATCGCCGTATCGTCGAGTCCGTAGCGCGCGCCGAAGTGGCTGACGAGCCAGACGGCGAGCCAGCCCTTGAACGCATCGCCAATCAGCGTCAGGATCGCGGCCGTCTTGTTGCCGCTTCTCAGAACGTTGGTGGCGCCGGGATTCTTCGAGCCGTACGAGCGCGGGTCGGCCAGTCCCATCACGGAACTCACGATCACGGCAAACGACACCGAACCGATCAGATAAGCAACGACAGCGACGATCAGGTTTTGCATCTGGGGACTCTTATAGTTATCGGAAAGCGCAACAGGGGCGACCGGTAGAACACGCATCCCGCGGCACGAACGAAACGGCGAACATTCTACCGAACCGGGCCATCGCGGCCAGCCACTTTTGCAGAGGGTATTCCCGAAACCGTCGGCGCAACCCGAGCCTGCTTCGGGGCATCAGCCGATGCCAGCCAGGCAGCGACAGCTTTGGCAGCCTTCAATCCACGCTCGCGCATTGCACCGGCTTCGCCTTCAGCAACTGCGTGAGCACAGAGGGTGCGATACTCACCAGAAACCCGCGCCGGCCGCCGTTCAGCCAGATCTTCTCGAGTTCGAGAATACTCGACTCCACATAGACGGGCATCGCCTTGCGCGTACCGAACGGCGACGTACCACCGATCAGGTAGCCGGAATGCCGGTTCGCCACTTCCGGCTTGCACGGTTCCACGCGCTTCGCACCGATCTGCCGTGCGAGGTTTTTGGTGGAGACGGTACGGTCGCCGTGCATCAGCACGATCAAAGGCTTGGCGTGCTCGTCTTCCATTACCAGCGTCTTCACGACCTGATGTTCGTCAACGCCTAGCTGGCGCGCCGATTCCGCGGTGCCGCCGTGCTCGACATAATCGTAAGGGTGCTCTCCGAATTCGACGTCGTGACGGCGCAGAAACTGCGTCGCGGGCGTTTCGGAGACGTGTCTGGATTTGCTCATCGGCGCATTGTAATGGCGGCCTTGCGCGACCGCCATTGGCCGAACGGCCAATTGTGCGTCGTTGGCGACTGTGGCACGATCGTTCGGAAATCACCCGGCGCAACGCCTGTCGGGGCCCTATCGTTTCAAGGAGACCGCGTTGATCTTCGACTCATCTGCACGTAGCACCATCCACGTGCCCGACTTGCTCGCCGCCTTGCCGCAGCGCATTGCGCAAATTCCGGCGCTGGCTGCCGCGCGCGATCCGCAGCATGTCGCGCTGGTCGAAGACGCGCGAAGTCTGACGAACATGCAACTGCTGGAAGCCGTGAACGCAACCGCGGCGCTGCTGCGCGAATGGGGCGTACGCGGCGGCGACCGGGTAATGATCGTCGCGGAAAACAGCATCGCGCAGGTGGTGCTGCTGTTCGCTACCGCCCAGCTCGACGCGTGGGCGCTCGTGTCGAATGCGCGCCTGTCCGCCGCCGAACTCGACGCAATCCGCGCGCACGCCCAGCCGCGGCTCGTGGCCTACGCTGTCGAAAGCTCGCCCGACGCGTCACAGCATGCGCAACGTTACGGCGCCGCGACGGCGCCCGCGCTCGCGCCCGCTATCGGCGCATGGGCCTTTGCGCTCGACAACGCCGTCACGGCAGAGCCGGTGGAACGCGCCAGCGAACGCCAATGCGCCGCCTTGATCTACACCACAGGCACCACCGGCGCGCCCAAAGGCGTGATGCTGTCGCACCGCAATCTGCTGTTTATCGCGGCCATGTCGAGCGGCCTGCGCCGCGTCGGCCCCGACGATGTGGTGTACGCCGTCCTGCCGATCTCGCATGTCTACGGTTTCGCTTCGGTATGCCTCGGCAGCCTGTATGCCGGCGCCACCCTGCGGCTTGTGCCGCGTTTCGCGCCCGAAGCGGTGCGCCGGGCACTCGCCGAAGAACGTGTGTCGATCTTCCAGGGTGTCCCCGCGATGCACGCCAAGCTGCTGGAACATCTGCAGAGGCACGGCCATGCGTGGTCCGCGCCGCGTCTGCGCTTCGCTTATTCGGGCGGCTCACCGCTCGACGCGTCGCTCAAGGCACACGTTGAAAGCGTGTATGGCATCACGTTGCACAACGGTTATGGCATGACGGAGAGCAGCCCCACCGTCGCGCAGACCACGCTCGACGCACCGCGCAGCGATTGCTCGGTAGGACCCGCAATTCCCGGCATCGAGGTGCGCTTCGTCTCGCTCGATGGCGAGGAGCTCGCGCAAGGAGAGGTCGGCGAATTGTGGGTGCGCGGGCCAAACATCATGCTTGGCTATTACCGCAATCCCGAACAGACCGCCGCCACAATCACCACGGAGGGTTGGCTCAAGACTGGCGATCTCGCGCGCCAGGATGTCGACGGTGCGCTGCATATCGTGGGACGCAGCAAGGAGTTGATTATCCGTTCGGGCTTCAACGTATATCCGGCTGAAGTTGAGCACGTGCTGAACGCGCACCCGGAGGTCATGCAATCGGCGGTGGTAGGACGCGCGGTAGAAGGCAACGAAGAAGTGGTCGCCTTTGTCGAACTGAAGGCCGGCGCGAAGGTAACGCCGGAAGAGTTGATCGCATGGTGCGGCGAGCGGCTCGCCCCGTACAAACGTCCCGCCGAGGTACGTCCGCTCGCTGCGCTGCCGGCCGCGTCAACCGGCAAGATCCTGAAGCACCGCCTGCGCGATCTGGTTTAAGCGCCAGCGCGCACGCGCAAGGCACACGGGCTCATCCACCCTCATCCCCGTGGATGATGCGCCGCATGCAGCGACTTCAGGCGCTCACGCGCCACATGCGTGTAAATCTGCGTGGTCGAGATATCGGTATGTCCAAGCAGCAGTTGCACGACACGCAGATCGGCGCCGTGATTTAACAAATGCGTCGCGAACGCGTGCCGCAAGGTGTGCGGCGAGAGCGGTGCATGCACCTCGGCTGCCGCCGCATGACGCTTGATGATGTTCCAGAACTGCTGGCGGGTCATGCCTTCGGCCCGGCTGGTCACGAACAGCGCATCCGTCGCACGCGCACCCAGCAACGCCGGCCGCGCCTCGCGCAGATAGCGCTCGATCCATGCATGCGCCTCCTCGCCGAACGGAATGAGGCGTTCTTTCGAACCCTTACCCATCACCCGCACGACGCCTTCGTTGAGCCCCACTTCTACTGTTTTCAGGGTAACGAGTTCGGTGACGCGCAGGCCGCTTGCGTACATCAGTTCGAGCATCGTGCGATCGCGCAGGCCGAGCGGCGTGGCGATATCCGGCGCGCCGAGCAGCGCTTCGACCTGAGCTTCGCTCAGCGTCGCGGGAAAACGCGCCGGCTGTTTGGCCGAGCGGATGCGCAGCGTCGGGTCGACCTTGGCGCGATGCTCGCGCACAGCCCATGCGTAGTAGCGCCGGAACACCGACAGTCGCCGGTTCGACGAAGTGGACTTGTCCTTCTGCCGCACGACGCTATAGGCGGTGAGGTCCGCTTCGCTGGCCGTATCGAGCGAAGCATTGCGGCTCTGCGCAAGCCATTCGCAGAAGAGGCGCAGATCGCGCCGGTAGGCGTCGAGCGTGTTGCGCGACAGGCCATGTTCGAGCCATAGCGCGTCGCAGAAGGCGTCAATCGAGGCATTGCTCGTCACGAACAACGGTGACGGAGCGGGCGTGTCGGGAGCGTCGGCAATAATCGGTTCACTCATGCGTAGGACACACCTTCATGCGCCAGCAGCCAGCGCTTGACCTTGCGAAAAAAGTCATCGTCCGCGTGATGCGCAAAGCCGCCGATGCCGCTCGACGCCACCACGCGGTGACACGGAATCACCAGTGGAAAATAGTTCGAGCCGCATGCCTGACCGACCGCGCGCGGCACGCTGCCCAGCTCTTTGGCAAGTTGCCCATAGGTCAGCACCACGCCCGGCGGAATCGCGTTGATCCCCGCCCACACGCGTCGCTGAAAGTCGGTGCCGATTGCAGCCAGCGGCAGGTCAAAGGCCGCCGCAGGGTTCTCCAGATAGCGCTCGATCTGCCGCACAACTTCTTCGGCGAGCGGTGTATCAGGCGCGACGTTCTGCACCGGATCCGGCAAATAGACGATCTCGCGCACCGAGTCGGCTTCGGCGTCGAGACGAATGCCGACTTTGCCGAACGGCGCGTCGATCACTGCGTTGAACATGATGTATTGGCCTGAAATTTCCTGAACCACTCTGGACGCGGCCCGCTGCCGCGCCGGATTTCCGTTACTGTACGCCGCCAGCTCAGGCGGCTTCAAGCGCCCATTCGACATGCTCGCGCACCAGCGCCGAAGGATCATCCATACGCTGACGCAAGGCATCCACGATCGCCGCCCGCGCGTCGACTGCCAGGCTCGCCGGATCGGCGCGCAACGCATTACCCATACCGACCGCCAGATTGCGCAGCCACGCCTCGTAGCCGATGCGACGAATCGCGCTGCCCTGCATGCGCGTATCGAAGTCGTCGGTGCTCCACGCGAACAGTTCGACCAGCGTCGCACGATCGAGGCCGTGCCGCACATCGAAATCGGCAACCGGCGCCGCCTGGGCAAACTTGTTCCACGGACAGACGAGCTGGCAATCGTCACAGCCGTACACCCGATTGCCGATCAACGGCCGCAGTTCCCGTGGAATACTGCCTTTCAGTTCGATGGTCAGATAGGAGATGCAAAGCCGCGCATCGACCTTGTAAGGCGTCACAATCGCACCGGTTGGGCACGCGTCGATACAGCGCGTACAAGTGCCGCAATGCGCACCCGGCGTTTCGGGGGCGCTCTCGGGTGTCGACTGCGCATCGGTCGGCAGCGGCACATCCACGTAGATTTCGCCGAGGAAAAACAGCGATCCGGCGTCGCGCTGCAGCAACAGCGTGTGCTTGCCGCGCCAGCCAATACCCGCTTTCTGCGCGAGCTCGATCTCGAGAACCGGGGCGGAATCGGTAAACACCCGGTAACCGTAGGCGCCGATTTCGGCTTCGATCCTGTCGGCAAGCCGCTGCAGCCGGTTGCGCATAACCTTGTGATAATCACGGCCCCGCGCGTAGATCGACACTACCGCGGCGGACGGGTCGTTTATCCGCGCAAACTCGTCAGCACGCCAGTTACGCGCTTCAGTGAGTTCGGTGGGCGCGCTTTCGGCGAGCTTTCCAACCTCGGACTGATCAGGCGAATGAGGACGCCCGCGAGACAGCGAATCCCCCGGCAAATAAGCCATCCGCGCGCTGATCACGCGTCGCGTATGGGCCACAAGCTCTGCGGGCCGCGCGCGTTTCATCCCATGTTTAGCCATATAATCCATCTCGCCGTGGCAGCCCTCTTCAAGCCATGCGGCAAGACCCGCCTCGGCAGCGGAGAGATCGGTGTCGCTGATACCGATCGCCCCGAAACCTAGTTCGCGGCCCCACGCCTTGATGCGCAGGGCAAGCGCCGCCAGCGCCGCTTCATCCAGCTGACGCGTGGCGCGCGCATCGTCATCGGACGCAGGCGTGCAGGAAACGGGGGACTCCGGACTTCGGTTCATCACGCCATTTTACGAGAATGCCCGACAACGCCGATCTCGCGATCCAACCACCCGCTGCAGTCCTGCTCGAGCGCCACTTCGCGCTCGCGGACGAAGCAGCCACCAGCGCGTTCGGCGTGCGCTTCGCGGAGGCGATCGAGAGCGTGCGCGGCGCCGCGCAGAAAGCGCATGACAGCAACGCGAGCGTCGACGGATTCCAGGGCCTGCAGGTGCAATTGACCGGCGACCTCGGCGCCGGCAAAACCACGCTCGTGCGGGCTACTTTGCGCGGCCTCGGTCACACCGGGCGCGTGCGCAGTCCCACCTATACGCTTGTCGAACCGTACGCAGTTCAAAGACCCGATGGGGAACTTGAGCTCTATCACTTCGATCTGTATCGATTCACCGATCCGGCTGAATGGGCCGACGCCGGCTTTCGCGAGTACTTCGACAGCGGTGCGGTTTGCCTCGTCGAATGGCCGCAACGCGCGGGCGGCCTGCTAGGCGTGCCGGATCTTGTTTTCTCGCTCGATGTCGACGGCGACGGCCGGCTGCTGGTTGCCCGGGCGTACAGCGAATCAGGAAAAGCATGTCTAGAAAGATGTTAATCAAGCCATTTCGCTCCATCGAATCCACCGCCACCGCCTCGCATAACTGGCGGCGCCGGCAGATTCTGCGCGCCGGCGCCTCGACGCTCGTGCTCGGTCTCGTCGCGCCGCGCCTCGCGTGGGCGAGTTCGGTGCTCGGCGTGCGGGTCTGGCCGGCCCGCGACTACACGCGCGTGACGATCGAATCCGATCAGCCGCTGCAGAACACCCAGCAATTGCTGCAGACCCCGGACCGGCTGGTGGTGGATCTGAACGGCCTCGATCTCGACCAGGAGCTCAAAGATCTGGTTTCGAAGATCACACCGAACGATCCGCAGATTCAGGCTGTGCGCGTCGGGCAATATCTGCCACATGTGGTGCGGATGGTGTTCGATCTGAAGGGTTCGGTGAAGCCGCAGGTGTTCACGTTGCCGCCGGTCGGCTCCTATAAATACCGGCTGGTGTTTGACCTGTATCCGGCCGTCGCGCCGGATCCGATGATGGACCTGCTCGCGCAAAGCGAGCGCAAGCAGCAACGCCTCGATGAAAATGCCGCGCCGCCGACCACCTTGAGCGGCCCCGGCACGACGCCGCCCACCGCGGACAACAGCGAGGCGTTCTTCGACCGCTACGCACAGAACGACGACCACGCGCCGGATGTGCCTCATCCGCTGGCTCACACGACGCCAGCTCCCGTTCCGGTGCCCGCACCGCACACCCTGGCGCAAGCGCCGTTGCCCGGCAAGCCGCTCACCCCGCCTGGCGCGCTTGCCGGCAACAACAGCGGCAACAACGGCAACGGCCCCGACGACACCTACGCCTTCACCACGCCGAAGTCAGGCAAGAACAACACGGTGCGTCTGTTGACCGTGGCGATCGATCCGGGCCATGGCGGTGAAGATCCGGGCGCGATCGGCAGCGCGGGCACATATGAAAAGCACATCGCACTCGACGTCGCGAAGAAACTACGCGCGAAGATCGATGCGCAGCCCAACATGCGCTCGATGATGACCCGCGACGACGACTTCTTCGTGCCGCTCAACGTGCGCGTGCAGAAAGCGCGGCGTGTCGGCGCGGATCTGTTCGTGTCGATTCACGCAGACGCGTTCACCACGCCGGAAGCACGCGGCTCGTCGGTGTTCGCGCTATCCGAGCACGGTGCATCGAGCGCCGCGGCGCGCTGGATGGCGGACAAGGAAAACTCGTCGGACCAGATCGGCGGGATCAACATCAAATCGGATGACGCGGCGGTCAATCGCGCGTTGTTCGATATGTCGACCACGGCGCAGATCCGCGATTCGATGCGCTATGGCAACTTCGTGCTGAACGAGATCGGCGATATCAACAAGCTGCACAAGGGTTCCGTCGAACAGGCCGGGTTTGCCGTGCTGAAGGCGCCGGACATTCCCTCGATCCTCGTCGAGACCGCCTTCATCAGCAACCCGGACGAAGAGAAGCGCCTGAACGACGACGCCTATCGCGATCAGATGGCTACGGCCATCATGAAGGGCATCAAGCGGTATTTCGCGGCGAATCCTCCGCTGGCGAAAAACCGCATGACTTGAGGCGCTTGAGGCGCTTGAGGCGGTCTGCCATCGCGGTTTTTCGCCGCGCGAACTAACGTGCCGGCGCGAAGCGCCGCACGAACCACCCGCCGAACACATTCACCACAAGACCCACCATCACGAGAGCGGCGCCGGCAATCTGCGGCGTCGTCAAATGCTCGTCCAGAAACACCGAGGCGGATGCCAGACCCACAATCGGCACGAGCAGCGAAAACGGCGCCACCTGGCTCGCTGGATAGCGTGAGAGCAGTCGGCTCCACAAACCGTATCCCAACAGCGTCGCAATAAAGGCGAGATACACCACGGCAAAGATCGAGGTCGCACCGATACCCGACAGCGCAGCGGCGATCCGCTGCGGACCTTCGAAGGCGTAGGAAAGCGCGAGAAACGGCAGCGGCGGAATCAGGCTGCCCCAGACCACCAGCCCCACGAGGTCAACCTTGCCGACCTTCTTGGTGACGATGTTGCCCAGCGCCCACGACCCTGCCGCACACAACGTGAGCACGAAGCCGGCTAGCGTCATAGCGTGACCGCCCTGCATGCCGATCACAGCAAGTCCGCCGGAAGCGATCGCCAGCCCGATGACGTTCGGCACGCGAAAGCGCTCATGCAGAAACAGCCCGGCGAAGATCAGCGTGAAGAAGGCCTGCGCCTGAAGCACCAACGACGCCAGCCCGGCGGGCATGCCGACGTACATGGCGGAAAAGAGAAACGCAAACTGGCCGAACGAGATGGTCGCGCCGTAGGCAAGCAGCCAGCGCCACGGCATCTGCGGGCGCCTGACGAAAAATACGGCGGGAACCGCGGCGAGCGTGAAGCGTAGCGCGCCGAGCAACATCGGCGGCACGCCGTGCAGGCCCACTTTGATCACGACAAAGTTAATGCCCCACGCGATCACCACCACTAGCGCCAGCAACAAATCCTTCGGCGCCATGGCCGTCTCCTTTGGTTTTGTCGGAAGAGAGAGTTTAGCGGAGCAACCTCGCTTCGTCGAAAGCCGCCAAACAACATCCTCCCCCGCACACCAGTAGAATGACCCCAATCCTCCCCAACGAGCGTGACCATGTCCTCCTCGATCAAAGCAGTCCTCAAGCCCCATCTGCGAGACGTAGGCAGCCTGAGCGTGCGTCGCGTGCTGCCGGCGCTGGCCGCGCGCCTGATCGGGCCGTTCATCTTCTTCGATCACATGGGCCCCGCCGTGCTCGAACCCGGCGTCGGCCTCGACGTGCGGCCGCATCCGCATATCGGCCTCGCCACGGTCACGTATCTGTTCGAAGGCGCGATCATGCATCGCGACAGCATCGGCTCGGAGCAGAAAATCGTCCCTGGCGACGTCAACTGGATGACCGCCGGCCGCGGCATCGTCCATTCGGAACGCACACCCAACGAAGACCGCGCGAGTGGCCTCGCCATGCACGGCATCCAGACCTGGGTCGCGCTGCCGCTGGATCACGAAGATACCGAGCCGTCCTTCGAGCATCACGCCGCTGCCACGCTGCCCGAGATCGAACGCAACGGCGTCACGCTGCGCGTGATCGCCGGCACGGCGTTCGGCCAGACCGCGCCGGTCACGACCTTCTCGGGCACGCTTTACGTGGCCGCGCATTTCACGCCCGGCAGCGCGTTCGCGCTGGAACCGGAACACGAGGAACGCGGCGTCTATCTGGTGGAAGGCGATCTGGAGATCGACGGGACGCCGCTCGAAGTCGGCACGATGGCAGTGCTGGCGCTCGATGAAACGGTCACGCTCGCCAGTAGCAACGGCGCCACCGTGATGGTGCTCGGCGGCGACAAGCTGGACGGGGAACGCTTCATCGAATGGAATTTCGTCGCCAGTTCGCGCGAGAAAATCGAGCAGGCCAAGCTCGCGTGGACGAATCAGGAAATGGGCAAGGTGCCCGGCGAAACGGAGTGGATTCCGCTGCCCGAGCGGAAAGCGCACTGAGTGCTTCGGGCGGTGCAGCCGCGTAGCAGAGTGGCAACGCGCCGGTGTCCACGGAGACACCCAATTCCGCCCCTGCCGTGAACCCAGCCCCTGCGCATTGAACCCACCGCATTCGCCCCCATCTAGCGGGACGAACCGTTATACCGACGAGGATGCAATGGAAACAAGTCTGGCCACTTTCGAAAAAGACGTTATCGCCGCCTCGACGCTTGCCCCCGTGCTGGTCGACTTCTGGGCGCCGTGGTGCGGCCCGTGCAAGACGCTCGGGCCGATGCTGGAAAAACTCGAAACCGAGTATGCCGGCAAATGGCGCCTGGTGAAGGTGAACGTCGACGAGAATCAGGAACTGGCAGCGCACTTCCAAGTGCGCAGCATCCCGCACGTGATGGCGTTTGCTGACGGCCGTCCCGTCGACCAGTTCGTCGGCGTGCTGCCGGAAGGTCAGTTGCGCGCGTTTCTGGACCGGCTGGTGCCGCAGGGCGCCGACGCCGCACGCGCCGAAGCGCAGGCCGCTCTCGCCGAAGGCCATCGCGAAGATGCATACGACGCACTCAAGGAAGCGCTTGCCTACGATCCAGGCTATGACGACGCCCGCCTCGATCTGATCGAGCTGCTGCTGGAAGACAACCGCATCGACGAGGCCCGCAACGAAGTCGATCTGCTGTCGCCAAAGACCACCCAGGGTATCGATGCGCGCTTCAACGCGATCAAGACGCGCCTCGACGCGGTCGATGCCGCGGCCGACCTGCCGCCCACCGACGCGCTGGAAGCGCGTGTGGCCGCCGAGCCTGGCGATCTCGAAGCACGCTTCGACCTCGCTAGCGCGCTGATTGCCCGGCGTAACTATGCTGGCGCGCTTGAGCATCTGCTCGCTATCGTGCAGCGCGACCGCACGTTCCGCGACGATATTGGCCGCAAGACCATGCTGTCGGTGTTCGATCTGGCCGCACACCAGCCGGAAATCGTCTCGCAGTGGCGGCGCAAGCTCAGCGCGGCGTTGTTCTGAGGAGCGGAGAACCTTTGAGCCGCGAGGCAACCTAAAGGCGCTAAGCCGCCGCCGCCCGCTGCCCTAACGCGCGCAGCACATGGGCTGCGGCGGCGAAACCGAAGCTCGCCGTCACACACACGCTCGAACCAAACCCCGCACAGTTCAACCCGACCGGCCCGGCATAACCTGGCGAGGTTGTAACGTGCTCGGCGACCTCATCGATATCGCAGACCGCCGCTTCCGGGTAGATCAGCGGCTCGTCCGAATACACCGCGCTCACCTTGAACTTCGCCTTCGGCCCGCGCGGGAACCCATGCTGTTTGCGTAATTGCGCGCGCACCTTCGAGAGCAGCGGGTCCTGAATCGTCAGCGCCAGATCGTCGATGCGGATGCGCGTCGGATCGAGCTGGCCGCCGGCGCCGCCCACCGTGATCAGCGGCTGCCCCTGTTCGACGCACCATGCGATCAACGCGGTTTTGGTACGCACGCTGTCGATTGCATCGATCACGTAATCGAAACCGCCGCCCAGCAGCGCCGCAAAATTATCCGGCTCGATGAAGTCCTCAACGAGACGCACGTCGCATAGCGGATTGATCTGCGCAATCCGCTCAGCCATGGCGTCGACTTTCGGCTTGCCGTAGTTGCCGTCGAGCGCGTGAATCTGCCGGTTGGTGTTGCTCTCCGCCACGTTATCCAGATCGATCAGCGTCAGCGAGCCCACCGCGCTGCGCGCCAGCGCCTCGGCCACCCACGAGCCGACGCCGCCAATCCCGATCACCGCGACGCTCGCACGCTCGAACGCCGCCAGTGCCGGCGCGCCGTACAGCCGGGCGATGCCGCCAAAACGCCGCGCGTGGTCGGCGGCTTCAAAGCCGCCGGGGCTGGTAGTAAGATCGGAAGGCGCGGCAGTGCCAGGCGTGGACATGGTCGGGGGCTCGTCGAAAACGGACATGGAGGCGGACAAAGAAGCGGGGAAACACAGAAGCGAATCGCGCGCATGTGCCAATCCGCTATTTTGCCTGATCACGTGGCCATGAACGCTGCAGCCCTGCGCTAACCGTGGCTTTAGCGCCTGCACAGGTTGTCACCGCGCACGCAGAAAAGTTGTTCCCTGGCTATACTGGATGAACTGTAGCGTTCGCATAAGAACATGACCTCACTCGCCGAACTTCGGAAAAATTATTCGCTAGGTTCAATGGACGTCGGCGATGTCGACCACAACCCGTTTCGCCAGTTCGAAGCATGGTTCGCACAGGCGCTC
Organism: Paraburkholderia phenazinium; assembly: GCF_900141745.1. NCBI lineage: Bacteria > Pseudomonadati > Pseudomonadota > Betaproteobacteria > Burkholderiales > Burkholderiaceae > Paraburkholderia > Paraburkholderia phenazinium. Next base: position 1,341,698 of record NZ_FSRM01000001.1, on the reverse strand, counting down.
GATGCCCAGTTGCCCGAACCAAATACGATGACGCTCGCCACGGTCGATTCGCGCGGCCGGCCTTCGGCCCGAATTGTGCTGATCAAGGGCGTCGATGAGCGCGGCTTTGTGTTCTTCACCAACTACGACAGCCGTAAAGGCCGCGAAATCGCGGACAATCCGCATGCGAGCCTGCTGTTCTACTGGATCGAACTCGAGCGCCAGGTGCGCATCGAGGGCAACGTCGTAAAGACAAGTCCCGCCGAAAGCGATCAGTACTTCCAATCGCGCCCGCTCGGTTCGCGGATTGGCGCATGGGCATCGGATCAAAGTCAGGTAATTGAAAGCCGCGCGGTGCTCGAAGCGCGTGAGAAAGAAATTAGCGCGAAGTACGGCGATCAACCGCCGCGGCCACCTCACTGGGGCGGCTACCGGCTGGTTCCGGATGCCATAGAATTCTGGCAGGGCAGGCCGTCGCGTTTGCACGACCGGCTGCTCTACACACGTGCGGTGCAAGACGGCGACTGGCAAATCGCCCGGCTATCGCCCTGAACCTATAACAACGCCGGCGCGCTAGCCTTGCAAGCTGCGCGTGCACCGGCAGGATCGCGCGGCCATTCGGTGTGGGAGTGACGCCAAGGCACGCAGCGACCTGAAAAGCTTTGCTTTGTATTTCATCGGACACGGAGAAATCACATGTTCTGGGAGAAGAAGCTGGCGCAGTGGGTTGAAGACGTAAAAACCAGGGCGAACCTGCCAGCACGCCTTGTTCTGTGGGATGGCCAGCAACACGACTTCGGGCAGTTTGCCGCGCCCCAGGTCACCTTGCACGTGAAGAGCGCAACGGCGTTGCCCTACCTGCTCGAACCGAGCCTCGACAATCTGGGCGAGGCGTACGTGAAGGGCAAGATCGACATCGAAGGCAAGCTGTCGGACATCATCAACATCGGCTACTCGCTGGCACGCAACACCGTGACCAGTGCGAGCAAGCTGGCGCGGGTGCGACGCTACTTCAATCACTCGAAATCGTCGGACAAGAAAGCCATTCAGTACCACTACGATGTCTCGAACGAGTTCTACAAGCTGTGGCTCGACGAGAACATGGTGTACTCGTGTGCGTACTTCGAAGAGGGCGATGAAGATCTCGCCGCTGCGCAGATCAAGAAGATCGACCACATCCTTACCAAGATCCAGTTGCAGCCAGGGCAGCGTCTGCTCGACATCGGCTGCGGCTGGGGTGCGCTCGTGCTGCGGGCCGCCTCGAAGTTCGGAGCGAAGTGCGTGGGCGTGACGCTGTCGCAGAACCAGTTCGATCTGGCTACTGCACGCGTGAAAGCCGCCGGGCTTGAAGACCGGATCGAGATCCGCCTGCAGGACTACCGCGACGTGGAAGGCCAGTTCGACCGCATCACGAGCGTGGGCATGTTCGAACACGTCGGCCGCAAAAATCTGCCGGGCTACTTTCAGAAGATCCACGATCTGCTGGTGGACGACGGCATTGCAATGAACCACGGCATCACGTCGAGCGATTCGGACAGCGGCGAAACGGCGCTTGGTGGCGGTGAGTTCATCGATCGCTACGTGTTTCCCGACGGCGAACTGCCGCACATCAGCCTCGCGCTCGAATCGATGCAGCGCGGCGGGCTCGAGGCAGTTGACGTCGAAAGCCTGCGCCGTCACTATGCGCACACGCTCGATATCTGGGCGGAGAATTTCGAAACCCATGCGGAAGAAGCACGCAAGCTCGTCGACGACGAAAAATTCCGCATCTGGCGGGTGTATCTGGCCGGCTGCGCGTATGCGTTCGAAAACGACGACGTGTCGATCTACCAGGTGGTGTGCCGCAAGGCTGGCCGCAGCGCGAAGACCTTGCCGTGGTCGCGCCGGTACATGTACGAGAGGCAGGACAAACCGCTGTGATGCGGTTGCGCCGGAGCTAGCACTATCAGCCGCGCGATCGTTCCGGCGCAACCCTTGACAGTGAGAAGATCAGGAATCGATGGACGAGGGCGGAGCGAGCGAATTTGCGTCGGTGACGCAGGTGAAGGCGGGGACGGACGCGGTCAGTGAGGGCGCCGCCACGCTGGACGCGGATGCCGGGCAACTGGATCTGTTTGGCATGCCGGTGGGCATGCCCGCTTCTTCGTCTGCTCCTCCCCAAGCTGCGCCGGACGGCGTTTCCGGCACGACCCGGCAGCGGCAAGCGCGAACCTCTTTGGCCGCTTCGCTATGGGAAGAGGAGACGGAAGCCGACGAGGCTGATGCCGAATCCGGGGCTGAAACGGAACCCCACACGGACGAGGCGCTCTCGTCTGACGCCACGGCACCCAAAAAACGCCGCTCGCGCGACGTGATCGCCGCCGAACCCTCTTCCGATGTCCTCGAAATCGCCGCCGGGCTCCCCCCGCAGATCCATCTCGGTACATCCACGTGGTCGTTTCCTGGCTGGAAAGGCATCGTCTACGGCGACGACTACAGCAACAGCAAACTCTCTCGCGACGGCCTGACCGCATACAGCCTGCATCCGCTGCTGCGCACGGTGAGCATCGACCGCTCGTTTTACGCGCCGCTTACCGTCACTGACTATCTGCGCTACGCGCAGCAGGTGCCGGAGCATTTCCGCTTCATCGTCAAGGCGCCCGCGCTCGTCACCGATGCCACCGTGCGCGCCGAGCGCGGCGAACCGGTCTCGCTCAATCCGTGCTTTCTGAACGCGCAACTGGCCATCGACGAGTTCGTGCGGCCCTGCCTCGACGGACTCGGCGCGAAGGCCGGCGCGCTTGTGTTCCAGTTCTCGCCATTACCCGATCAGATGCTGGCGAACCCCGCCGGCTTCATCGAGCAGCTCGCCGGGTTTCTCTCAGCATTGCCGGTTCTACCCGAAGGCACGCGCTACGCGGTCGAGATTCGCGACGCATGCCTGCTGACGCCGCGCTTCATCCGCACGCTGAAAGCGACCGGGGTGCGATATTGCGTAGGGATTCATGCGCGCATGCCCGACCCGCTGCGCCAGGCAGCGGCGCTTGCGTTGCTCGACGGCGAGCCGACCGGTCCGCTAATCGTGCGCTGGAGTCTGCACGGCGGCTTCAAATACGAACAGGCGAAGGCAAAGTACGATCCGTTCGACCGTCTGGTCGACGAAGATCCGGCCACCCGCACAGCACTGGCCGAACTGGCCGCCCGCTACGCGATTGCTGGGCAGCCGGTGCTGATCGCCGTGAACAACAAGGCGGAAGGCTCGGCGCCGCTGACCTGCGTGAAACTCGCGCGGGCGATTGTCGAGGCGTACTCACGATTGCTGGACGAAGCGGCAAACCGCGAACCGGCGCCGGCAGCCCCCGAGAGCATCTGACATCCCGCACCTGGCACCTGGGCCCGACCAGTGCGCGCTCAAACCGGAACGAGCCGGACTGCATCGCCGGTCACCCAGCGCTCAATCCGCCTTGACCCGATGCGCGAACTTCTGACGAAACTTCGCGACCTTCGGCGCCACGACGAACGAGCAATAGCCCTGATCCGGATGCTGGGCGAAATAGTTCTGATGATAGGCTTCGGCCGGCCAGTAGTTGCCGTCGAGCGGCAGCACCTGGGTAACGATCTGTCCGTCGTAGATGCCTTCGGCGGCAATCTCGCGAATCGCCTGCAACGCCGTTTCGCGTTGCGCTTCCGAATGAGTGAAGATCACCGAACGGTATTGCGTGCCGACGTCGTTGCCCTGCCGGTTAAGCTGGGTCGGATCGTGGATCGCGAAGAAAATATCCAAAACCTCGCGGTAGCTGATGCGTGCCGGGTCGAAATCTATCTTCACGACTTCAGCATGCCCGGTGACACCGTCGCACACCTGCTCGTAAGTCGGGCGCTCCGTCTGACCGCCCGCGTAGCCGGACTCCACGACATTGACGCCGTCGACGCCGAGAAAAACCGCTTCGAGGGACCAAAAACATCCGCCGCCAAGGGTGGCGGTTTCGACTGTTTCACTCATGTTGCCTGCTCCTCGTTGGTTGCCACCCGCGGATACGGCGGGTCTCGCCGCACCGCCGCCCTTTTCACGCCTGTCGTGCCAGACCGCCGGCGGACATTTACCGCTACCCGCATGAAGCGGGCCACGCCTGCGGCGGCGGTTCATGGCAGCTAAAGCGCTCGAAGGCAACTGGAAAGAATTGAGGTCGCCTGATGGCGACATCGGCCAAGGTTCGCGGCCAGTTCGCCCGCGATTCCGTTAAAATTGGGACAAATCGCCGATTTTCTACATGACTTTCGATTCAATTTATACCCTTCGCGCGCCATATGCGGCCGCCTGGCCGGCCCTGCGGATCTGCTTCCGATGAAGCGCGCCAGTCCGCCCAATTTCGACCAGCTCGCCTTCAAAAAGGCGCTGGGCCAGTTCGCCACCGGCGTTACCGTCATTACGACACGTGCGGCGTCGGGGCGGTTGATCGGCATCACGGCGAGCTCATTTAATTCGGTGTCGCTCGCGCCGCCGCTCGTGCTGTGGAGCCTCGCGACGCGTTCGGCGTCGATGCCGGCATTCCAGACGAATAGCCACTATGTCGTCAACGTGCTGGCCGCGTCGCAGCTCGATCTGTGCAAGCGCTTTGCGACCGTGAAGGGTGACCGCTTCGAGGGTGTCTCACACGCGGCAGGCGATTCCGGGATGCCGGTGCTCGACGGTGCGCTAGCGTGGTTTGAATGCCACAACCGCAGCCGCTACGAGGAAGGCGACCACGTTATTTTCGTTGGGGAAGTGGAACGCTGCGGGATCCGTGAGGATGCCGGGGAGACTGCACCGCTGGTGTTCCAGAACGGCGAATTCCACGGACTAAAGCCGCTCTAGGCGGCTCATGCTGCGTCCGGGCCGCGAGTATTTGCTCGCGGAGTCGGCCCACGGCATGCTGCCCGCGCCGTTTCTCCGGACTTCCTGCGCGCTTTCACTCAGTCGCCTGCAACCACGCTGGTTCTGGCCATCGCTCCCGGCACCAGTTCCACCGGCACGCCCGAATCCTCCTTGAGCGTCTGCAGAACGATGTTCGAGCGGATATCCATCACGCCGGGCGCCTTATACAGCCGTTGCAGCACGAAATCCGAGTAGTGCTTGAGGTTGTGCGCGAGCACCCGCAGCAGATAATGAGTCTCGCCCGTCACGACGAACGCTCCCACCACCTCCGGCCAGTCCCTTAACGCCTCGGCGAAACGCTCGTGCCAGTTTTGCTGGTCGTTGCGCATCGATACCTGCACGAACGCCTCCAGTTCGAAGCCCAGCACCTCGCGGTTCAGGCACGCCCGGTAACGTTCGATCACTCCCTGCTCTTCCAGCAAGCGCAACCTCCGCAGACACGCGGAGGGCGAGAGCGAGATCCGCTCTGCCAGGTCGAGATTGCTGATCCTTCCCTCTTGCTGAAGCACCGTCAAGATACGGCAATCGGTGGCGTCGAGCGAGATCGCGTTCATATTCGGTCTCCCTTTCCTGTTTGCATCAAATTATGTTCCAAGGGAGACCAAAAAACGAGATTTTTTCGCAAGCACATTTCATCTCGCCCCGCCTATCATTCGAGAGATACACAGAAAGGCGCATCGGAGACATGACTACACTCTGGGACATCACCCCCGCCGTCGACACCGCAACGCCCGTCTGGCCGGGCGATACGCCGGTTGGCATCGAGCGCGTCTGGCGCATGGAGGCGGGCTCGCCCGTCAACGTCGGACGGCTCACGCTCTCGCCGCATACCGGCGCACATACCGACGCGCCGCTTCACTACGACGCCAAGGGCGCCGCCATTGGCGCGGTGCCGCTCGACGCATATCTGGGCCGCTGCCGCGTGATCCATTGCATTGGCGCAACACCGGTGGTCACGCCCGAGCATGTGGCCGGCTCGCTGGACGGTATGCCACCGCGCATCCTGCTGCGCACCTACCAGCAAGCGCCGACCACGACGTGGGACAGCGCATTCTGCGCAGTCGCGCCGGAGACGATCGATCTGCTGGCGTCGCGCGGCGTCAAGCTGATCGGCATCGACACCCCGTCGCTCGACCCGCAGGAATCGAAGACGATGGACGCGCATCACCGCATCCGCGCGCACCGGATGGCGATTCTCGAAGGAATCGTGCTGGATGCCATCGCGCCCGGCGACTACGAACTGATCGCGCTGCCTCTCAAATTCGCCACGCTCGATGCGAGCCCGGTTCGCGCCGTACTGCGCGCGCTGCCCGCCGCCGAACTCGGCTGACCCACTCTGATTTTTTGACTCTGGACCATCATGAAAAACCGTGACGAAGCCGTAGCGCTCGACCGCGCCGACCCGCTTGGCACCCTGCGCGACCAGTTCGCGCTGCCCTCGACCACCATCTACCTGGACGGCAACTCGCTTGGCGTGCCGCCGGCCGCCGCCGCGCAGCGCGCGCAAACCGTGATCGCCGCCGAATGGAGCGAAGGACTGATCCGCAGCTGGAACAGCGCGGGATGGTTCGCATTGCCGCGGCGCCTGGGCAACAAGCTCGCACCGCTGATCGGCGCAGCGCACAACGAAGTCGTCGTCACCGATACGATTTCGATCAACCTGTTCAAGCTGCTTTCAGCCGCCGTGCGTCTTGCGAACGAGCGCGACCCGAAGCGGCGCGTAATCGTCTCGGAACGCTCGAACTTCCCGTCGGACCTGTATATCGCGCAGGGGCTGATCGAGCAGCTCGACCGGGGCTATGAACTGCGCCTCGTCGACGATCCGTCCGAACTGCCTGCGGCGATCGGCGACGACACCGCTATCGCGATGATCACGCACGTGAACTACCGCACTGGCTATATGCACGACATGGCGGCGCTCACGAAACTGATTCACGACAAGGGCGCGCTGGCGCTGTGGGACCTCGCGCATTCGGCGGGCGCGGTGCCGGTGGATCTGAACGGTGTCGGCGCGGATTACGCGGTGGGCTGCACGTATAAGTATCTGAATGGCGGCCCCGGCTCGCCGGCGTTTGTGTGGGTGCCGCATCGTCATCAGAATGCGTTCGCGCAACCGCTGTCGGGCTGGTGGGGTCATCGTGCGCCGTTCGAGATGAACCCGGTCTACAAGCCCGATGACGGCGTGGGACGCTTCCTGTGCGGCACGCAGCCGATGGTGTCGATGGCGCTCGTGGAATGCGGGCTCGACGTGTTCCTGCAAACCGATATGCAGGCGGTTCGCCAGAAGTCGCTGGCGCTGACCGATCTGTTCATCGAACTGGTCGAATCGCGCTGCGCCGAGTTTCCGCTTACGCTCGTCACGCCGCGCGATCATGCGCAACGCGGCTCGCATGCGAGCTTCGAACATCCGCACGGTTATGAAGTGATGCAGGCGCTGATTGCGCGCGGGGTGATTGGCGATTATCGCGAACCACGTGTGTTGCGCTTCGGCTTCACGCCGCTGTACACGCGCTTTGTCGACGTGTGGGATGCCGTCGAAACGCTGCACGAGGTGCTGGTCAAAGAGACCTGGCGTGCACCGGAATTTGCCGCTCGCGGCGCGGTGACCTGAGGAGCGCGCGATGACCGATCATATGCAAACGCCGGGGCTGCCTGGTTCACCTGATGAGTCTGCTGCTGCGCCGGTGCAGGGCGGCTGTCCGTTTGGTCACGGCAGCGGTAGCACTGCTGCAGTTCACGCTGCCTCAGCGCCACATGTCCCGGCGGCGGACGACGAAAACGAAAGCGCGGGCGAGACCGACAACGGCTGGCACAACGCCCAACTCGATTTCTCGAAGTCGATGAGCTACGGGGATTACCTCTCGCTCGGCTCCATCCTGTCTGCGCAACATCCGCTTTCGCCGGATCACAACGAGATGCTGTTCATCATCCAGCATCAGACGAGTGAACTGTGGATGAAGCTTGCGTTGTACGAGCTGCGCGCCGCACTCGAAGCGGTGCATCGCGATGAGTTGCCGCCCGCGTTCAAGATGCTGGCGCGCGTGTCGCGCATCATGGAGCAGCTGGTGCAGGCGTGGAGCGTGCTGTCGACGATGACACCTTCCGAATACACGGCGATGCGGCCTTACCTCGGCAGCTCGTCCGGATTTCAGTCGCATCAATACCGGCAGATCGAGTTCCTGCTCGGCAACAAGAATGAACTGATGCTGAAGCCGCATGCGCATCGGCCTGACGTGCTCGCCGAAGTGCAGGCCACGCTCGAAGCGCCTTCCTTCTATGACGAAGTGATCCGTCTGCTCGCGCGGCGCGGATTTGCGATTGCACCCGAGAGGCTGGAGCGCGACTGGACCCAGCCGACCACGCACGATGCGTCAGTGGAAGCAGCATGGCTCGAGGTTTATCGCAATCCGTCGCAGCATTGGGAGCTGTATGAGATGGCTGAGGAGCTGGTCGATCTGGAAGACGCGTTTCGGCAGTGGCGCTTTCGTCATGTGACGACGGTTGAGCGGATCATCGGCTTCAAGCAAGGCACGGGCGGTACCAGCGGCGCGCTGTATCTGCGCAAGATGCTGGACGTGGTGCTGTTTCCAGAGTTGTGGCATGTGAGGACGATGCTGTAATCCGCAGACGCTCGCTCCGCCACCACGGGACGAGCGACGTACCTCGAACCTGCTACGTCGCCCGATAAGCGCCAGCCGATATCCGCGCACGCCCCCGCTTCTGCACCGCCGGCACAATCGCCGGAGCATCAGCAACACCGTCACCACGAGCCGCGGCTTCATCGGAAGCATCGCGGCTCGCGTCGTTCAGATGCTGGTAACGGCGAAACTTCGAAGGCGACATCCCCTTCGCAAGCAGGAACTGCCGGTTGAAATTGGACAGATTGTTGAAGCCGACCTTGTAGCAGATATCGGTCACGCTCAACTCATCGTCCATCAACATCTGGCAGGCGAGATTGATACGCATGCGGTTGACGTACTGCACGAACGGCATGCCGGTATGACGGCGAAAATAACGTGAGAAAGCGCTCACGCTCTGCCCCGCCAGTTGCGCGAGATCTGACTCACGCAAGTCCGAGGACAGATTCTTGCCAATATAGGACAGCGCATGATTGATGCGCGTGGCGGCGAAACCGGTCGGATCCGTCTGATAAGCAGGGCTCGCCAGCAGTTCGGTATCCTGAGCACTCACCAGCACTTCGAACATCGACATGAACAGCACGATGCGGCGTAAGCCACGCGCGTTCAACAGCTCCATAAAGAGCGGCTGGATCGCCGCGCTGGTTTGCGCGCCGAACGACACCCCGCGCCGCGAAGCGGCCAGCAACGCCTCCACCTGCCGCCACTCCGGAAAGCTCTCCATACAGTGCGCGACGAACTCCTGTCCGAACTGCACGACCAGATTGCGCCGTTCAACGGTTTCGCCTTCCGGCACGTCGCTCACCCAGTTGTGCGGCAGGTTCGGCCCCACCATCACCAGATTGCCAGGCACAAAGTTGCTGATGTGATCGCCAACGAACACCTTGCCGGTCGTCGCCACGATCAGATGGATTTCGTATTCGGGGTGGAAATGCCAGCGCACCGTGCGGTACGGATACCCGTGGGACCACACCTTGAACGATTCGTCGCGGCGCACGGCCACGAGCTCGAGATCGGGTTGCACGTGTCTTCCTCCATTGAAGCGGCTTGCTGCAGCGCTGATTTCTGACGCGCGCCGCCGGTCTTCGGTTTGTATAACGGAAATTAGCCCTCAAACGCGCTGCGCACCACTAAAAATGAGACCGCAGACTGATACTTTTTTGCATCGGGGTTACTCCTGACGCTTTGAATGTCAAATTTGATGCAATGCAACAGCCCTGCAAAGGGGCACCAGACAACGCTGCCCACTCTCCGCACACCTCGCAGATGCCCCGCCACGCGGCGCTGCGCCACAGATTGAGGCGTTTGCCGCCTTGACTTTCGATTCGCCGGATACGATCATTCGTTCACATGCAGAGCAAATGCTCCACCCAGAAAACGCACGCGTAGACCGTGCGTGAAAAACTTTCGCAAGGGATCGACACGAGCGCTCAAGCGCTAACTCCGGTCCACAAAGGAGACACCTATGAACAGCGGCCAAAGCGGCGTCGCGAACGCCCACGTGATCTTGCACATTGGCGCAGGATCGTTTCACCGCGCCCATCAGGCGTGGTATCTGCACCGCCTGAACGAGCTACGCAAGGAAGGCGAACCACGCTGGTCGCTCACGGTCGGCAATATTCGCGGCGACATGAACGCTGTGCTCGAAGGACTCGCGGCGCAAGACGGTGTCTATACGCTCGAGACCGTCACGCCAGCAGGCGAGCGCGAGTATGAGACGGTGCGTTCGATCGAGCGTGTGGTGCCGTGGTCGGAGACCCTCGATGGACTGATCGAAGCGGGTGCCGATCCGGCCTGCAAGATCATCGCGTTCACGGTCACCGAAGGCGGCTATTACCTCGACGAGCACGACCGCCTCGACACCGCCCTTGCCGACCTCGCCGCCGACCTCAAAGGCGCCCGCACGACCATCTACGGCGCATTGGCAGCGATTCTCGAAGCGCGCATGCAGCGCAACGCCGGACCAGTAACGCTGCAAAGCTGCGACAACCTGCGCAGCAACGGCGAGCGTTTTCACGCCGGAATGAGCGAGTTCCTCGAGCGCAGCGGCGCCGCCGCGCTCGCGGCCTGGTTCGACGCCAATACGAGCTCGCCGAGCTCGATGGTCGACCGCATCACGCCACGACCCACCCCCGATGTGCGCGAACGCGTGCTGGCGGCCACCGGTTTCGACGATGCCGTGCCGGTGATGGGCGAAGCGTTTATCCAGTGGGTCATCGAAGACCGCTTTTGCGCAGGACGGCCGGCGTGGGAGCGGGTCGGCGCGGAGCTGGTTGAATCGGTGGTGCCGTATGAAGAGGCCAAGATCCGCATCCTCAATGCCACCCATAGCTGCATTGCCTGGGCCGGAACGCTGGTCGGGCTGAACTACATCCACGAAGGCACGCAAGACGCTGAGATCCGCCAGTTCGCCTTCGATTACGTCACACAGGATGTGATCCCCTGTCTCACGCCGAGTCCGCTCGATCTGGCGCGCTATCGCGACGTCGTGCTCGACCGCTTCAGCAATCCGCATATCCAGGACACCAATCAGCGGGTCGCGGCCGACGGCTTTTCGAAGATCCCGGGCTTCATTGCCCCGACCCTCGCCGAGTGCTTCGAACGCGGTGTCGAGCCGGCGGCCACTGCCATGCTGCCCGCGCTGTTCTTCCGCTTTCTCGACCGCTGGCAGGCCGGCAAGCTGCCGTACAAGTATCAGGACGGTGTGATGGACGAACGCGTTGCGCGCGCATTCTTTGCCGCGCCCGACCCGTTGCAGGCGTTCTGCGCCGATCGGCTTCTGTGGGGCAGTCTCGCGCAAACGCCCCATCTGGAGAAGGCGCTGCGCGGTGCGCTAGCCCGCGTGGATGCGTGGCTAGCCACGCGCGCCTAAGGTTCGGGGGCGCGCCCACCGCGCCCCCGCCTCCTTGACGACACACTGCCGCGGCCACCACGAACCACCGCACGCCGTCCCGGGTCAGGTCTAACGCCCATGGCATCGACCGCCGTGTGCGGCTACAGTAGCGCATCCCCAACGACGAAGGTTCCGCGCCCATGTATCTCGGCATCGACCTCGGCACGTCCGAAGTGAAAGTCCTGCTGCTCGCGTCAAACGGACGCGTGATCGGTACGGCAGGCTCTCCGTTTACCGTTTCGCGCCCGCATCAGCGCTGGGCCGAACAGAATCCCTCCGACTGGTGGGAAGGCACGCGCGCTGCCCTCTTTGCCCTGCGCGCGAAACATCCCGACGAATTCGCCCAGATCCGCGGCATTGGCCTCTCGGGGCAGATGCACGGCGCCGTGCTGCTCGATGCGCAGGACCGTGTACTGCGTCCGGCGATCCTGTGGAACGACATGCGCAGCGTCGAGGAATGCGCCGAGCTGACCGAGCGCGCGCCGGAGTTGCACCAGATAGCCGGCAATCTCGCGATGCCCGGTTTCACCGCGCCCAAACTGCTGTGGGTCGCACGCCATGAGCCGGAGATTTTCCGGCAGACAGCTTATGTCCTGCTGCCGAAGGATTATCTGCGGCTGCAGCTGACCGGCGACAAGGTGTCCGATCCTTCGGACGCCGCGGGCACGTTGTGGCTCGATGTCGCCAAGCGCGACTGGTCCGACACGCTGCTCGCCGCCTGCGACATGAGCCGCTCGCAGATGCCGCGTCTGTGCGAAGGCAGCGAATCGTCCGGCGTCTTGCGGGCCGACGTGGCCCATGAGTTTGGCCTCGGCGACGGTGTCGTCGTCGCGGCAGGCGGTGGTGACAACGCGACGAGCGCGATCGGCATCGGTGCGACGCAACCGGGCGACGGCTTTGTCTCACTGGGCACCTCGGGCGTGCTGTGTGTAGTCGGCGACAGCTTCCGGCCGAATCCGTCATCCGCCGTGCACGCGTTTTGCCACGCAATTCCGGACCGCTGGCATCAGATGAGCGTGGTGCTCTCGGCAGCGAGTTGCCTGCGCTGGGTCTGCAAGCTCACGTCCACCGACGAACCCACACTGCTCGCCGAAGTCGAAGCGCTGAAGCCCGAAGCTTTGGCGAGCGCGCCATTCTTCCTGCCGTATCTATCCGGCGAACGCACGCCGCACAACGATCCGTATGCGCAGGGCGTGTTCTTCGGCATGAATCACGCCACCGATCGCGCGTTGCTCGGTTATGCGGTGCTCGAAGGCGTGACCTTCGCGCTCACTGACGGGCTCGATGCACTGCGCGCTGCAGGCACCGAGGCGAGCGGACTGTCACTGCTTGGCGGCGGCGCGCGCAGCAACTACTGGGCGCAACTACTGGCGGACGCGCTAAACACCACCACCCGCAAGCACGGCGGCGGCGAAACCGGCGCCGCGCTCGGCGCGGCCCGTCTCGGCTGGCTGGCGGCAGGTGGCGATCCGGCGCAGGTGCTCACCAAACCCCCGGTCGAAATGGAATTCACCCCGGACCCGGCGCGACACGCGGCTTTGCGCGCGCGGCTGGATGGCTTCCGGACGCTGTACCGACATGTACGGCCGCTGTTCGACCCGTCGCGCGAGCGGCTGGCTTAGCGATGACGTCCCCCATGCCGGAATCAGCAGACTGAGAGACTGCTATCCTCGGCGCAAACCACAAGAAGCCCACCGTGCCCAAGTCCAACGAAAAACTCGACCTCGCCACACGCGCCGCGTGGCTCTACTACGTCGCAGGCAACACCCAGAACGAGATCGCAGAGAAACTGCAGGTGTCGCGCCCGGTGGCACAGCGGCTGGTCGCATTCGCGGTCGAGAAAAACCTGATACGCGTGCGGGTCGATCATCAGCTCGCCGATTGCCTTGCGCTCGCCGAGCAGTTATCGAAGCGCTATGGCCTCGCGATGTGCGAAGTGGTACCGGTCGACAACGACACCGCCGAGGAAGTCGACCGCAAGCTCGCCGTCGCCGGCGCGCAGGTGATGGAACGCTATCTGAACGAAGAAAAGCCAATGGTGGTCGCGGTGGGCAGCGGCCGGACGCTCAAAGCCGCGGTCGACCAGATCGCCCAGCTGGAGCGTCCGCAACACCGGTTGGTATCGATGGTCGGGGCGATCGCCCAGGACGGCTCCTCGAACCGCTACGACGTCGCGCTGCACATTTCGGAGAAGACCGGCGGCAAGCATTTTCTGCTGCCCGCGCCGCTGCTCGCCGATAGCGAGGCCGAGCGCGCGCAGTGGTGCAATCACCGTCTGTACCGGATCGTCGAATCGCTGACGGGCGAGGCCGATGTGGCGTTTGTCGGGATTGGCAACATCGGACCGCACTGCCCGCTATACGAGGATGGGTTTATTACGTCGAGCGAAGTGAAGGAGCTCGTGCAAAACAAGGCGGTGGCCGAGATCCTCGGTCTGCCGATCGACGCAGCGGGTGGGCACGTCGAATCGTCGACGGGGCAGCGCGTCACCAGCGTGGCGCTGGATTCGCCGCCGCGGCGGCCCACGATTGGCTTCGCCGGCGGCGAGCGCAAACGCGAGGCGGTGATTGCAGTGCTCAAAGGCGGATGGCTGTCGGGGCTGGTGACCGACGAGTTGTGCGCACGAGCGGCGCTGGAGGCGTGAACGCTACTGGCAAGATGCGCCGGCTATACGCGGCGCACCTTGTGTTCTTCGCGGTCTTCGGGGTCTTCGCGTTCTTCGCTTAAGCAGCCAGTACCTCGACAATCTTGCGCTGGAACGCTTTCCCTTGGGCATCGAACAGATGGCAATGCTCGGGCGTCGCGCCGAGCTTCTGCGTCTCGCCCTTCGTATGCCGTTCGAGCGGCGGAATACGCGCAATCAGACCCTCCGGCGACACACTCGATTCCGCGTACAGATAGGCCGCATCCCCAAGCGATTCAATCGCCATCGTGCGTGCCGAAACGCCGTCATCGGTCGTGCCGACGTGCAGATGCTCGGGGCGAATCCCAACCGTCACCTTGTCGCCCTGCTTCACCGTGCCCGGCTCCACTGCAACGCGCTGGGTCTCGCCGGTTTCGTAGCGCACCGTGACGCCGTCGTGCGTAACCGACTGCACCACGCCCTCCATGAAGTTCATTTTCGGCGAGCCGATAAAGCCTGCCACGAAGCGGTTGGCCGGCGCGTGATACAGCATCGTCGGGCTGCCAACCTGCTCGACATTGCCCGCCGACAGCACCACGATCTTGTCCGCCAGCGTCATGGCCTCGACCTGATCGTGCGTCACGTAGATCATCGTGGTCTTCAGCTCGTCGTGCAGACGGGCGAACTCCAGGCGCATCTTCACGCGCAGCGCGGCATCGAGGTTCGACAGCGGTTCGTCGAAGAGGAACACCTTCGGCTTGCGCGTAATCGCACGGCCGATGGCCACGCGTTGCCGCTGGCCGCCCGACAACTGCTTGGGCTTGCGGTCGAGCAGGTGGTCGATGTGCAGAATCTTCGCTGCATTGCGCACCGCCGCGTCGATCTCCGGCTTCTTGGTGCCGGCAAGCTTCAGCCCGAACGCCATGTTGTCGTACAGCGTCATGTGCGGATAAAGCGCGTATGACTGGAACACCATCGCAATGCCGCGCTTGGCTGGCGGCACGTCGTTCACGCGCGTGCCGTCGATATTCAGATCGCCGCTCGTGATGTCCTCGAGGCCGGCGATCATGCGCATCAGCGTCGATTTCCCGCAGCCGCTCGGGCCCACGAACACAACGAACTCACCGTCCGCGATGTCGAGATTGACGTCGCGCATCACTTCATTGTCGTCGTAGGCTTTTCTGATGTTGCGCAGAGTTAAGCTTGCCATGATGTGTCTCCGTATGTTTCTCGTACTACGTTAATCCAGTTTGACAGCGTCCGCTAGCGGCGTGTGCCTGTCTCTTTCCGCACCCGGCTCGCAAACCCTCTCAATACCTTCTCAATGCAATGCCGCCGTCACGCGCTGGGTCCATAGCGCCACCAGCTCGGGCAGTTGCGTCATATCGTCGAATACGTGTGAGGCACCCGCCGCGTGCAACGCGCCGATCTGCGCCTCGCTCGCGTGACCGCCTCCGATAAAGCCCAGCACCGTCATTCCTGCCGCGCTCGCCGCCGTCACGCCGGTGACGCTGTCTTCCACGACCAGACAGGCGCTGCTCGCCAGACCGAAACCCTTTGCCGCCGCCAGATACACGTCCGGAGCGGGCTTCGGCATGGCGACGGCATCGGCACAGTACAGCCGGCCATCGAAGAACTTCTCGAGGCCCGTGCGCGCCAGCACCGTTTGCACATACGCCTTGAAGCTGTTGCTCGCGCATGCCTTGATAAGCGGAATCTGCGCGAGTGCCTCGGCAATGCCGGCGACTGCAGGTGCCTGCATCGCCGCAGCTTCGACGGCGTGGCGTATCGAGGCCATGTCTTCCGCGCTCAGGCTGCGGCCAAGTTGCGCGGCCGCGTTTTCGAGCACCCGTTCGATGCGCAACCCAAGCAGTGGCAGCACCACCGGTTCGACGTCGGTATCCGGCCAGCGCGCCTCCAGCTCATGCACCAGCATGCGCGCCGCCACCGCTTCGCTGTCGATCAGGACACCGTCGCAATCGCAGATCAACGCCAGCCGGTTACCAGTCACGGGGTTACCGGTCATTTAACCGCCCCGAACGTCAGCCCACGCACCAGTTGCTTCTGCGACAGCCAGCCGACGATCAGGATCGGCGCCACCGCCAGCAGCGAAGCGGCCGAAAGCTTGGCCCAGAACAACCCTTCAGGACTCGAGTACGACGCGATAAACACCGTCAGCGGCGCCGCGTTCGAACTGGACAGGTTGATACTCCAGAACGCCTCGTTCCACGACAGAATGACCAGCAGCAGCGCCGTGGAAGCCAGGCCCGGCAGCGACATCGGCATCAGCAGGAAGACGATTTCCTGCCAGGTCGCCGCGCCATCCATGCGGCCTGCTTCAAGAATATCGCGCGGAATCTCGGCGAAGTACGTGAAGGTCATCCACACCGCAATCGGCAGATTGATCAGCGTGTAGACGATCACGAGCCCCGACACCGTATCGAGCAGCCCGGAGTTCTTCCACAGCAGATAGATCGGCACCAGCACGCCCACCGACGGCATCATCTTCGTCGACAGCATCCACAGCAGCAGCTTCTGCGTGCGGCGGGTCGGAAAGAACGCCATCGCGTAAGCACATGGCACGGCGAGCAACAGGCACAGCACCGTGACGCCCGCCGAAATCAGCACCGAATTCCACGCGAACGAGAAATAGTTGCTGCGTGCGAACACCTCACGGAAGCTGTCCAGCGTCGGGATGAAAAACAGCGACGACGCATAAGCCTGCTGCTCGGTCTTGAACGCGGTAATCGTCATCCAGAAGATCGGGAAGAACAGCAGCAACGCGATCAGCCATGCGAACACACCAGGAATCGCGCGCTTGAAGACGGCCCACGGCGCATTCTTCGACGAGGTGGCCGACGACGAAACAGGTGAAGCGGCAACGTGGCTCATTTTTCGTACTCCCCTTTCAGGTTCTTCGCGAGCATGCGGACAAGGAAGAACGACACGATGTTCGCCAGCACCACCGCGAGAATCCCGCCGGCCGAGGCGAGGCCCACGTCGAACTGTTGCAGGCCGAGCGAATAGATCAGGTAAGACAGATTGGTGGTCGCCGTGCCTGGGCCGCCGCCTGTCGTCGTATAGATTTCAGCGAAGATCGACAGCAGGAAAATGGTCTCCATCATCACCACCACTGCAATCGCCCGTTTCAGGTGAGGCAGTGTGATGTAGAAGAACATCGAGAAGGCACCCGCGCCGTCGATCTTGGCCGCTTCCTTCTGCTCCTGGTCGAGCGACTGGATGGCCGTGAACAAAATCAGGAACGCGAACGGTAACCACTGCCACGAGACGATCATGATGATCGCGGTGAGCGGATAGTCGGCGAACCAGTCGATCGGCTGCATGCCTATGGCGCGCATACCCTGCGCGATCAGGCCGTACACCGGATGCAGGATCATGTTCTTCCAGATCAGCGCGCTGACCGTCGGCATCACGAAGAACGGCGCAATCGCCAGCAGCCGTGCGACACCCTGGCCGTAGAACTTACGGTCGAACAGCACCGACATCAGCACGCCGCCCACTACCGTAATCACCAGCGTGGCGATAATCAGTTCGAGCGTGTGTCCGATCGACGGTCCAAACGACGGGTCTGTAGCGAGGTACTTGTAGTTGTCGATCCCCGCAAAGCCCTTTTCATCAGGATTGAGCAGGTTGTAATGCGAGAACGAAAACCAGATCGTCATCGCCAACGGAATCGCCATCCACAGTACCAGTACAGCAGTGGACGGCGCCGCTAACCAGCGCGCGGAATTGGCTTTGCGCGTTTCGCGCTCTTTTTCGGTCTGGGGAGTGGCATGCATGAGAGGAAGGCGCAGAGGACGCATGATGTGACCACCTGTTCGGTAAAGCGCGGTAAACGCGCGGCTGAAGGTTCAGCCCGAGGTGCTGCCGGTCGCGGCGAAGCGGGTGCGACCGGGACGTGGCTCAGGCGTAACGGCTCAGCCGCGACGGCCCGCTGTGCTGCAAGGGCCGGCCGACTGGCGTCGGCCGGCGTGTTTCACGTCACTTCAGATAACCGGCCTGCCGCACAGCGCGTTCGGCAGTAGCCTGTCCGGCTGCCAGTGCCTGGTCGACGGTCATCTGTCCGGCGAGGGCACCCGAGATGCTTTGGCCCACTACCGTACCAAACGACTGAAACTCAGGAATGCCGACGAACTGCACACCGGTGTACGGCACCGGTTTGAGCGTCGGATGATTCGGATCAGCCGTTTCGATCGCCTTCAGCACGAAGTCGGCAAACGGTGCGGCCGCCTTGTACTCAGGACGAGCATAGGTCGACTGACGGGTTCCCGGAGGCGCCGAGGCCCAGCCTTCATCCTTCGCGACCATCTCGATGTATTCCTTCGAGGTGGCCCACGCGATGAACTTCTTCGCAGCATCAGCCTGCTTGGACGACTTCGGAATTGCCAGCGCCCAAGCCCACAGCCAGTGTGCGCCGTTCGGCGTCACTTCGGTCGGAGCGGCAGCAAAACCCACCTTGTCGGCGATCTGCGATTGCTGCTTGTTGTACAGCATGCCGGCCGCCACCGTCGCATCGATCCACATCGCGCATTTGCCCGATGACATCAGCGTCAGGTTTTCGTTGAAGCCGTTCGAGCTCGCTCCCGGAGGGCCGTCTTTTTGCAGCAGGTTGACGTAGAAGCCGATAGCCTTCTTCCATTCCGGCGACGTGAGCTGCGGTTCCCACTTCTCGTTGAACCAGCGGCCGCCGAAGGTGTTCACGACCGTGGTCGCGTACGCCATGTTTTCGCCCCAGCCGGCCTTGCCGCGCAGGCAGATACCGTAGATGCCGTTGGCCTTGTCGGTGAGCTTGTCGGCGAATTGCTGGATCTGGTCATAAGTCGGCTGATCCGGCATCGTCAGACCCTTCGCTGCGAACAGGTCCTTGCGGTAGTACGTCATCGAGCTTTCGACGTAGAACGGCAACGCGTACAGCGAGCCGTTGTACGACAGCCCCTCGCGCGCCGTCTTCACGACGTCGTTCAGATCATAGGCCGCGGGCAGGTTCGTGATCGGGGTGAGCCAGCCGCGCTTGCCCCATTGAGGCGTCTCGTACGCACCGATCGTCATCACGTCGAACTGGCCGCTGCCGGTCGTGATGTCGGTGGTGGCGCGCTGACGCAGCACGTTTTCTTCCAGGATCACCCAGTTCAGCTTGATGTCCGGATTGGCCTGCTCGAACGCCGGCGACAGCTTCTTCAGCTCGATCATGTCCGGGTTGTTCAACGTCGCGATCGTCACCGTCCCGGCCGTGGCGTTCAACGCTGCGCACGCAACGGCGGCGGCACCGACGGCCTTGAGCGCGGGTTTCATGGCTGCTTTCATCACTTGTCTCCTTTCTAGTACGTTATGTTTTACTGCGTTGTTGTGCAAACGGGCGTTAAGCAGGTAAGGGCCCACGGGTTAGCTCATCCAGTTGCCGCCATCGACGTTCAGCGTCTGTGCGGTGATGTAATCAGCATCAGCGGAAGCAAGGAACAACGCTGCGCCGGTCAGGTCGTCGGGAACACCCATACGGCCGAGCGGCACCGCCTCGCCGACCAGACGCTTCTTTTCGCCGGGCTGACGGTTCTCATATTTCGCGAAGAGCGCGTCGACCTGATCCCACATCGGCGTATCCACGACCCCGGGTGCGATCCCGTTGACGTTGATCTTGTGCGGCGCCAGCGCCAGTGCAGCGGACTGCGTATAGCTTAGTACGGCGGCTTTGGTTGCGCAGTAGTGTGAAACGAGTGCCTCGCCGCGCCGGCCGGCCTGCGATGACATGTTGATGATCTTGCCGCCGTGGCCCTGCTCGACCATGCGCTGGGCGACGGCCTGCATCAGGAAGAACATGCCTTTGACGTTGACGGCGAAGAGGCGGTCGAAGACGTCCCAGGATTCGTCGAGAATCGGACGCATGTCGAACAGCGCAGCGTTGTTGAAGAGAATATCGATCTGGCCGAAGCGTTCGACCGTGCTTGCGACAATGCGCTGGATGTCCTCGCGGCGCGTGACGTCGGCGCTGATGGTCAGCACCCGGTCGCCGTCCGCGTTGCGCAGCGCTGCTCCGAAGCCGTCAGCCGGCTTGACGTCGACCAGCACGCAACGCGCACCTTCGTCCAGATACCGGCGGGCAACGGCTTCGCCGATTCCGCTCGCTGCACCTGTGAGGATCGCCACTTTCCCTTGCAATCGCGTTGCCACTGCGTGTCTCCGGTTCGTTTCGAGTTTTGTCGCGCGGTGAGCGAACGCTCGTTGCGCGAACAATTGCTCTGTTGGTGATCGAATGATCGGATACGCGTCCGGTCATGTCAAGGCGGTTAACGAGATTTCGATGGTGCAGCGCGGCAGTGCCGGGGGGAGTCAGCTCGTCGTGCTCTGCCGAGGCCGCGGCACGCACCTGTGGCGGCAATACGCCGGCAGCGGACTGCCCTCAGCCGCTGACAAACTTATTAGATACGTTATATCATTGCATCCCCGCTTAACCGCGAAGCTCTCCCGGATCGGCCGGCACCCTTCGCATTCAACTCTTTAGCAGCAGGGATACCGATGAACAAACTCAGCTTGAAGTGGCACGATGCGCGCCGTGCGCTCAGCCTGTCGAAGTATCTGGTGGCCGGCGCCGCCGTGCTGGCGCTCGGCCAGGGCGCCTTCGCGCAGGATGCGAAGATCCAGGTGGTGGCCGCGGAGAACTTCTACGGGGACGTGGTGCATCAGTTGGGCGGCGACCATGTGGACGTCACCAGCATCCTGAGCAACCCGGACGAAGATCCGCATCTGTTCGAAGCGAGCCCGAAGACCGCCCGCGCATTGCAGCACGCGAACCTTGTGGTCTACAACGGCGCCGATTACGATCCGTGGATGGCGAAGCTGCTGAACGCATCGAAGAACAATGCAAAGCGCACGATCATCGTCGCCGCCGACCTGATCGGCAAGAAAAGCGGCGACAATCCGCACCTCTGGTATAACCCGGCAACCATGCCCGCAGTAGCCCGTGCAGTCACCACGGCACTCGAAACGGCTGACCCGGCGAACAAGTCGGCGTACGATGCGAACCTCGCGAAGTTTCTCGATTCGCTCAAGCCGATCGACGCCAAGGTGGCCGATCTGCACGGCCGCTATGCCGGCGTGCCGGTGACGGCGACGGAACCGGTGTTCGGCTACATGTCGGATGCCATCGGCCTGACGATGCGCAATATGCGCTTCCAGCTGGCGACAATGAACGACACGGAAGCGAGCGCATCGGATATCGCCGCGTTCGAACGCGACCTGCGCGAAAAGCGCGTGCGGGTCCTGATCTATAACAGCCAGGCAACCGAGGCCCTGACCAAACGCATGTTGAAACTCGCGCAGCAATCGCACGTGCCGACCATGAGCGTCACGGAAACGGAACCGGCCGGCAAGAACTACCAGGTGTGGATGCTCTCGCAACTGGACGCTCTCTCCGCGGCGCTGGCGGCGGGTGATAACGGTGCGCCGGCAGCGGCGTCAGCGGTAGCCAAATAAGGCAGTAACCAACGGAACCACGTAATGACTCTGACTGGCCGCACACCATCCAATGCCGCGCCGGTTCTCGAACTCGAGAACGTGACGCTGGAACTGGGCGGCCGTGCCATCCTGCGCGACACCAGTCTGCAGGTGAATCAAGGCGAATTCATCGGCGTGCTCGGGCCGAACGGCGCGGGTAAAACCACACTGATGCGTGCCGTGCTCGGCCTCGTGCCGGCGGCGAGCGGCACGATCCGCGTCCTCGGTCAGCCGGTAGTGCGCGGCAACGCGTCGATCGGCTATATGCCGCAGACGCGCGCCGCGCTCGCCGGCCGCCGCGTGCGCGGCCGCGATTTTGTCGCGATGGCGGCCGATGGTCATCGCTGGGGTCTGCCGCACGCCGACGCGAAAACGCGCGCAGATGTGGAACGCGTGCTGGATCTGGTGGGCGGTCGCGCGCTGGCGGCGCGGCCTTTGTCCGAGCTGTCGGGCGGCGAGCGTCAGCGTCTGTTGCTCGCGCAGTGCCTGCTCGGCAATCCCAAACTGCTGCTGCTCGATGAGCCGCTGATCAGTCTGGACCCGCATCATCAGAAAAGCGTGGTCGAACTGGTGCGCAACGTGCAGCAGGAACTGGGCATCGCGGTGCTGTTCTCTGCGCACGAACTCAACCCGCTGCTACATGCGCTCGACCGGGTGCTGTACCTGGGCAGCGGAGTCGCAGCACTCGGCACGGTTGATGAAGTGATCACGAAGCCGGTGCTGTCGCGGCTCTACGGCTCGGCCATCGACGTGATGCGCGTGAATGGCCGCATCTTCGTGATGTCAGGCGACGTCGAAGTCGAAAAGCACGATCACGAACACGAAGACGACGCCCATGATCACGATCATGGCGGCGCGTCGGGCCACGGGCATAAGCACGGCCATGGCCACTCACACGGCCATCACCACGCCTCACGCGACGGACACACGAACGATGTTTGAATACGATTTCATGGTGAACGCATTCGCGGCGTCGGGGATCGTCGCGGTGCTGGCGGGGATTGTTGGTTATTTTCTGGTGATGCGCGGACAGACGTTCGCGGGTCACGCGCTCTCGCACGTCGGCTTCACCGGTGCGACCGGCGCGGTGCTGCTTGGCATCTCGCCGATCTGGGGGATGATTGGTTTCACGTTGGCAGCAGGTGTCGGCATGGGCGCGCTCGGCGAGAAACTCGCGGGGCGCGATGTGGCGATCGGCGTGATCCTCTCGCTCGCGCTCGGCTTCGGGCTGCTGTTTCTACACTTCTTTACCGCTTACGCGACTCAGGTCACCGCGCTGCTGTTCGGCAATGTACTCGGCGTGAACGCGTCCACGCTGGGCGTGCTCGCGGGACTCGGCCTGCTCAGCCTGCTGGCGCTCGCCGCGATCATGCGGCCGTTGCTGTTCGCTTCGTTACAACCGGAACTGGCCGAGGCCAAGGGCGTGTCGCTGCGGCTCGTGTCGGTGCTGTTTCTGGCGATTGCCGCGCTGGCAGTGGCGGCATGTACGCAGATCGTCGGCGTGTTGCTGGTGTTCACGCTGATGGTAGGGCCGGCGGCCGCGGCGCAGAACCTCACCACGAGGCTCTCCACCGGGCTCGTGCTCGCGGCGCTGCTCGCGCTGGTGCAAGCTTGGCTTGGACTCACGCTCGCGTTCTATACGGATTGGCCGACGAGCTTCTGGATCACCGCGCTAGCCGCCTTGGTATATGGCGGGAGTTTGCTAGGCCGGCGGTGAGGGATCGCGCATCAGGCGAGCAAAACCTTCGCGTGATGCGCAATGTGATCCTCGATGAACGTCGAGATGAAAAAGTACCCGTGGTCGTAACCCACGTGACGCCGCAACATCAATGGCTGTCCCGCGGCATGGCACGCCGCTTCGAACACATCGGGGTATAACTGCTCGGAAAGAAACTGGTCCGACAGACCCTGATCGATCAGAATCCCCTCCGCGAACTTGTGCGACGTGTTCGCCACCAGTTCGCTCGCGTCGTACGCCTTCCACGCTTCCCGATCCTGGCCCAGATATCCGCCGAACGCCTTCTCGCCCCACGGAGCGATCGAGGGCGCCGCAATCGGCGCGAACGCCGACACCGAGCGGTAAATCTGTGGATTGCGTAGCGCCAGCATCAGCGCGCCGTGGCCGCCCATCGAGTGACCGAAGATGCCGAGCCGCTCGCCGTCCACCGGCAGATTCGCCAGCACCGTTTCTCGCAGTTCGTCGCGCACGTACGAGTACATCCGGAAGTGCTTCGACCAGGGTTCCTCGGTCGCATCGACATAGAACCCCGCACCCACGCCGAAGTCCCATGCCGCGCTTTCGCCCGGGATACCCGCACCGCGCGGACTGGTGTCCGGTGCGATCAGCGCAATCCCGTGCTGCGCGGCGAAGCGCTGCGCGCCTGCCTTGATCGGGAAGGTTTCCTCGGTACAGGTGAGACCCGCGAGGTAGAACAGCGCCGGCACCTTCACCTCCGCGGCATCGGCTCCCTGCGTGGCTTGCGGCGGCAGATACACCGCAAAACGCATCGGCAGCCCGATTACCTTCGACTCATGCTTGTAGATACGCTGCGCGCCGCCGTAGCAGGTGTGATTGGCTAGCAGTTCGAGCATCGCGCCCTCCCTTGAATGCAAGGTGAATCCGGCATCAGTACAGCACGACCGAGCGGATCGACTCGCCCTTCTTCATCAGGTCGAAGCCTTCGTTGATGCGATCGAGCGGCAGACGGTGCGTGATCAGATCGTCGATGTTGATCTTGCCTTCCATATACCAGTCGACGATCTTCGGCACATCAGTGCGGCCACGCGCGCCGCCGAACGCGGAGCCCTTCCATTGACGGCCCGTCACGAGCTGGAACGGACGCGTGCTGATTTCTTCACCCGCTGCTGCCACGCCGATGATGAACGACTGTCCCCAGCCCTTGTGCGTGCACTCGAGCGCCTGGCGCATCACCTTCGTGTTGCCGATGCATTCGAACGAGTAGTCGGCGCCGCCATCGGTCAGTTGAACGATATGATCGACGACGTTCTCGACTTCAGTCGGGTTGATGAAGTGCGTCATGCCGAACTTCTTTGCGAGTTCGACGCGCCCCGGGTTCAGATCGACGCCGATGATCTTGTCCGCGCCCACCATCTTCGCGCCCTGGATCACGTTCAGCCCGATCCCGCCGAGACCGAACACCACCACATTCGCACCCGCCTCGACCTTGGCCGAGTACACCACTGCGCCGACGCCAGTCGTCACACCGCAGCCGATGTAGCAGATCTTGTCGAACGGCGCGTCTTCACGGACCTTCGCCACCGCGATCTCCGGCACGACGATGTAGTTCGAGAACGTCGACGTCCCCATGTAATGGAACAACGGCTTGCCGTCCAGAGAGAAGCGCGAAGTGGCATCCGGCATGAGCCCTTTGCCCTGCGTCGATCGAATCGCCTGGCAGAGATTGGTCTTGCGCGACAGACAGAACTTGCACTGACGGCACTCCGGCGTGTAGAGCGGAATCACGTGATCGCCCTTCTTCAGGGTGCCGACGCCCGGCCCGACATCGACGATTACGCCCGCGCCTTCATGGCCGAGAATCGCTGGGAAGATGCCTTCCGGGTCCGCGCCCGACAACGTGTAGTAGTCGGTGTGGCAGATGCCGGTGGCTTTCACTTCGATCAGCACTTCGCCGGCACGCGGCCCTTCCAGATCGACTTCCTCGATCGTCAACGGTGCGCCGGCCTTCCATGCGATGGCTGCTTTCGTCTTCATGGTGAATGCTCCTGTAGTTCTTGAATCAATCTCGTGATGCGCGGCTTGAACCTTCAACACGACCGGCGCCTATGATCGCTGAAAACTGCGGCGCGCGTATTCCAGCGTTCACCACCGCCAGTTCAAGGCATGTGTCATCGACGATTGCATGTTTGAGAGAGCGGGGGCTCCGGGAAACGCCAATTGCGGGTTTACCCCGCCACTCCGGAAGCGGCGCCAAAACGGCACTATGCGTCGCCTCGAATACACCTCATGGATTCTCACACATATCGCTTTACATCAGCCCCGTGCTGCGGTCCGACCTTCGCACCGCAGCGCGGGGCTCACAGGCTGTTTGCGCGGCCCACGCATTTCGATCGGCTTTCAAATTGCCCCCACCCATATGATCGTCGCGAAGCCCGGAATAGGCCCCAGTGGTCTTGTTGTGCTTTTTCTCTCCGCATACCTTGGAGTCATCCCAAAACGAGATGGTGGAGAGAGACAAAATGCAATCGAACACGGTTCACCCGTGCGACGAGCGACTGCCCGCAGGCCAGTTGCTCACGCTCGGCATTCAGCACGTCCTCGTCATGTATGCCGGCGCAGTGGCGGTGCCGCTGATCGTCGGCAGCGCGCTCAAACTGCCGAAGGATCAGATTGCGTTCCTGATCAGCGCCGATCTCTTCTCCTGCGGCATCGCCACGCTGATCCAGACGCTCGGCCTGTGGATCTTCGGCATTCGCCTGCCCGTCATCATGGGCTGCACGTTTGCGGCCGTCGGCCCGATGGTGGCGATCGGCACCAACCCGAGTCTGGGCATTCTCGATATCTTCGGTTCGACGATCGCGGCCGGCGTGGTGGGCATATTACTGGCCCCTGCTGTCGGCAAGCTGTTGCGGTTCTTCCCGCCCGTGGTGATCGGCGTGGTGATCTCGGTGATCGGCTTGTCGCTGATGGAGGTCGGTATCAACTGGGCGGCCGGCGGTGTCGGCAATCCTGATTACGGCAATCCGGTGTATCTGGGCCTGTCGCTCGTCGTGCTCACGCTGATCCTGCTGATCAACAAGTTCGGCAAAGGCTTCGTGGCCAACATCTCCGTGTTGCTCGGCATCGTCGCAGGCTTTGTGATCGCCGCGCTGCTTGGCCGCGTCAACATGGCAGGTGTGACGGCCGCGCCGTGGGTTGGCATCGTGATGCCGTTCCACTTCGGCCTGCCGCACTTCGATCCGCTCGCCATCGCGACGATGGTCACCGTGATGTTCGTCACGTTCATCGAATCGACCGGCATGTTCCTCGCGGTCGGCGATATGGTGGACCGCCCCGTGGATCAGAAGACGCTCGTGCGTGGCCTGCGTGTGGATGGGTTGGGTACGTTGATCGGCGGCATCTTCAACTCGTTCCCGCACACATCGTTCTCGCAGAACGTGGGGCTGATCGGCGTGACGGGTGTGAAAAGCCGCTTCGTCTGCGCGACGGGCGGTGTGATCCTCGTGCTGCTTGGTCTGTTTCCGAAGATGGCTCAGGTGGTCGCATCGGTGCCGGCGTTCGTGCTCGGCGGCGCTGGCATCGTGATGTTCGGGATGGTGGCCGCGAACGGCATCAAGGTGCTGTCGAAGGTCGACTTCGTGAAGAACCACCACAACCTGTTCATCGTCGCGGTGAGTATCGGTCTTGGTCTCGTGCCAGTGGTATCACCGCAGTTTTTCTCCAGGCTGCCGCCGGCGCTTTCGCCGCTATTGCATAGCGGGATTCTGTTGGCATCGGTGTCTGCGGTCGTGCTGAATCTCGTGTTTAACGGCGTCAAAGGAGAGCGTACCGCGAGGCGCGAAATCCGCCGCGCCGGGCATGATTTCGATGGGCGTGGCGGCAATGAAGAAGCCGCTCCTGGCGATGAAATGCTGAGGGCTGCGGATCTGCACTGAGTTTGAATGAGGGAAAAGCTGGTGGGTGCGAGGTGACACTCGTGCGATGCCCGCAAGCCCGAGCGCACAGGCCGCGCGGAAAAGGTCGTGCGATAGACGCGGCAGCGCTGAAACAGAAACGCCACGGCATGCCGTGGCGTTTCTGTTTGCTACGTAAGCAGCAGGCCTCGAATAACAACCTGTGCCTGTCGCTGTAGCGGTAGCTGTAGCTAGCTGCAGCCCCGTACTCCGCGCCTAGTTCACCGCGGGCGCAGAAGCCGCCGCCGTTGCACCCGGCGCCGCGCTGTAGTCCACCGGCGCATCGGCCGGACGCGGTTGATCGCCGCTGTGTTCGATCCACCCACCACCGAGCGACTGATACAGATCGACCAGGTTCGTCAGCCGCGCGACCCGCGCCGAAATCAGTGCCTGCTGCGCCGAATACAGATCGGTCTGCGCAGTCAGCACCGACAGATAGCTGTCCACACCATTGCGATAACGCAGATCCGACAGATCCAGACGCCGCTGTTCCGCGAAGGTATCGCGTTCGAGCGCCGCAATCTGCTCGTCGTACGTGCCGCGCGCCGCGAGTCCGTCCGCCACTTCGCGGAAGGCCGTCTGGATCGCCTTTTCGTACGTCGCGACCTGGATGTTCTTCTGCACGTGAGCGAGATCGAGGTTAGCCTTGTTCTCACCGCCAGCGAAAATCGGCAAGGTGATCGTCGGTGTGAAACCCCACGCCGCCGAACCCGGCTTGAACAGCGTACCCAACGTCGGACTCAGCGTGCCGAAGTTGCCCGTCAACGAAATCTTCGGGAAGAACGCTGCGCGCGCTGCACCGATATTCGCGTTGGCGGCCAGCAGGTTCTCCTCGGCTTCCATGATGTCCGGACGCCGCGTCAACAGATCCGACGGCAAGCCAGCCGGAACATCCGTGAGGAGATTCTGGTTGTCGAGCGTCAGACCCGGCGGCAGATCGTCAGGCAACGGCTCGCCAACCAGCAGCACCAGCGCGTTGACCGCCTGGGCACGCAAGCGCGCCTCGGCCTGGTAGTTCGCGTTGGCCTGCTCGACCACCGTTTGCGCCTGGCGCAGATCGAGCTCGGAACCTGTGCCGTTGTCGAACTGCAGCTTGTTGATCCGATACGATTCCTGCGCGGTCTTCAGCGTGCCTTCGGTGACCTTCAGCAGATCGTCATACGACAGCACCGTCAGATACTGATCCGCCACCTGCGACACCAGCGAGATCTCCGCCGCCTTACGCGCCTGCGCCGTGGCGAGGTATTGATCCAACGCCTGATCCTTCAGGCTGCGAATCCGGCCGAAGAAGTCGAGTTCCCACGAGGCATTCAGTCCGACAGAATATTCGGTGCTGAGCTCCTCGCCCGGCAGCGCGAGATCCGCCGGAGTACGCGTGCGCGTCTCCGAACCCGCCGCGCTGACCGAAGGCAGAAGCCCCGCGCGCACCACCCGGTACTGCGCCTGCGATTGCTGGATATTCAGCACCGACACGCGCAGATCGCGGTTGTTCTTCAACGCAATCTCGATCAACCGTTGCAGGCGCGGATCGACGAAGAAATCGCGCCAGCCGATATCGGACGCAGCCTGGGCGTTCGCGCTACGCGCGCCGCCGTTCGCCGGGCCCGGCTGCGTCGCGTAGACGCCGTCCGTCGGAAACGTTCCCGACACCGGTTCGGCCGGCCGGTCGTACTTCGGCTCCATCGTGCAAGCTGCAGCGAGGAACGCGACCGCCACTGCTATCAAAGAGTGTTTTTGCATCTCAATGTCCTTCCTTGCCCGAGCCGCTTCCATCATGACCGTCGCCCTGCGGATCATGAGGATGGTGCTGGTTATAGTGTTCGAGCGCCGCATCCGGATCTTCCTTCTCGCCGCCGAACTTCGCACGAACCACGACGAAGAACATCGGGATCATGAAAATCGCGAGGAAGGTCGCCGTCAGCATCCCGCCGATCACGCCGGTACCAATTGCATGCTGGCTCGCAGACCCAGCACCGTTACTGATAGCCAGCGGCATCACACCGAGAATGAACGCGAGCGAGGTCATCAGGATTGGCCGCAACCGTAGACGCGCGGCTTCCAGCGCGGCCTCGACCGGCCCCATGCCTTCACCCTGCTGCAGTTCGCGGGCGAATTCCACGATCAGAATCGCGTTCTTCGCCGACAACCCCACGGTGGTCAACAGACCCACCTGGAAGAACACGTCGTTCTCGAGGCCGCGCAGCGTAGCGGCCAGCAGTGCGCCCAACACGCCGAGCGGCACCACCATGATCACCGAGAACGGGATCGACCAGCTTTCATACAGCGCCGCGAGACACAGGAACACCACGAGGATAGAGATGCCGTAGAGGATAGGCGCTTGCGAACCAGACTGGATTTCCTGGAACGACAGACCTGTCCACTCGTAACCAATACCCGCCGGCAGCTTGGCCGCAATCGCCTCGATTGCGGCGTTCGCCTGACCCGTACTCTTGCCAGGCGCAGCCGCACCCTGGATTTCCACCGCGGAAATACCGTTGTAGCGCTCGAGCTTCGGCGAACCGTAGGCCCACGTGCCGGTCGTGAACGCCGAGAACGGGACCATCGTGCCGGCGCCGTTGCGCACGTACCAGTCGTTCAGATCTTCCGGGTTCATCCGGAACGGTGCGTCGGCCTGCAGGTACACCTTCTTGATCCGGCTGTCGGTATCGAGGAAGTTGTTCACATAGGCCGATGCCCAGGCGATCGAGAACGTCTGATCGATCGTGGCGAGCGACACGCCGAGCGCGGCAGCCTTCTCATGGTCGATCGTCACGTTGAACTGCGGCGTGTCGTTCAGCCCGTTCGGACGCACCTGCGCCAACACCGGATCCTTCGCGGCCATGCCGAGCAGCATGTTGCGCGCTTCCATCAGCTTCTCGTGGCCAAGCCCTGCACGGTCTTCCAGTTCAAAGTCGAATCCCGATGCCGTACCCAGTTCCGGAATCGACGGTGGGTTGACCGGATACACCAGCGCATTCTTATAGCCCGCGAAGTGCATGAACAGGCGGCCTACGAGTGCCTGAACCTTCTCGTCAGCATGTTGGCGCTGCGAGTAGTCCTTCATCCGCACGAACACGAGACCCGCGTTCTGGCCGCGGCCGGCAAAGCTGAAACCGTTCACTGTGAAGACGGATTCCACGATGCCCTTCTCTTTGTCGAGCAGGTAGTCGGAAATGTCCTTCAGTGCATGCGCGGTGGTCTCCTGGGTCGAGCCCGACGGCGTCTGCACCAGCACGAACATCGTGCCCTGGTCTTCATCCGGCAGGAACGACTTCGGCAGACGCACGAACAGCATGCCCACCGCCACGATCACCACCAGGTAGATGATGAGCCAGCGGCCCGAGCGCTTGATCACGTGGTGCACACCACTGTGGTACTTGTCGCGGCTCTTCTCGAAGGTCCGGTTGAACCAGCCGAAGAAACCCTTCTTCTCTTCGTGATGACCCTGCGGAATCGGTTTGAGAATCGTCGCGCAGAGTGCCGGCGTCAACACCAATGCGACCAGCACGGACAGCACCATCGCCGACACGATGGTCAGCGAGAACTGCCGGTAAATGGCGCCCACCGAGCCGCCCGAGAACGCCACCGGCACGAACACCGCCGACAGCACGAGCGCCACACCGACCAGCGCACCGGTAATCTGGTCCATGGCCTTGCGGGTCGCGTCGCGTGGCGACAGGCCCTCTTCGGCCATCACCCGCTCGACGTTCTCCACCACCACGATCGCATCGTCCACCAGCAGACCGATGGCGAGCACCAGCCCGAACATGGACAGCACGTTGATCGAGAAGCCCACCGCGCTCATGATCGCGAACGTACCGAGCAGCACCACCGGCACCGCGATCGTCGGAATCAACGTCGCGCGCAGGTTTTGCAGGAACAGGTACATGACCAGGAACACCAGCACGATCCCTTCGAGCAGCGTCTTGACCACTTCTTCGATCGACAGGCGCACGAATGGTGTCGTGTCATACGGATACTTCACGACAAGACCGTGCGGGAAGTACTTCGACAACTGGTCGACCTTCGCGCGCACCGCCTTGGCCGTAGCCAGCGCGTTGGCGCCCGTGGCCAGCTGAATGCCGAAGCCGGCCGTCGGCACACCGTTGTACTTGGTGTCGAAGTTGTAGTTTTCGCCGCCCAGATCGATGCGCGCCACGTCCTTCAGCAGCACGCGCGAGCCGTCCTGATTCACCTTCAGCAGAATGTTGCCGAACTGCTCCGGCGTCTGCAGCAGTGTTGCTTCGCTGATCGTGGCCTGCAGTGCCTGACCCGGTACCGCCGGCGTGCCGCCGAGCGAGCCGCCGGCGACCTGCACGTTCTGCGCGGTCAACGCGGTCTGCACATCGACCGGCGTGAGACCGAAGTTGGTGAGCTTGTTCGCATCGAGCCAGATCCGCATGGCGTACTGCGAGCCGAACAGCGTGACCGTACCCACACCGTCGATCCGGCTGACCGGGTCTTCGATGTTCGACGCGACGTAGTTCGCCAGGTCGTACTTGTTCATGCTGCCGTCTTCGGAGTTGAAGGCCATCACGAGCAGGAAGCTGCTGCTCGACTTGGTGACCTTCGTACCGAGCTGCTGCACGGCCTGCGGAAGCAGCGGCGTAGCCAACTGCAGCTTGTTCTGCACCTGCACCTGTGCGATGTCAGGATTGGTGCCGGCAGCGAACGTCAACGTGATGGTGGCCGTACCCGAGTCATCGGAAGTGGACGAGATATACAGCAAGTGGTCGAGACCGCTCATCTGCTGCTCGATCACCTGCGTGACGGTGTTTTCCACCGTCTTCGCCGATGCGCCCGGGTACGTTGCGCTGATCTGCACGGCCGGCGGCGCGATGGTCGGGTATTGCGCGATCGGTAGCGTAAAGATCGACGCGAGGCCCGCGAGCATCAAAATGATGGCGATCACCCATGCAAAAATAGGGCGATCGATAAAAAACTTTGCCATGAAACAGGCTCCCTGTTATTGCGCGCCCGATGCTGCAGAAGCAGCCTGAGCCGTCTGGGCACCGCTGGCGGCCGGCGCAGCTGCAGCAGCCGCGTCGGAGGAAGCAGGCAGTTGCGCCGCGACAGTCTTGACGTCCATGCCAGGGCGAACCTTGTCGGTCCCCTGCACGATCACGCGGTCACCCGGATTCAGGCCGCTGTCGACCACCCAGTTCGAGCCATACGTGCGCGAGGTGACGAGCTGACGCAACGCGACCTTGTTGTCCGCACCGACGACGAGCGCGGTGGGCGTGCCCTTCTGGTCATGCGTCACGCCGATCTGCGGTACTAGAATCGCCTGATCGTTCACGCCTTCCTCGATGCGCGCGCGCACGAACATGCCCGGCAGCAGCACGCGGTCCTTGTTCTGGAACAGCGCGCGCACGGTGACGGAACCGGTGCTCTGATCGACCGTGACGTCGCTGAACTGCAGCTTGCCCTTCTCGGAGTAGGTGCGGCCGTCTTCGAGAATCAGCGTGACCTTCGCCGCATCCGGACCGCTCGTCTTCAGACGACCTTCCTGCACATCGCGACGCAGCTTGAGGCCGTCGAGACTCGATTGCGTCAGGTCGACGTACATCGGATCCAGTTCCTGGACCGTCGACATCAACGTAGCCGCGCTCGCCTGCACATACGCGCCCGGCGTCACCTGCGAAATGCCGACCTGGCCGCTCACCGGCGAGACGACGTCCGTGTAGCCGAGATTGATCTGCGCGGTATCCACAGCGGCCTTGCCCGAAGCGACGTCCGCCGCAGCCTGGCCTTCCGAAGCGACTGCGTTGTCGTAGTCCTGCTTGCTGACTGCGTTGGCCGCGACCAGCACCTTGTAGCGGCTGGCCTGCGCCGTGACGGACACGAGGTTTGCCTGAGCCTTGGCAAGCGTCGCCTTGGCGCTGTTCAGTTGCGCGATGTAAGGCGCCGGGTCGATCTTGTAAAGACGCTGACCGGCCTTCACTTCGCTGCCTTCGGTGAACTCACGGCGCAGCACGATGCCGTCCACCCGCGCGCGCACTTGCGCCACGAGGAAAGCATTGGTGCGGCCCGGCAATTCGGTGACGACCGGCACGGCCGACGGCTGGACGGTGACGATGCCGACTTCGGGTGTTTGTTGTGGCGGGGCCGATTGTTTTGGTCCGCACGCTGCCAGCAATACGGCAGCCGTCGCGGCACTGATTAAGCGAAATGGAACCCGTTCGACGCGCATGGAGCGACCTCTGTCAAGGCTGAGAGAATGAAAAGTGCGCGCATCCCTACCCCGGGGACGACAGCGCACGCATGCGTCTTACGACGCGTAACCGGAAGCCCAGTGGCGCGGACCCGCTCTGCACCCCGGGCGATATGCGCCAAACCGGGAAATGCCGCACGCCGTCGACCCTTTTGGGACGGCGCATAAGCTTTCTGAAAGGCAACAGTGACGGATATTAACCGGTCGTCACGGCTTGGGCTATCCGATCGATGGGGTGCTATTATATATACATTCGCGAATGCATGTAAAAGTGTCTTTCGCTATCCTTTCAGGCAGTCCAAGGCAATACCTGCTCGCTAAAGACGAAACGCGCGGGCGGATTGTGACGGGCCACGTTTAAAAGTGTCCGGGTAATCCCACCAATACGCAGGTCAGACGAAATGGTCAGAAGGACCAAGGAAGAGGCGTTGGAGACGCGCGCCGGCATTCTCGATGCCGCCGAGAAAGTCTTTTTCGAGAAAGGCGTGTCGCGCACGTCGCTGGCTGACATCGCCCAGGCCGCGGGCGTCACCCGCGGGGCGATCTACTGGCACTTCGCCAACAAAGGTGACCTCTTCACCGAGATGTTCGACCGCGTGCTGCTGCCGCTCGACGAACTGAAGGCCGCGTCGATCAACCCGGAAGAGGCCGATCCGCTCGGACGGCTAATCGAAATCTGCACGCTGTGTCTGCGCGACACCGCGGCCGATCCGCGGCGGCGCCGCGTATTCGACATCCTGTTTCTGAAATGCGAGT
The DNA here is from genome assembly GCF_900141745.1 of Paraburkholderia phenazinium. NCBI lineage: Bacteria > Pseudomonadati > Pseudomonadota > Betaproteobacteria > Burkholderiales > Burkholderiaceae > Paraburkholderia > Paraburkholderia phenazinium. The sequence continues at coordinate 1,307,540 of NZ_FSRM01000001.1, read as the reverse complement.
TCGTAGAAGATATGGGCCCGGTGATGGTCCGTTATCAGACCAACATGCGTGAGGGGCTCGGCAAGATCGAGATCGGCCTGCGCAACGCAATCTCCAAAGGCCAGATGCCGCCCGATCTCGACACGAAACTGGCAGCCACGATGCTGCATGCGTTCGTTGGCGGTTCGCTGAGGGACATGCTGATTCTGCCCGACTCCACCGATTTCGCCGAGCACGCGCAGCAGATGGTGGAAGCCATGTTCGACGCGCTGCGGCTCAGTCCGGCGTTACGCACCGGCGCGAATGGCGAGGCGAAGAAAGCCTGAGGTCCGCTCAGCTCTGGGTACTGAACCAGTGCGCGGCATAAAGCAGCAATGCGACAACGAAGATCATCGCGGCCCACGCCCAGTTCGGCATGGCATGCGGCGTCGGCTCGCGATGCGACACGCTATGCGAGCGTGCCCCGAACAGCGTGCTGGTGGCACGCCCGGAGAGCGAGCCTCCGTGATCGTGCGGCCTGACCCGGCGCGCTACGCTGCCAAGATTGATCGGCCGCAGGAACACATGCTGCCGCCGGCTGTGGGTGCCGCGCGCGCGGTTTGGACCTTGCCCATGCTTGGCCTGCACGACCGCGCAGAACTCCGTGAAGAAATCGTCGGCTAGCTCGTGCAGCGCATTCTCGATCTGGCGCGTCGGCAATTCGGCGAGGGGCCCCGTCAAGGTGGCCCACACCGAATAATCGATCCGCGTGCTCGGCGCCTTGTTCGACCCTGAATCGTCCGCGCGCAGCGTCACATCGATCTGTCCACGCAGCGATCCGACACCTTCGGCGCGCGCCTTGAAGTTGAGCGCACGATGCGGCTCGTCGAGCTGTACCGGATTCTTGTTGGCGACATGGGCGCGCACTTCGTAGCGGGCGCGCAACGGTCCGAGCGGCACCGTCAGCGTCAACGCATACTCGCCGCCCGCAAGGCGGCTGAACGACTCGCAGTTGTCGAGACTCGCGCGCAACAACGCGATGTCTTGCAGCGCGTCCCAGACATCGGCCGGTGCAAGCGCAATCCGTAACGCGTTGTTCAGCTCCATGACCCACTCCCCCGAGAAACGCGCCGTCTACACAATCAGGATGTCTGATAGATGCGGTCGACACGCGAAGCATAAAACGCCAGATAGCCCTTGATCTGCTGGACCCCGTCGAGCGGGTTTTCGTAACACCAGGCGGCATTCTCAACCAGGCCGTCTTCGGTGCGCAGATGGAAATAAGACGCCTCGCCCTTGAACGGGCAACGCGACGTATGGTTCGAGCTTTCGAGCCGCGCCATATTGACATCGCCGCGCGGAAAATAAAATACCTCGGGCAGGCCGCTCTCCGTAAGCGTGAGCGCGCCCTGCGTGTCGGCCATCGTGACGCCCTGATGGATCACCCGCACCCGGTGATGGTTGACGCTAATCTCGATGCGATGAGCGCCGGCAGCCGCACCGGAACCCGAAGCGCCGTGGGCGGTCCCTGGGGGACTCCCTGCGGGCGGCGTGGGATCGCTCATGTCAGGACTCCGTATGCGATAAAACGGCGGTTCAGGCAGCGGTCAAAAAGCGATCAGGCAGCCATCCACACGAAGCGTCCCAGGAATGGCTCGGACTTGAACGCCCGGCGGCGGCTTTCAGAATGAAAAAAAGCCACGGGGAGCACCCGTGGCTTCATTATCGGCCAATCTTCGGCCAATTGCGCAACCTTCGCGCGGCCGGCGAATTCGGCCCGTGTTACTGCGTATTCCAGTAGAAAGCCGACTTGGTGCCGCCTTGGGCGGGCACCGTCACTGCCTTTTGCTGATCGTCGCTCTTGTAGCGCGCGTGCACCGTATAACGGCCCGGACGCAACCTCACGAGCATATAAGGACCGCGCGAATCGGCCTGCAGCACATCCGCGCCGTGTGCGTCGACGATCTGCACGTGCACGTCGGCGAGGAAGTCGGAGCCCGGGCCGGTAAAGCGCAGCGCCAGCGGCCAGTGGCTTTCGGCACCCTGGAGCGCCTTCGACTCGTCGCTGCCGACGCCGCCCGATACGTAGGCCACGCCGCCCTGATGCTGGATCTGCGGCATGCCGCCGCCGTTGACGTTGCCAGCGCTATCGCTGTCGCTGGTGGTGCCGCCGGTCGTGTCGTTCGACTGCTGCGCCCAGGCGCCACCCGCGAGACCTAGCGTCAGCGCCGCGGTTAGCGCCGCCGCCACGAGACGTCGCTGATTGCCTTGAAATTTCATTGCATCGCTCCTTGTTAGAGTCCTGGTGGGTCTACCCCCGACAGACAACTGCAACTGCCGTGCCCGCCTGAGTCCCAGACCACCTTTCCCAACAACATCCAAACTGCTGGCCCGCGTTGAGACTACCGTCGCGGCAAAAGGCGGGCGCGCTGCCCGTACAAGGCGCCGGTCCGTGGGCAGTTTATGCAAACGGACCGGCAAGTTTTACGTCAACCGAGGTCCACCGGCACAAAAATCTGCGCGTTGTCGCGCTGGATCAGGAGGGCGATGCTGTTGCCCGCCTGCGAGATCATCTGCTTCAACTGGTCGACGCTCGTCACCGGACGGCCGTTCACCGCCAGAATCACGTCGCCCGGCTGGATCCCGGCGTTCTCGGCCGCGCCACCCGACTGCTGCACCAGCAAGCCGTGCGACACCGAAGCGTTGCTCTTTTCGTCGGGCGTAAGCGGCCGCACCGCGACCCCGAGACGCCCCTGAACCTGCTCAGGCGCATTGTCGTTCTTCGCGACCTTGGTATCCGACATCGAACCGAGCGTCACCTTGATGTCCTTGCTCGTCTTGTCGCGCCACACGGTGATGGTCGCCGAACTGCCAGGTGCGAGGCTTGCCACCTGCGAGGGCAAATCGGTCGAATCGGCCACCGGCGAACCGTTCACCGCCGTGATCACGTCGCCGGGTTGCAAGCCGGCTTTGGCGGCCGGGCCGCCCGGGTCCACCGAACTCACGAGCGCGCCGTTCGGCTTGGTCAAGCCGAACGAGTTGGCCAGCGTCTGGTTCATGCCTTGCACGGCAACACCGAGGCGCCCACGGCTTACGTGACCCGTCTTGACGAGATCGTCCTTGACCTTGATCGCTTCGTTGATCGGAATCGCGAATGACAGTCCCTGGAAGCCGCCCGTCTGGGAGTAGATCATCGAATTGATACCGATGACCTCGCCTTGCAGGTTGAACAGCGGGCCACCCGAGTTGCCGGGGTTCACCGGCACGTCGGTCTGGATGAACGGAGTGTAGTTTTCGTTAGGCAGCGAGCGCGACTTCGCGCTGATGATGCCCGAGGTCACCGTGTTGTCGAAACCATAGGGCGAGCCGATTGCCACCACCCACTGGCCGACCTTGCTCTGGCTCGGGTCGCCGATCTTCACGATCGGCAGATTGCTCGCATCGATCTTCAGCACGGCCACGTCGGATTGCTTGTCGGCACCCACCACCTTGGCGCGGAACTCGCGCTTGTCGGTCAGCTTCACGGTCACGACGTTCGCGCCATCGACCACGTGCGCATTGGTCAGGATGTAGCCGTCGCTGCTGACGATAAAGCCTGAACCGAGACTCGCACTCGGCTGGTCGCCTTGATCGCCGCCGCCGTCTCCGCCCTGCATGCCAGGCATGCCGCCAAAGAAGCGCTTGTAGAACTGGTAGAACGGATCGCTCGGATCGATCGGCAGTTGCTGGGCGTTGCCGCCGTTTTCGCCATTGTCGCCGCCGCTGCGCAGCGCGGTCTGCTTGACGACGTGCTTCGCGCTGATGTTGACGACAGCGGGACCATAGGTCTCGACGAGGCCGGAGAAATCGGGGATGCCGGTTTTTGCCGCAGCTTCGGCAGGCATCATCGCGGCAGCCTGCGCCGGCGCGATGACCTGCGGCGCGGGCAGATCGCGGTGGCCAGCCACATAACCGGCGGACAGCGCGACGACAACGGCCACGGCAACAGCACTGCGGGACAGGGTTTTCGCATTCATCGTGAGCTCCTGACAGGGAGGAAGGCTTTGGGGATGGGATGAAGCGTACGTGCTATCGCTTAAAAGAGTCTTAAGCAGGGGAACTTCGGCAAAACAGCCAGCTTTCCACTACGCGACGCACTTTGCCCGTCAGAACCGCACGCTCACTTCGAGGCCACCGGCCGGTGCTTCGCCCAGTGTCACGCTCGCGTCATGCTGAAGCGCGATGCGCCGCACGATCGCCAGCCCCAGCCCGCTGCCGGAGACATCCGTGCGGGCGCGATCGGCGCTCGCCCCGGCACGATAGAAGCGGTCGAACACACGCTCGCGCTCGGCGGGCGGAATGCCCGGTCCGCTGTCGCCAATGCGCACGACCGGATGCCCCGCCTCGACGGTCAGGCTCACATCCACCCGGCCGCCGCGCGGTGTGTATTTGGTTGCGTTGTCCACCAGGTTATTGAACATCACCCGCAGCGCGTCCGCATTGCCAGTCACGCTGGCAGCCTCGCTCGACTCGATGCCGAGATCGACACCACGTTGCTGCGCGAGCGGCGCGTAGGCCATCACGCAGTCTTCGAGCAACGCGTGCAGATCGATCACCTGGGTCTGGGCCTGCGTGTGCCCGTCCGGCTCCGAACGCGCCAACGCCAGCAACTGTTCGGCGAGACGCGTCGCTCGCGTGACGCCTGCCTGCAGATCGGCGAGCGCTTCACTGCGCGTGGCGTCGTCGGTCGCACGCGCAACGAGTTGTGTCTGGATCTGCACCGCGGCGAGCGGTGTGCGCAGTTCGTGCGCGGCATCGGCAACGAACGCCTTCTGTGTGTCGAGCGCTGTGGCGAGACGCTGCAGCAGGCCGTTGAGCGCGCGCACCAGCGGCTGCACTTCGAGCGGCAAACGGCTGTCGGGCAGGGGATCGAGCGCTTCCGGATGACGTGTATCGAGCGCCCCGGTTACCCGGCGCAGCGGCCTGAGTCCGCGCCCGACCACCATCCACACCGCCAACCCCAGCAACGGCAGCAGTACGATCAACGGCCATAGCGTGCGTAACGCCACGTTCGCAGCAAGGCGGTTGCGCACCGACACCGGCTGGGCCAGTTGCACGACGTTATCGCCGACGATCGCGCCGTACACACGCCAGTCGCCGCGGTCGGTGCGCTCGGTTGAAAAGCCGAGTTCGGCGCGCGGCGCGAGCGGCGCGCGCGGCCGCGAGTAGTACATCAACGCCCCGTTGCGATTCCAGATCTGCAGCACGATGCCTTCGTCGCCGGTATCGCGCGAGCCGAGCACCTGCGAGAAGGGCTCGGACGGCAGCGCTTCGGCAATCTCCTGCAACTGGTAATCGAACAGTTCGTTGGCTTCGGCGAGCGCCTGACGGTAGATCAGCCAGCCGGCGATGCCGACGCCGAGCAACACGATGGCAAGCAGCCAGAACAGCAATTGACGACGAATGGAACGCATCGGCTCAAGCGTCCTTCGCGATCATGTAGCCGAGGCCTCGCACGTTGCGGATCAGGTCGGCGCCAAGCTTCTTGCGCAGCGCGTGGATGTACACCTCGACGGTATTGCTGCCGATTTCCTCACCCCACCCATACATTTTTTCTTCGAGCTGGCTCTTCGAGAGCACCGCGCCGGGCCGTGCAATCAGCGCCTCGAGCAGCGCAAATTCGCGCGCGGACAGCGCAACCGGCGTGCCGGCCAGCGTCACCTGGTGCGAAGCGGGATCGAGCGTGAGCGTGCCGTGGCGAATGGTCGAATCGCTGCGGCCCGACTGACGCCGAATCAGCGCGCGCATGCGGGCGCCGAGTTCGTCGAGATCGAAAGGTTTGACGAGGTAATCGTCGGCACCCGCGTCGAGTCCTTTGACGCGATCGGCCACGGCGTCACGCGCCGTCACGATCAGCACCGGCAGCGTATGACCGCGTGCGCGCAGAGCACGCAGCACGTCGAGGCCGTCGCGCTTGGGCAGTCCGAGATCGAGCAGCACCAGATCGTAAGGTTCACCGCCGGCCGCGCTGAGCGCCGCCTCGCCGTCTTCCACCCAGTCGACAGCAAAGCCTTCGCCACGTAACGCTTTGCGCACGCCCTCGGCAATCATCCGGTCGTCTTCGACTAGCAATATGCGCATGACTCTACGATTCCGAAACACTCATGATGCCGCATTCTAGCGCCCGGCCCGGCCTCGTGCGCCTCGCCCCCGCGGATTGCTGCAGGTATGGCGCAATTTCACCTCACCAGCGCGGCATGTCTCTACAATGAGCGCTTTTGCGCAGCGCGCCATCGGGCCCTGAAAACAAGGGGCCACATGGCGACTCGCACAAGGGAAAACAAACGCGCGCATGACGATGAAGTTTTGCTGCGCGCGGCCGTTACACCCCTTGTATGCCCTACATGAGTACAGCGCGCCGAGCGCCGTGCTTCAGCACGTGACTCTTTGGTTTTTCGCCCGTTCATGACGCACGCCTTCCTGTCTTTTCTCGTCCGCCGCCTCGCGCCATGCGCTGCTTCGTCGGTCTCATTCGTTACTGCTGCACCGTCCACATGCTCTGACGCGATCCCGCACGGTACCGTTACCGCGCAAGGTGTCGCCCCAGGGCTGGCAGCGCGGCACAACCCGGCGCGGCGTGTGCCAATGGGCGCCGTCGCCCTGCTGATGGCGTGTGCGGCGCTCGCCTGCGCCGCGCCGGCGCAAGCCCGCATCAAGGCCAAGCACCCTACTGTCAGCGTCAGTACGGTGCTGCCGCCCGTCGTCATGACTGACCTCGCACGCGCCCACGTGCCGTTGTCCAATATCAGCGTGGTGGTCGAGAAAGTCGGCGATCGCACGCCCATCGTCGCGCTCAACGCGGGCAAGCCGATGATGCCCGCCTCGACGATGAAGCTCGTCACGACCTACTCCGGCCTGTCGATCCTGGGTCCCGATTACCGCTGGCGCACCAGCGCCTACGCAGACGGCACGCTCGACACCAACGGCATCTTGCACGGCAATCTCTACATCCAGGGCACAGGCGACCCGAAGCTCGTGCCGGAAGAACTGATCGACCTCGTGCAGAAAATCCGCAAGGCCGGCATCAACGGGATCGACGGCGCGCTGGTGCTCGACAAGCGTTTTTTCGACGCTTCGACGCGCGACCTGCCACCGTTCGACGACGATGTCACGGCTCCGTACAACGTCGGCCCCGATCCTCTGCTGTACGCTTTCAAGTCGCTGTCGTTCACGCTGACGCCGTCGCCTGACGGCAGCGTGGCCATCGACGTCATACCCGCGCTCGCGCAACTGCAGATCGACAACCAGTTGCACGCCACCGGCGGCCCGTGCCGCGGCGAACTGCCCACGCCCGAGGTGACGCCGCAGCCGAACGGCACGGTGAGCGCATCGTTCATCGGCGAATACCCCGTGCGCTGCGGCCCACGCACACTGAACGTGGCGATGCTCGACCACTCGGCGTTCTTCGCCGGCGGTTTCCTCGCGCTATGGGAACAGAACGGCGGCACCTTCACCGGCGCGACGCGCGAAGGCCCTGTACCGGTCGAAGCACGCCTGATCGCCACTCACGAGGGGCCGATGCTGTCGGACATCGTTCACGACATCAACAAGTTCAGCAACAACACGATGGCGCGCAATCTGTTCCTGACGATCGGCGCGGTCACCAGCAAACCGCCGGCGACGCCGGAAAAATCCGCACGTGCAATCGAAGCGTTCCTGCAGAAAAACGGCCTCGACATGGAGTACCTCTCGCTCGACAACGGCTCGGGCCTGTCGCGCGACGAGCACATCACGGCGCTCTCGCTGGCGGATCTGTTGCAGGCGGCCAACGCGAGCCCGGTCGCCCAGGTGTTCGTCGATTCGCTGCCGGTGGCCGGCGTCGACGGCACGATGCGCAACCGCCTCACCTCGCAACCGGTCGGCGGCAACGCGCACATCAAGACCGGCACGTTGCGCGACGTGCGCGCCATTGCAGGCTACGTGGCCTCCGCCGACGGCGTCAGTTATATCGTCGTCAGCATCATCAACGACCCACACTCGGAAGCTGCGCGGGCCGCGCACGATGCGCTGCTCGAATGGGTGTACCAGGGACCGTCGCAACCGATGCAGGAAGTCGCGGAAGAACCGCGCAGCAAGCCCAGGAAAAACCCGCACAAGGGCAACCAGCATTGAGGATTCCTTCTAGCGAAGCCATGCGCGGCAGGCCCCAGAGCGTGTACGCTTGCGGGCAGTGTTTGAAGCGCGCGTGACATCCATGGAGAGGCGCGCGCCAACCGCGCGCCACCCAGGGCGGCGTTGCGGAATCAGACGATAACGACAACGCCTGCTGCGGCATTCGCAGCGGCCAGGGACCCAGGAGGAAGACGCCCATGCAATTCGATGCCGAATTGCTGCTGCTCGCCATGGCGCCCGTCTTCCTTGCATGCATCGGCTGGGAGGCGTGGCACCTGCATCGCACGCGCCCCGCAGCACGCCTCTATAGCTGGCGCGACACGCTTTGCAACGCCGCACTGGCGTTGCTGCAGCAGGCCGCCGACAAGCTCGCGTGGCTCGCGATCATCCCCATTTATGCGTATTGCTTCGACCACTTTCGCGTCTACACATGGCGCGCGGGATGGCTATCGTTCGTCGTCCTGTTCGTTGCACAGGACCTGCTCTACTACGTGTTTCACCGCTGCAGCCACCGGGTGCGCTGGCTGTGGGCCGCACATGTCGTGCATCACTCGTCGGAGCGAATGAATTTTTCCACTGCCTTCCGCCAGAGCCTGATGTACCCCATCGCCGGCATGTGGGTGTTCTGGATTCCGCTCGCAGTACTGGGCTTTCCGCCGAAGCAGATCGTCGCCATCGTCCTGATCAATCTCGGCTTTCAGTTTTTCGTGCACACCCAGGCGATCGGCAAACTCGGCTGGCTCGAATACGTGTTGAACACGCCGTCGATTCATCGCGTACACCACGCGCGCAACGAGCGCTACATCGATCGCAATTACGCCGGCGTGCTCGTCATCTGGGACCGGCTGTTCGGCAGCTATGTGGAAGAAGATGCCCACGATGCACCGGTCTACGGCATCGTCGAGCCGCTTCACACCTATAACCCGCTAAAGGCGACGTTCCACGAATGGGCGTCGATGGGTGCCGATTTCCTGCAGGTGCAGGGCTGGCGCAACAAGCTGAGCGCGCTGTTCGCGCCGCCCGCGTGGGCCGCGGCTTATCACGCGTTGCGCGACTCGCAGACCGCTGGGCGCCATCCGGACGAATGCGTCAATACATCGGCAAACAACCCGGCGGCGTTTCAAACGCCACGCAGACCGGGAAAGATTCTGTAAGCTGTCGCCACGCCGCCGACGCGGTGGGCGCCGCCTGCATCACATGGCAAAAAAGGCCACACACATACGAGGAGATGAAATCAACATGAAACAACAGGGAACCAAACATCGCGGTCTGTTGCGCCTGTCGCAAGTCGCGATCGCCAGCGCAGCCTTCGTCATGCTGGCAGCCTGCGGCGGCGGCAGTAGCAGCAGCCCGAGCAGCGGCACGCCGGCAGGCGGCGTCAAATTGCAGGTCGTGTCGTTCGGCGACAGCCTGTCGGACGTGGGCACGTACGCGCCGGTCATCGCAGCAGACTTTGGCGGCGGCCGCTTCACGACCAATCCGGGTCAGGTGTGGACGCAACTGATCGCCCAATACTATGGCGGCACGCTGACCGCGGCTTACCTGGGCGGCTTCGGCCAGCCGCTGGTGGCAGCCGGCGGCTATGGCTATGCGCAGGGCGGTTCGGACGTCGTCATCGCCGAAGGCGAAGGCTGGGCGCCGGACAACCTGGCCGCGACGACCGTGCCGGTCACGACTCAGGTGTCGCAATACCTGAGCGCACATACGAGCTTCAATTCGAACCAGCTCGTGCTGGTGGACGGCGGCGCGAACGACATCTTCCAGTTCGCGACCACGGCCAATCTGACGGCGCTCGGCACCGCGCTGCAGACGCAGTACCCAGCTGCCGTCGCGGCCGGCCTGCTGCCGAACACGCAGGCGGGTCAGGTGGAGTTCATCGCCAGCTACCTGCAGACGAACAGCACCCAGGTCGCAGCGGCCGCCGTCGCGCTCGCGACGCAGATCCAGACCATCATCGCTAACGGCGCGACACACGTCGTGCTGATGACCGTGCCCGACATCGGCCAGACGCCTCTCGGCGTCGCAGCGAACGCTCAGGCAGCGGGCTCGGCCGCGTTGCTGACCGGCATCAGCGCCGCCTTTAACGGCATCGTCGAGCAGGCGCTCGCGACGCAGATAGCAGCGCACACGGTCATCGTCGCCGATGCGTTCACGTGGCTCGATACCGTCCTGCTGCCGAACGCCCAGTCGCTGGGCTTCACCACGACCAATACCGGCACGGCGTGTAACCTGACGGCGATGGCGGCCAACGCCACCAAGTACGCCACGGCGAATCCGGCTGTCCTGAACGGTCTGACTCCGGCCGAGTATGGCTCGCAGTTCGCCTCGTCGCTGTTCTGCTCGCCGGCGACCTACACGGTAGCGGGGGCCGACCAGACTTATGTCTTCGCCGATACGGTCCACCCGAGCACGCACTCGCACGCACTGTTCGCGCAGTTCGTCGAGCAGCAGATTGCGGCAACGGGATTGGGTAAGTAAGGCGGGACGGACGGTAACGGTGGATCGAAAGTGATCTGATCTGCCGTTTTACCTTTTTGATGGTGGCGGGCCCGGCTGGGTTAAGCCGGGCTTTTTTTATTGTTTGAGGGCGTCTGGATCCTGGCGCGTGGGCTGAAGGCGAAACGCCTTAGTTTCGTGGCGTTGCCGACAGTTATCCGGCCAGTCGTGGCGTGTCGTCCGGAACGATCCGGATGGTGGGCGAATCGAGGATTGCGCGAACCACCGTATCGTCCCGCGACAGTACAGCCCATTCGGCCGGATGGTGCAGATTGGCATGCACCGAACGCCCGAGTTGCGCATCGAGCGGCGCCAGATGATCGAGCAGATCGTCCAGACTCACTCGCCCGACAACCATCAGATCGATAACGCTCCCCGCCGTATCCGTCCCCCGCGCCACCGCTCCGAACACGAAGGCTTCGTCGATCTCCTCCGTGAGCGGCGCCAGGGCCTCACGCAGCATGCCGGCCAGACCGAACGACTTCGCGCAGATGCTGCGCAACTCCGGGTAAAGCGGAAACTCCGTGTTCGCCTGGAACAGACGCTGGTTGCCCAGTCGCGATTCGCGCAGCACGCCCGCCTCCCAGAGACGGCGCACCGTATGTTGACCGGCGCCGCTGCCGGCGCCTGAACGGGACATCAGTTCGGCGAGATTAAAGGTCCGCTCGGGGGCCGAAAGGACTAACGACAATACTCGCTGCTCGCGCGGCGTGAACATGAAATCGGCGATGCTCATGCGTCTCCCTTGGTGTGGTCAATACCAATTCTTGGCATGAGTATGCCAGCATCTGGCATCTGACCGCAGCTTCACTGCGGAGACTTCTGGGCGGTACGACTCCCAGTTCCTACTCCTGTTTTGTCGCTTATCCCTGCGCTTCGAACGCCGCAGCGGCTCGGCCGAGCCGGTCGTTCACCGCGATCCATTCGATCGTATCGGGGAGCTTTTCGATCAGGATGCGCGTGACGTTCGCGCGATCGAGTGCACGCAGCAAGCCGTAGAGTTCACGGGCGTACACGTGGGGATCCTCGGGCGCCGCGATGAAGTGGACGCCTTCAGCCTCGGCCCAGCGGCTGGCGCGCGACACGCGAGCCACGAGAGCCACGCGTTCGTTCGCCTCACGTGCGGCCAGCAGAGGTTCCAGCGCTTCAAACGGCAGCAGCGCAAGCGGCGTGCGCGGCGCGTAGTGCGCCTTGAGCGTGCCTGAGGCACGCGGCGCCGTCGCATCCGAGCCATCGGGCAGACGCGGCGCTTCGCCGAGCACTTCGGCGATATCCTGCGGCGTCACGCGTCCCGGGCGCAGCAGTGCGGGGAACCCACGCGACAAATCGAGAATGGTCGACTCGATGCCGACATCCGACGAGCCTCCATCTAGCACATGGATGTTGCCGCCAAACTCGTCGCGCACGTGCTGCGCGGTAGTCGGGCTCACATGACCGAAGCGGTTAGCCGACGGCGCAGCCACGCCGCCGTGACCGCCACGTAGCGCGCTGAACGCTTCGAGAAGCGCCTGCGCCACCGGATGCGAGGGACAACGCAAACCCACCGAGTCCTGTCCGCCGCTCACGGCAGCGGGGATGTGCGCGGCGCGCTTGAGAATCAGGGTGAGTGGGCCGGGCCAGAAAGCGTCGATGAGGCGCAGCGCTTCCGGCGGCAGTTGCTCGACCCAATATCCCGGGTCACCATGCGGCGCGAGATGCACGATCACCGGATGATTCGCCGGCCGCCCTTTCGCCGCGTAGATGCGCGCAACGGCATCAGAACTCTGGGCATCGCCGCCGAGGCCATAGACGGTCTCAGTGGGAAACGCGACGAGCTCGCCTGCGTCGAGCAGCGCCGCAGCGTGTGTGATTTCCGCGGGACTCACAACCGGGCCAGTCGGGGTACCGCCAGCTGGCTGAACAGCTTCAGCGCCTTCGACAGCGCCCGCAGCACTTGCCGCTTCAGCGGCTTTCGCCGCCTCGCCAGTCCTGCCAGCAGCAGCCTTGGCGGCACCCTCAGCAGGTTTATCTTGATCCGGCATGATCCGAGCGCGTCAGCCTTTCAGGATGTGCAGCAGCCGCGCACAATCGCGCGCCGCTGTGCGGGCTTCGTCGAGCGTCGCGGCGGTGAAGTTCACGTGACCCATCTTGCGGCCAGGACGTGCCTCCTCCTTGCCGTACAGATGCAGACGCGCGGCCGGCATCGCAGCCACTTCGTGCCACGGCGGCGTGACGGCAGCACGCTTGCCGCCGTCCGGAAACCAGATATCGCCGAGGATATTCAGCATCACCGCCGGCGAGTGCTGGCGCGTGTCGCCGAGCGGCATGCCGGTCATGGCGCGCACCTGTTGTTCGAACTGGCTGGTCGCGCAGGCATCGACGGTGTAGTGGCCGGAATTGTGAGGACGCGGCGCCATTTCGTTGGCCACCATCGAGCCGTCTTCCAGAATGAAGAACTCGACACACAGCACACCGATATATCCAAGCCTGTCGGCGATCTGCAACGCGGCCTGTTGTGCCTGGCTGACGAGCGCCGAACTGGCATCCGGCGCGGGCACGACGGTGTGCGACAGCACGCCGTCGCGGTGGGTGTTCTGTGCGAGCGGATAAACCACCGAGGTGCCCTGGGCGCCGCGCGCGATCAGCGCCGACACTTCGAACTTCAACGGCAGGCGCTTCTCCAGCACACACGGTACGCCGCCGAGCGACGCATGCGCCTCGCGCACTTCCTCGGCGTTGCGCACACTCACCTGCCCCTTGCCGTCATAGCCGAGGCGGGCAGTTTTCAGAATGCCGGGCAGCACCGCATCGAGCGCGACGTCCTTGAGCGCGGCGAGCGCCTGCGACGATTCGATCACCACGTGCGGCGCCACAGCAACGCCCGACTCGGCAATAAAGCGCTTCTCGGCGATACGGTCCTGCGCCACTGCTACACATCGGCCAGCCGGGCTGACAAAGGTGGTGCGCGCGAGAAAATCGAGGCTCGCTGAAGGCACGTTCTCGAACTCCGTCGAAACCGCTGCGCACAGGCGCGCGAGTTCGGTGAGCGAGGCTTCGTCGTCGTATGCGGCACGCAGATGGCGGTCCGCCACAGCGCCTGCCGGACTGGCTTCGTCCGGATCGAGCACGGCGACGCGATAGCCCATCGCCTGGGCGGCAAAGCAGAACATGCGGCCGAGCTGGCCGCCACCTACCATGCCAAGCCAGGCGCCGGGCATGATCGGTGAAACCGGTGTGTTGTCTGGGTTCATCTCAGTGGTCGGTCACGGCTGGCGCACATGAATGTGCGCCGCACCGGGGTCAGGCAATGGACATCAGGCCGATCGGATCAGTCGAATCAATCGGGCCAGTTCATTGTGCAAACTTAACAGGCGGACTTCGCGGGCAAACTTCGGCGCATCAAACCGCGCTTACAGCGCGGGCAACACCATCGCGTGCGCGGCTTCGTTCTGGCGCACACGGAACGCGGCCAGCGCGTTCGCGTATTCGGTCGACGTGCCGCTCAGAATCGACACCGCGAACAACGCAGCATTCGCCGCGCCTGCTTCGCCAATCGCAAACGTCGCAACCGGCACGCCCTTAGGCATCTGCACGATCGAATGCAGCGAATCGACGCCCTTCAGGTACTTGCTCGCCACCGGCACGCCAAGCACCGGCACCGTCGTCTTGGCGGCCAGCATGCCGGGCAGATGCGCGGCGCCGCCAGCGCCCGCGATGATTGCGCGCAGGCCGCGCTCGCGCGCCTTTTCTGCATAGTCGAACATCTCGTCGGGCATGCGGTGCGCAGACACGACCTTTGCTTCGTACGGTACGCCGAATTCCTGCAGGATCGCAACGGCGTGCTTCATGATTTCCCAGTCGGAACTGGACCCCATCAGCACGCCGACGAGCGGCGCAGCATGCGTATGGGCAGTTTGTGTTGCCTGGGCAGTCTGGACTTGGCTCATCTGTAAAACTTCCTCATCTTCCTTGGCTGCAGGCGCGGCGTTAAGCGAGCGTCTGCCCGGTCAGGCGCTCGAGCGCTTCTTGGTACTTCGCGGCGGTCTTCGCGACGACCTCGTCCGGCAGCTTCGGCGCCGGCGGCTCTTTCTTCCACGACTGCGTTTCCAGCCAGTCGCGCACGAACTGCTTGTCGAACGACGGCGGATTGGTGCCCACCTGGTATTCGTCCGCCGGCCAGAAGCGCGACGAATCGGCGGTCAGCGCTTCGTCCATCAGATACAGCTTGCCGTGATTGTCCAGACCGAATTCGAACTTCGTGTCGGCAATGATGATGCCGCGGGTCGCCGCGTAATCCGCCGCTTCCTTGTATAGCTTGATCGAGATGTCGCGGATCGTGGCCGACAGTTCGGTGCCGATGCGGCGTTCCATCTCGTTGTACGTGATGTTCTCGTCGTGGTGGCCCATTTCGGCCTTGGCTGCCGGCGTGAAGATCGGCTCAGGCAGCTTTTCCGCATTTTGCAGACCCGGCGGCAGTTCGACGCCGCATACCGCACCCGTGGCCTGGTAGTCCTTCCAGCCGCTGCCGGCCAGATAGCCGCGTACCACTGCTTCGACGAGGATCGGCTCGAGGCGCTTCACCACCACGGCGCGGCCCTTCACCTGTTCGGCTTCGTCCGCCGCGACCACCGACTCCGGCGCCACGCCGCTGAGGTGATTCGGCACGATGTGCTTGAGCTTGTCGAACCAGAAGTTGGCCATCTGGTTCAGCACGCGACCCTTGTTCGGAATCGGCTCGCCCATGATGACGTCAAACGCCGACAGACGGTCGGTGGTCACGATCAGCAACTGGTCGTTGCCCACCGCATAGTTGTCGCGGACCTTGCCGCGGCCGAGCAGCGGCAGCGAGCGGAGCGTGGATTCGTAGAGGGTAGACATCGTCGTAGTTCGCTAAAAGTGAGGCAAAAATGAGACCGGAACAAAAGGGAAACGCCGTTCCCCCTATGATGCGGGAACGGCGAGGCGGACCGCAACCTGGCCGGATGGCCAGGCCCATGCTGTACTGCCAGCTTAGTGGACGACCTGTGCGAGGCCGCCCGACTTGTACTTCTCCGCAATTTTATCAAGCGAAACCGGCTTGATCTTGCCAGCCTGCCCTTCGGCGCCAAAGGCGACGAAACGGTCGAGGCAAACCTTCTTCGCCGCTTCGCGCGCCGGCTTCAGGTAATCGCGCGGGTCGAACTTGCCCGGATTCTCCGCCATGTAGCGACGGATCGCACCGGTGATTGCCAGACGCAGGTCAGTATCGATATTAACCTTGCGCACGCCGTGCTTGATACCTTCCTGAATTTCTTCGACCGGCACGCCGTAGGTTTCCTTCATGTCGCCGCCGAATTCGCGGATTTCCGCGAGCAATTCCTGCGGCACCGACGACGAACCATGCATCACCAGGTGGGTGTTCGGAACACGCCGGTGAATTTCCTTGATGCGTTGAATGGACAGAATGTCGCCCGTGGGCTTCTTGCTGAACTTGTACGCACCGTGCGATGTGCCGATGGCAATTGCCAGCGCGTCGCATTGCGTGAGCTTGACGAAGTCAGCGGCCTGCTCCGGGTCCGTCAGCAGTTGCTCGCGCGTCATCGTGCCTTCCGCGCCGTGACCGTCTTCCTTGTCGCCCTTCATGGTTTCCAGCGAACCCAGCACGCCGAGCTCCGCTTCCACCGTCACGCCGATCGAGTGTGCCGCTTCCACCACCTTGCGCGACACATCCACGTTGTACTCATACGAAGCGACTGTCTTGCCGTCAGCTTCGAGCGAGCCGTCCATCATCACGCTGGTAAAGCCGCTGCGAATTGCTGCCATGCACACTGCCGGCGACTGCCCGTGATCCTGGTGCATCACGACCGGAATATGCGGATACGACTCGATGGCCGCTTCGATCAGATGGCGCAGAAACGGTTCGCCGGCATACTTCCGCGCGCCAGCCGAGGCCTGCATGATCACCGGGGCGTTGATCTGATCCGCCGCCGCCATGATGGCCTGCACCTGCTCCAGATTGTTTACGTTGAATGCCGGCAGTCCATAGCCGTTTTCGGCGGCATGGTCCAGCAGTTGACGCATTGATACGAGAGGCATGCACTACTCCTAAGTTGAAACGAATCCTGTGCCGTCGGCATCTAATTTTTACCAATTTTATCGCGAAGCAAATCGCACACCCTTGCGCAGCAAGGCTCGGGGCTCGCCCAAAGGGCTTGCCCCAAAAACCTGCGCGCCGCCTCTAGCGGGTACTGCGACTGCTTCGCCGTGCCGATTCGAGCAGTTTGAAGCCGATCAGTACGGTTCGCCCACCCGCACGATCTTCAGTGTGTTCGTTCCGCCGGCCTGACCCATCGGCTCACCCACGGTCAGTACGACCATGTCGCCGCGCGATGCGTAGCCCTTGCTTACCACCGTCTCCAGCGCCTGCTGCAGCGCGGTGTCGCGATCGCTGCTGGTGTCGAGATGCAGCGAGGTGACGTTGCGGTAGATCGCCATGGCGCGCTCGCTGCCCACTCGCGGCGTGAGCGCGAAAATCGGCACGTGCGTCCAGTGACGCGACATCCACAGTGCGGTCGAGCCCGACTCCGTCAACGCGACAATCGCCTTGGCGCCGAGGTGAAACGCCGTGAACAGCGCGCCCATGGCGATGGACTGGTCGATGCGGGTGAAGGTGCGGTCGAGGAAATCCTTGTCCAGCTCGGACTGTTCGGACTTCTCCGCTTCGACGCAGATCGCGGCCATCGTTTCGATGGTCTGCACCGGGTACTTGCCGGCAGCGGATTCGGCCGACAGCATCACCGCGTCCGTGCCGTCAAGCACCGCATTGGCGACGTCCGATACTTCGGCGCGGGTCGGCACCGGCGCGTAGATCATCGACTCCATCATCTGCGTGGCGGTGATCACGAACTTATTCGATTCGCGCGCCATGCGGATCATGCGCTTTTGCAGCGCCGGGACCGCGGCATTGCCCACTTCCACGGCGAGGTCTCCACGCGCGACCATGATGCCGTCCGAAGCGTCGAGGATGCCTTGCAGCGCCGGAATCGCTTCCGCGCGCTCGATCTTGGCGATCATCTTCGGCTTGATGCCGTAGGGCGCGCCCGCGATGTTCGCGAGCTGGCGGGCCATTTCCATGTCGGTAGCGTTCTTCGGGAACGAGACCGCGACGTAATCCACGCCGAGCGACATCGCCGTGCGGATGTCTTCCATGTCTTTGGCCGTCAGCGCCGGCGCCGTGAGGCCGCCGCCCTGGCGATTGATACCCTTGTTGTTCGACAGTTCACCGCCGATCTTCACGGTGGTGTGAATCTCGCTGCCGAGCACGCGTACAACGTCGAGCACGATCAGGCCGTCGTTGAGCAACAGTACGTCGCCCGGTTTCAGGTCGCGCGGCAGGTCTTTGTAGTCGAGGCCGACGCGGTCGTCGTTACCGAGTTCGCATTCGGAATCGAGGACAAAGGCGTTGCCGGGGACGAGCGTGGTCTTGCCGTTTTCAAACCTGCCGACCCGGATCTTCGGGCCTTGCAGGTCGGCCATGATGGCAACTTCGCGGCCCGCCTGACGAGCCGCTTCGCGCACGTATTCGGCGCGCTGGCGGTGGTCGTCGGCCGTGCCGTGCGAGAAGTTGAGGCGTACCACATCGAGCCCTGCCTTAATCATTTGCGACAGGATTTCGGGCGTACTGGAAGCCGGGCCGATGGTGGCGACAATCTTGGTGGCGCGATGCATGAGTCTCCTCGTCTGGATGGGATCGCTGGAAAGAGCGCTGCGAGTTGGGTGCGGAGGCTGCGCACCGATGGAAGCTGCCTGGGGCTGCGCGCCGGTTGAAACCGGCGTCGCTTTCTTGTGGAATGAAGCGGTGTTCGAGACCAGCGTGCGGGACGCCAGCGGTACGGCGGATACTGCGCCGCCGGCATGACCGGCGGGTGAAACTGTGGAAACAGTGTGCCGCGGTGTCGCGGTGGAAGCTGGAGCACGCTCCCCTGCTGCGATTGACTGTGCGGCCCCCGCGCCCTGTGTGGCTGCTGATTTCGTTGCCGCCTTCACCTTGGTGGAGGCCACGGAGCCTGTGTTCTTGCTGGCCGACGACTTCACACGCGTCTTTGCAGTTTTCGCCGATGGGGAACGTGTCGTCACGTTGATTAAGCCCGCGATTCCAGGACTTCGACCGCCGGCAGCTTCTTGCCCTCGAGGAATTCGAGGAACGCGCCGCCGCCCGTCGAGATATAACTGACCTTGTCGTGGATGCCGTACTTGGCGATGGCCGCGAGCGTGTCGCCGCCACCGGCAATCGAGAACGCCGGCGACTTGGCAATCGCATCCGCCAGCGTCTTCGTGCCGTTGCCGAACTGGTCGAATTCGAACACACCGACCGGGCCGTTCCAGACAATCGTGCCGGCTTTTTCCAGTTGCGCGGCGAGCGCCTTGGCAGTTTCCGGTCCGATGTCGAGAATCAGGTCGTCGTCCTGCACGTCGGCTACAGCCTTCACTTCCGCCTTGGCGGTTGGCGAGAACTCCTTGGCCGTGACGACGTCAGTCGGGATCGGCACCGAGGCACCGCGTGCTTTCGCAGCGTCGATGATGGCTTTGGCTTCGTTCACCAGATCCGCTTCGGCGAGCGACTTGCCGATCTTCAGGCCGGCGGCCAGCATGAATGTATTGGCGATGCCGCCGCCCACGATCAACTGATCGACCTTCTCGGCCAGCGACTTCAGAATGGTCAGCTTGGTGGACACCTTCGAGCCGGCGACAATCGCCACCAGCGGACGCTTCGGCGCGCCGAGCGCCTTGCCGAGCGCTTCGAGTTCAGCCGCGAGCAGCGGACCTGCGCAAGCCACAGGCGCGTACTTCGCGATGCCGTGCGTAGTCGCTTCGGCGCGGTGCGCAGTGCCGAACGCGTCGTTGACGTAGATGTCGCAGAGCTTCGCCATCTTTTGCGAGAGCTCGTCGGAATCCTTCTTTTCGCCCTTGTTGACGCGGCAGTTTTCCAGCAGCACGACCTGGCCTGGCGCGACGTTCACGCCGTTTTCGACCCAGTTCGCCACCACCGGCACGTCGCGGCCGAGCAATTCGGCCAGACGCTTCGCGACCGGCGCGAGCGAGTCTTCCGGCTTGAAATCGCCCTCGACAGGACGGCCCAGATGCGAGGTCACCATCACGGCGGCGCCGGCGTCGAGCGCGGCCTTGATGGCCGGCGCGGAGGCGCGGATGCGGGTGTCTTCGGTGATGTTGCCTTGATCGTCCTGCGGAACGTTCAGATCGGCACGGATAAACACGCGTTTGCCGGACAGCTTGCCTTCGGAGATCAGATCGGAGAGACGCAGTACCTGGTTCATGAGCGTTGGATTGCGAGTTGATTGGAAGGCGGAGACGGACAGCGCGCGAACAGCCTCCGCTCACGAGCCCCGCAGGGGTGGCTCTGCGAACAGGCACTGGCGGCATCTGCCGCAGCGTCGCGCGGTGATCCGGGAGTCGACCATTTTAACCGATCCCCACCCCGCGATGCCCCGTGCCGAAGCGAATGTCCCGTATTTGGGAGATAGGCCCGGATGCTGCAACGCAACAACAAGACCAAGGTCAGTGAAATACAAGACGGAGGATCGTGAAAGTCAGCATGCCGACGACAATCGTGCCGAGCATCGTGCGCCGCCACAGGAACCAGCCGAGCCCGGCGAGCGTCGCGTAAAACTCGTGGTTGGAGAGCCCGAATGACAGTCCGTCAGGAGTGACCAGCACGTCGGGAAGCACAACCGCAGCGAGCGCCGCAGCCGGCGCGTAGCGCAACATACGCCGCAGGCGCTCCGGCAAAACCGTGCGCTCGCCGCCGATCAGGAACAGCGCGCGCGTCAATGTCGTGACGAACATCATGCCGAAGATGGCGATCCAGATTTGCGTGCTGGTCATGGCGAACCCTCCGGGGAATCCCCGGCGCGGTTGCGGATGCGGCGCAGGTCGGCGCGCTCGACCATCAGATCCGCCGCGCTGCCGGCGACAATCGCCGCAATCACCGCAAGCGGCAAGGCCAGCCGGTACGGCAGATCGAAGCCCAGCAGCGCCACGACGCCGGCCACGCTCACGGCAACCAGTGTTGCACGGCTGTTGATGGCCGACACCATCACGGGAATCAGCGCCAGCGTGCCCGCGAGCGCGAGACCCCAGTTATCCGGAATCAGGCTGGCGAGCAGAATGCCGATGATCGACGAGACCTGCCAGGACAACCAGCTCGCGCTCGCCATGCCCCAATAGTACGGCTCCTTGCCCGGCACGTAACCGGTCTGAAAGCTTTTCTTCTGGAACAGCAGATAGATGACGTCGCCGTTGAAATAACCGAGGACGATCCGGCGCCACATGGGCAGATAGGAGAAATGCGGTGCGAGTCCTGCGCTGAAAATCACAAAACGCGTATTCACCATGGCGGCGGTCAGCAGCACGGTCCAGACCGGCAATTTGGCGGCGAGCAACGGCAGCACGGCCAGTTGCGACGAACCAGCATAGCAGAGCAGCGACATGGTGAGCGACTGCGGCAGCGTGAGCGCCGATTTGCTCATCGCGATGCCCGTGACGAGCCCCCACGAGAAGATCGCCATCAGCGTGGGTGAGTAATCTCGCACGCCTTCGCGAAAGCTACGACGCTGGAAATCGGTCAGGCTGGCGAGCATCGGACGGGGCGCCTCGGCGCGGGACGACGCCGCGGCGGCATGGAGTCGGCGCCGGGCCGACCAGCACCCGCTGGCGCAATCGGATTTGTAATATGTGAGGCCGGATTATAGCGTCCTGGGTGCGGCCAAATGCCCGTTCCGTGTGCAAAAGACGTTAAAATGACGGTCTTCGCCGCTTGCCGAACCGCTGTACGGCCTGGCGCGCCCCTCACAACGCACTGCTGGAGAATCGTATGTCAATGGCCGACCGCGACGGCAAGATCTGGATGGATGGCAAACTCATCGACTGGCGCGACGCCAAGATCCACGTCCTCACCCATACACTGCACTACGGCATGGGGGTTTTCGAAGGCGTGCGCGCCTACAAGACCGCTAACGGCACAGCCATTTTCCGTCTCCAGGAACACACCAAGCGTCTGCTGAATTCGGCCAAGATCTTCCAGATGGACGTGCCGTTCGACCACGAAACGCTCGCCGCAGCGCAACGCGAAGTGGTGCGCGAGAACAAGCTCGAATCCTGCTATCTGCGCCCGATCATCTGGGTCGGCTCGGAAAAGCTAGGTGTGTCGGCCAAGGGCAACACGATCCACGTGGCCATCGCCGCCTGGCCGTGGGGTGCCTATCTTGGCGAAGACGGCCTGGCGAAGGGCATCCGCGTGAAGACTTCGTCGTTCACGCGTCACCATGTGAACGTTTCCATGGTCCGCGCCAAGGCCTCGGGGTGGTATGTGAACTCGATCCTCGCCAACCAGGAAGCCACCGCCGACGGCTACGACGAAGCGCTCCTGCTCGACGTGGACGGCTATGTGTCGGAAGGCTCCGGCGAAAACTTCTTCCTCGTGAACAACGGCAAGCTGTACACGCCGGACCTCTCGTCGTGCCTGGACGGCATCACGCGCGACACGGTCATCACGCTGGCGAAAGATGCCGGCATCGAAGTGATCGAAAAGCGCATCACGCGCGACGAGGTCTATACCTGCGACGAAGCGTTCTTCACCGGCACCGCCGCTGAAGTCACGCCGATCCGCGAACTCGACAACCGCACGATCGGCTCCGGCGCACGCGGCCCGATCACGGAAAAGCTGCAAAGCGGCTTCTTCGACATTGTCAACGGCAAGAGCGAGAAGTACGCGCACTGGCTGAGCAAGGTCTAAGTCCGAATGAAATTAACGCAGGCCGCCATTGCGGCGCGCCTGCGCCCTGTCTCTATCGAGAAAGCCCCCATGAGCGAAATCAAGGAAATGCCGCTGGTCGAACTGACGGCAAAAGACCTGCCCGCCTACTGTCCGAACCCGTCGATGGCACGCTGGAGCGCCCATCCGCGCGTGTTTATCGACGTGACGCACGGCGAAGCGCGCTGCCCATACTGCGGCACGCGCTACAAGCTGCGTGACGGCGAAGTGGTCAAAGGCCACTGAAAGCCGCTCACCGGCTGGGCGCGCCCACCACACTCAGGCCGCATGCTGCGCGCGGAGCCACTTATCCTGGCGCCGCGCGCAGGCATGCGGCCGCCTCCCTGCTAAAACCAGAACGCTGCGCGCCGATGCGTGCGGCGCGTTCTTTCGACACCGGAAACTCACCCTGATGCGTCGCGCGTTGGTTATCGCACCGAACTGGATCGGTGACGCATTGATGGCGCAGCCGTTGTTCTCGCGCCTCATGAAGCTGCATCCCCGCCTCGCGATCGACGCGGTTGCGCCCTCGTGGGTGGCGCCCGTGCTCGAACGCATGCCGGAGATCCGCGACGTCCATGCAACCGATCTCGCGCACGGCAAGCTGCAGATGTTGCGGCGCTGGCAGCTGTCCAGCGATCTGCGCGATGTCGGTTATGACGCGGCTTACGTGCTGCCGAATTCGCTCAAATCGGCGTTGATTCCGTGGATGGCGGGCATTCCGCTGCGCATCGGCTATACCGGCGAGAGCCGCTACGGCCTGCTCAACGTGCGCCATTCGAATCCGCGCAAGGACGCGCGTCCGCCGATGGTCGGCCACTACGCGGCGTTAGCCTATAAGCCGGACGCCAAAGTACCAGACGACCTGCCGATGCCGCGGCTCGACGCCGATCTGAACGAGGCGTCACGCGTGTCGGCCCGCTTCAATCTGGATACGCGGGTGCCGCTGCTGGTGTTTTGCCCTGGCGCGGAATACGGTCCGGCCAAGCGCTGGCCGCCGGAACACTTCGCGGCACTGGCGCAAATCGTCGGCCAGTCTTTCCCGTACACGCAAATCATCGCGCTCGGTTCGCCGAAAGACGCGCCGCTCGCCCAGGCGATCGCGGAACGCTCGCCCAACGTGCGCAACCTGTGCGGACAAACCGCGCTGGGCGAAGCGTGCGCGCTGATCTCACGCGCCAACGCCGTGGTCACCAACGATTCCGGTTTGATGCACGTGGCAGCGGCGCTGCGACGGCCGCTCGTGGCTGTCTACGGCTCGACCGATCCGCGCCACACGCCGCCATTGTCCGAGCTTGCGAAGGTACAATGGCTGCATCTCGAATGCAGTCCCTGTTTTGAGCGCGAGTGTCCGCTCGGTCATCTGAACTGCCTGCGGCAACTGAGCGCCGAACAGGTATTCGGCGACCTGCGCGGCATGCTCCTCGCGCAACGCTGAACCGTCCGGCAGCCGTACGCCGCGTTGCAAGCACGCCACGCGGCGTCATCCCTGCGCCCTGGAGCGCGGGCATCCTCGCGGTTGTCCCGCCGGGTTGTTCCTGGTTGTCCTGTTTTTACTGCTGCCCGCAACCGCGCGCGCCGCGCACAAGAGACTGACGAGCCATGCCACGTTTTGCCCACATCTTCGAAGCCGCTGCGGATACTCTCAACGCCTATTACCAGGCGGTAGCAGAGGTCAATCTCGAGAGTTTGATGGGCCTGTGGATCGACGAGGAGTTTGCCAGCTACATCAGCGCCGACGGCTCGCACCTGCACGGTCTGGACACCATCCGCGCCGGCCTCGCCGTCCAGCTCGAACTCAATCCCGTGTCGATCGAACCGGTGGATATCCGCGTGTACGACAGCCTCGGCACCGTCGTGTATGCGATTGCGGAAGCGCACCGCCCGGCGGATCCGAAGGTCGCGCCCACCATGGTCTTCAGCACCTACGTAATGGTCCACGAGCGCGGCGAATGGAAGATCGCACATATCCACGCGAGTGCGATGCCGAACGAAGCGGCGAATCAGTTTGCTGCGAAAATGCGTCATGGTCAGGGGTCTTTGCACTGACGACTCACGTTTTCTGTTTTTTCCGGTCGCTGGCATGAGTACGACGCACAACAAGACCGTTTCTCCCGCAACCGCTCGCGCAGCGGCCGTCGAGACGAGCGTCGTCGAAATGTTCTACCGCGCTCCGCTCTGGCTGCCGAACAGCCACGTTCAGACCATTGTCCCGGCCCTCTTTGCACGACTTCCCGCGGTGACCTATCGACGCGAGCGCTGGGACACGCCGGATGGCGATTTCATCGAACTCGACTGGCTGGTGCATGAGGCAGATGCCTCGGGCGCCTGGGACAACGAAGAAGCCTCGTCCGACGTCCCGCTCTTCGTGCTGTTTCACGGCCTCGAGGGCAGTTCGAACTCCCACTATGCCCGCGCGTTGATGGCCGCGGCGCGTGAACGCGGATGGCACGGGGTTGTCCCGCACTTTCGCAGCTGCAGCGGACCGCTGAACCTGTTGCCGCGCTTTTATCACCTCGCCGATAGCGCCGAAGTGGACTGGGTCCTGCGGCGCCTTCGGGACGTGCATCGCGGGCCGATCGTCGCGGCAGGTGTTTCGCTGGGCGGCAATGTGTTGCTACGCTGGCTAGGCGAACGGCGCGAAGATGCCTCGTTTCTCACTGCCGCCGCGGCAATCTCCGCGCCGCTCGATGTGCATGCTGGCGGCCAGGCGCTATCACAGGGTTTCGGCAAGGTGTACACGCGCAACTTTCTGAAAACGCTAAAAGTGAAGGCGCTGCAGAAGCTCGAACAGTATCCGGGCCTGTACGACGCCAACGCGATGCTCGCAAGCCGCAACATGTACGAGTTCGACAACATCGTCACGGCCCCGCTGCACGGCTTTCGCAATACCGACGACTATTGGACTCAGGCGACCACACGGCCATTGCTGCCGCAGATCACGGTGCCTACGCTCGTGCTCAACGCGCGGAACGATCCGTTCCTGCCCGGCGCCGTGTTGCCGGGACGGCATGAAGTGTCGGCTGCGATCGAACTGGACCAGCCTCGGCACGGCGGCCACGTCGGCTTCATGACGGGTCCGTTTCCGGGGCGCAGCGACTGGCTGTCACGGCGCGTTTTCAACTACCTCGCCCCATTCGTCGACCATGGATGACATCGTTCGCCAGGCGCTCGCCAAATGGCCCAACGTGCCGCATTGCACTGGCTGGCTGCTGCTCGACCGGCGCGGCAACTGGCGCATGCGTGACGATGAGGCTCAGGCGCGCGGCGCGCCGGGAGAACCGATACGGCATGCGGCGTTGCTTGCCTTTATCAACCGGAACTACGAAGCGGATGCGGGCGGGCAGTGGTTCTTTCAGAACGGACCACAGCGGGTGTATGTGGAACTGGGTTATACGCCGTGGGTGGTGAGGCTTGGCCTCAATGATGGAGATGGCGCCAAGGCGACATTGACGCTGACTGATCAGGCCGGGAATGCGTTTGAGCCTGCCGCGGCTTATCTGGATGACGAGGGCGGTGTGCTGTTCACGGACACGTCAACGCCGCCGCGAATCGCCGTTTTGCATGACCACGATCTTGATCTGTTTTCCGAGCACGCCGAACTGGCCGCGAATGGCGACGCTGGGCGGTTCCATTGGCGTGACGGGATGACACTACCGTTGCAGCCGGTCGCACGCGCGGAGGTAGCCGAACAGTTTGGGTTTGTTGCAAGTCCCGCTCAGGCTGCGGCTCCGAAAAACGCGGCGTCATAGTCGACGCTCCGTCCGGGTTGCCATCCGCATCGCGCTGGTATGATTGGCGCTCTCAGAAGGAGCCCCACCATGCCTGAACTCACCCACTTCGACGCCGCCGGCCAGGCGCACATGGTGGATGTCGGCGCCAAGCAGGAAACCAAACGCATCGCTATCGCGCGCGGCTCGATCCGTATGCTGCCGGAGACATTTGCGCTCATCCGCGACGGCAACGCCAGGAAAGGCGATGTGATCGGCATCGCTCGCATCGCTGCGATCCAAGGAGCCAAGCGCACCGCCGATCTGATTCCGCTGTGTCATCCGCTAGCCCTTACCCGCGTCAAAGTGGATTTCGAACTCGACGAGACGCTGCCCGGCGTGCATTGCACGGTGCAGGTGGAAACGTTGGGGCGCACAGGCGTGGAGATGGAAGCACTGACCGCTGTACAGGTGGGACTGCTGACGGTCTACGACATGTGCAAGGCGGTGGACCGCGGCATGACGATCACCGATGTGAAAGTGCTGGAGAAGCACGGCGGGAAGTCTGGGGACTGGGTGGCAGCGGCTGGGTAAACGC